>NZ_CP143637.1:4095000-5125303 GCF_036362765.1 Chryseobacterium sp. CP-77
TTTTCTAAAAAATCTATATGCTTTTCTAAAACTTCAATCTCCTTTTTATTCATTTTTAAAAATTTAGAATCATATCCTATACTTTCAAGTTGTGAATAAAGATGTCTTTGCTTTAATAAAGAAGCTCTTAGCTTTATCTTAGAATTTCGCTCAGAAAACAGCACTTTAATTTTCTTTATGTTATCAGAGCATGGTTTCCATTCTATAAGCTCTTTTTCATGTTTCTCTGTGAACTCACAGATCCTTTTAGCATCAATTTTATCATTTTTACCCCTTATTAAGCCTATACTTTTCTTTAAGTGTAAGGGGTTAAGTACAAAAACTTTAAAATTAAAATACTCCAGAACCTGATATAATTCCCAATTATATCTTCCTGTATTTTCCATGGAAACTATAATCTCAGATTTCGGCTCTTGAAAAATTTTGAAGAATACTTTGATTGCCTTAGCTTCATTGGCAATAACATTAAAAGAATAAGAACCACACTTTTTAATACAGATATCCAGTGTCTTGGCACTAATGTCAATACCTATTACAATTTTTTCCATACTTTTGGTTTAAGTTATAAATGTAAGAGCAATTCATCTGATTCTTAACACCTTGATAATGGGCTTTAAATCCCGAATTTCTATTTAAGTCTTTTGATGAAAAAGCATTTAGTTCTTTATCGGAGTATGAATCATATTCTAAGGAATCTATAGTGTAACTAAATGCTTGCTCTTTTCTAAATGTAATCATTTATTTCATAGAACTAATCTAAAGGCAGGAGTCTCAACAAAGTGTTATCAGATAACTAGTATTACTTTTGCTTTTTTAACCTTTAAATCCTAAAGCCTCTAATAAAGTAGGCTGGATTCCTGCGGAATGACACAGTGGAAAGAAGCGGCGTAAATGAAAAAGAAAGATGTTATCGGAATTAATTAAATTACTCCATTTGGAAAAGATAACCCCGGAACCCGTATCCCGAATTTGTCACATCATTTATAACGCATCATTGATCGTTCGTTCACTATCCTAGCCCCGATAGGAATGGTTACCCCGCAGCTTGGGCTGGAGGGTGAATGTGGTGGAGTGTGGAAGTGCATGGGCGCGAGGAGTATGAATGGATAGCGGGAAACAGCTCCTGAAATTTTTGATGTTTGTATATGCTGATCAACAGAAATAAATGAGTAACCCAACGTCTTTTTGATAAGTAATATTTGTAATGGGTGAGCAACTTTATTCAATTAACAGAGATTTTTGTTTTTGTAATTTAAAATTGTGTAACTTAGTAAGGTAAAAACAGTTACGAATCTAAAAATATATACTATGAAAAAACATTTATTCCCTCTATTTTTACTGTTGCTAGGTATAAATGCGCAAGCACAGCAGGATTTCTTTGCGATTACAGGAAAAGATACCCAGAGTATTAGTTTCAATGATTTCCGGGCAATTGATGCAACAAATGGAACTTCAGGAGAGAAGTTTTTCACTACCGATTCTTCAGCAAAAGTGTTTTCCCAAGCAAGAAAAGGTGTTGTAGCAGAAGACAAAAATTCTTACAATCATTCTCAATCTGTAACATTAGCAGCTCTTGCCTATGACTCTTCGAACAATAATCTGATATACATGCCTATGTTTTCTTCGAATATCTATGTGTTGAATCCGAAGACAAAGGAAATTACTTTAGTGGAAAATAAGGTGGCAAGAGTATCATCATGTGATATTAATTCTCATATTACCAGAATGGCAACCGGATATAACGGTAACATCTATGCTGTCAATAATGCGGGGACACAGTTTTTGGAAATCAGCAAAAAAGCAGGAGAATACACTGTGACTGATCTTGGAATTATTAAAGATGACCCTTCTAACGGAAGAAATTCTTTTACGGCTATGGAAACTGGTTTTGGCGGTGATATGATTGCTGATGCAGATAATAACTTCTATATTTTTGCTGCTTCAGGAAATGTTTTCAAAGTTCTGACTAAAGATTTAAAAGCGCAATTTATAGGTAAAATTGCTGGCATTCCTGATAATTATTCCGTAAATGGTTCTGCTGTAAATGCTCAGGGGAAAGTGGTAATAGCAAGTGCAAAGGGAGGTGCTTTATACGAGGTAGATCTGACAACTTTGCAGGCTAAACAGCTTCCGGGAGAACAGGGACTTCATATTTACGATTTGGCAAGTAAATATTTTGCTAATGATAAATCTTCAGCAGTAAATACTCTGGTTGCTAATCTTGATATTTATCCGACAAGAGTTGATGAACACTATATCAACGTTCATGTTAATAATAATTTAAAAGGTGGCATTAAACTGAACATTTTTGATATGGCAGGTAAAAATGTAATGACTCAGAGTTTATCGGTGAAAAATGGCTCAACGGATGAAAAAGTATACCTTAAAGGATTGGTAACCGGAGCGTATATTGTAAATATTGCTGATGAATCAGGAAAAGTTATATTCAATAAAAAGATTTTAGTTACAAGATAATAGAGTGCTATAAATTAGCATATAAAGACCTTTTCAAATTATTTTGAGAAGGTTTTTTAATGATTATTTGATATCCAATAAGTTTTATTTTTCGATATTAAAATGTACTTTTATAAAAAAATATAGATGAAACTATACTTTAATGTAGGATATATTGTAAATGCTGGAGAAAATTTGCAGCTGGTATTTGGTGAAGACGAGAATACCGTACATGTCCATACTATGTTTTATGCGGAGAATGGTTTATGGAAATGCGAAGTAGACTATTTTTCAAAACTCATTTCTTATCATTACCGGGTGGTGAATGAAAAAGGAAATGTATTAAGAGAAGAATTTGTGGGGCATCATTTGAGTTTTCCACATAATTATAAGGAGTTTATCATTTTTGATGAATGGAATAACAAAAACTTTCCTGAGAATTATTTAAATAATAAAATTCTTTACAATAAGCTGCACGATTTTATTCCCGAAAAAGTTACGGTTTTAAAAAAACATACCCATCTGTTCAGAATAGAGGCCCCTATTTATAATAAGGATTGGAGGATTGTTCTTTTCGGAAGTACAGCATCACTGGGAAACTGGAGCTATGACAAAGTTGTTCATCTTAATCAGACAGATTTCGGAATGTGGGAAACTTCAGTTGAAATTCCGGAGAATGAATTTATCCAGTTTAAATATTGTATTTATGATACGAAAGAAAACAGGGTTATAGATGTAGAAACTGGAGAAAACAGATTTACAGTTGCCAATCCGCTGAGTGATGTGCTGCAGGTAGTTTCCAATCATTATTTTAGATTTAAGGGATATCAGATGTATCATGATGCTGGTGTCGCAATTCCTGTATTCTCATTGAGAAGTGAAGATGGATTCGGAGTAGGGGAATTTACAGATATTAAAAAACTGGCAGACTGGACGAAAGAAACCGGTCTTGGGATTATTCAGATTCTTCCCATCAATGATACAACGGCTAATTATTCATGGACAGATTCTTATCCCTATGCAGCAGTATCTGTTTATGCGCTGCATCCGCAGTATATCTCTTTAGAAAACCTTGATTATTCTTTACCGAAAGAATTAGTTGATGTCTATCTGTCTGAAAAAGAGAAATTAAACTCTTTGGATCTGATCGATTATGAAAAGATGATTGAAGGCAAGTGGAAATATCTTACAGCCATTTTCAACAAGGAAAAAGATAAAATTTATAAAGACAGAAATTTCAAGAAATTCATCAAGGATAATGAATACTGGCTTGTTCCTTATTCTGCATTCTGTGTTTTGAGAGACAAATATAAAACACCTAATTTCAACGAGTGGAAAACTCACAAAAAATATATTGCAGGAAAGATTTCACAGTTTTTTACAACGAAGAATAAAGACTATGATATCTCAATGCTTCATGCCTGGGTACAGTATCAGTTACATGTACAGCTGAAAGATGCTGTTGATTATACCCATAACCTGGGAGTTTCGTTGAAGGGAGATCTTCCCATTGGTATTTACAGATATTCTGTAGAAGCCTGGACAGAACCGGAATTATTCGGAATGGATTTTCAGGCTGGTGCACCACCTGACCAGTTTACTGAGTTGGGACAGAACTGGGAGTTCCCGACTTATAATTGGGAAGCCATGAAAGCAGACGATTATAAATGGTGGAAAAACAGGTTCAAAGCACTGGAACAGTATTTTGATGCCATGAGAATCGATCATATTTTGGGATTCTTCAGAATATGGAGAATGCCGGTCTCTGCTGTACAGGGAATTTTAGGATACTTTTACCCGGCTGTCCCTATTGTTTTGGATGAATTCAAGGCCTGGCAGATTCCGTTTAATTTTGACAGGTATTGTAAGCCTTTTATCAACAATAAGATCTTATGGGATTATTTTGGAGAAGAAAGCGCAAAAGCTCTTGAGTTGATGAACCGTAATGAAGATGGTACCTATACTTTTAAAGAAGAATTTAATACCCAGAGAAAACTCGTTGACTTCTTTAAGAAAAAATCATACGGATCTATTGAAGAGAAATTGATTTCCCTTTGTGCCAATGTTTTGTTTTTACCGGAAGAAAGAAATGGGAAGACGGTTTACCATCCCAGATTTAATGTTTACAATACAGAGTCTTATCAATACCTTCCCGAATCGGAACAGAAAAGTATATATGACCTTTACCACGACTACTTCTTCAGAAGACAGGACCGTTTGTGGTTTGAAAAAGCCATGGAGAAACTTCCTGTTATCCTGAATGCTACTAAAATGCTGATCTGTGGTGAAGACCTGGGAATGGTTCCTGCCTGTGTACCTGTTGTAATGGACGAATTGGCCATCATAGC
Source organism: Chryseobacterium sp. CP-77 (assembly GCF_036362765.1). Classification (NCBI taxonomy): domain Bacteria; kingdom Pseudomonadati; phylum Bacteroidota; class Flavobacteriia; order Flavobacteriales; family Weeksellaceae; genus Chryseobacterium; species Chryseobacterium sp. CP-77. The sequence goes on from NZ_CP143637.1 coordinate 4,099,803, forward strand.
ATTAAAAGTACAAAGAATGCCTTCTGAAAATATTCCGTTCTATAATCCTAAGAATGCAAACTATATGAATGTAGTGACAGCTTCTTCCCATGACAGTTCAACGTTGAGACAATGGTGGAAAGAAGATCCTGTATTGACACAGAAATATTACAATCAACAGCTGATACAATACGGAAAGGCACCTGAAGATCTCAATCCCCACCTTGCTGAAATCATTATGAAGCAGCATTTGTATAATGAGGCTATGCTTGCTATTTTCCCGCTGCAGGAGTTTCTGGCAACAGATGCTGAGCTTACCAATAAGAAAATGGACAATGAAAGAATCAACAATCCGGCGGTTTTTCCACACTATTGGCGTTACAGAATGCATATAAAACTTGAAGATCTGAAAGAGAAAACCTCTTTCAACAAAAAAATTGCACATTGGATAAAAGATAGCGGAAGAGCGTAAATTTTACACTTGATTATCAGATAGTTAAAAATATTTTAAAAGAAGTTTAATCTTATGATTTAACTTCTTTTTTTTATTTGTATCAAAAAGATAGAATTAAGATATTCTGCTATATATTAACCAATTAACGACTATAGAGATGAAAAAAATATTTTTGGGATTAGCTTTTGGGTTGGGCGTTTTGACGTCTGCTCAGCAATATCCGAATAATGGTTGGGATGATGACGGTTATTATCAGAATGATGGAGGTTATTACAGTGACCAAGATGATAGAAATTATTTCCCTGACGATTATTATTACAATTATCCTCAGGACTATTATCCAAGTAATTATTACCAAAGCTATTATAACGACTACAGAGGAAGTATTATCAATATCGACTGGAACGGATTTTTCGTACAGAACAGATTAAGCAGATGGCAGGTAGACCAGATTATGAGATTGAATAATCTGTTTGCAAGTTTCACAGCATGGAATAATTTCTACAGATATAATCCGGACAGATGGTATTATGACAGGTTTTATGCACTGGAAAGAATTTTAGGACCAAGAGTATTTGTGGTTTTCCAGAATAACTATTACAGAGGTTCCAGCCCAATCGTATATTTCCAGAATTACAGAAGAACGTATTACGTACCGAGATATACGGTAATGCCAAGATATAGAAATATTAATATCAACGTTTACAGGGTAGACCGCTCAAGATTCCGTAGCATGGATAATCCTACTTTTGATATTATCAGAAGAGGCAGCAGACCGGATAACGGTTTCAGAAACACGGGAAACAATGGGAATTCAGGAGGATTCCGTGGAAATAACGGAAATAACAATAATTCCGGTTTCAGAAATGATAATAATGGTGGTTTCAGAAACAGTAACGGAGGCGGCTTCCGGGGAAATTCTGACAATGGAGGAAACAGAGGAAATAATGATAACGGAGGCTTCAGAAATAATAATGGCGGCGGATTTAGAGGGAATAGTGAAGTAAGAAAAGAAGCTCCTAAAAGAGAAAACAATAGCGGCTTCAGAGGAAACAATGGAGGAGGCTTCAGACAAAGATCTGAAAGTTCTGCACCTAGACAGGAAAACCGTGGAAATAGCGGTGGTGGTTTTAGAGGCAGTTTAGTAAAGAATTAATTTTCATATATTATATTTAAGTGGTGTGAAGGGCAGGTTTTTATAATCTGTCCTTTTTTTGTTGTTTTTTTAATTTGTTTTTGTTAAAATTTAACATTATTTATGAATTTGTTAATTTAACTTGTGTTTTAATTCATTATCAAAAAGGTATAATAACAAAATAACAATTAATTAAATTTTAAAAAGATGAAAAAATTAGTTTTAGCAATAGCATTTATCGGAATGGGAAGTTTTGCAATGGCACAACAAACTACAACTCCGCAGGACAAACAGGCAAGAGCTGCTGAAATGAAGCAGAGAATGGAGCAAAAACAACAGGAACATTTAGACCAGATGCAAAAAGACCTTAATCTTAATGCTTCTCAGGTAGCTCAGATAAAGGTACTTCAGGATAAAAGAAAAGAGGAAATGAAGGCAGAGTTTGACAAGCATAAGGCAGACAGACAAGCTAAAATGCAGGAAATGCACGCCAAAAGAGCCCAAATGGATGCTGATATGAAAAAAATCCTTACTCCTGATCAATATGATAAATGGCAGGCTGACAGAAAAGCAAAAGCAGAGAAAATGAAGATGGCTATGAAAGAAAGAAGAATGATGAAAAAGCCGATGAATACAGGAACTGCTGAAGTAAAATAACAGTTTGTAATTTTAGTTTTTTAATGTTTTAAGGGTGGATGTTTTTCCATCCTTTTTGTATTAATTTTCTTTAAAACTTTTGATTTAGGGCTTTTATTCCCTATTTTTGACTATAAATTTAATACGTATGGTTAGCGAAAAAATTGCAAAATTAATTAACGAACAAATTGCCCACGAACAATACGCCGCTCAATATTATCTTTCAATGTCTGCATGGTTTTCAGGAAAAGATCTGGATGGAATTGCCAACTATTTCAGAGTACAGAGCAAAGAAGAATTGATGCATGCAGATAAAATGTTTGATTATTTGAATGATGTAGGAGGAGAAATTATCATTGGAGAAATTCCAAAACCTCCACATGAGTTCGAAAACGCAACGGATATTTTTGAGAAAGCATTAGCACATGAGAAAGTCGTAACTAAAAGTATTTTCAATATTGTAAAAAATGCAAATGAAGAGGGAGATTTTGCAACAACATCATTCCTGCAGTGGTTTATCAACGAACAGGTAGAAGAAGAAGCGAGTGCTTCTCAATACGTAACAAAAATCAAAATGGTGTGCGATAATCCATCTGCATTATACCTTTTTGATCAGGAATTGTCACAGAGAGTATTTACTCCTGATACAACTGCTTAAGATTGAAAATTCTTCAAAATATAAAACCGTTATTCTTAAGAATAGCGGTTTTTTTGTTATGATAATGAATTATTTCCTATACGGCCGCCTTTGAATTCTGACAGCAGAAATAAAAACCACCGCTCCCAATACAAAACTTAGAAATAAAGAGTTGGCAATATTTTCAGCGGGCCCAAAATGGTGGTCATCTGGGGTAACGGGCGGGTCTAAGCAATCAACAATATTGTAAGTGACCACTGTCGTAAATAACATGATAATCAGGCTTATAAAAAAGGAGTTCAAGTATATTCTCATGGTTGGTTAGTTGTAAAACAAAATATAATCAAAGACTGTATGATTGTACTCGTCTTAGAATAAAAATACTAAAACCTTTTTATATTTGAACAATTTTTGTGAAAAATTGTTACAGTAATGTTTTGTAAATCTTCAGATTACAGATAAATGATCTGAGTTTTGAGTACTTTTTTGCCCAGACGTTCAAGAATGTTTTTATATCCTTCTACCTGTGCTTCATCTTTCGCTTTTGGTTCACCGGTTTTGAAATCTACAATTATATAACCTTCTTCACCCTTTAAAACACGGTCTGGCCTGAAAATATGGCTTTCTCCTCTTTCAGAGATCATGATATCTTTTTCGTTGATTACTTCCCATTTTTCATCAAAAAATTCTGCATACGTTCTGACAATTTCCTGTAATGTAATCTGTATTTCATTTTTTTCCTCCAGTGTAATCTGCCCTTCCAAAGCATAACCGTCCAATACTTTCACTATATCTCTTTCTGTATTGATCTTCGATAAAAGTTCATGCACAAAAAGCCCGATTCTTACCTTTTCATTTCTTACCTGATAATTTTTAGACGGCGTAGCAATTTTGATGGATGTACTTTTTTCATTAACATTCTTCAGGTTCTGGATATTCTGGGTTTTAAAAGAAGAGCTTTTATCTTTCGAATATTTCTTCAGCATTGCAGGATTTACCTGGTACACATCAAACTCGTCAGCCTGTTCAGGATTTTTTGTCTGAAGAAATTCTAAAAGCTCAAGATTATTAGAGGTCTTATTCGCCTTTTGCAGATAGAAAAACAGCTGTTCAACAGGCCTGGTGGTAGCCACGTATTGCAGACACAATCTGTCGATCAGGTTTTTATAAGAATTCTTTGTGTTGAAAAACAGAATTTCATCATCATAAGCTTCCAAGTTTTTACTGAACTGGTTGATGTTGACCGATTTTAAAGCTTCATTTTCATTGGTATCAAACCAGTTGGTAAATTCACTGTCCCGGTTTTTGTTCATCATTGGGATAAAAACAATCGGGAATTCCAGTCCTTTAGACTTGTGGATCGTCATAATCTGGACAGCGTCGATATTTTCCGAAGCCTGAATAGTGTATGAAGAAGCTTCTTCATCCCAGTATTTCAGAAACTCTTTGGTACTGGCACCTGCGTTCTGCGTAAAGTTGAAAAGCATTTCCAGGAAGTTCAGTAAAAAGTCTGTTTCTTTATTTTCAACAGAAAATTCGTTGATATAATATTCAATAAAATTATAAAGATTGAATCTCGGAAAGTTATCCTGTTTAAGCTGCAGCGAATATTTTTGCTGGATAAACTGTAGAATTTCTTCATGCCCTTCAATATCCAGAATTTCTTTCATTCCTAAAGTGAAATCCGGCATATCAATTTTTCCGAGTGTATTCAGATGGTACATCATCATAATCAGACAATGTTTATTCTTAGGATTGAGCTCCCAGCGAAGAAATTCAATAACAGCCTTTAACGTATTGGAAAGTTCCAGTGTAAGGCCTTTATCAGAAATCGTTTTAATATTGGTTTCTTCTCCTTTATAGCTGACTTTTAAAGCTCCCAGTTTCTGAGAATAACTGAAAATATCAAAATTTCCACGGCAAAGAATGGTGATGTCAGAAAACTTGAAACCATTATCCAGACATTCCTGGATATCTTTCCGCATCCTTTCTGAAGTATCATTGTAAAATTCTTCATTCGTAAGATTTTCGATCAGATTTACCTTTACGCGTCCCTCCATTTGGGATTTTGGATTTTGCTCAGCATCTGCCCCGAAAATATTCTGATGTTCTTCCAGCAATCCTTCAGAATGAAAACGGTACAGTTCATTGTTGAATTGTACAATGTTTCTGGCACTTCTCCAGTTATCCTTTAATACCAGAAGATCAGCTTCTTTAGGTGAAAATTCTTTTTTGTTGATGATATCCAGCATCAGTTTGCTTTCCCCGCCACGAAACCGGTAAATACTTTGCTTGGGATCGCCCACCAATGTAAATGATGTGTATTCTGTAGAAACACTGTGATCTCTCAGCGGAACAAAATTCTGCCACTGCAGTTCTGATGTATCCTGAAACTCATCAAAGAAATAATGCTGAAACTGTGAACCTACTTTTTCATAAATAAAAGCTGAAGGTTCATTTCTAAGATTTTCATTGATCAGAATATTAAACTTGGAAAGCAGAACAAGATCATTTTCTTCTTCAATTTTCTGAAGTTCATCCTGAATATCTTTGTTTACCTTTAAAGGAAGAAGAGCAGACAAAACTTTTTCTTTCTTTTGAGTTTCAATATACAGAATGATAAGTTTCATTCTGTTGTCGAGAAGTTGATCCAGGATTTCGAAAATTTCAGACTCTTTATGTTTCGATTTTGAAGACGCTCCCTTTCTATAATTATTGATAACAGAGTCTTCCTGCGTAGTAGGGAAAGGAAAACCAGTTCTTTTCTGCTGATAAAAATCGATAACCTTAGTAAAAAAGCCTCCGATTCCGTTTTTACCCTGAGCAAAATCTTCAATATCAATATTTCTTGATCTGAATAATTCAATAGAACTTGCGGCAAGCTCTGCAGACTGTTTTTTATTGAGAACAATCTCTTTACGAAGCGTATTCTTGATATTCTCATAACTGGCATCGTCAAAGCTTTTATTGCTTTTCAGATGCTCATAGTGAATATCCTTTACAAATTCCTTAGCCGAATCATAAAGATTTTTATTAAGATTGATCCTTTCATTGTTTTCAAGACTGTAGTCTACATAATCCATGAAAGAATTGGAAATAGTCTCATTCTCACCAATCTGATCCAGCATCTTATCAACGGCTTCTATCAGAAACGGTTCAGCTTCAATTTCAAGGTTAAAATTTTTAGCCAGTCCCAATTCATAGGAAAAACTTCTTACCAGCCTTGAGTTAAAACGGTCAATCGTTCCGATATTCAGTGTGGAATAATTGTGGAGAACATAATCCAGCATTTTTTTAGAACGCTGATGAAGGTCATCGATGGTAATTTTCAGGCCCTGTTCTTCAAATGCTTTCTGGATGTTTTTCAGATCCGTATTTTCTGCATAATCTTTAGCTGAAAAATTTCCCAGCCACGATAAAATTCTTTCCTTCATCTCGTTCGCTGCTTTATTGGTAAAAGTAAGCGCGAGAATATTCCTGATCGACTGCTGCTGATTAGGGTAGCGGAGACAGATCATCAGAAGCCTTTGTACCAGGGCATAGGTTTTCCCGGATCCGGCAGAAGCATTGATGACTGTGTAAGAATTTTGCATTGTTAAAAGAGAATTGAGACTGCAAGTTAGCTAAAATTTAAAAGAAACTTTAACAATTTAATTACGCTATTTAACAGTTTACAGGGTAAAAATCAAAAAGAAATATTAAAACGCGTTAACTGTGGTTAAACTTATGGGATACATTAAAAATAATTTTAGCTTTGCTTTATAAAAAATAGCCCGTGAAACTTAAACTATTCTTTTTCTTATCCTTTATTCTTTTTATTCATACCCAGGCCCAAAGCTATATATTTGGTAAAATCATTTCCGAAAACGGCACTGAAATGCAGGATGTGAATGTTGTCAATATCAGAACTGATGAGATCGTAGTTTCAAACAGGGATGGTCATTTTATGATTTCGGGAAGACAGGGAGATGAACTTCGTTTTATAAAAGCGGGTTATGAACGTATCACCAAAATAGTTTCCCAGGAAAATACACAATCTCCGATGAATATAAGTATGGTTCGCCAGACTATTCAGATTCCTGAAGTGGAAGTGAAACAGGGGCTCACCGGAAACCTTAAAATTGATTCAAAACTTTATAATAAACCTCAAAAGGTTGAAAAACTGCTCAAAGAAATGGATCGGTATATTGCTCAGAAATCAGATCCCAGAATACTGGCCGCAAAACCCGGGGAATTTGTACAGCCGAAAGGCCAGGGATTTTCTATTGGGAAAGTGAAAGATAAATGGGATGATGTAGATTTAATGAAGTACATCAGAGCAAGCCTTGGTGATGATTATTTTACCAATCTTAAAATTGAGAAACCTCTGATAGAACATTTTATCTATTATGTTTTTGCAGGCGGTTTTGAAAGGAAAAAAATCCTGAAATACGGATTCTGCAGTGATGCGGATCTGAACAGGTTTCAGCGTTTTGTCCTGACAAGAATTTCATCTTATCGTGCTCCGCAAACTCAAAGATAATATGGAAATAAAATATATCAGAAGAGTTTTATTATTAGTGCTTTTTTGTATCGCTTCAGTATTGTGGGGACAGCAAAAAATATCAGGAAAGGTAATAACAGGCGATGACCTTGATTTAGCTCCTGTACTGGTTGTTAATATCACAGGGAATAGAAGTGTATTAAGTGATATGTCCGGAAAATTTGAAATCGAAGCTAAAGAAAATGATGAGATCAGATTTGTAAAAGAAGGATATTACCGAGTTGATAAAAAATTGACCAAAGAAGAGATCGATGCTCCGTTCAACATAATTCTGAAGAAGATGGAAATTCAGATTCCTGAGGTCAGGATTAAGTATAGACCTACCGGAAATCTGGCAAAAGATAATCAGCATTATAATGAATCCAGAAAACTTCAGGCTTTAAAATCAGATATGGACGATTATATGAGAAGTCCGCTGAATCAGCCTTTACCCAATAACACCACATCCAAAACTTTTACAGGTCATGATTTCAATGCAGGGCAGGTCAATTTGTTTGGCGTATTTAATGCTGTAAAGAAATTGGCACAGCCTAAGGTTACCAAAGCCAATTACAATGAAACCCGGGATTTCCTCAGGAGGGTTAAGAATGAAGTAAATCTGGGGTTCCTTAAAAAGTACGGAATGGATGAAGAACAAATTGATGCATTTCTTCTGTATGCAGATAAAACCCGTTCATTGGCGAAAAGATACCGTAAAGATTTTAGTGTCACTGTCATTGAATATGAACTTAAAATTGCCTTCGGGGAATACAGTAAGACAAACAAATTAGAAGGAATTAAAGAATAATATATAAAAATCAGAAGTTGGGTTATTTTACTGAAAATATTGAAACATCCGGACAGAGAAAGTTTTTTCTTTTCCTGATGCTTCTGTGCAGTACTTTTATTTTTTCTCAGCAGAAAGTGACAGGGCGAATCGTAGATGACAATGGAGAGAATTTAAGTAAAGTAATTGTTATCAACATGTCTACGGATAAAAAAGTATATTCTGATTCTGAAGGTATATTTTCTATTGATGCCAATCCTAATGATGAATTAAGATTTGTAAAAGAAGATTTCAGAAGAGTTTCCAGAAAAGTTCTTACCAGTGATGCCAACCTGCCGCTCTTTGTTACCCTTTATCAGATCCCGAGAGATGTTGGTGAAGTAAAGATTGTAAAAAAACTCACCGGAGATCTGGAAACAGATTCCCGGATTGTAGCTAAAGTAGATAAAGGAGAACAGGTGAGAGATGCCGTCGGTCTTCCGCAGCCGGTCGGAAAAATGAGAGAAAAACCGGCAGAAGTAAAAAGTGTGCTTTTACCGATACTTTTGGGAAACCTGAATGTTCAGGGCGTATATGATCTGATAAGCGGTAAAGCCAGAAGACAGAAAAGACAATATCGGTATGATGATCTGCAGGAACATATTGCGTGGGTTCGGGACAGAATAGATGACGAATATTTTATTAGAGCAGGAATTCCCGGTGACAGAATCTCTGAATTTATTCAATTTTCGTTTTTAGCAAAACCTCAGGTACGAACCTATGTAAAAGCAAGAAATCTTTAGGGGGTCATGCTGAGACTGGAAGAGACAGTTCCGCTTTTTCTGGAGAGAGTAAACCAGGATCAAAAGTAATGTAAATGTTAATAAATTCTTAAAATGTTGGAATAGAAATTGATACAGTATAATGTAACAATCCAAATTCACACATTTTATGAATAAAAACATTTTTGCAGTAGCTATTGCAGCATTAGGTTTTGTAGTAGGTCTCGGTTTTTTGGGAAATGCTATTAAAAACAGGAATAAATCTGAAAATACCATTTCCGTGACAGGATTAGGAACCAAACAGTTTACATCAGATCTGATCACCTGGTCCGGAAGCTTTTCCAAAAATAATGTGGATCTCAAATCTGCCTACGATGGACTGGCGACAGACAGAAAAGTAATTAATGACTATTTGCTTTCAAAAGGGATACAACAGAAAGAGATCGTGTTTTCTTCCGTAGATATTCAGAAACAGTTCAGAAGCTATAATGATTCAAACGGAAACTATGTACAAGGGGAATTCTCCGGTTATAATCTCACCCAAAAAGTTTCTATTGAAAGTAAAGAAGTGGGAAAAATAGAAAACCTTTCCAGAAATATTACCGAGATTATCAACCGTGGCATTGAATTCACTTCTTCTTCACCAGCGTATTTCTACACCAAGCTGGCTACAGTAAAACAGGAAATGATTGCCAGTGCTACAAAAGATGCTAAAGAACGTGCTGAAAAAATTGCAGAAAATTCTGGAAGCAGTCTCGGAAATCTCAAGAAGGCAACCATGGGTGTAATTCAGATTACGGCACCCAATTCCAATGAAGATTACTCTTACGGTGGAACTTTCAATACTTCATCCAAAGAAAAAGAAGCCAGTATTACCATCAAACTGGAGTATGAAGTAAATTAATAGAAAAAGTTGTCTGATAAACTTTATAAAACCACAAAAGTCACAAAAGGACTCATTTTAAAACACTTTTGTACAGTTATGTGAGTTTAAAATTATACCTCATAAAAGCTCACATAAGATTGAAATCAAAGATTTTCACAAAACTTAGGTGAACTCATTATGCATAAAGTTTTGCTCTAAAAACTTAAGTGTTTAAAACTTTTGTGCCTTTTGTGGTCAAGAAATAGAAAATAAAAACGCCGGAAGACTATTCCGGCGTTTTATATTTTAAGCATAAATAATTTTATGAATTTCTTTTTTGGCTTCCTCTATATTTTCAGGAGTATAATTGGCCAGCAGCCATAAGTTTAAAGATTTTTTCCCTTCGCCATAGCTCGGCTGAACATGAGTAGTATCAATCAGACTGAAATTATTTCTCTGATAAAAAGAATACCGTCTTGAAGCATCTTCGCTCAATTCTGCAGGTTCAATTTCCAGAATAATACTTGGGTAATTTTCTGATAAATGATTCATAATATGAGATCCCAGTTTTTTACTTCTGAATGCTTCAAAAACTTCAAAATGCTCTACAAAAACAAAAGAACTCAGCTTCCACAGGATGAGGTAGCCAATAGCTTCCGATTCGTGGATAACAGACATGAATTCCACATAAGGATTTGTAAATAAACTTTCAAACTGATCTTTATCTCTTTGTTCGTCTACAGGAAAAGTGGTAGTATAAGAAGTATAGATTTCCTGAACTCTAGGATCTTCTGCGGAAGTAATCGGTAAAAATTTCATAATTTATAAATCAAAGACACTTGGTCTTCTGGTGATGAAAATATCTTTAATCCAAAGGGTGAATGCCAGTCCCAGATAGATCAGAAAGAAAAATCCAGCTGTAGCGAAAGTAGAATAGATGAAGAAAACTCTCAATTTAGAAACAGGAATTCCCAGCTTGGCTCCCATTCTGGTCAGTACACCAAACCATTCTCTTTCCATTTTATGACGAATATTACTCAGCATTTCCAGATTGTTATTTAAAAGTTTGAATCTATCAATCAAAGTTAAGGAATTTTTTTGACAAAGATTTTAATCGACAAAACTGCCCGGATAAGGTTATTCTTTTAAGAGTTTATAGCCTATAGTACAGGCTAAGCAATTTTTCGGCTCGCAATAGGTTTTATAATGATAGATAAGACTTTGACTTTCCAGCGCATTGCTAACCTTTAATCCGTGTTTTTTCCAGCTCGTAATGATGGTGTTTTTCTCTCCGGAAATTGTCTTGTATAGTGCAATAATTTCATCTGCAATATCTTCCTTATGATATCTGTGATAAGTATATTGTAAAGGAAGTATGGTATTTAGAATGAGAAGATCAACAAAATCTTGGCTCAGTGTTTTAGGCTGTACTTTGGAAATACTCCCGAAATTAAAATGAAAATCCCAATATTCAGAAGCTTTTACAGAGCTGAAAATAGTGTACAGCTGTTCTGCGCTTCTTGCTTCCATGATTTTTGAAAATAAATTCTGCTGCCTGTACAGGTCAGCCAATTGTGACAACCGGATTGTTGGAAAATTCGGTGGTCTTAGTCTTAAAAACTTAGGATGAAATTGTAAATCAGAAATGGAAAATTTTGCCTTGATAAAATCGAATTCTCTTTTCCATATTGTCATCTGCCCGTCCTGGGGTTTCTCAAGCCATCCTGAAATTCCAAATAATAACGCTTCAAGCTGAAGGGGATTCTGACGTATTTTATTGATAATACTGTAATCAATACTTTCTGCAATCTGCCGGAAAATAGAAGCATTTACTTTTAACCCGAATGAGTAGGCAAAACTGTGAAATAAAACGGCTTCAAAATTATTTTTATATTGATGTAAACTCTGTTCAAGTTCTGAAGATTTCTCATCCAGTTTTTTCAGTATACTTTCTTCATAAAAATTGACCGGGATTTTTTTCGGATCAAAAATCTTTTCGCAGGCAATAAATTCATCGCCATTCATAAGTTTTTCATATTTCCAAAGAATATTTTTATCGATATAACTTTGAAGTTCCAAGGTTGGAACCTGCTTTCCGATAAGTTCATGAATGTCTATGTCGTGCTGGAATACAACATGAAGAATAATATTGCGGTAATTGGGATCCTGGGAATGATTGTGGAAAATCCAGTCTGAAGAGCGTACATGCAGTTCTATATTTCCTGCGAGAAGTAAGCCGTTGATTTTGATTTTAGCGTCAAGAAAATCAGGGCCTGCATTTTTGTTCCATTTTCCGAAATGGATGATCTCAACGGATTTTCCTTCAATATCCTTGAAGTCAAAATGTTTGAAAACCTTATAGTTCCAAAGATATTGAAGTAGTTTTTCCGTCATAAGTGTGACGTAAATATAATAGAAATATTATACTTTCGTCAGCTCCTTATTAAAATTTTCTATGGTTGTTCTATACATTTTCTCATAGATAGGAAGAATGTTTTTCAAATCGAATTTTATTGCCTGATCTTTCGCATTTTGCTTCATTTTGGCTAAAAGTTCATCGTTACTCAACAGCTTGATGGTGTAGTTGCTCATCGCTTCCACATTTCCGATTTCAGCAAGATATCCGGTTTCTCCCTGAATGTTCACCTCAGGAATTCCTCCTGCATTGGAACTGATCACCGGAGTATACGCTGCCATGGCTTCCAACGCTGCAAGACCGAAACTTTCCTGCTCGGAAGGCAGAAGAAATACATCCGAAAGCTGTAAAATTTTATAGAGATCATTCACCTTTCCTAAAAGGCGGATTTTGGAAATAAGCTCAGGATTTTCTTCCAGGAACTGATTTACTTTTTCCATATCAGGACCTTCACCAATGATGATCAGCTTGGATTTCACTTTTCTTTCCACATTCTTAAAGATCTGCAGCACTTCGTCTACCCGTTTTACAGGACGAAGGTTAGACACGTGAATCAGAATTTTTTCATCCGGATTGGCAAACTGTGTTCTCTGGCACTCAGAGCAGTCATCAAATTCAGAATTATCAATAAAATTGGTAATCACCTGAATTTCTTTTTTGATATTGAAAAACTGAAGGGTATCTTTTTTCAGACTTTCAGAAACCGAAGTAATCGCATCAGACTGATTGATCGAAAATTCTACCGCATGTTTATAACTCGGGTGCTGGCCTACAAGGGTAATATCTGTACCGTGTAATGTAGTGACCAACGGAATATCATTATTGTCTTCCTTGAGCATTTGTTTTGCCGTAAATGCCGCATATGCGTAAGGAATGGCATAATGTGCATGAAGAAGATCCAGTTTATAAAGATTGACAACCCTGTAGATCATCGAACTTAGTGCAATATCATAAGGCTGATACTGGAAAAGCGGATAGGTCTGAACATTGACCCTGTGAAAGAAAATATTCGGGTTGGTGATATCTAATCTTGCAGGAAGTGCAGAACTGATGAAGTGTACTTCATAGCCTTTGTTGGCAAGTGACATTCCTAATTCTGTTGCTACAATTCCGCTTCCTCCATAGGTAGGGTAGCAAAGTATGCCTATTTTCATTAGATTATTGTTGTTTTAATTTTGTATTATTTGGTTTTTGTTGAGGTTGTCATAGGAAGATCTATACCCATTCCCGGTTTCAATTGATCATTAACCAGTACCGGAAGTTTTCCCCATATTTTTGTTTTTCCATTGAAAGCATCCGCAGTTGCATTCATAGAATCATCATTGTTTTCATATGAAACAAGAACGGTTGAAACTTTTGAAATATCAATATCCTTTAAGGCATAAGCACTCCCGAATACATTCAGAATGACATTTTGATTTTTGGTAAGATCAGAAAGTACTTTTTTAGATTCTGCTGAAATTTTATAAGGTTTGTAAGCCGTAGAATTATCTTTATGGAAACCTACAATAACTGTGGATCCCGCCGGAATAGTTTTAATTTCTCCTGCTTTTTTAATGATAATATTATTTCCCAATCTGTTGGCGAAAGTCTGGTAAGGAGCTTCTTCAAGAGGAACATAATAAATCTGTTTTCCTGTAAGAGGAAGCAATTTCTTTTCGTCTTTTAATAAAGTCAGGGCATTGGAATAAAGATTCTGTACCAATTGGGTGTGAGAATCATTATTTAGATCCTTATTGATATTTTCAGGATTTTTAGGAGTGTATTGGGTAAGACCAAGAAAATATTTTGTCAACAAGATCTTTTTCACACTTTCTTCCACTCTGGATTGTGGAATTTCTCCTTTATCAAGAGCTTTCTGGATCAGTTTTTTGCCTTCAGAAACACCTTGAGAGAAAAGCATAATGTCATTTCCTGCTTTAAAGGCCATAGCATCCAGTTCGCCCGGCTGGTATTTATTCGCCACAGCGCCCATATTTAATGCATCTGTAATGATTAAACCTTTATAGCCTAGTTTATCTTTCAGTACTCCTGTAATAATGTTTTTAGAAACAGAGGCCGGAATTCCTTTTTCTGATTCTAAGCTTGGAACATATAAATGAGCAACCATTACACCGCCAATTCCTTTATTCATCAGTGCTTTGAAAGGAGCAAGTTCCACAGCGTCAAGTCTGTCAATACCATGAGGAACTACCGGAAGATCAAGGTGAGAGTCTGTACTGGTATCTCCGTGTCCCGGGAAGTGTTTAATAGCCGCTAAAATATTATTATCCTGAAGACCGTTGGAGTAGGATAGGGCAGAGGTGATGACATTATTCACTTCAGAGCCAAAACTTCTGTTGCCGATAATCGGATTATCAGGATTGGTGTTGACATCTACTACAGGCGCGAAATCCCAATTGATTCCCATTCTTTTGCAATCTTCTGCAATTTTTGCAGCCATCTGGTACACAAGATTTTTATCCTGGATAGCGCCTAATGTCATGGCCCATGGAAATTTGTGGGCAGTAGCAATTCGCTGATAGAGTCCCCATTCTGCATCCATCCCGATCATCAAAGGAACTTTAGATTTTTGCTGAAATTCATTCACCAGGTTAATTTCCCTTGCTGCGTCATCCTGCATTAAAATCAAACCGCCTATTTTATCATTTGTAACAATATTTCTTACCTGGCTGATATAATCTTCCCCCCTGTTGGTATACAATGCCACAATAAAAAGCTGTCCCAGTTTTTCATCCTGAGAAAGATTTTTATAAGTGATATCAACCCATTCCTGAGCTTTTTTCAGATCTTCCTTAGAAGCATTTTTTGGCTGATACTGGGCTTTCACCTTAGGGCTTATCAACGCAGCAATAAAGAGTGAAGTATATAATAATTTCTTCATGACTTTTTGAATAAGAACAAAAATACAATTAAAAAAGTGAGGAAAACAAAGTTTTTGAAATTTTTGGTATATGATTTGAATACGCAATATAAATAATAACTAAACTTTAATAAAAATGAAAAAAATACTTCTCTTCTTATTCCTGGGGGCTGTAGGTTTTACCGCTTATAGCTGTGATAACGATGATACTGTAGTACAAGGAACAGATTATGATACCATAAACCAATCATTTGATATATCTCCTACTTTTACAAGAGTTAATGACAATCTTTACAGATGGAGTGATGACTTTAACAAGCCATTAATACAATCCGATATGGTGCTTATTTATATGCAGATTGGTACTGACGGAGATTCTCCTGTATGGAAACTTCTTCCTTATACTTATTACGTAGGTAATGGAAATAACGATGCTGTAGATTATATTTATGAATTCAGTAAGTATGCTGCTACCATTAATATTAACTCTACCAATACATTCAGCTTAACAGCTAACCCATCATACTATCAGAATAAAAAATTCAGAGTTCTTATTCTTCCTGCAAATGGAACAGGAACTGGTGGTGCAAAAATGGCGAAAGGTGCTGGCGTAGATTACAACGATTATAAAAGTGTAATCAAATATTACAATATTGACGAGTCTAAAATTGTAACTAAATACTAAGAAATATCTTTTCAGTTTTTTATAATTAAAAAAGTCCCGGGAGAAATTCTCTCGGGGCTTTTGATTTATAATAGAAAATGATACAAAGTGTCTACTTGGTATCTGTTTATACAAAGCCTGTATTTTGAGCAGTATATTAAAAATTAAAAGCCTCAGAGTATTTATTCTGAGGCTTTATTTTTATTAGTTATCATTGTCATCAAGAAGATGTCCAAAGAAGTCTTTTTTTGTCTGCAGATAACCTTTGCTTATTTCATTGGCAGGAATCTGTAATGGGACTCTTGAATTAAGGTGAATATTGCTGTCTACCACATATTTTACCTTTTCAGGATTATTGGTCAGAAGATTGATATCTTTTACCTCCAATAGATTAAGAATTTCAATGGCTACGCCAAAGTTTCTGTCATCTGCAGGAAGTCCCAGTTCAAGATTGGCCTGTACGGTATCCAATCCTTTTTCCTGTAGTGAGTAAGCCTTAAGCTTGTTGATGATCCCGATGTTTCTTCCTTCCTGACGAAGGTAGATGATAATCCCACCGTTTTCATGGATATATTTCATTGCAGCATCCAATTGTTGGCCGCATTCACATTTTTTTGAATGGAAAACTTCTCCGGTAATACATTCTGAATGGAAACGAACATTGACCGGTTTTGAAAAATCTGTATTTTCAGCAACGATGGCCATATGCGGCATCCAGTCGTTTTCGTTTTCGGAGAAAGCGATCATTCGGAAAGTGCCGTGCTCTGTGGGAACATTGGCTTCCGCCTGAATTTTAATCATTGATAGTTCAATTAGTTTTTAACTTCCTGGCAAAGTATCTTCAATAACAGAAATATTGGTTTTTAAACGCACCAGATATCTGTTAAGAACTTCATCGTCGTCTCTGTCAAGATTCTGCCTTAGCTTTTGAATTTTTTTGTATGATTTTTCGAAGCTTTTAAGGGCTCTGCTTTTTCCGGCAGAATTGCTGGCATCAATAGCATATAAATAATTCTGCAGGCTGTATTTCAAACTGGTAATCTCATCATTTAATCCGTTGTTTTTAAACTTGGGAAAAGTGGAGATCATATTTGAAATTTCAGAAGCATTGACATTCTGTTTGATATTGATATTAAAATTCTTCTTAGAGCTTCTGTCTGAATCAGACCCTTTAGCATCACTGTAAAAATTATTTGACAACGGAGAAAGATTAAGCTTCTCCGATGCGCAGGAAGATGTTAATATGATAAGTACTCCAAAGAAAAATAGTCGTTTCATTTTTGTTGCCCTTTTTGATAAAGGATTGGGTTAAGACTTTCATCATTGTACATTTTCATTTGTTTGTACACTTTCATCTTAACGTTACCGTTCTCAATATCAGTAAGCAACTGATCTATAGAAGTTGATAGGTCTTCTTTCTGAGTAAGCAGAACATCCAGCTTAGCCTGGCAGTTGTTTCTGTGTTCTTCAGAAGCAGATTCTCTGTTGGCTTCTAACGACATATGATAAACCTTTAATGCAAGAATTGATAGCCTGTCTACTGCCCAAGCGGGAGTTTCTGTATTTATTTTTGCTTCAGGTTTAGGAGTTATATTTTCAAACTTATTAAGAAACCAGCCATCAATATACTCTACCAAATCAGTTCTTTTTTGATTGGAAGCGTCTATTGTTCTCTTCAGTTGAAGAGCTTCAGCCGGATCAATATTTTCATCTCTAATTATATCTTCCAAATGCCATTGAACGGTATCAATCCAGTTCTTTGCATACAAAATCCGTTCCAAACTATCTTTTTCGAACGGGTTATTAATTAGAGTGTTAACGTCATCAGACACGTGATAGTCTTCAATAGCTTGATTGAAGACTTTCCATGCAGTCTCAGTAAATTTCATTAATTCTAAGGAATTTTAGTTGCTGGAAGAATTGTTATTATTGGAAGCCGATTTGTTTTCAGAACCTGGTTTGTCTTCTTCTTTTACTGCATCTTTAAATTCCTTGATTCCTGAACCAACTCCTCTCATTAATTCAGGGATTTTCTTTCCTCCGAAAAGTAATACCAAAAGTATTGCTACGATAAGGATGTGCTGCCAAGATAAGGCAAGTATTGTTAGTGTATTCATCTCTTAAAATTTTTGCAAAGTTACACTTTTTTTAATATGAAATCCAACCTAATGGATCAACTGGTGTACTTCCGTTCCATACTTGGAAATCAAGCGTATAAGCACCATCAAAATCCTGAGCTATCGTACCTACCGGAGTTCCTGATGAAACCTGCTGTCCTTTGGAAACACTTACATTTCCTAAGTTGGAATAAATGGTAAAATAACTTCCGTGTTTGATAATAACGGTCTTGGTTCCGTCATTGTTGGCCAGTACCGAAGATACTGATCCCGGGAACACCGATTTTGCACGTGCGCCTGAAGGGACGGAAATTTTGATCCCGTTATTTTCTTCAGTAATATTTTTGAAAACCGGGTGTGGCTGTCTTCCGAAACGGTGAGTGATTTGTCCGGCTCTGTCTGCAGGATAGCCTAATCTACCTCTGTTATCTGCAAAACTGCTTCCTGTAGCGGTGGAAACTCCGTAGCTTGTCATGGCTTTGCTCTCTGCTGCCTTTTTCTCTTCTTCTTTTCTTTTCGTAAGCGCTGCTTCTGCTGCTCTTGCGGCAGCTAATTTATCTGCAGCTTCTTTAGCTCTTGCATTGGCCTCGTCTGAAGCTTTTTTAGCGGCTACTCTTCTGGCTTCATCTCTTGCATTAGCTTCGGCTCTCGCGGCATCTTCATTACGCTTCCTTTCTTCTTCAGCTCTTTTTGCAGCAAGTTCTGCAGCTCTCTTGGCTTCTGCTTCTGCAAGTCTTCTTTCTCTTTCAAGGGCTTCAGCTCTTGCCTTAGCTTCCGCTTCGATTCTTGCTTTTTCTCTTTCAGCAGCAAGTTTTGCCAAACGTATTTTTTCTGCTTCTGCCTTTCTTCTGGCTTCTTCTTCTGCTTTTGCAATTCTGATCTCTTCTGCAATAATAGCTCTGATCTGTCCTTCCAGTGCTTTAGACTGAACTTGTTTTTGCTTAAGTTCAGCAGTCAGCTTGGATTCGTTTTTCTTGAATTCAGCTACCAACTGTTCTTTTTGAGCTCTTTCAGCATTAATGGTTGCCAGGTCTTTCTGCTGGTTAATCAAAAGGGATTCTTTCGCTTTTACAGAATTTTGCTTTTGGGCAATGGTCTTTTTGATGAGATTGGCAGCATTTGTGATTTCAGCTGCTTTTTTATCCTGGTAGTCTGAGTATTGTTTCAGATACTGAACTCTTCGAATGGCTTCTCCTAAATTTTTAGCAGAAAGAATAAAAGTTACTTTGTTCTGTACTCCTTTGTTTTTATAAGCATTCACCAAAACTTCAGCATAGTTTTTTCTCAAAACTGCCAGTTCTTTATTCTGACGGTTGATTTCCAGCTGACGTAAGTAGATATCATCCTCAATGAATCTTTTTTCTTTCTGCGTATTATTGTAAACCTTTTCTCTTAATACCAATTTTTGGTTGACATTGGAAAGGTAGGCTACGGAAAGTTTAGATTCACTTCTGGTTTTGGCTAAATCGGTATTTATTTGTGCAATTTGTTTTTTAAGTTCGGCATTCTGCTTCTGCAGTTGTTCTTTGGTCTGCTGTCCCTGATGCAGTCCGAACATCAAAACACCTATTAAAAAGCTAAATTTTCTAATCATTTAATCTCAATTTTCTTATAACTGGATGGTACAGAATAAGGTGTTTCCATCCTCGAAAAGTCAAATTTCGTGTTTTCCAGTAAAATCTGACTAGATTTTGAGCCTTTTATAATTATTTTAACATTTTTTGGAAGGCGTATTCCTCCGTATTCATTCCAGTCACTATAAGAAACATCTAGTTCGTCTGATGACAGAATATCTTTTAAATTCACGGCTAACAAATCGTAATTGGTGTCGTATTGGAGAGCCACCTTATACTCTCTGTTTTTTTCGTCCGTAACGATTTTCTGGTTCGTATTGGAAACCATTTTAAAACCCTGGGCATTTTGAGTAAGGTCAAACTGTCTGTCGTTGATCTTTACAAAAGTTCTCCCCAGTAAGATCTTTTCCAACGATTTATAATCAATGAAATTAACGTTCAGCAGATTATTAAGATAGTCAAAATCGGAATCTATATAGGTTTTATTGATTTTATCCTGGCCCTTTATTCCTTCCGGTGTAGCGATACCTCTTGCTGCATTGATGAACAAAGCTCTCAGATTCATCCACACCTTTTTATCATTTTCAATATAGATGGTTGCGTCCAGTGTAGGAACATAGCTTCCTGTTTCTACTCTTACTTTGCTGTCTATTTTGATTTGTTCAAATTTGGGTGGGATCAATACATGTTCATAAAAAGTGAGTTTGTCTCTCACCGGTTCATTAACATCTTTTGGATTTCCATTATCTATATTTTTTGCACCATTAATGCTATCCCGTGTATGATCACTATCACTTTGGGCAGTATTACGGGTCTTACAGGATGATAAGGCAAGAAGCAATAAAAGAAATGGGATCCAGTTTTTCATGTATTTATCTTTTAATTAAAAAATACGTTGCAATATTAACGCCAAACCACACAAAACATTTTGTGTGGCCTGATGATATGATGTTTAAGTTAAATATTTCCTATCCTTATTTAGATAAAAAATCTAATACGGAATAATCACCTAAAGATATTTCTCTGGCAACCCCAAAATACTGTGCGGAATTACCGATCATAGAATTGGAAAGGTTCCCGTGATTAATTCTTGTGTTTTCCTGAATCAGGGAGTTTTCAATATTAGAATTTACAACAGTTGTGTTGTTTCCTAAAGAAACGCCAGGTCCTACTTTTGAATTGGAAATTTTTACATTTTCTCCAATAAAGCAAGGCTGAATGATCAAAGAATTTTCAATCACAGCGGAAGCAGGATAGTGAGTCATTGCTTCTCTTTCATATTCAAGGATTTTGCTGTTGGTTTCTACAGTAGCATTTTTGTTACCGCAATCCATCCAGTCGTTTACTTTTCCAAGGGTAAACTTGGCACCTTTAGCTCTGAGGTTTTCAAGAGCAGTTGTTAATTGGTATTCACCGCCGTTTTTAATATCATTATCCATGATATAATTAATTTCTTCCATCAACTTTTCAGCACTGTTGAAATAATAGATACCAATGATAGCAAGATCTGAAACGTAAGTCGTTGGTTTTTCAACAAAGTCGGTAATAAAACCGTAATTATCCAGTTTTACAACTCCGAACGCTGATGGGTCTTCAACACTTTTCACCCAGATTACACCGTCAGAATTTTTGTCCAACTGGAAATCTGCACGGAAAAGAGTATCTGCAAAGGCAATAACGATATCTCCCTGCATAGATTGTTCCGCACATTTGATGGCGTGAGCAGTTCCAAGAGGATCGTTCTGATAATATATACTTCCTTTTGCTCCCAGCTTTTCAGCAATCTGAATAAGGGATCTTTCGATCTCAGGACCAAAATCTCCGATGATAAAAGCTACCTCTTCAATGTTTTCTCCTGCAACTTTAGCAATATCTTCCACTAATCTCTGTACGATAGGTTTTCCTGCAATAGGAATAAGAGGTTTTGGAACTGTCAGTGTATGTGGACGTAATCTGGAACCACGTCCAGCCATAGGGACAATAATTTTCATAAATTATATGTATAAAAGATGTTTTATTAGTTGTTTTTGATATTTAGGTTAAAGATAATAATTAAAACCTTTAAGGGATTATGATTTATATCTTTTTAAATAATTGTTTAAATTAACAACAGGTTTGTTTACAAGCAAAATAAAGACCAAAGTTTAAGATCTTTTTATGATTTTGGATACTATTGCTTTTTCTTTGAATACTATCAAAGCCAGGAATAAAAGGAGGAATAAATTACCTACCAGATAATTAGTTCTGAAATAATAGAAAGAAACCAATGAACAAACAATGGTGAATCCCAGATAAATCAATATTTTACCTATATTATAATGAATAGGATACTGCCTTTGTCCCCATACATAGGAAATGATCATCATAGACATAAAGGTAATCAGTGCTGCTATGGCACTTGCCCAATATCCATATTGAGGAATGAACAAGAAGTTGATAAGAATGGTGATACATGCTCCTATAACAGAAATATATAAGCCAACCCGTGTCTGGTCTGATAGCTTATACCATATAGAAAGATTAAGGTAGATTCCCAGAAACAAAGCTCCAAGCATGATAAATGGAATGATTTCAATTCCCTCATAGTAAAGAGGGTTTCTTAAATATTTTTCAGAAATCCATTGAAGATTTACCATAAGTCCCATATAAATGATGCAGCTACATACTACAAAAATATCCATCAATACGGCATAGGTCTTGTGAGAATCCTTGTTCTTGAAACTTGAAAAAAAGTAAGGTTCAATACCCAATTGATAGGCCTGTCTGAACACAGTAATAAAGGTAGCAATCTTGTAAACTGCTCCATATACTCCAATCTGATGACGGGCTTCTTCTTCAGGAAGGAGGTATTTTAAGAATTGTCGGTCTAATGTCTGATTTACAATACCAGCCAGTCCTGCAATCATTACCGGCCAGGAATAGTTCATGATTCTTTTCCACAGTCCGAAATCGAATTTGGATATACTGAAGCTGAAGAATTCTTTTCCTACAATCAAAAGAGTGATAATACTTTGGATGAGATTGGCAACGAAAACATATCCGACTCCGAAGTCAGGATTATATTTTAGCCCAAGTACTCCCTCAGGATGTTTAGGAAGCCATCTGATGAAGAATAAAACCAGTAAAAAGTAAACCAGGGAGCCGGCTACCTTGGAAAGCATATATTTGAAGGGTTTTCCTTGTAACCTCAATATAGCAGATGGGATGGTTGAAAATGCATCCAATGAGAGAATAAATAAGAATATGATTAGAAAATTGACCTGATCAGGAGTTTCAAAGGCTTCAGCAAGCTGAAATCTGAATACATATCCCAGAATAAGGTAAATTAACCCCATACTGATGATACTCATTGAGCAGGTTGAAATCAATGTTTTTTTGTCAATGCTATCCTCTTGTGCAAATCGGAAGAAAGAAGTTTCCATGCCATGTGTAAGCAATACCGTAATTACACCTGCAATGGAATACCAGTCTACAAACGGTGACGAAGCAGCTGGTCCGAAAGCCTTTGTAACGATGGGTGCAATGATAAATGGAAAAATACGGACTAATACGGAGCTAAGTCCATATACCGCTGTCTGTCCTAATAGTTTCTTATACAAAGTCGAATTTTTTTTGCAAATGTAAAACTTTAAGCATTCGTTTTGCGATTTTGGGGTGAATTAAAACTTAAAATCTTAATTTTACAGCGAAATAAATTGAAATGAAAGTTCTTATAAAAAATGTAAATATCGTCAACGAAGGAAAAGTCTTTGAAAGCGATATCCTGATAGAAAATGATTTAATCTCTAAAATAGCTGGAGGCATTTCTGAAGATGCAGATCAGATCATTGATGGTTCAGGTAAATATCTTCTTCCCGGAGTAATAGATGATCAGGTGCATTTCCGTGAGCCGGGACTTACTCATAAAGGTGATATTGAAAGCGAATCAAGAGCAGCCATTGCCGGAGGGATCACCAGTTTTATTGATCAGCCGAATACTGTTCCAAACGCTGTTACCCAGGAGCTATTGGCAGACAAGTATGAGATTGCTTCCCAAAAAGCATATGCCAACTATGGTTTTATGATGGGAGGAACGAATGATAATCTGGAGGAAGTTTTGAAAACGAACCCTAGAAATGTTCCGGGAATCAAGTTATTTTTAGGATCATCCACAGGAAATATGCTGGTTGATAATCCTGAAACGCTGGAAAACATTTTCAGTAATACCAGAATGCTGATTGCTGTGCACTGTGAAGATGAAGCTACCATCAGAGCCAATACTCAGAAATATATGGATGAATATGGAGATGATATTCCTGTAAAATTCCACCACCTGATCAGAAGTGAAGAAGCATGTTATAAATCTTCATCCAAGGCGATAGAGCTTGCGAAAAAAACAGGGGCGAGACTTCACGTTTTCCACCTTTCAACAGCAAAGGAAATGGAACTTTTCCGAAATGATATTCCTCTAAAAGACAAAAAAATCACTGCTGAGGTATGTGTTCATCATCTTACATTTACCAATGAGGATTACGAAACAAGAGGTGGTCTTATCAAATGGAACCCTGCTGTAAAAACTCAAAAAGATAAAGATGCTCTTTGGGAAGCTTTGCTGGATGACAGAATTGATGTGATTGCTACAGACCACGCTCCGCATACGGCAGAAGAGAAGAATAATGTATACACAAAATGTCCTTCAGGGGCACCTTTGGTGCAGCATTCATTGATTGTAATGCTTGAAAACTATAAAAACGGTAAAATATCCCTTGAGAAAATCGTTGAAAAGATGGCTCATAATCCTGCGATTCTTTTTAAAGTTGAAAAAAGAGGTTTTGTAAAGGAAGGGTATAAAGCGGATCTTGTTTTGGTAGATTTAAACCAGGATTGGACGGTTTCCAAAGACAATTTACTGTATAAATGTGGCTGGAGCCCACTGGAAGGGATGAATTTCCACTCTAAAGTTACCCATACTTTTGTCAATGGTCACTTGGTGTATGATAATGGTACAATTGCAGAAGAGAAATTTGGAGAGAGATTACTTTTTGAACCTAGAGATTAATCAGAGATTATTATAATTCAATAGGAGCGGGCTTTAGCCCGCTCACTTTATATTTAACCTTCCATTGGCTTTAGAGCCAAAACTTATTTAATTAAAAGACTGTGAATATTCAAATCCCTGCTCATTCGCCTTTTTACTTTTTCGCCTTATTTCCCATATAAAATGTCAGTTTTCCTCCATTCATAATTTCAGAATGCTTTAATGTAAAGTTTTTAATTTCTTTTCCATTCAAAAGAACCTTCTGAACATATACATTTTTAGGACTTTGGTTGATCGCTTCAATTTCAAAAAATTTTCCGTTTTCCAGATTCAGTACAGCGTGATCAATCGCAGGGCTGCCGATAGCATAATCTTCAGAACCGGGAGCTACAGGATAGAAACCTAATGAGTTCAGAATATACCATGCACTCATTTGCCCGGCATCATCATTTCCGCCCAATCCGTCCGGTGTTGCTTTATACTGCATTTCCAGAATACGGCGGATCTGTGCCTGTGCTTTCCACGGCTGTCCTGCCCAGTTATAAAAATACGCAACATGGTGAGCCGGTTCATTTCCGTGAACATATCCACCAATAATTCCTTCACGGGTAATATCTTCAGTGTCTGCAAAGAATTCATCAGGTAAATGCATGGTGAACAGCTCATCCAGTTTGGATGCGAATTTTTTCTTCCCACCCATCATCGTGATCAGTTCATCCGGATTTTGTGGAACAAAGAAACTGTAGTTCCATGAATTCCCTTCAATAAAGCCCTGCCCATGGGTACTTAATACATCAAAATCCTTTTTAAAGCTTCCATCTGCCAGACGTGGGCGCATAAAACCGATAGTTTTGTCAAAGTTATTTTTCCAGTTCTCAGAACGTTTGATAAACTGATTGTAGATTTCTGTTTTGTTTAAATATTTTGCCAGTTGAGCAATCGCCCAGTCATCATAGGCATATTCCAAGGTATTGGAAACTGAAGTTCCGTTTTTCTCGGCCGGAATATATCCAAGATCAATATATTGTCCTATGCCTTCGTAATCTCTTTTATTTGCTGTTTCTATACATGCTTTCAAAGCTTCCTCAGGATCACCCGTATAATTTCCTTTAATAATAGCATCAGCTACAACGCTTACACTATGGTAGCCGCTCATACACCAGTTGTCGTTTGCATAATGCGACCAGATCGGCAGCATTTTCATTGAGAATTGATTGTAATGAGCCATCATAGATTTTACCATGTCACCATTTCGTTTAGGCTGGATGATATTAAAAAATGGATGGAGTGTACGGTAAGTATCCCACAAAGAGAAGGTTGTGTAATTGGTAAAACCATGCGCTTTGTGAACATTTTGATCCAACCCTTTATATTCTCCATTAACGTCCATATAAGTAGTAGGATTAATGAAGGTATGATACATTGCTGTATAGAAGTTAGTCTTTTCCGTATCAGAACCTTTGATGACAATTTTATTTAATTCCTTGTTCCAGCTGTCCTGGGCTATAGCTTTAACCTGATCAAAAGTCATATTCCCCGTTTCTTTTTCCAGATTTTCCAGAGCATTGGTCTGGCTTACCGGAGAAATGGCCAATTTTACTTCAATCGCTTCATTTTCATTGGTATCAAAATCAAAATACATTTTCAGGTTCTTTCCTGCAATCTCCGGAAAGTTTTTATTTTGGTCGAATTTTCTCCAGAATCCTTTGTAAACCTGCTTTTCATCATAGTTTTGCTGACCGTAAGATTTAAAAGGTTTTGAAAACTTCATGGCGAAATAAACCGTTCTGGTTCTTGCCCAGCCGTTGGTCTGCCGATAACCTGTGATGGTATTTCCGTTTTCTACACGAACGTATGTCCATACATTTTTCCCGTCATAATTGTAAATACCGGCCATCAGATCCAGAATAATGTGAGCTTGATCAGATTTTGGGAAAGTATAACGGTGAATTCCGACTCTGGGAGTTGCTGTCAGCTCTGCCAGAATATTGTGGTCATCCAGTTTTACTTTATAATATCCGGCTTCTGCAGTTTCGTTCTGGTGTGAAAATCTGCTTCTGTATCCGCTTTCAGGATTAGCTGCTGTTCCGGGATTCAACTGAAGTTTTCCAACAGTAGGCATTACCAGAAAATCTCCCAGATCAGAATGTCCTGTACCGCTGAAATGGGTAGAGCTGAATCCCACTATGGTTTTATCTTCATAACGGTAGCCGGCGCAGTATTTATACATCTCACCGTTGTATTTTCCGTTAAGTTCATAGGAAATGGTGTCTGTTTCAGGGCTTAGCTGTACGGCACCAAAAGGAACGGTGGCTCCCGGATAAGTATGTCCCATCTTTTCAGTTCCGATCAGAGGATTGACATATTGTATTAATTTTTCAAATTTTTGGGCATGAAAGTTTGCACTTAAAAATGCTAGAGAAAGAAAAACAATAGACTTGCGATTTTTCATTAATGACAATTTTTCAAAGTTTAAAATTAATTAAAATCATCATTTTCTGTTGTGTTTTAAATTAGTTAAGGGCTATTTACTCTTTTTCTGAAAAACGGAAACCTATTCCGTGGAGATTTTCTATTACTATGTTCTGTTCTTCAGCCAGTACCTTCCTCAGCCGGGAAATGAAAACATCGAGGCTCCGTCCCATAAAATAATCATCATCACCCCAGATGGCCCTCAGGATTTCCTGCCTTTTGACCACCAGATTTTTATGGCGGATAAAATATAAAAGGAGGTCAGATTCTCTTTGGGTAAGGGTAATATTGTTTTCCGCACCTTTCAGGGTGTAATTTTTTGGATCAAAATCATATTTGCCCACTTTATATTGCAGAGGGGAAGTATCAGATTTCTTAGTGCGTTTCAGGAAAACTTCAATTTTCAGCATCAGTTCTTCAATACTAAATGGTTTTACCAGATAATCATCAGCTCCAATTTTAAGTCCTTTGATTCTGTCCTCTTTTAAAGCTTTTGCAGAGATGAAAATAATAGGAATTTCAGAATTTTTACTGCGGATATTTTGTGCTACCTCAAATCCACTCATGCCGGGCATCATAATATCCAGCAGGCAGATATCAAAATCCTGGCTGTTAAATGCTTCCAACGCAGATTCTCCATCAGAATAACAGCTGATATCATAATAACTTTCCAAACTGTCTTCCACGAGAAAAGCTATTGTTTTGTCATCTTCGGCATATAAAATTTTAGATTTCTCCATACTTACACATGATTAATTTGAAAACGGAAAGAAGAGCGTTGTACTAATTCCTTTGTCTTCATTATTCTCCACAGAAATTTTCCAATGATGCTGCTGAACTACTTTTTTTACATAGAATAATCCCAGCCCGAAACCATTTACTTCTTCACTTCTTTTGGTATGTACCCGATAAAACTTTTCAAAAATATGAGGAATATTTTTAGCAGGAATTCCCATTCCGTTGTCTTTAAACTTTAAATATAAGCCTTTTGAATCTTTATAAGCTGAAATTTTAATCACAGGCTTTGTTTCACAATACTTGATAGAATTATCCAGCAGGTTGTAAATGATATTCGTAAAGTGAAATTCATCTGCCATTACCGAAGTACTGTTTTCAATATCGATCTCAATGCTGAGATCCTTGTTTTTATGCTGTACATTGTCTGCAATTTCCTGAATAAAAGGGAGTAGCAGGATCTTTTGAGGCTTTAATGACAGTCCTGCCGCATCATTTTTAGCAATATTCAATATTTTCTCAATGTGGCTATTGAGCTTGTGGCTTTGATTGATGATAATAGAGGTATAGGTCTGCAGTTTAGAATTTTCCTGTACCATTTCCTGTTTATTAAGTGCTTCTGATGCTAACAGGATGGAGGATAAAGGAGTCTTAAACTCATGAGTCATATTATTGATAAAATCACGCTGCAGCTCCGAGAACTTCTTCTGCTGAATGATCGTATAAATAGAATATACATACACCAAAAGGATGATGATAAGAGCAAATGTAAGGAGATACCAGAATCGTAATGAACTGATCAGGTAAGTGGTCTTATCAGGAAATCGTATGGAAAAATAATAGATCAGATTTTTATGCTTTGGAAAATTGATCACCTTATTGCTGGGGCTTTCCTGATGCGAGGTCATGTATTTTCCATAGATCATTTTATCGCTGTGGCAGTTGTATAATGCATACACATAATCTGTATTGATCTGAAAGCGGGTAAATTCTGTCTTCAGATAATATTCAAGCACAACAGGGTGAAATTCATTGTTGATATTCACCACATAATAATCATTGGCAATATTCTGTACCGGATTTTCGGTATAGGATGTCTTTCCTCCGGAGAGTTTTTCTGCGACTTCCATTAAGGCAATATTGACTTTCTGGTTAAATTTTTTGTCTTCAAGATTATAAGCCTGTATCGTCCACATCAATTGTGCTATTAAAATTCCGATAATAGCGACGAATCCAAGCGTGATAATAATATTGAGTCTTTTTATTTTCATTTCCTGAAACAATATTATCCAAAAATATCTATTTATCTTTTACTATTAACAACTCATTAACAAATGTTAGACAGCGGTTAACAAGCCATAATCATTGT
This sequence comes from Chryseobacterium sp. CP-77, assembly GCF_036362765.1. Lineage (NCBI taxonomy): Bacteria > Pseudomonadati > Bacteroidota > Flavobacteriia > Flavobacteriales > Weeksellaceae > Chryseobacterium > Chryseobacterium sp. CP-77. Next base: position 4,128,806 of record NZ_CP143637.1, read on the forward strand.
CTGCTTTACATTTGTCATATAGAAGAACATAATCAGTTTCAAATATTAAAATATATACTCATGAAAAAATTAAAAATTACAGCTCTTTTAGCCGTGTTGGCGTTCTCTCCGTTTTATGCGAATGTATTGACTACAGATGGTCCATCTATCGTAAAAATGGTTGCTGATGCTATCAAATGGAAATCAGAATCTATCGATGTAGGAAATATTCCTCAGGGTAAACCAAAATTGATCAGATTTGAATTTACAAACACAAGTTCAAAACCAATCATTATTCAGAATGTAGCGCCTTCATGTGGATGTACAACTGCCGATTACACAAAAACTCCTATCCAGCCAGGAAAAAAAGGATTTGTGGAAGCCAGCTATAACGCAGCAACAGTAGGACCATTTATGAAGACAGTAAATGTTACTACCAGCGACAGCAAAACTCCTAAAACACTTTCTTTCAAAGGAGTGGTAGCTTCTTAATATATCGTTTTAACAAATAGAAATAGCCTGGTAATTGTTATCAGGCTATTTTCTTTTTCGAATAGTTTATTTATAAAGACGCCTAATCTTTATGAAACCGCAAAAGGCACAAAAGCTTTCATTTTGTCCGCTTAGGTAAGTTTAAAATAATGCCGGAGAAAAGTTCAAATAAGATGAAAATCTTTGATGTACTTCTTTACATAGAGCTTGGCTCTAAAAAACTTAAGGATTTAAAACTTTTATGTCTTTTGGGGTTAAAAATCATGAATGTAAAAGTTGAGAGAGCTTTTATGTGAAGAATAATTATTTGTAGCATTATTTATCAACCTATTTTACAGGATTGCATTTCAATATTTATTATTTTTAAGAAAAAATATTTTATGAGTCTATATACACAACCTATGCTGCGCGAAGGTGCACTAAAAGATAAAGTAGCAATTGTAACAGGAGGCGGAAGCGGTCTTGGAAAAGCGATGACTAAATACTTTCTTGAACTGGGCGCCAAAGTAGTGATCACTTCCAGAAATCTGGAGAAGCTGCAGACCACAGCTAAGGAGCTGGAAGATGAAACCGGAGGTAAGGTGCTTTGTGTAGCATGTGATGTAAGAAACTGGGATGAGGTGGAAGCTATGAAAGAGGCAACACTGAAAGAATTCGGGAAAATTGATATTTTGTTGAATAATGCAGCCGGAAACTTCATTTCTCCAACAGAAAAACTGACTCACTCTGCTTTTGACTCCATTCTCGATATTGTTTTAAAAGGAACGAAAAACTGTACCCTTTCCATAGGAAAACACTGGATAGATTCTAAAACTCCCGGAACAGTACTGAATATCGTAACCACTTACGCATGGACAGGTTCTGCCTATGTTGTACCGTCTGCCTGTGCAAAAGCAGGAGTGCTGGCGATGACCAGATCATTAGCGGTAGAATGGGCAAAATACGGAATCCGTTTCAATGCTATTGCACCAGGACCCTTCCCTACGAAAGGAGCCTGGGATAGACTTCTTCCCGGAGATCTTCAGGAGAAATTCGATATGAAGAAAAAAGTTCCGTTGAGAAGAGTAGGAGAACATCAGGAGCTGGCCAACCTTGCGGCTTATCTGGTTTCCGACTATTCTGCTTATATGAACGGGGAAGTGGTAACCATTGATGGTGGAGAATGGCTTCAGGGTGCCGGAGAGTTCAATATGCTTGAAGCAATTCCTAAAGAAATGTGGGATGCTTTGGAAGCAATGATTAAAGCCAAAAAATCAAATTAAATTAAACTTGTATTAAAAAAACTCCCGGATGTGTAACAAATCCGGGAGTTTTTTTTACCTATACACTAAATAATACTTTTTCAAATGAATTTTAAACTTCCAACCCTTGTTTCGACGCTTGCAGTGGTTCTGTTCTCAGGATCTGCCTATGCACAGCAAACTCCGAAATACGATTATGTAGAAGCATTTAAGCCGTTCTTTTATCCGCAGACAGGCACAGCTACCCGTTCTGCAAGCGGACAGCCGGGACATGCTTACTGGCAGAATTCAGCAGATTATCATTTGAACGTCAGCCTGAATGAAGATAAAAAAGAAATTACCGGTACAGCGCAGATTACCTATACCAACAACAGTCCTGATAAATTAGGTTTTCTCTGGCTGCAGCTGGATCAGAATCTGTTTGCAAAAGATTCCAGAGGAAATGGTGTAGTGCCGCTCTCCGGGAGCAGAAACGGAGCTCATGGTGAAGAATTTAACGGTGGATATACCATTAAATCAGTCAAACTGGATGGTAAGAAAGATGTAAAATACACCGTTACCGATACAAGAATGCAGATTGATCTTCCCAAAGAGCTGAAAGCCAACGGAGGTGTGGCAAAGATAGAAATAGAATATTCTTTTATTTCTCCTGAGTATGGTTCAGACAGAATGGGAGTTCAGGATACTAAAAATGGTAAAATATTTACCATCGCACAGTGGTATCCGAGAATGTGCGTGTATGATGATGTGATGGGCTGGAATACACTTCCTTACCTTGGAGCTTCAGAGTTTTATTTAGAATATGGAAATATTACAGCCAATATTACTGTTCCCGCCAGTCATTATGTCGTAGCATCCGGAGAGCTTCTGAATGAGAAAGAAGTGTACAGCAAAGAAGAAATCAACAGATGGAATGAGGCAAGAAACAGTGATAAAACGGTAATGATCCGCCCTGAGTCTGAAATCGGTAAAAATAAAACTTCAGGAACAAAAACCTGGAAATTTAAAATTAATCAAACAAGAGATTTTGCATGGGCATCATCTGCCGGATTTATTTTGGATGCTGCAAAAATCAATTTACCCAGTGGAAAGAAATCTTTAGCTATTTCTGCTTATCCTGCGGAGAGTGCCGGTGAAAAAGCGTGGGGAAGATCTACAGAATATACGAAAGCGGCCATAGAGCATTATTCGAAAAAATGGTATGAATACACCTATCCGGCTGCCACCAATGTAGCAGGAAACGAAGGTGGAATGGAATATCCGGGAATTGTTTTCTGTCATATGGATTCCAAAGGGGAAGATCTTTGGGGCGTTACAGACCATGAGTTCGGACACAACTGGTTCCCTATGATCGTAGGATCTAATGAAAGATTATTTGCATGGATGGATGAAGGATTTAATACTTTTATCAACGGACTTTCCACCGAAGCTTTTAATAAAGGAGAATATTACCGTAAACCGAATCTGGCAAGATCAGGAATGTATTTGCTGACTGACAGTCTGGAGCCTGTAATGGTAGGACCTGATAATATGAAAGAAAGAAGTATCGGAGCGTTGGCTTACTATAAACCGGGTACAGGTTTAGATGTTTTAAGAGAAGCAATTCTGGGACCTGAAAAGTTTGACAAAGCATTCAGAACCTATATAGATCGCTGGGCATTCAAACATCCGACGCCATGGGATTTCTTCCACACAATGGAAAATGTTTCCGGAGAGGAACTGAATTGGTTCTGGAGAGGATGGTTCTTTAATAAATGGAAAATTGATCAGGCTGTTAAAACCGTACAATATGTCAACGGAGACTTTAAAAACGGAGTTCAGATTACGGTTGAAAATATTGGTCAGCTGCCAATGCCTACAACCGTACAGATCAAATTCAAAGACGGAACAGCACAGACGGTAAAAATTCCTGTTGAGGTCTGGAAAAGAAATACTGAATGGACGTTCAAGGTAGATTCCAGCAAGGAAATTGATGAGGTAAAACTGGATCCGGATTCTGTTGTCCCTGATGTTAATCTGGAAAATAACAGCAAAAAACCGGCATAGAAACGGTGAATTTATTTAAATTGGCGACTATATACAATTTTACGCCATTGTCATTCTGACGAAGGAAGAATCTCATGTAAAACCTGGATTCTTCATTTCACTGCGTTACATTCAGAATGACAAAGTCATAATAATAAGTAAGATAGCAGATTAATGTAAAATTGTATATAATTACCTTTAAATTTAGTGCAAAGGTTTACTGTCTCATGCTGATTCTTAAGGGAGCAAAGATGGAATCAATACAATTGATTCTTTCTAAGCGTAAGCATATCCATGCAGATTCATCAGCAACTTTGTTGCTTTCTCAGCTTCCTTAAATAATAATAGTTAATATGATCTTGGCGTCTATAAAATAAATATTTGCTATATGTATTACAAAAGCCTGAGCTTACCACTAGTAAGTTCAGGCTTTTTATTTTTAGGGTGTTTTTCCTGAACAAGTAGAGGTGTTCTCCTGAAATGTTTTGAAGCCCGGTGATCTAATTTTGTCCCACAATATTAATCAAAAACAAAAAGCATGGAAACATTAAAATCGGTGCTTGAAGCAAGCCACGCCAAAAAAACAAAAAATGAGTTAATCGACCTTTTATCGGGAGTAGAAAAAGTACTGACTCCGGCAGTCTATGAAAAAGTGTCAGGAATTGAAACCTCAGAACTGAGTTCATTGACGAATAAGGAATTGTTAGCAATTGTAGACGAATTCAAAAAGAACTATGACGAAAAGTGGGAAAAATCTTTCTCAGGTGCGTCTTCAGAAATCATGAAAATGATTGCCGGTAAAATGGCTGCCGATGAAGAGATCTTCAGAACTTCAGATGCTGCCAATGCAGATTTTGCGGCAGAATTGGGAAGCATCGACTTTGCAACGATTATTGGCGGACCTTTGGATGCTTGTGTAAAAGCACAGTCCAATGCCTCAATTGCCACCGTTAATTTCATCAACGAAGTTGGGTTCGAGCTTACAGATCCGGCCAATGCTGCCAGCCCTAAAAAACTGAGAATGGCAGAATTCAAATACAAAAAAAATATTCCGAACCCGGATTTTAAAGAAGATGAGCCGGTAAGTGCCACCAACCCTAAAACGATTCCGAACGACGTAGAAATTTCAGTGCCGTTTATTGCATTGCTGAATGTTCCGAGCTTCAGAATTGAGACCTGTGAAGTAGACTTTAATGTGAAACTTAATTCTACATACACAAAAGACGTAAGTGATGAATTCGGGATCAATGCCGGAGTATCCGGTGGATGGGGACCTGTGAAATTCAAAGTGGATGTCTCCTATAAGAGAACTTCCAGTACAGGAATTAAAGTGGAAAAAGAATATTCTCTTGGGGTAAAAGTGCGTGCAACCAATGACGAAATGCCTGCAGGGCTTGAAAAAGTGCTTGGACTTCTTTCACAATAATTAGATTTTACGAAAGATGATAAAACTATCAGATTACCTGGATTATCTCAACAACGAGATAATTCAGGCTCGTAAAAAAGCAGATGAGAATGCGGTTCTTATTGCCAAAGAATATGCCCGCCATGAATACCTTAAATATTTCAAGGTTCCGCGCTATGCTCTGCCTAGTGTAAAGATGGACATTCCGATTAAAATTACGGATATCGATTCAGATCCCAAATATAATTTTAAACTGAATGAAGATCAGTTTGTGACAGAAATAAATGAAAGAATCCGTCTGGTGAATAGGGAGAAGAAATTTAATATTCCTGAAATCAGCAAAAGACAGCTTCAGACTGAAGAATTCAAAACCCTGTTCAGCAAGCTGGAAAAGAATGATCAGAAATTCGGGAACCTTCCTGCCAATGAAGTGCTCAAACTGGATCTCAGAAAGAAAATGCAGCTTCTGAATTCAGGAATATTCCGACCTCAGGAAGGAACAGAAGAAGAAACTGATGAATTGAAAGAAATTTTTTCAAAGGTTCTGCTGAATAAATATACGCTGGTGAATGCAAAGCTGAACAGCATTTACATAGATCCTAACACCAGTGCAGCAGAAGATAAAGACAAATTATTTATCAACCTTCATGTGGAAATGGAGGAGGAAGGAATCAGGATTGTGTCTTACAAAGATAAAGACGGTAATGAAATAGAACAGATAACTTTTGAGTAATGCAGGAACTTATCCACTTTACGGTACAGAAAATCAAAGAACTGCTGGAACAGTTCAATGAGGTTCAGACTTTATACCTGTCAAAATCATTTGACTTTGATGCCCGGTTTGATGCATTTCTCAACGAAGTTCTGGAGTATTTCCGTACCAAAGGAAACACCAGCCACGAATCCGAAGTGCTGAAGGTAATGAATATGATTTCTACCGTTAAAAGAGGCTTTAATCCTATTAAAATGGAGAAAATAATGACAGGGAGAAGAGAAATGCTCGCAGGATTCTCATTTAACGGAATGGAAAGTATTTATGATATCCTGATGGAAATATATGCCAGGGAGAATAAAAAACTTGAGGAGGCGGAAGAACTTATTTCAGGAATCATTGTCTCATTATATCAAAATGGTATTCTGGATGATGAAAAGCTGAAGGACATGAACTCCGTTCCCAAAATTGAACGTTTCTGGACTTCATTGGTTGAACAAAATACTGCCATATCCGGAATTAATAAGAAACTCAGACTGACCATTATTCCGGAGGATATTTTTCTTATTCTCGAAAAGATATTTCTGAAATTAATTTAAAAAAAGATCATTATGGAAACCGGAAGATATATTGTTCTGCTGCAGAACCAGCAGAAAAACGCACTCAAAAAAATTGAGAAAGAGCTGGAAGTGAGTATCACCTCTTCAGAATTTCTATCGAAAGAAAACCGTTCTTATGAAATCATTGATCAGGACAATGGTGTACTTTACAAAAATCTTGGGGTTCTGGTGGTGGAAAATATGGATGAAGATCAATTGAAAAGTGCCGTGAAAGATCAATCCAATTCTATTGTATACTACGAAAAAGAAAGAGAATTTTTTCCTGCAGATGAATTGCAATTGATTAATGAGCTTAAAAAACAGTCTGCCGGGCTTGCAGAAAAAATCTCAGAACTTGAAAAATATATTACCAGCAAACCTTTACCTCAAAAATCATTCATTGAAATGGAATGGGGATTAAAAGCGATCGGACTGGAAAATGCCAGCTACACAGGAAAAGGAATTGATGTATGCATTCTTGATACCGGACTTGAAATTTCCCATCCCGATTTTTCCGCCGAAGTGATTGAAGGGAAATCTTTTATAGATGGTGAGGACTGGAACAGAGATCCCAACGGACATGGCACACACTGTGCAGGAGTGGCTGCAGGAAATACAAGAAGTGATAACGGAAGACGTTACGGAATAGCTAAGGATTGCAACCTGAAAATAGCAAAAGTGCTCGCAGACAATGGAAGAGGAACTACCAGCAGTGTCATTGATGCGATAGACTGGGCCATTTCTAAGAAATTCAGAATATTGTCTCTTTCACTAGCTTCTCCTGTGAAGTTTGATGATCAGCCATCTGTTCTTTTTGAAACCATTGGAGAAAGAGCACTTGAAAATAACTGCCTTATTATCGCAGCAGCAGGAAATGACAGCAACAGGCCACAGATTCCACAGCCTGTTTCCATGCCTGCCAATTCAAAATCGATCATGGCTGTTGGAGCTATTGACGGACAAATGAAGATCGCCAGATTTTCAAACGCAGGTCTTAATCCATCTACAGGCGGAAACATCAATGTCTGTGCTCCCGGAGTCGATATTATCAGTTCGTATCCTAAAAATGCGAAGAACAAAAATAACCTGTACTATACAATGAGTGGTACCAGTATGGCCGCACCGCATGTTTCAGGGCTTGCAGCGTTGTATATGGAACAGTTTCCCGATAAATCGGCAAAAGAGATCTGGGAGCTGATTGAAAACAAAGCAAGACCTGTTGAAGGGATAAAATACAGAGATATTGGAAATGGTTTAATACAGGTATACCTATGATTACTTATCTCGCAGTTTTAAAGAAAGATATAAATTTTAAAAGGCTTGAAACTCTTCTCAAAACTAAAGGCATAAAACTGGCCTCACACTATAAAACCTTGGGAATTGTAAAACTTGAAAGTCAGCTGCCAGTTTCAGTGTCTGAATTTCAGGAATATTTTATATCTGTAGAAGAAGAAAAAGATAATTTAACAATATAATCACATCAATAAAGCTTTTCTGTCGCAGAGAAGTTTTATTTTTGTCTCTTAATGATAAAATAACATATGAATTTCAGATTTTCAATGGTGTTTCTGATGTTTTTTGCATTGGGATTTTCACAGGACCTTACCGTAATGAGTTTTAATATCAGACTGAATGTAGAGTCGGATAAAGACAATGCCTGGCCAAAAAGAAAGCAGGATGTTGCCGATTTACTGACGTATTATCATCCTGATTATTTCGGAGTACAGGAAGCGCTTCCGGAACAGATGAAAGATATTAAAACAGGATTAAAAAACTATGATTATATAGGAGTAGGAAGAGATGACGGCAAAGAGAAAGGAGAGTTTTCTGCCATCTTTTATGACACAAACAGACTTGAAGCAGTAAAATCAGGGACATTCTGGTTATCTGAAACTCCGGAAAAACCATCAAAAGGCTGGGATGCCGCACTGAACAGGATCTGTACTTACGCCATATTTAAAGATAAAAAATCGAAGAAAGAATTCCTGGCGATGAATCTTCATTTTGATCATGTAGGAAATGTGGCAAGAGTAAAATCTTCTGAACTGATTCTGAAAAAAATCAAAGAACTGAATCCAAGAAACCTTCCGGTAACGCTGAGCGGAGATTTTAATCTGACAGATGATTCAGAACCTATTAAAATCCTTTCTCAGAATATGAAAGACAGTTTCTATCACTCGGAAACCAAGCATTATGGTCCTGTAGGATCTTTCACCGCTTTTGATGTCAATACAGTCCCGAAAGACAGAATCGATTATATTTTTACACAAGGCTTTAAGATCAGATCTCACAGACATATCAATGACAGAAGAGAAAATCTCTTGTATCCGTCAGATCATTTTCCGGTGATCGTGAATCTTTCCCTATAAAAAAATCAATTGGTTGGAAAATCAATTTCAAATCCAATTCCTCTCAGGGATTGGATTTTTATTTGGGGATCACTGTTTTCACAAAGATTTTTATTGAAATTCAACTTTGGAAATCAATCAGTTAAAAATACCAAAACAATTAAAAAAACAGTCGGACAAGATAGGTTGTAGAATTTTTTAATATAAAAGTTAATTACGGTGAAATATTATTGTGAAATAATGGTCGTCTGATGGCACATTTTCGCTATTTTTGATGCCTATCTTTAAAGAGATCGCTATGAAGAAAATTTTTTCCGGAATGCTGATCGCAGTTTCTTTACTGCAGCTGTCAGCTCAGGAATTGTATATGCCGAGGAATATCAAAAAAGCGTATGAAAGAGGTACACGTGATATCTCCGGAGCACCAGGGAAAAACTACTGGCAGAATAAAGGAGTGTATAATGTAGAGGTGAAAGTAGATGCTGCTACAAAAATAGTTTCAGGAAAAGAAACTATTGTTTATACCAACAACAGCCCGGATAACCTGAATGAACTGGCTATACGATTTGTGAATAACCTTCACAAGCCACAGTCGCCAAGATCAGGATTTGTATCTAAAGATTTCCTTTCATCAGGGCTGAAAATTAAGTCTTTTACGGTAAACAATGTAAAATATGAGATCAACAGTGATGACTGGAGTACTGTTGAAAAAGTAAAATTAAAATCAGCACTGAAATCCAAGTCAAAAGCTGAGGTTAAAATAGAGTGGGAATATCCATTGTCGGTTCAGAGTGGAAGAGAAGGGCAGATTGATCCTGAAACATTCTATGTGGCATACTCTTTTCCAAGAATTTCCGTGTATGATGATTACAACGGATGGGATATGCTCCAGCATTCAGACAGACAGGAGTTTTATAATGATTTCAATGATTACAGTTTTGCCATCACCGCACCGAAAAATTATGTAGTCTGGGCAACCGGTGATTTTCTGAATCCGGAAGCTGTGCTTCAGCCTCAATATTTAAAAAGATATAAAGCTTCCCTGAAAAGTGATAAGCTGATGCATATTGCCACAGAACAGGAAATGAAGTCCGGAAAAGTAACAAAGCAGAACAAGTGGAATGTCTGGAAATTTAAAGCAAATCATATTACAGATTTTTGTTTTGCGATGAGTAACCATTATGTGTGGGATGCTGCCAGTGTTCAGTTGAAAACAAAAAGGGCCAGCGTTCAGGCAGGATATAAAAACGGAGCTAAAGATTTTGAACATTATGTAGACTGGATGCGTTACAACCTGGATTGGTTTTCAAAAAATTGGCCAGGCGTAGAATATCCTTATAACGTAATGACGGCTATCCAGGGATATGCAGATATGGAATATCCTATGATGATTAATGATACCAGTATTCCTGATGATCTTAATGATGCCAGGCTTACGGCAGATCATGAAATTGCTCATACCTACTTCCCTTTTTATATGGGAATCAATGAGACCAGATATGCATTTATGGATGAAGGCTGGGCAACCACGCTGGAATATCTTATAGGAATTGATGAAAACGGAGAAGCTGCTGCCAGGGAATTTTATAAAAACTTCCGCGTTAAAAAATGGATCAATGATCCTTCTGCAGAACAGGATCAACCGATAATTACCATGAGTACGCAGGTAAGCGGTGCCGGATATGGAAACAACTCCTATGTAAAATCTTCATTGTCTTATCTGGCGCTGAAAGATTATCTGGGAGATGAGCTCTTCAAAAAAGCATTACACCATTATATGGACAACTGGAATGGGAAGCATCCTGTGCCATGGGATTATTTCAATTCTATGAATGCGGGATCTGGAAAAAATCTGAACTGGTTCTTCCACAATTGGTTTTATACCAATAATTATATTGACTTAAAAGTAACAGGAGCATCCCAGATGAATGACATGCTTACCATCAACATAGCGAATGTAGGAGGTTTTGCCATTCCGTTTGATGCCATCCTTTCTTATGACGATGGAACGACAGAAAAAATCCATTTTTCACCTTCAGTGTGGGAAAAAGATCAGAAACTGACAGATCTTGTCATTCCTATAAAGAAGAAAATAAAATCGGTACAGCTGGACGGAGATATCTTTATGGATTATACTCCGGATGACAACCGTAAAAACTTATAAAAGTAAAGCCTTCAGATTCTGGAGGCTTTCTTGTTTTAAAAATAGGCTGTCAATCGTAACCCTAGCGTGACATAATTGATTTTTTTTTTAGCAATCAGGTTGTTCAGTTCCTGATCCAATTCAGCACTTTCCTTAATTTCATCGCTGAAGTAATAACGGATGGTGGAGTTGATCTGATTGTAATCCGTATAGAAAGTAAGACCTAATCCCGGATTAAACTTGTAAGTCATAGAAGCACCTGTATTCCAGCGGAAAGCTGGTTTAGGTTTATATCTGGCTATTTGGAGCTCATGGTTGGGAGCATCGATATCCTCTCCCTTTACAAATACTTTTCCAGTGGCAGTAGCAGCATATCCTCCGGTAATCTTCACAGTAAGCTGCCATTTATCTGATAATTCATGAGAAAAATAAGGCCCAATACCTGCAGAAAGGAATCCCATGGATTGTGTTTTGATTTCATGATCACCAAAATCCTGCCCGTCATCTAATGTTATTCTTTGAGATTTAATAGGGAAGCTGCTGAAAGATACATCAGCACCCACACCCCATTTTTTTGAAAAGAAATAAGCGCCTTCCAGTCCGCCCTCAAAACCGATTTGTTTTTTATCATCCAGTTCAGATTCTCTCAGGAAGTTTGTGGTGCCAAACGCAGTTCCCATCTTTAAAGAAAGAAAGGATGGATAATCGTTACCTTGTATTCTGGATAAGAGACTTAAATTATCACCTTTGTTTTTATAAATTTTGTCAATAAAAAAATACCCCAGTTCTGTTGATATAATTCCGATACCTGCCCCGGCGAGAATATCCGGAACCCAGTGTCTGTTATTTAAATTTCGTCCAAGTCCCGTAAGAGTAGCAGAACCATATCCGGCAATACTGTAGGCCGGATTCACCAAACCATATTCTTTGTGTAGAAATGTGGCATTGGTAAAAGCCATTGCGGCATGCCCTGATGGGAAAGAGTTGTTTTTGGATCCATCGGGACGTTCCACTTTTGCTGTATATTTAATAGAATTAACTAAAATAGCCATGATGGCTAAGCTGGTGCCGTAGGATAAAGTAGCCCGTCCTATATTGTTACGCCCTTTTACACCTGCCAGTTTTAATCCGTAGACTGCAGCAGCAGGAGCGTACTGCAGATAATCATCATATTTTACTTTGAAGTTGGGAAGGTAACGGTTTCTTACCTCGCGAATATTCTCTTTTTCTCCCCATGTTGCTGCGGCTGCCGTAAAAAGTAGAGCTGGAGCCACCGATTTTTTTACCCATTCTTTCTGGAAAAAAGGAGTTTTCTCCTGAATTGTATATCCTGAATTGATAAGTGCCAGATCTTCCTTGAGATTGCGGGATGGGATAGTATCCTGTGCTTTAATACAGTATAATTGCAATAGTATTCCTGATGCTAATGCTATTTTTTTCATCGTAGTGGTGTTGAATTTAAATCGCGTAAAAATATTAAAAAAATCTATCCCAAAAATTGAGATAGACTATTTTAATATTTTTATAATATTTTAAGTAATCCAGATGATTATCTTAATCCTGCTCTTGGTCCCGATGCTGATACTACAGCCTGCATTCTTGTTTTTTGGTTGGCAGAGAACATAAACATAGATTTGTCATCTACATAATCCATATAATTCATAAACATCTGAGAACGGCTTACACCTCCGCAAATTCTGTTTAGAGGGTAAGTAGGATTTCCATAATTAGGGCCGGGAGATGTAGGGGTATCATTAGAGTAATCTGTCTGGCATCCTGTGTCAGATGATCCCCAAAGGTGCGGAAGGTTCAGGTAATGTCCTACTTCATGGGTTACTGTTCTTCCCAAATTAAACGGAGCTGAAGCTCCTGTTTTTCCTATATACTGATAACCTATTACAAGACCGTCATACCATTGTCCTGCATGTTCAGGATAGTAGGCGTAGCCCAGAGTTCCAGGTTGGTTGTTTTCGTCAAGAATTGAATTTACAACCCAGATGTTCAGGTTTTTATTGGCATCAGTAGCGTCAATTCCTCCGGTGCTGGCTTTTTTCATTTGTTCAAGATCAGATCTCCAGCCTGTTTTTGAACTCTGTTTACGGTTGGTTGCAACTAATTTGAAACGGATTTTTACATCACCTGCTGCGGCAGGCTGAAATGCAGAAGGAATTTTCGTAACATCAGAATTGGTGCCTCCGTAATCGGCATTAAGAACAGCGATTTGTTCTGCGATTCTTGTGTCTGAAACATTTTGAGTGGAAGTGTTGTAGATGACATTAAAAACTACCGGGATCTCAACAGTTCCGTCTGCAAGAACTTTTCCCACTTTAAGGTTTTCTGCAAATTTTTCAGTACCGGATTCAATATCCGCTATTTTCTGTTGTAGCGCTGGATTTTTCAAAAGCATTGCTTGTCTGATTTCTTCCGAAGGGCAGCTTCTTTTAAGAGCACCTGGAACAGAATTTTCCTGATCCGCAGATGTTTCATTTTGATTGGTTAAACTGTCGGTGTTACATGCCGACATAAAGCCCAGGACCAGGGCTCCCATTAAGAATTTTTTCATATCGTTATACTATAATTTGGTTGAGGGCGTGAAATTATAGTATTTGTGAGTAATATGCAAATTATTTATTGGAAAAACCAATGATGTTTTAAATTATATAGTGTTTGATTGAATTAAGTATAATTAAAGTGATGTTTGATTGAATTTTAGTTAAAAATAATAATTTGATTTATATTTAACAATTGAGCGGATTTTAAGTGTTAATAATTTTACGTTTCTATTGCTTTTTATAGGATATTTTTATGCAAGTAAGTGTTGTTGAAACCGAAATGGGATTTAAATTTCAGGAGATAGATATAATAAAAAGAGGCTGTCTCAAAAGGTAAACTAACGCTCTGAGAATCTCTTAAACAACAAAAGTTGTCAGACAGGAGTTCGAGAGATGGGGTACTTTTGAGACAGCCTCTTAAGTTTGATAATATTTAAATTTTAATATACTCTCAATCCGGATCTTGCACCAGAAGAAGCTACTACAGACTGCATTCTTGTTTTTTGTCCTGCAGAGAACATAAACATTGCTGCATCATCTACATAATCCATGTAATTCATAAACATTACAGATCTCTGTACGCCGCTGCAAGTATTATATAGCGGGTATGAAGGTTTTCCGTAATTTGCTGTAGTTTGTGTAGGAGTATCACTTACCTGGTCATTTCCGCAATTAGCATCTCCCCAGATGTGTCTTAAGTTTAAGTAGTGTCCTACTTCATGTGTTGCTGTTCTTCCCAGGTTGAAAGGTGAAGAAGCTCCTGTTTTTCCAAAATACGGAGCAGCAATTACAACACCGTCATTCCATAAACCTGCAGATTCAGGGAAAGTTGCATATCCAAGAATGGTACGTCCCTGGCTGGTCATTTTACCTACAACCCATAAATTTAAATAATTGGTAGGATTAGTAGCATCAATTCCTCCTTTTGATGCTTTTTTCATATCATCATTGGTGGCCCATCCGGTTTTTGTGGTAGATTTTCTAACAGTATTGACCAGTCTGAATTTTACTTTTGTGTCACCAGAGCTTACAGCCTGAAATTCAGTTGGAATTTTGCTGGCATCAGTGTTGGTTCCGGAATAATCAGCATTCAATACTGCAATTTGTTCAGCAATTCTTGCATCAGAAACGTTTTCAGCTGTAGTTCTGTATATAACATTCACTACAACCGGGATTTCTACCGTACCATCAGCTAAAACTTTTCCAAATTTCACATCGTTGGCGAACTTTTCTGTATTGGTTTCTAATGCTGCAAATCTTTGTTGGAGTTCAGGGCTTCTTTTCAATGCTTCCTGTCTGATTTCCTCAGACGCACAGCCCCTTTGAGCAAAACCTGCAGTTGCTACTGCTTCGTCAGTTGTGTTTTCATTTTGATTAGTAACGCTGTCAGTATTACATGCAGACATTACAGTGAGCATAAAAGCTCCAAATAATAGTTTTTTCATATCAAAATCATTTAGGTTGAGGTTGTGAAATTATATTATTTGAAATTAATATGCAAATAATTTCTTAATTTATTTGATGTATTGTTAATAATTAGTGTTTTTGTTTGATTAAATCTTATCATTACTTGAAATGTATTGAATTTTAATCAATTTTATCAAAACTACTGGTTTATTTTTAGTTTTTAACTATTTTATATGTATACTTTTCGTTTAAATTTATTTTTAAAAGAATTTTTTCACTGTAAAACTTAATTAGCAAAACCATTTTTAATGGCAAAAACCGCTAGCCCTACGCGGGTTTTAAGATCCAGTTTTTCACAAAGCTGATCGCGATAGCTTTCTACTGTTCTCGGACTGCAGCACATTCTGTCAGCAATTTCCTTATAACTGAGTTCGGTTACAGTGTATTTCAGAAACTCTTTTTCTCTGTCGGAAATTTTTATCGCAATCTCAGATTCAGTCTCTTTGTTCAGGTTGGAAAATATGATTTTGGAAGCCCAGTCCGGATAAAAGAAGCCGTCACTATTGAGCCGGGTAAGTGCGGTTTCCAGATCTCTTGGATGGGTGTTTTTCAGCAGGTAACCTTTTGCTCCGCTTTTGATCATCTTAATTACGCTGTTGTCATCCCCCTGCATACTGAGAGCCATAATTTTAACATCGGGATGGTTTTTTGTAAGCCAGACTGCCGTTTCAAAACCGTCCATAATAGGCATGCTGATATCTAAAAGAATAATATCAGGAATGGCATTGCCTTCTTCAAATTTTTGGATAAGGTCTTTCCCGTTCTCACTTACATAGATGACTTCAAATTCACTGAAGTTACCTATGATTCCTTCCAGGGCTTTTGCAATAAGTATATGGTCGTCAACAATTACGATAGATTTTTTCATGACTGCTTTTTTAAGATAATATTGATTTGGGTTCCTGCATTTTCCCGGCTTTCCATACGAAAGCTTGCTCCTATGATTTCCGCTCTGTTTTTCATATTGGTAAGGCCTATTCCGTTGGATTTGATCTGTGAAGTATCGAATCCTATTCCATCATCACGAATATCAAGTTCCCAAAGGATGTCTTCAGATGTATTCAGGCTGATAAAAATATTTTTACAGCGGGAATGTTTTATACTGTTCTGAATAAACTCCTGGGTAATCCTCAGAAGGACATTTTTGTGAACAAAGCCTAAGTCCAGTTGCTTAAAATTATGCTCAAAACTTACATGGCACTTTTTAAAGGAATTGGTATTGTCCACTTCTTCCTGTATCAAAGTTACAATTTCCTTCTGGTTGATATTGTCATCTGTAAGTGTTTTTGACAAGCTTCTGAGATCCTGCAAAGACTGGTTGATGATTTGTGAAACCTGATCAATTCTTTCACTTGCTTCGGATACCTTGTTTTCATAAAGCATCTGTTGTACATAGAGGCTTACCAGGGTAAGTTTCTGGCCAATATTGTCATGCAGTTCTCTTCCGATCTGCTGCATGGTGGCCTGCTGAATTTCCAGTTGGGTAGAAAGGAGCTCTCTCTGATGAAGTTCATTTTTTCTTTCAATTTCATTCAGATGTTCCTTCTTGCGTTGTTTGTAACTTCTGATGTAGATCAAAACTGCCGTTACAAACATCACAAAAAGTATATTAAATAGAATGATAACTATTAAGAGCTCTGTTTTCCCCATATAAATGAACTTGCAAATAAGATATACATCACTGAAACTGATACCAGAAAATAACTAAAATATATATCCCAAATTTCCTTGTATTTTACCAGAAGTGATAAAAATGACATAAAAGGTAATGTTCCTATATATGATAGGGTAATCCCAAGATTAATATAAAACATTTTGTTTTTATTGAAATTGAGAATTTCCTGTGAAGTAATTTGTTTATAGTACTCCATTATTACCAAAAGCATCAAAATAAGGCACCCAAACGTATAGTTGAAAGCAAATACAATTTTACTTTTTGAAAAATATAATTCGTTGGGAATAAATGAAAGCAGATATAAAATGGAAAATATCCAAAACAATTTGGGTTTTCCTAAAGATTTTGCAGCATATAACCAGTAAAAAAATACGAACTGGATTGGCATTAAAAGGTAGTTATAATACTGGGCTTTGGTAAAATGAACAAAACTTCCCCACTTGCCATAAGCTTCGCCAAGAAAAATAAATACCAGATAAAACACAAAAAATTTCCAATATTGTTCTTTTAAACGGTTATAATGAAAGAGCGCTATGACTGCAGCAAGTCCTTCAGCCCAAAGCAGACTTTGTTGTGCAAATTCCTGGAATTCTGTCATACAGTTTTGATATAATATACTACAATTAAAAAGACTCTCCTAAAGGAGCTTTCGGTGGAACAAGTATTCCGTTATTTTCTCCAAGACCGGTGTCATCATCTTCTTCCGTACCTTTGTTTGCTAATACTAAAGATTTTCCTTCAGCACTCTGAAAAGGATTGAAATCATAATCAATAAGCTCTCCGGTTTCATTGGCTTTTTTTAATGTTGGAACCATCACCAGCGTGTGTCTTCCTGCATATTCTGTCGGAACAGGGTGTGAATCCATGATAGACCAGTTTTCCTGTTTCGGATAAGTAGCATAATAAAATCTGATTCCTAAATCTTCTGAAGATGCAGCTGGGTTCACTTTGGCAGCTTCTTCTTCGATCTTTGCAATAAAGCTTTTTAGTTTAGGAAGATCAAACCAGATGGAATGAGCATCTTGTATTCCTAAAGCGGTATTAATAGCAGTGAGATGATTTTGACGGTAATTGTCAATCAGAGCCTGGATAAGACTGTTTGACATGATTCCAGGTTCCAGTGGGTTGTTTGATTCTGTATTCATAGCTTAGTGGTTTGCGGATAAAACTTAATTAATATGCAAATTTCGGAAAAATAATGGTAGAAAATGATCTGTTAATAGGGAATTACACTGTTATTTTTACCGTGATTTTACGGATTGTATATTTTATAAATAATAAGTTGGAATTTGGAGAAAATCTTTCAATCTGAATTCTTTGAAAGGGATGTGGGGGGCAAAACACAAAAGGTCGCCTTTCACAAGCGACCTTTTATATTGTTTTTCTAAAATTTTTTACAGAACTCTTAATCCTGCGCGAGGGCCGGATGCTGAAATGGTAGCCTGCATTCTGCTGTTTTGTTGTTGTGTAAACATAAATAATGTTGTTTCGTCAGAATAATCCATGTAATTCATAAACATTACAGAGCGTGAAACTCCACCGCAGGTTTCGTATCTCGGATAAGTTGGCACACCGGAGTGTTTTGTAATCTGTTGAGGTGTATCATCTACGAAATCGTTACCACAGTTGGCGTCTCCCCAGATATGTCTTAGATTTAAGTAATGTCCAACCTCGTGTACTGTTACTCTTCCCTGATTATGAGTGGCATCAGGACCACCTTCACCCACATAATCGTCCATCATAACAACACCATCGTTCCAAAGTCCTGCATCTTCCGGGAAAGTAGCATATCCTAAGACATATCCGGACTGATACGGCATATAATCAACTACCCAGATATTCAGATACTGATTAGGATCCGTAGAGTCCATTCCTCCTGTAGATGCTTTTTTCATTTTATCATCCGGTGCCCATCTGGAAGTCTTTGTCGACTTTCTGTTAATACCTGCCAATCTGAATTTAATTTTGGTATCTCCTGCATTTACCGGTTGAAATTCTGCCGGAATCTTGGAAATATCAGAATGCGTAGATGCGAAGGCTTTATTAAGTACATCTATTTGGGAATTTATCCTGGCATCTGATACGTTATTTGATGCCTTTGTATAAAGGACATTGAAGATAACCGGTATTTCTACACTTCCGTCAGGCAAAACTTTACCCATTTTTTTCTGCTCGATATAGTTTGCGGTCTGGCTTTCTATCTGAAGCATTCGCTGCATAGCCGCAGGATCTTCAGCAAGGTGTTTTTTTCTGAGAATATCAGAGCCGCAGAAGGCCTCTTTTCCGGCTGTGATATTGGTTTCTTCCACGTTTGTGTTCTCTGGAGTAATGTTTTCTGTTTCATTATTATTACATGAAACCAGGAGTGTGATTAAAACTCCGAAAATTGTTTTTTTCATAAAATCTCGTTTTTTAGTAAAACGAATATATGAGAAATTTTAATATGATATATTTAATTAATCATTTATTATTTTATGTTAAATTTAATTTATTGGCGTTTTGCGTGGAATATTTACATTGTTAATGTTGTTTTTTAATAAATATGCTACGGATTAGATTTTTTAATAGGAATATTTTTTCTAAAAATTTGAAATTAAATGTAAATTATTATTTATTGAAAATAAATTGCTTAAAAAGATGTTGGTGTAAAAAATAAGTGCTGCAGATTATTCTACAGCACTTACTTACAAAAATAATGTATATGAAAAAAAACTATTTTATTATTCAGTAGGTCGGAAAACCAAACCTGTTTCTACAAAGTAGTCCAGCGTAATTCTATCTCCGTCGTTTACATTTCCTGCAAGAATCTCTTTAGAGAGTTTGTTTAAAACTTCCTGCTGAATTACTCTCTTCAGTGGTCTTGCTCCGAAGGCAGGATCATATCCTTTGTCCATCAGATAATCTACTGCATCCTGAGTGAAAGTCATAATAATGTTTCGTTTAGATAACATTTCATTAAACCCTCTCAGCTGATACTGAACGATTTTTCCGATTTCTTTTTTTCTTAAAGGCTGGAAGAGTACAATTTCATCAATTCTGTTCAGGAATTCCGGACGCAGTGTTTGTTTCAGCAGATCGAATACTTCGTCTTTTGTTTTATCCACAATTTCATCCTGATTTTCCTCCGTAAGATTCTCAAAATTCTCCTGGATCAGGTGTGAACCTAAATTCGAGGTCATAATGATGATACAATTTTTGAAATTCACCACCCTTCCTTTATTATCTGTCAGACGTCCGTCATCCAGAACCTGAAGTAATGTATTGAAAACATCCGGATGTGCTTTTTCAATCTCATCTAAAAGCACTACAGAATAAGGTCTTCTTCTAACTGCTTCAGTCAATTGTCCGCCTTCATCATATCCCACATATCCCGGAGGCGCTCCTACTAATCTGGAAACACTGTGACGTTCCTGATATTCACTCATATCAATTCTTGTCATATTGTTCTCATCATCAAATAAGAACTCCGCCAGTGCTTTTGCCAGCTCCGTTTTACCTACTCCGGTAGTTCCCAGGAATAAGAAGGATCCGATAGGCTTTTTATCATCACTCAATCCGGCTCTGTTTCTTCTGATCGCATCTGCAACCGCCTGAATCGCTTCATCCTGTCCAACAACTCTATGATGTAGTTCGGCCTCAAGATTCAATAACTTATCTCTTTCTGATTGCAGCAATTTAGTTACAGGAATACCTGTCCATTTAGCAATCACTTCAGAGATGTTTTCAGCAGTAACTTCTTCTTTGATCAGCTCATTCTGATGGTTCTGCATTTCGAGCTCAACTTTGGTAAGTTCTTCCTCTTTTTCACGAAGTTTTCCGTACTGGATCTCTGCTACTTTTGCATAATCTCCGGCTCTGGAAGCTCTTTCTGCTTCTAATTTCAGAGACTCAATATCTTTTTTGATCTGGGTAAGATCTTCACTTTTCTGTTTTTCTTTCAGCCATTTGGCATTGATCTCATTTCTCTGTTCGGATATTTTTGCAATATCTTCCTTAAGGTGATCAATCTTGGTTTGGTTGCCTTCTCTTGAAATAGCAGCAAGCTCAATTTCCATCTGCATGAGTTTTCTGTCCAGAACGTCGAGCTCTTCCGGCTTGGAATTGA
This sequence comes from Chryseobacterium sp. CP-77, assembly GCF_036362765.1. Classification (NCBI taxonomy): domain Bacteria; kingdom Pseudomonadati; phylum Bacteroidota; class Flavobacteriia; order Flavobacteriales; family Weeksellaceae; genus Chryseobacterium; species Chryseobacterium sp. CP-77. The sequence goes on from NZ_CP143637.1 coordinate 4,149,549, forward strand.
TTTCCATTCTCAGTTTTGCAGAAGCTTCGTCAATAAGGTCAATGGCTTTATCCGGTAAAAAACGGTCTGAAATATATCTTTGAGACATTTCCACCGCAGCAATAATTGCCTCGTCTTTAATTCTTACTTTGTGGTGAGCCTCATATTTATCTTTAATACCACGAAGGATAGAAATTGCAGATTCAGTATCCGGTTCTTCCACCATTACTTTCTGGAAACGTCTTTCCAACGCTTTATCTTTTTCAAAATACTTTTGGTATTCGTTCAATGTAGTGGCACCAATGGCTCTTAATTCTCCTCTTGCCAAAGCAGGTTTCAGAATGTTGGCTGCATCCATTGCTCCTTCACCACCTCCGGCTCCTACCAAAGTGTGGATCTCATCGATGAAAAGAATAATCTGTCCATCAGACTTGATTACCTCATTCACCACAGATTTCAGTCGCTCTTCAAATTCACCTTTGTATTTGGCTCCGGCGATTAAAGCTCCCATGTCTAATGAATAAAGTGTTTTATCCATCAGGTTTTCAGGAACGTCGCCGCTGATAATTCTGTGGGCAATTCCTTCAGCAATTGCGGTTTTACCTACTCCCGGTTCCCCGATAAGGATAGGGTTGTTTTTGGTTCTTCTCGAAAGAATTTGCAAAACTCTTCTGATTTCTTCATCACGCCCGATTACCGGATCCAGCTTACCTTCTGCTGCCAACTCGTTGAAGTTTTTAGCATATTTGTTTAAGGACTGATAAGTTTCCTCTGAACTGGCAGAAGTTGCTTTACTTCCTTTTCTTAATTCTTTAATTGCGCCTTCCAGCAGATTTTTGGTTACACCCATATCTTTCAGCATTTTGGAAACTTCAGAAGTGGTTTCCAAAAGAGATAGCCATAAATGTTCAATCGTTACATATTCGTCACCCATCTTTTTAGCGACGTTCGGTGCATCCAGCAATACTTTGTTAGCGGATTGTGAAAGATAAATGTTTCCTCCCTGTACTTTTGGAAGTTTTTCTAAATTTTCGCGGTTACGCTCTCTTACCAGATTGGCATCTGCTTCAGATTTTTTCAGTAAGAAGGGCGATATATTTTCATCTACCTGGAAGATCCCTTCAAGGAGATGTTGAGGTTCAATACTTTGGTTGCCCAATTCCATAGCAACCTGTTGTGCTGCCTGGATGGCTTCCTGTGATTTTACAGTATATTGGTTTAAGTTCATATTTTATATATTTTTGGTAATGATTCGTTTAAAGTTTAGTTTTTAAAAAACATCAAGAAACCAAATTCTAAGGCTCAGTTTCTTAATGCCATCAATTATTTAATCATTTATTCGATGACTGTATCGCAAAAACTGTTCAATTATTAAATTTACAAAAAAATAGGACAAATTTTCCGGATATTGTATTTTTAACGGAAATTTAACTTGACAAAATTTCCGGTTTCGTCATTATCTCTTTATAATTGATGAACAAATCGTCATAGCAGATAAATAACCCGGCAATTAAACTGAAGATGATTACTTTTTTCATTTTATGATCAAAAAAACGAGAGTTTAAATCAGAATAATTACTTTTGCATTTTACCAGATGGAACTCAAAGAAAAACAGAGAAAAATACTCAACGTAGCAGTAGAACTTTTCAAAGAGAAAGGGTATATGGGAAGCTCAGTAAGAGACCTGGCTACAAAACTTAATATCAAAGCAGCATCACTGTATGCACATATCCGTTCAAAGGAAGAAATTTTGGAATGGATTTGCTTTGGCATTGCTCAGGAGTTTTTCGATGAGCTACAGGAAGTAAAAAATACAGATATTGCTCCCAAGGAAAAGCTGAACCTGTTGTTGGATAAGCACCTTTCGGTTGTTCTTAAAAACCGCGATGTTACCCATATCTATTCCAATGAATGGAAACATCTTGAAGAAAGACTTTCTGAATTTGTAGAATTAAGAAAAAACTATCAGCAAGAGGTTGAAGAACTGATTTCCGAGATCTATAAAGCTGAAAACTGGGAACTGAAATCACCATCATTTACCACCAGATTTATCCTTCATACTTTAAATAATTCCTATTTCTGGTTCAAAAGAAGCAGTGATTCTACGGATGAAATTACCGAAGAAATCAGAGAAAAAATTCTTTTCGGCCTGCTTGGAAACCAGAAAAAATAAGCACTCCGTTTGTCGTTGACTCCGTCGAATCTTCGATCTCTGACGAAGGAAGAATCTCGTGACAGACTGTTAGATTTTTAAAAGATTCTTCTCTACACTTCGTTCCGCTCAGAATGACATTGGACATAATTTTAACTACTTTTCTTATTTAGAATCATTCAAAATATGACAAAAGTCATAAAAATTTTGCCAGCTTCCGAAATCTTTTTAATTTTACACCTAACAAATGTTAGTTAGTTTTATGGATTTTTCAGTTGAATATCTGGAGCTGGGTCAGTTGAGACAGCTTCAATCCGACCGGTTGATCAGCCTGATCAGCTATTTGGAAGAGAAGTCGGAATTTTATAAAAAGAAATTTGATGAACTTCAAATATCCCCTCAGGATATAAGGTCGATTGAGGATATCACGAAACTTCCTATTACTTACAAGCAGGATTTAAGAGATAACTATCCGTTCGGATTATTTACGGTTCCTAAAAATGAGCTTCAGCGGATTCACTGCTCAAGCGGAACGACAGGAAAACCGACTGTGGTAGGATATACAAAAGAAGATGTAGACCTTTTCAGTGAAGTGGTGGCAAGATCTTTACATGCTGCAGGAGCAAGAACAGGAATGCAGTTACATAATGCCTATGGTTATGGGATTTTTACAGGAGGATTAGGTCTTCATTACGGAGCCGAAATGCTGGGAATGAGTGTTCTTCCTATTTCAGGGGGAATGACGGCAAGACAGGTAGATCTTATTGTAGATTTTAAACCGGAAGTCATCTGCTGTTCTCCTTCATATGCTTTAACGATTGCAGATGAATTTGCAAAAAGAGGAATATCAGCAGATGAAATCAGTCTTAAATATGCCGTATTAGGTTCAGAGCCATGGACGGAGATTATCAGAGGCCACATTGAAGAAAGATTAGGCGTTCATGCAACCAATATCTATGGATTAAGCGAAATTATCGGTCCCGGAGTTTCCATGGAGGATTTCGAAGAGAAGGGAGGAGCTTATATCTGGGAAGATCATTTTTATCCCGAGATTTTAGATCCTGTTACGAAACAGCCGGTTCCTTTTGGAGAAGAAGGGGTTTTAGTGATTACTACTTTAACAAAAAAAGCAATGCCGCTTTTACGTTATTGGACGAATGACATTACAAGCCTTTACTACGATGAAAACGCCAAAAGAACCATGGTGAAGATGAAACCGATTGTAGGCAGAGCAGATGATATGCTCATCGTAAGAGGGGTAAACGTATACCCAAGCCAGATTGAAGATGCTTTTTCTTATGTGAAAGGAGTGGTTCCCAATTACTATTTAACACCTGTAGAAAAAGAGCACATGTGTATTGCTTTGGATATTGATGTTGAAATAGATGATGAATTGGTAAAGTCTCAGAAAATGGAAGCCAATACCGATGATTATTTTAATTTTGTCGGAAACTTTGGGAAAAACATTGAAAACGAAATAAAAAAGAGGGTGGGAATCACAACAAAAGTGAAAGTTCATGCTCAGGACAGCCTGCCGAAGTGCGAAGGCGGAAAAATTAACAGGATTCTGAAGAAATAAAACTCCAGGAGAGCCGGTAAAGAATCCTGTAAATATTGACTCAACATTATGAAAAATAAAATTATAGAAATTTTACAGTATACTTTAAAGAAAGGTACAGGAGAAGAATTTCACCAGATTATGAAGGAAATCAGCGTCCCTTTGCACATTCATAATGGAATTGATGTAGTTTCTTATGGAAACTCTCTTCATGATTCAGACTGTTATTATTTGATTCGCTCTTTTGATGATGAGGAATCAATGGCGACTGCTTTAGAGAAGTTCTATTCCGGTAGTGATTGGAAAAACGGTCCGAGGGAAGATATTATCGGCAGAATTGAGGAGAGTATGAAATCGGTATTGGCAGTCTCACAGGGGGAAATAGCGAAATTAGGAAAAGGAATCTAAAAGTAGATATATTGGCTGTTTCAATGAAATAGCTCAATTTGAAAAAAGAATACTAAAAAATAATGAATTCATTTTATAAACTTAAAACAGTTAAAGTTCAGAAAGATACTTCCGAAGCAGTGAATGTGGCGGTAGAAATCCCTGAGGAACTGAAAGACAAGTTCAGGTTTAAACAGGGACAGTATCTGAATTTCCGAATGATGATCAACGGAAATGAAGAAAGACGTTCTTACTCTATTTGTAATGCTCCAAGTGAAAAAGGCAATACGCTGGAAGTATTGGTGAAATTGTTGGAGGGTGGAAAGGTATCTGGCTATTTCAATGAGCATCTTCATATGGATGAGGTTTTGGAAGTAATGCCTCCTATGGGTGGTTTTAATACCTCTTACCATCCAAGCAATGTAAAAACTTACGTTGGTTTGGCTGCAGGTAGCGGAATTACACCTGTATTATCCAATATTAAAGAAAGTCTTTATCAGGAACCTAACAGTAATGCTTATCTGTTCTACAGTAACAGAAGCATGAATCATGTTTTAAGAAAAGCAGAGATCGATAAACTGGTTGAACACTTCAATGGCAGGCTTAAAGTGGTTTATTTAGTAAGCCGTGAGAAACATGAAGATCCGGTTTTTGAAGGAAGGATTTCATCAGAAAAATTAGAACAGCTGTTTGAAAGATATACAGATATTGATGTAAAAGAAGCTACTTACTTTATTTGTGGTCCGTCAGAAATGATCAAAGGGATTGCAGATTATCTGAAAAAAGATAAAAAAGTACCTGCTATTCAGGTATTATTTGAATATTTCACTGCTCCGGATGAAGAAAATACGGAGGAAATGAGTGATGAATTCAAGGCGATTGCCAATATTGAAAGTATGGTAACGGTCATCATTGATGATGATGAATATTCGTTCCATCTTAATTCTAAAAAAGAGAGTATCTTAGATAAAGCATTGAAAGACAATCTTCCTGTACCTTTTGCATGTAAAGGAGGTGTTTGTTGTACGTGTAAAGCACAGGTTTTGGAAGGAGAAGTTTTCATGGAGAAAAACTATGCGCTTACCGAAGAAGAAGTAGCCAGAGGCTATGTTCTTACCTGCCAATGTCACCCTACAACCAATGTGGTGATGCTTAATTATGATGTTTAAAAATTAATGTAACAATATAACAATTTACCAATATAACAATCATTGGTACATTGCTATACTAATACATTGTTAAATTGAAAAAATTATGGACTTAGAAAAATTTGTTCAATACGTTCACGAAGAAAATAAAGTAGAACCAAAAGATGTAATGCCTGATGATTACAGGAAATTATTGGTTCGTCAGATTTCACAGCACGCCCATTCCGAAATTGTAGGAATGCTGCCGGAAGCTAACTGGATTTCCAGAGCACCTTCATTGAGAAGAAAAATGGCGCTTTTAGCGAAAGTTCAGGATGAGGCTGGTCACGGCCTGTATCTTTATTCTGCTACTGAAACGTTAGGAGACGGAAGCATCAGAGCAGACAGAGATGCTACTTATGATGATATGCTGGAAGGAAAAGCAAAATATTCAAGTATTTTCAACTATCCTACCCTAAGTTGGGCAGATATCGGTGCCATCGGTTGGTTAGTAGATGGTGCGGCTATTATGAACCAGGTAATGCTGATGGGGAATTCTTACGGTCCTTATTCAAGAGCGATGGTGAAAATCTGTAAGGAAGAATCTTTCCACCAAAGACAAGGATATGAAATTCTTATGGCATTGTGCCGTGGAACAAAACAACAGAAAGAAATGGCTCAGGCTTCGTTAAACCGTTTCTGGTGGCCGGCTCTGATGATGTTCGGACCTAATGATGACAGTTCACCCAACTCTAAAATCTCTATGAACTACAGAGTAAAAAGAGAAAGTAACGACAGTCTTCGTCAGAGATTTATCGATGTTACCGTTTCTCAGGCTGAGTTCCTTGGATTAACTATTCCGGATAAAGATCTGAAATGGAACGAGGAAAGACAGCATTATGATTTCGGAGAACTTCCCTGGGATGAATTCATGGAAATCTTAAAAGGAAACGGACCTTGCAACAAAAAGCGTATCGAGACAAAAAGAAAAGCGCAAAGAGAGAATGCTTGGGTAAAAGAAGCAGCGGCGGCTTTTGCGGAGAAACAACAAAAAGAAGTAATATAATAATGTAACAATATACCAATGTAGAAATGTAACAATCATTGTCATGCTGAGCTTGTCGAAGCATTTCATTGTTAAACTGGTACATTGATACATTGTTAAATTAATTTGACTATGGCAAATTTAGATATGTGGGAAGTGTTTATTCAGACTAAACCGGGATTATCTCACAAACACGTTGGAATTGTACAGGCACCAACAGCAGAAATGGCTTTGCAGAACGCAAGAGACGTTTATACAAGAAGAAAAGAAGGAACTTCAGTTTGGGTTGTTCCAAGTAAATATATTGTGACTTCAGAAGGAGTGGATAAAGAAGCTTTCTTTGATCCGGCTGATGATAAACTATACCGTCATCCAACTTTCTACGAGATTCCTAACGACGTAAAAAATATGTAATAAGACTTTTGAGATAATAGACAGATAGATAAAAGACCTTAAGGTTTACTTGTCTATTTTCTATCCATCTATCATCTATCTGTCTTCAAATTGATAAAACAATGAACCCATTATATAATTATTTATTAAAACTAGCAGACGACAGTTTCATTATGGGACAGCGTTTGTCTGCGTGGTGCGGTGAAGGTCCTTACCTGGAGGAAGATATTGCATTGACGAATATTGCGTTGGATGAACTGGGACAAGCGAATAACTTTTACGTTTACGCTTCGAGAGTAATTGATAACGGTAAAAGTGAAGATGATATCGCATTTTTAAGATATGAGCATGAATATGTGAATGCCCATTGGGTAGAACTTCCCAACGAAGATTATGCGCAGACTATTCTTAAAGTATATGTATTGTCCGTATATCAGAAACTGATGTATGAGGCTTTATCAAATTCTGCTAACGAAGAACTGGCTGCCATTGCTCAAAAATCATTGAAAGAAGTAAGATATCACTATACTCATGCTGCATCATGGATGAAAATCTTTGCTCAGGGAACAGAAGAAAGTAAGTCCCGTCTGGTAAAAGCTATAGAAAATATCTGGAAATATACGAAAGGTCTTTTTGCTAAAACAGAAGGTGAAGATGATCTTGTTGCCTTGAATATTGCTCCCAATTCAGATGCGCTTTATAAAGAATTTCTTGCGATTACCCAGAAAGATTTTACAGATTTTGGTTTAGAATATCCGGGAAATCCTTTCATGCAGCCAAAATCAAGAACAGGATACCATACAGAGTATTTCGGATATATCCTTTGTGAGCTTCAGTATATGCAGAGAGCATATCCGGGGTGTACATGGTAAGAAGTCATGAAGAAATTGCTTCTGGGAATATTGGCTTTTTTTCTTGCGGTCTATATGATATTATGTATTGGTCTTTATTTCTATCAGGAGAAAATTATTTTTTATCCGGAAAAACTACCGGAAAATTACAAATTTAAATTTGATAATGATTTTGAAGAAGTAACGATCAGAACAAAAGATAATAAGAATTTAAATGCTGTATTATTTAAAGCACAAAACCCAAAAGGAGTCATCTTTTATCTTCATGGAAACGGAGGGTCAATAAAAGGCTGGGGAGAAGTAGCTCCATTATATCGAAGTATGAACTATGATACGTTTATACTTGATTACAGAGGATACGGAAAAAGTGAAGATAAAATTAACAGTAAAGACCAGCTTTTTTCGGATGTTGAGAATGCTTACAAAGAGCTTTTAAAACGATATCCTGAAAATAGAATTATTATTTTGGGATATTCTGTAGGAACAGGCTTAGCGGCAAAATTAGCTTCAGAGCATCATGCAAAACTGCTTATTTTACAGGCACCTTATTACAGTATAGAAGATGAAATGAGCCAGAAATTTTCATTTCTTCCGAGATTTTTACTGAAATATAATTTTGAGACCAGCAAATATTTAAAAGCCGTTGCATTGCCAGTAGTTATTTTTCATGGTAATAAAGATGAGGTTATTAACTATAAAGCATCTTTAAAACTTAAAAATAATTTTAAAAAAGGAGATAGCCTGATTATTTTAAAAGATCAATATCACAACGGCATAACAGATAATTTAGATTATCAGAAAGCAATGAAAATAATCCTTGATTCTGATGAAAAATAAAATATGAATCAGCTTTTAGATTTATTAAAAACCATTCCTGATCCGGAAATTCCAGTCATTGATATTGTGGAATTAGGAATTGTAAGAGATGCACAGATTACGGGTAAAAATACCTGTGAAGTGACCATTACGCCAACTTATTCTGCTTGTCCTGCCATGTTTACCATTGAGGAGGATATTATCAAAATGATGAAAGAAAACGGATGGGATGCAAAAGTAGTCACCAAAATGTTTCCGATCTGGACAACAGACTGGCTAACGGATGAAGCGAGAGAAAAACTCCGTGCTTACGGAATTACACCTCCTGAAAAAGGAGCAGACGAACACCACATCGGCAAACCGAAAAAATGTCCGCGCTGTGGTTCTGTGCATACCAAGCAGATCAGCAGATTCGGGTCAACTTTGTGTAAGGCCTCTTATCAATGCTTAGACTGTCTGGAGCCATTTGATTATTTTAAATGTCATTGATGAATAATCAACCCATACACAACAAATTTTACGGCTATGCAAAGCATAACGAAGGAATTGTTAGAATGTTAAATTATTAGACCGTTACATTGATTTATATTGTTAAATTAGTGCGTTGTTAAATAATAAATTAATAAAAACTATGTATACACAACTTGATATTGAAACGCATTTTGACGGGAAGCTTAAAATCGCATATCTTAATCAACCGGACACGATGAACGCCCTTACAAAACCGGCGTTATCTGATCTTAGAGACTTTGTAAAAGAATGCAGTGAAGATGAAACCGTAAGATGTGTCGCTATTTCCGGAAGGGGAAGAGCATTCTGCTCAGGTCAGAATCTGGACGAAGCTTTTGTAGTAGGCAAAGAACACCATGATCATGATATCATCAGAAAAATTGTGGTAGACTATTACAATCCATTAGTAATGGAAGTTACCCGTTGCAAAAAACCGGTTATTGCTTTGGTAAACGGTCCTGCAGTAGGAGCTGGAGCAATGCTGGCTTTAATCTCTGACTTCGTTTTAGCGAACGAGAAAGCATATTTTGCTCAGGCATTTTCAAATATCGGTTTGATTCCGGATACCGGAGGAACGTACTTCTTACCGAAACTTCTAGGTAGACAATTGGCTAATTATTTAGCATTTACAGGTAAAAAATTATCTGCCGAAGAATCTAAATCTTATGGTCTGGTAGCAGAAGTTTTCAGTGAAGAAGAATTTGTTCCGAAATCTATGGAAATTCTTGAAAGAATGGCAAACATGCCGACAGCAGCCATCAAGCTTACGAAAAAAGCATTTGCTAATTCTTATAACAACACATTGAAAGAACAGCTTGAGCTGGAAGGTGATCTTCAGCAGGAAGCTGCAGAAACAGAAGACTTCATCGAAGGTATAAACGCCTTCTTACAGAAAAGAAAACCTAATTATAAAGGAAAATAAGAACTAATATAACAATGTACCAATGTAGCAGTTTATCAATGAGATGCTTCGACAAGCTCAGCATGACAATGATTGTTACATTGTTACATTGATACACTGTTACATTATGAAATATGTAGGAATTATCGGTGCCGGAACAATGGGAATCGGCATTGCACAAGTAGCCGCCACGAACGGATGTAAAGTATGGGTTTACGATGCCAACGCAAAACAAGTAGAAACGGCAACGGTAGGTCTGGAAAAAACACTCACCAAATTGGTGGATAAACAAAAAATTTCGGCAGAGAAAATGACTGAAATTTTAGCTAATATTTCCATTGCTACAGAATTGAAAGATTTCAAAGATTGTGAGCTCATTATTGAAGCCATTATCGAAAACAAGGAAATCAAAACCAAAGTGTTTACAGAACTTGAAAACTATGTTTCTGAAAGCTGTATTCTCAGTTCCAATACCTCATCTATTTCTATCACCTCTCTGGGGGCAGAACTTAAGAAGCCGGAGCGTTTCATCGGAATTCACTTTTTCAATCCGGCTCCATTGATGCCTTTAGTGGAAGTTATTCCATCCTTATTAACAGAAAAAACATTAGCAGAAAAAATCTACAACCTCATGAAAGAATGGGGGAAGACTCCTGTTATTGCTAAAGATATTCCCGGGTTTATCGTCAACAGAATTGCCAGACCTTACTATGGGGAAGCCCTTAGGATTGTTGAAGAAAATATCGCTACACCGGAACAGGTGGATGAAGCCATGAAAACGTTGGGGAATTTCAAAATGGGACCTTTCGAACTGATGGATCTTATCGGAGTTGATGTGAATTTTGCAGTAACAACTACTGTGTACAAAGATTATTTCTACGATCCGAAATACAAACCGTCTTTATTACAGCAAAGAATGTCTGAAGCCAAACTTCACGGCAGAAAAACAGGAAAAGGTTTCTACGATTACAGTGAAGGAGCAGAAAAACCTGTTGCTCAGAAAGACGATGCTTTATACCAGCAGATCTTTTTAAGAATCATTTCAATGCTGATCAATGAAGCTGTTGAAGCCAAAAGGTTAGGAGTTGCCAATGACGAAGATATCGAGCTGGCAATGCAAAAAGGCGTCAACTATCCGAAAGGATTATTAAGCTGGGGTAAAGAGATTGGATATACAAAGATCTCCGAAACCCTACAAAACCTTTACGAAGAATATCAGGAAGAAAGATATAGGCAAAGTCCTTTGTTGAAGAAAATGTAATATGAAATATTTTCCTGAAAGATATGATGAAATAAAATCTTTAAACTCTGTTGAAAAGATTTTATCAAATATAAATAGCAATAGTGAGAAAAGTTATTCCCTAACAATGAACCGCACTAGAAAATTTTTAAGAGGATATACGGAGAAAAATTTTTTTAAAGTAATAAGTGCCGAGGTACCATTGGGAGCTTTGTGTGTTTTTGAAGGTCAATTGTTTCAAAAGGAACATGAGACAATAATAAAGTTGAATTCAAAATTTCATAAAACTTTTAGAATAATGTTATTTGTTTGGGGTATTCTTCCAGTTTTTGCGATAATTGTTAATTGCTTTCAAACTGGAGTAATTGCATTAGCATTATTATTACCACTTGCTATGTTTTATACAATAATCTATTTCGTAATTAAATTTTATTTCAAAAGATCTTATGAAAATGGAATTAAAGATTTGAATAGGATTATTAATGAATAAATTAACTTATAATGAATATAGATGAATTCAGGGCAGAGCTGGAAACCAGGCTTCTAATTGAGAAACAGTATTTAACTCAGGAAGCATCCTCTGTTGACGAGCAGGAAAGACTTGAGTTACTGGGAAAGTTTAATGAAAAATATAAAGAGCTGATCAAAAGATTAGCCAACGAAAATGGAATTGATTTAAACGCATCCTATCCCTCTGAAAATTCATCAGATTCAGAAAATCTTTCATACGGGCAGATCATTCTGGGTAAAACAATGAACGTTTATGACAGATTATCAGATGAGCTGTATGAAGAAATAACAAACATATAATTAATAGAAATGAATCCAAGACAAGTAGCAGATTATATGTTCAATCAGGATTATTTTTCCCAGTGGATGAATATCAAGATGATTGAAGTAAAAGAAAATTACTGTTTAATTGAAATGCCAATCAAGAAGGACATGCTGAACGGACTGAAAACAGTTCATGGGGGAGTTACCTTTGCTTTTGCAGACTCTGCGCTGGCATTTTCTTCCAACAATACCGGAGATGCTGCCGTAGCATTGAACTGTATCATCAATTTTACCAAAGCCGGAAAAGAAGGTGATGTTTTCAGAGCAGAAAGTATCTTGGTAAATGATACGAGAAAAACAGCTGTTTATGACATTCAGATTACCAATCAAAACAAAGAACTGATTGCAAAATTTGTAGGAACAGTTTACAAAATAGGGAAAAAAGTAACAGAATTATAATAAGCAGTAAGCTTGGAGCAATAGGTAGTAAGCTTTTTTGAAGCTGACAGAGCCTACTGCATATAGCTTAAAGCCTAAAGCAAATAAAAATGAACAACGTATACATCATAGACTATGTCAGAACTCCCATCTCAAAACTACAGGGAGGATTATCAGAAGTAAGAGCCGATGACCTGGCTGCTATTGTGATTAAAGAAGTAGTAGCAAGAAACCCTGAAGTTCCTGTTGAGGAAATTGAGGATGTTATTTTCGGATGCGCTAATCAGGCGGGTGAGGATAATAGAAATGTTGCCAGAATGGGACTTTTACTGGCTGGCCTTCCTTATAAAATAGGTGGAGAAACTGTCAACAGACTATGTGCCTCAGGAATGTCTGCGGTAGCCAATGCATTCCGTTCTATTGCTGCAGGAGAAGGAGAAATCTATATTGCAGGAGGAGTAGAGCATATGACGCGTTCTCCTTATGTGATGTCAAAGCCAAGCGCCGCTTTTGGGAGGGATAGTCAGATGTTTGATACTACTTTCGGTTGGCGTTTCATCAATCCTAAAATGAAAGAAATGTACGGGGTTGACGGAATGGGGGAAACAGCTGAAAACTTAGCGGATATCCACAAGATCAACAGAGAAGATCAGGATAAATTTGCCCTTTGGTCTCAGCAGAAAGCAACTAAAGCTCAGGAAAGCGGAAGATTGGCAGAAGAAATTGTAAAAGTTGAAATTCCTCAGAGAAAAGGTGATCCAGTCGTTTTTGAAAAAGATGAATTTATTAAACCAACTTCATCGATGGAAGGATTGGCCAAACTTCGTCCCGCTTTCAGAAAAGAAGGAACGGTAACTGCCGGAAACGCCTCAGGAATGAATGACGGAGCCGCTGCTTTGATTTTAGCAAGTGAAGATGCGGTGAAAAAATATGGTTTAAAACCAAAGGCAAAAATTTTAGGATCTTCCGTAGCAGGTGTTGAACCAAGAATTATGGGAATCGGACCTGTAGAAGCTACCCAAAAGTTATTGAAAAGATTAAACCTTTCCCTGGAAGATATGGATATCATCGAATTAAACGAAGCATTTGCAGCACAGGCATTGGCTGTAACCCGAAGCTTAGGTTTAAAAGATGATGACGAAAGAATAAATCCTAACGGAGGTGCTATTGCCATCGGCCACCCACTTGGAGTTTCCGGGGCCAGAATCGTAGGTTCTGCAGCAATGGAACTTCAGAAGCAGGATAAAAAGTATGCATTGTGTACCCTTTGTATCGGTGTCGGACAAGGATATGCAATGGTCATTGAAAAAGTATAGCTTTTTAAATAATGTAACAATATAACAGTTATCAATGGTAACAATATTGAATCTATTGCTAGACTGTTATATTGCTAAATTGGTATATTAAATTAAAATTCTATGAACATCTACTCATACCACGGGATTCGTCCCATTATAAAACCTTCTGCTTACATTCATCCGCAGGCTGTCATTATCGGGAATGTAGAAATAGGTGAGGAAGTATATATTGGTCCTAATGCTGTCATTCGCGGTGACTGGGGGAAAATTATCATTAAAGACGGAGCCAATGTACAGGAAAACTGTACCCTTCATGTTTTCCCGAATATAGAAACGATCCTGGAAGAATCAGCACATATTGGACATGGCGCAATTATTCACTCAGGACATATCGGAAAAAACTGTCTGATTGGAATGAATTCCGTTGTAATGGACAAAGCTTATATTGGTGATGAAAGTATTGTAGGAGCATTGGCTTTTGTACCGGCTAATTTCAGATGTGAACCAAGAAAACTGGTGGTAGGAAGTCCTGCAAAAATTATCCGTGATGTTTCTGATGAAATGATTCACTGGAAAACAGAAGGAACAAAATTATATCAGGAGCTGGCAAGAGAAGGAAAAGAAGCTATTCTTCCTTGTGAGCCTTTTACAGAATATGTTCAGCAGATCCCAACCAAAGTTGTGGATTACAGTATCTGGGATGATATAAAATAAGTATAAATTATCTTGAATAATGGCTAATAATTAAACCCAACGGGTTTTAAAAACCCGTTGGGTTTAAAAATTTTAATACCAGATTTAAAAAGAATGATTAATACAGAAAATTTTGAATTTGAAGGCACCTATCACATTTTCTCTCATGTAAATGGGACTGAAGTTATTTTTCGTGAACCCTCAAATTATCAATTTTTTCTGGAAAAGATAGAAAAATATATTCTTCAGGTCGCTGATATTTATGCTTACTGTCTGTTACCTAATCATTTTCATTTGTTGTTAAGATTTAAGAATTTTGATGATGTGAATAGTGAAAATGAACATCAGTTTTTAATGAAGCATTTTGGTAATTTATTGAATGCTTATGCTAAAGCTTACAACAAAAAATATAATAGAAAAGGTGCTCTTTTTCTGAATGTGGTAAAACGAAAGAAAATATCTGATGAGAAATATTTATTGAAGGTTCTCCATTATATCCATAATAATCCGGTTAATCACGGATTTGTAAATAAAATTGATCAATGGAAGCATTCTTCGTATAATTCATATTTGAATCCTGAAAAAGAAAGTAAGTTGAATAGAAAGGAGATCATGCAGTATTTTGATTCGGTAGAAGTTTTTAGAGATTATCATAAGTCGACTATTGAATATAATTTTTTAAATTTTGAATAATTGCTAATAATCAAACCTAACGGGTTTCTAAAACCCGTTAGGTTTAACAAAAATAAATATGATTAAAAAAATTGCGTTTGCATGCAGCATAATGTTTGCGGTGGGGTGTACGTTATCAGCACAGACTGTTGCTACAAAACCGCTTACAATAGGAGAAGTAAGGACCATTAAGTCTAAAACCTTAAATGAAGACAGAACGCTGAATATTTATCTTCCACAGGGATATGATAAAACAAAATCATACCCGGTGATCTATTTATTGGATGGAAGTATGAACGAAGATTTTATTCACGTTACAGGACTAGTACAATTCTTTAATCAGATGTATTCCATGCCGGAAACCATTGTGGTGGGAGTTGCTAATGTAGACCGAAAAAGAGATTTTACCTTTCATACGGATTTAAAAGACTTACAGAAAGACTATCCTACAACAGGACATTCTGATAAGTTTATTGCATTCGTTGAAAAAGAATTAAAACCTTACGTGGAAAGCCAGTTCAAAACTACAGATAAATACCTTTTCGGTCAGTCTTTGGGAGGACTTTTGGCAACAGAAATCCTTTTAAAAAAGCCGGAAATGTTCAATAACTATTTTATCATCAGCCCAAGTTTGTGGTGGGATGAGGAAAGTCTTTTAAAACAGGCTCCACAACTGCTTTCAAAATCTGCGGATACTAAAAAATTCGTTTATGTTTCTGTAGGGAAAGGTGAACATCCGGTGATGGTAAAAGACGCAGAAGCTTTCTATGATGTTTTGAAAAAAGCAGGAAAGAAAAACTGGACATTGGAATATAAAATGATGGAAACAGACAATCACGCAACCATTCTTCACAGAAGTTTATATGAAGGATTGGTGAAAATGTTTCCCTATCAGGAACCGAAATAAAAATAAATGTAACAATATACCACTGTAAAAATGTAACAATAAATCCACAGCAAACAATTATTGGTAAACTGTTACACTTCTACATTTATAAATTAAATATTTTATGGAAAAGTTAAAAAACTATATCTACGGACAATGGGTAGAAGGTACCGGAAACGGAATTCCTTTGTACAATGCCGTTACAGGAGAACAGGTAGCTGTTTCCGATACAGAAGGGCTTAATTTTGAACAGGCTCTTGACTACGGAAGAACCGTAGGATATAAAAACCTTTCTTCAATGACTTTCTACGACCGTGGAGAAATGTTGAAAAAAGTAGCACTTTACTTACTGGAAAGAAAGAAAAAATACTACGATTTATCATACAAAACAGGAGCTACCCACGTAGATTCCTGGGTAGATATTGAAGGAGGTTTCGGAACTTTCTTTACTTATTCCGGATTGGCAAAAAGAATGCTACCTAATACTTCATTTTGGGTAGATGGTGACACTCAGAAGATTTCTGCTAACGGAACTTTCTTAGGAACGCATATCTTAACACCAAGTGAAGGTGTTTCTGTACAGATAAATGCTTATAACTTTCCGGTGTGGGGTATGTTGGAAAAATTATCCACTTCCTTGCTGGCAGGTGTCCCTTCTATTGTAAAACCATCTTCTTTCGGATCTTACCTTACCAATGCAGTGTTCCAGGATATGATTGAAAGTGGAGTCTTGCCTGAAGGAGCTGTTCAGTTAGTATGTGGAGAGCCGGGAAATATTTTAGACTATGTTCAGGACGGAGATTCTGTATTGTTTACAGGTTCAGCAACTACAGGAAGAAAATTAAAATCACTTCCTTCTATCGCGGGAAATGCCGTTCGTTTCAACATGGAAGCAGATTCCCTGAACTGTTCAATTCTTGGATTGGAAGCAAAACCGGGAACACCTGAATTCGATCTGTTTATCAAAGAAGTTCGTAACGAAATGACGACAAAAGCAGGACAGAAATGTACTGCAATCAGAAGAATCATCGTTCCTGAGCATTTAATCGGTGATGTTCAGAATGCTTTGTCTAAAGCTTTGGATCAGACAAAAATCGGAAACCCATTAAGCAGAGAAACCAAAATGGGATCTTTGGTGGGAAGGCAGCAGTATGAAGAAGTTTTAAGAAAAGTAAATCTATTAAAATCAGAAACAGAACTTGTCTATGACGGAAAACACGAGCTGGTAGATGCCAATTATGAAAATGGGGCATTTATGAGTCCGAAACTATTCCTGAACGACAAACCTTTTGAAAAAAATATCTCTCACGATGTAGAAGCTTTCGGACCGGTATCTACATTAATGCCGTATAAAGATGCTGAAGAAGCTGCTGCATTGGCCAAAAGAGGAAAAGGAAGTCTGGTAGGATCTATCGTTTCTCATGACGAAAACTTTATCGCCGAAACTTCGTGGAAAATGGCCTCTCAGCACGGAAGAATCTTTGTATTGAACAGAGATAACGCCAAAGAAAGCACAGGTCATGGTTCTCCACTTCCGACACTGATGCACGGAGGTCCTGGTAGAGCGGGAGGAGGTGAAGAAATGGGCGGATTAAGTGGTCTTCATTTCTTCTTACAGAAAACAGCTATTCAGGGATCACCAGATGTTCTGAAAGCAATCACTAAGATTTATCAGCAGGGAGCAGAGAAAAAATTCTCAGACAAACATCCTTTCCAGAAATATTTTGAGGAAGTGGAAGTAGGAGACTCTTTGGAAACAGCAGGAAGAACTGTTACTGATGCCGATATCGTTAATTTCTCCAATGTTTCATGGGACCATTTCTATGCCCATACAGATGCAACAAGTTTAACAGGCACTATTTTCGATAAGACGGTTGCTCACGGATATTTTATCCTTTCAGCAGCAGCGGGATTATTCGTTTCAGGTAAAAAAGGGCCTGTTATTGCCAATTACGGATTAGAAGAATGTAGTTTCTTCAAGCCTGTATATGCCGGAGATACGATCACTGTTTATCTGACAGCAAAAGAGAAAATCAACAGAGGAGTAAAAGGAAGAAATATTCCTTCAGGTGTTGTAAAATGGCTGGTTGAAGTAGTGAACCAAAGAGATGAGGTGGTTTGCGTGGCAACAATTCTGACATTGGTAGCAAAACAATCTCCTTTCATCGATCTGAATGTAAAAAATATTCAGAAAATATTGAATGGATTAACGGAAAGTACTCCTGCGCTTTGGGGAAAAATGTCTCCGCAGCAGATGATTGAGCATTTAGAGCAAGCGGTATTGGTGAGTTTTGGAGAGCCGGAAGCTGAAAAATGTTTCACTCCTGAAGAAAATCTTGAAAAATGGCAGGATTCTCTTTACAATCACAGAGCAATGCCAAAAGAATTTACAGCTCCATTCCTTCCTCAGGATGGCTCACTTCCGGAACCCAAACATAAAAATCTGGAAGCCGCAAAACTGTCATTCATGGATAACCTGAAGAAATTTGTGATCTACTACAAGGAAAACCCGCAGGCAGAGCACATGAATTATGTTTTCGGAAAACTGAATAAAGAAATGTGGGAACTGATGCACAAAAAGCATTTTACCCACCACTTCCAGCAGTTTGGATTGATTTAATTCAGGAAAATATAAATTTGAAATCCCTTTCAGTAATTGAAAGGGATTTTTTAATGGACAATTACCCTTGTCAAAGTTTTAAACCTTGACAAGGATGTTGGTTGGCTGTAATGTATTTTATTTCAGTTAGTTATTTTGTTTTTGTTTGAGAAATTACTAACTTTAATAGGCGAAATCCGAAAAGCATACAGAGTAGGAGAGAACATCAAAACAAATCACTATGAAAAACTTAAAAAAACTTTCAAGACATGAGTTGAGATCTCTTAAAGGTTCCGGGCCAAACTGGTCTTGTGTCCTTAATCCTTGTCCTCCCGGAAGCTGTTGTCTTCCTGGAAGATGGCCTGATATTGCAAGAGCATGTTATATATGTGCTGATTCTTAGATTTTTTTAACTTAAAATAATACACAAAGCTGCTACTCCTCGTGAATTGGCAGCTTTTTTATATTTTTTTCTTAAGCTTAAAATATCCGTACATTAAAATGGGTAACGCGAATATCTGAAACAAAAAAACAAGCAGTGAGGGAATTCCTTCCAGATGATTTGCATTAACTTTTATAAGGAGCTGTTTGCCAAGCGGTCCGTTCGAGAATATCAGAATATTAAACAAATTCCAACCCAGATGAAGACCTATAGGAAGGTACAAAGATTTTGTCTTAGCAAAGGACACTGCGAGCATCCACCCAAAAATAGAGGTCATTACAAAAATAATTACCATTTGAAAAGGATTTCCGAATGCACTATAAGAAAACCAGTGGTAAACTCCGAAGCAGGCAGCAGATAAAATGCAGGCTTTTGTTGTTCCCCATTTTTCAATAGCAAGATATAGCAAAGCCCCTCTGAAAAGTAATTCTTCAAACAATACAGACTTCAGAACCCACCATATACCCATCAATAAAGCGGATAATGTAAGTTGCTTATTCAGAATCCAGCCATTATTGATGAATGCAGTTGTCATGATGTGATAAAGGCTGCAAATGGCAGCGGCCAAAAGAAGACCAATGCTCCAATGAACCAGCCTTGTTGGTGTAGGCTTAAATCCTAAAACAGAAAGATCCTTTTTTGCTATAAAATTAAGGAGAAGCCATGAAATGATAAGCTCAATGATAATTCCGATCATAGGTTAAAAGTTTTTGTTGGGTGAAACTGCTATTTCATTGAAAACGAATTTAATAAAAAAAATAATATGAATTAAAACTTAGGAAAGGGATCATGAAATATGATAATTCAGTTTCTTTTTGATCGATAATTTATTTAAGTGAATGATTAAGTTTTAACATATTCTTAGTTTCAGCTTCTTCTTTCTCTTGTAAAAAAGTACTAATTTTAAAATTCAATCATAAAATAGAGAGCAATGAACGAAAGCTGGATGCAAAAATGGGAAGAAGTAAAAAATATTCTGGTTTGTCCTACAGATCTGGAAACATATTTTATTTCTGATGAAATGATGGGGCTGGAAATGGAGACCATGAAAATTGGAAATGTTTCTCTTCCTTCCGGAAAAGTGGTGGTAAGAGATCCGCTGGTGTCTCTGAATGCCAATCAATCGCCTTATTTTATTCAGGCTCCGAAGGGAAATTTTCCTGTAACTATTGCCGTAGTGAAATCTGAAGACTGGGGTAATAGATATGCTGTAGTAAAAGTTGAATTTACCAAAGAAAAGCCTGTTGTTTATAGAGAGGCCTTAGTTGGAATTGAAGAGTTAGAGGGAGTGACTGCAGACGATTTTTTTGGTTTCGGGGTTGATGCAGGTTTGGGTTGTATTACAGATAAAGAGGTGCTTCCTTTTGTAGACCAATTTGTAGATAAAATAGATGTCAACAATGTTTATGATGATTATTTCGCTGAGCTTTTTTCACAAAGCTATAAAGATTATCCCAACAATCAGAGAAAAGCAGGAGACTGGATCAACTGGACGGTTCCAGGTACCGACTATCAGATTCCGATGTTTGCAAGTGGTTTTGGCGATGGTACTTATCCCGTGTACTTTGCTTATGATACTAATGAGGAAGTTTGTGGTTTATACATTCAATTTATTGATATTGAATTGGCTTTAAGTGAAGAAGATGAAGATGAGGATATTGATGATGATGAGCCTGAAAATTTTATTTTTTCTAAAAACTAAATATGAATACAACTTTTGCAGACCATGTTATTACGTTCAATGAAAACCTGAACTATACAGGGTATCTACCTGAAGGTTTTGATGTTCTGAATCCGTATCTGGAAAATCCTGAAACATTGATGGTAATGCAGAAGTTTTATCATAAATATTATAATGATTCATCTCGGAGAAAATTTATCATTGGAATTAATCCAAGCCGTCATGGAGCTGGAGTAACAGGAGTCCCGTTTACCGATACCAAAAGATTGGAAAGTGTCTGCGGAATCAAAATGGGATCTGCCCATACTCATGAAGTTTCTTCTGTATTTATGTATGACATGATTGATGACTATGGCGGAGCTGATCTTTTCTATAAAGATATTTATATCAATTCTCCATTTCCGCTGGCTATTGTAAGAAAAACAAAAAACGGCTGGCTCAATGCCAACTATTATGATGATAAAGAACTCTTCAATTCAGTCAAAGATTTTATGATCGAATCTTTGAAGAAGCATATCAGCCTTAATCTGGATACCTCAGAAGTTTTTGTTCTGGGTAAAAAGAATGCCGAATTCATTTCAAAATTAAACAAAGAAACCCAACTCTTTGAGACGATGACCGTTCTGGAGCATCCAAGATATATCCAGCAGTATAAATCAAAAGAAAAACAGCTTTATATAGACAAATATATTTTAGCTCTGAAAAAATGACAAAATCCCTTTGTTAAAAGGGATTTGTCATTCATGAATTAGAATCTTTGTGGGATATGGAACTTATAAGATTTCCTGATATTAGTTTTTAATAACTTTGGTAGATTCTGTTGCTGTTTTAATAATATAAACCCCTTTTGGAAGCTCTGAAATATTAACCTCATTATTTCCTTTTTGAGTTTGAATAGTTTTCAGCAATTTACCATCCAGGTTGTAGATTTTAGCTTCACTTGCTTTTTCTGTTGTAATAGAAAGAGGTCCGTTGGTTGGATTAGGATAAACAGTCAGGTCCTTTTTGGTGCTTTTAGCTTCCGAAGTCCCCAGTACCAGATTGCTGTCTTTTACCCAGGTAAAAGCATCGAAGCCTACATATCGGAAGGCTCCGTTTGCTGTGATTTGTAACTCGTCAATCACAATATTTGAGTAATTCTGACCATTTAAGTTGGTAAGATCAATCAAAGTATATCCATTCGTGCTGCCTAAGCTTGTTGCAAATCCGGTTGTTTTTGTTTGGATAAATTTTGTTACGCCACTTAGTTTTCCGGTTACAGTTAGTGTTCCTGCAACATTAAGATCCAGGTTCAATGCAGAAAGATACATCCAGAATCTGTTTACTTTAAACAAATTGGAAGTGGTTTTTATACTGAATGATGGCGGAGATTGAGTATTGTTAGAATTATCAATGTATCTGTTATCATTAGCTGTTCCACTCCAGCCGGTTCCCGGGAAATTCCCCTGAATATCAAAAACACTTACATGTGAAATGATATTAAAGATGACTCCATTATCGGTGAAGCTGGTACTTCCGTGCGATTCCGTTTCAAATTGTTCTGTACTGGTCTGCCCGAATGAAAAAACTGAAATGAGCAGACTACAGATTGCTAAAAAAGTAGTGCTTTTCATGATGTTTGGTTTTAAATGTTAGGTTATGGTGTGGATATTAATCCCTTGGCGGATAAATACCTTCAACACAAATGATATAATTTAAGCCTAGGTAAGGAGGCATATTATTCAACGGTAAGCCTTGCCCTGTATAAGAAATACTTAACGGATTAATAGTTGTATCAGGGTTGGCATCATTCACGAAACTCGGTACTGCATTGAAATCTCTTCCCACTTGCGTTCCTGAAATGGCAATTGTTGAGGTAGCTGTAGGAGTAGATGAATTGGCATTTTTATTCGCTACTTTAAGCTGGAATCCGGCCCCTATGCTTGGGAGATTCGATGATAAAAGAGTATTTTGTGTTGTACCGGATACGATTCCCAAAGGGTAACTTTCGCCGGAGTTTACATTCCCTGCTCCCAAAGCCATACGTCCTTTTAAGTTAGGCAGGGCAAAAGTAGTGATGCCGTCTCCACCGTAAGTTGTTCCTAAAATAGAAAATAAAGCAGAATTTCTTGAGATGCTTATTAAACTTCCATCACAAAACATCCAGCCTCTAGGTGCGAAATTTCCTGCAAATAATTTTACGATTCCAATGTACTCGTCCATGATAATATGTTTTTAGTTTTTAGATTTCTTACTCTTTTTACAGGCTTTTCAGATTCCGCCTTTTGGTTATTATTTCTTAGTTCAAAGGAACAATTAATAAAAGGCAGGTACTAGAGTAGAAAATACCAAATTAAAAACTCCGTATTTCTACGTAATAATGTCTTGAATTTTGCGGATTCGGAAAAGAAAATTTATCCTTTAAGTTTCTCTGAACGAGCTGTATTTCGTATTTTTGTAAGAATCCAATAAAAATAAAAATGAGCGAATTTGTAGCATCAGAAATTAAAAATAATATTGCCGAAATCAGTTTCGGAACACCTAAAAGTAATTCTCTTCCAGGAGCAATTTTGGAAAAACTGGCAGAAACTATCCTTGAAGAGGGGGCAAAAGAAGAAGTGAAAGCTATTTTAGTGAAAAGTGCAGGTGAGAAGGCTTTCTGTGCAGGAGCAAGCTTTGACGAGCTCTTAGCCATTGAGGAACTTGAAGCTTCAACACAATTTTTCGGAGGTTTTGCCAAAGTTTTAAATGCAATGAGAAACTGTGGGAAAATTGTTGTGGTAAGAGTACAGGGAAAAACTACCGGCGGAGGAGTAGGAATTGCCTGCGGGGCAGATTATTGTTTTGCTACTAAAGACTCGGCTCTGGCACTTACAGAAATCAATCTTGGAATCGGACCTTTTGTAATCGGCCCTTATGTTGAAAGAAAAATAGGTAAGTCACAATTCTCCGCAATGGCCATTGATGCAGATTTCAGATCTGCTGAATGGGCTGAGCAACATAATATTTACCATTCTGTTTCAGATACTATTGAAGAAATGGATGAAAAGCTGGAAAAATTTTTACAGACTTTAGCATCCAGAAGCAGTGATGCATTGGCATTAATTAAAAAAGTTTCATGGGAAGGAACAGATCATTTCAATGAATTGATGCCGGCAAGAATTCACATGAGCGCCAGTCTTATTCTTGAAGATTCTGCAAAGAAAAATATTGAGTCTATTAAAGAAAGGTTAAGAGTGAAGTAATTTTTTAATTGTTTTAAAAAAAAGTATTTTATCTAAATATGATCCGGGAAACATTGTTTTTACGGATTTTTTGTGTTCTATCTTAATCTTAGATTCTAATGTTTTTAATAGAAATCTAGCATTTTTCTTTGTGTTTTTTATATTATTCATATATTATTTTATCTAATTGTTTTTCTGTGCTAATAAAATGATAATTTTAGTATAATATTTTTATTGTTTTAACTAATTTTAAATAACTGTTTAATATTTTTAAAACTAAATTAACTCAATTTTAACTTATATTTTTAATTAATATTGATTAATTGATTAAAAGTATAAGTCATTTGTGGTTAATTTATTTAAATATCTTTTTTGTTGCCTTTTTATTAATTTTTGTTACATATATTTGCATTCATACTGTTAAAATATGTTAAATATGAAAATTAAGTTAATATTGAGTGCTGCTGTGCTGTTCTTCGTAGGAGGCCACATGGTAGAAGCCCAAAAGGCTAAGCGTGACACCATACCTCAGGATACTAAGATTGATGAAATTGTGGTGGTTGCCTATGGAAGCCAGAAAAGAGAAACAATGGTTGGCTCCAATACAGAAGTTAAAGCAAAACAATTTGCAGACCGTCCGATAACAAGTATCGGGCAGGCGCTGGACGGTGCCAGTGCCGGTGTTAAGGTAAGTACGGGTACAGGGCAGCCGGGAAGCTCGCCAAGTATTCAGATCCGTGGAATAGGTTCTTACGGAATTACAACAAATCCTTTATACGTAGTAGACGGGACTATATATACCGGTTCTCTTGCTGCTATCAATCCCAATGATATTGCATCTTACAATATTCTGAAAGATGCTGCTTCTACTTCTTTGTATGGTTCCGCAGCTGCTAATGGTGTTGTTTTGATTACCACAAAGTCAGGAAGAAAAGGAAAAGATGCATTCAACTTTAGTATGAGTACCGGAGCGGTAGGAAGATCAATCCCGGAATATGACAGAGTGAACGTTCATCAGTATTATCCTCTCATCTGGGAGTCAATAAGAAATGGTAGAATGACCTCAATACCCGGTACAACTTTAGCTGATGCCAATGCTTATGCTACAGCACAGTTGATTTCCGGAGTTTTAAAAACCAATGTTTTTAATGTTCCCGATAATCAGTTAGTTGTCAATGGTATTTTGAATCCAGATGCTAAACTTAAATATACAGATTTAGACTGGCAGAAACCTTTGATGAATACAGGTTTCAGACAGAATTATGAATTGAATTACAGTGGTGGAAGTAATACTACGACATATTTTTCTTCAGTAGGATATACCAATGAAACAGGATATCTTATCAAGTCAGATTTTGAAAGATTTACAGCAAGATTAAAAGTAGATTCTCAAGTAAAAAGCTGGTTAAAACTAGGAACAAGCATCAGTGGGGTATCTTCCAACGGAAACAATTCTGTTGAAGGTGTGGATAATAATTCTGCTTATATCAACCCATACAGATGGACAAGAACGATGGGGCCAATCTACAGCCCTTATGCTCATGATCCAAATACATTTGCTACACTGTATGATGCTGCAGGGAATATTGTGTATGATGCCGGAAGTGCCAGAGGTGCTGATGCAGCGGCGGGAAGAAATGTAATTCAGGAAACGCTTTTGAATAAAGATCTATCTAAAAACTACTATATTATTTCCAGAGCATATGCTGAGATCAAAGTAGATCCATATCTTACTTTGTCTACCAACGCAGGGTATGATATCAGAAATAACAGAAGAAGTACCTATGGAAATAAGATTATTGGTGATGCGGCTCCCGGAGGTTCAGCAGAAAAATTTAGTTTTACCGAACAAACCTTTACCTGGAATCAGCTCCTGAATTATAAAAGAAAATTTGGAGACCATAATTTTGAATTTCTTTTAGGGCATGAAAACTACAAATTCATGTATGAATACCTTTATGGATATAAAAAAGGTCAGATCGTAGATGATAATGACGAACTGGTTAACTTTGTTACTCCATCAACGCTTACCTCACGTACAGACAATTACAGAAAGGAAGGGGTCTTTTCTAGATTGAATTATGATTATAAATCAAAATATTTACTTTCAGGATCTATCCGCTGGGATGGTTCGTCCAGATTCGCCAAAGATGTAAGGTGGGATTCATTCTGGTCTCTTGGTGCAGGATGGAGACTGAAAGGAGAAGAGTTCTTAAGTAATTCTAATCTTATCAGTGAATTGAAATTAAGAGGATCATATGGTGAAGTAGGAAATGATAGAACAGATAGTTATTATATGTATAAAAGTACTTATACTTTAGGGTACAATAATGCTCAGGAACCTGGGATTTTATTCGGTTTTTTAGCAGATCCATCAATTACCTGGGAGACTAACAAACAAACCGATGTCGGGATTGATTTCGGATTCTTAAACAACAGAATTACAGGGTCGGTAGAATATTATAACAGAGTAACTGAAGATCTGATCTTCCCTGTCCCTCTTCCTGTTTCTGCAGGTGTTCCTGATAATACGATTAGCCGAAATGTTGGGACAATGTACAACCGTGGATTTGAATTCACTGTTAATGCTGATATTATTAAAAACCAAAATTTTACGTGGAATATTAATGCGAATGCATCAACACTAAAAAACCAGATTACAGAACTTTCCAATGGAATAACGGAAATTATTAACGGAACTAAAAAGATTTCTGTAGGACATTCAGTGTACGATTATTGGCTAAGACAGTGGTATGGTGTGGATCCTGCAGATGGTTCTCCTTTATTCCTTGTTGCTGACGCGTATGTAAATACAACAGCTGCTGATATAAGAACAGTGAATGGCCAAAAAGTCACCACTAATTTCAATAAAGCAAAATATGACTATTCTGGCACAGCGATTCCTGACTTGTTCGGAAGTTTTGGAACTACAATTACCTATAAACAATGGTCATTATCTGCAATGTTTACCTATCAGTTAGGTGGAAAAACGTACGATTCCAACTATGCTGCTTTGATGTCTAGTTACTCACAGGGAGGAGCTTTAAGTACCGATATTCTGGATAGATGGACAACTCCGGGACAAATCACAGATATTCCTGCATTGAACTCTTCAACGTATACGAGTTCGAATGCTGGTTCATCAAGATGGTTGATAAGTTCAGATTTTCTTACATTCAGACAAGCTACTTTAAGTTATAGCTTTACTCCTGAAACTTTATCTCAGCTTGGGGTTTCAGGATTAAGAATCCTTATTTCCGGCGAAAACTTATGGAGTAAAACGGCAAGAAAAGGATTAGAACCTGCTCAGGCTTTTAATGGAACAACCACCAATAGATATACTCCGGCGAGAGTAGTGACTATTGGATTTAATGTATCTTTTTAAAAAATTTAATAATGAAAAATATCGTAAAACAATATATAAAATGGGCTGTGGTGCTTTCAGTCCTTACGGGAATGGCTTCATGTCAGAGTGATTATCTTGAGACAGATCCTACCACTGCAGCTTCAGAAGAAGCGGCTTATTCAA
The DNA here is from genome assembly GCF_036362765.1 of Chryseobacterium sp. CP-77. Taxonomy (NCBI): domain Bacteria; kingdom Pseudomonadati; phylum Bacteroidota; class Flavobacteriia; order Flavobacteriales; family Weeksellaceae; genus Chryseobacterium; species Chryseobacterium sp. CP-77. The sequence goes on from NZ_CP143637.1 coordinate 4,176,724, forward strand.
GTGCAGCCAATCTTATGGCTATTGTAAATGGTATGCATAGAGATATGTACTACAGACAAAGTGATCAAGGGCAGAATGGCCAGGGCGGAATCATGATTATAATGGATGCTTTAGCAGATGACCTTGTTTTTCCATCTACAGGAAATGGCTGGTATGTCTCAGCTGTAAGATGGCAGGATCAGGTAAATGATAATGCTTCCAATGATCTTTATCCTTACCAGTTTTATTATGCATTGATCAGAAACGCAAATATGGTTATTGCTAATGGTCCTTCAGTTCCTGCACCTACTGCAGCTGATGCATCTACCATTAAAACAGCCATTGGTGAAGCATATGCATTCAGAGCGTTCTGTTATTATATGCTGGTTCAGATTTATGGAAAAAGATATGTTCCGGGTACGAACAATACTCAGCTTGGCGTTCCTATCAGATTGGTAGCTAGTGAAGTGCCTCTGGCAAGAAATACGGTAGAAGAAGTATATACTCAGATCAATAAAGACCTTGACGAGGCTGCAGTCAGACTTGGAAGTACAAGAGCTACGAAATCTCATTTTAACGATAAAGTGATTTTGGGACTCAGAGCGAGAATAGCATTAACGCAAGGGAATTATGCTGTGGCTATAACTGCGGCTCAATCCGCTCGTACAGGATTTCCATTGATGGATAATGCGACTTACACTGCAGGCTTTAATAATTTGGCAGGCAATGGTGAATGGATGTGGGGAGCTACAATCATAGCAGATCAGGGGGATACGTTTTCAAACTTTGGAGCGTATATGTCAAGAAACTTTAATTCTACGAATATTCGTCAGGCTCCAAAAGCGATTAACAGTAAATTATTCCTTTCATTCCCATCTACAGATGTAAGAACTAAGAATTTTGATCCAACAGGAGCGCATACAGCTCTGGCTTTACCTTCAACATATTCTAAATTCCCTTATACAGGTCAGAAATTCCTTGCAGCAAGTCAGGCAGACAGTAGAGTAGATGTTCCTTATATGCGGTCTGCAGAAATGTACCTTATTGAAGCAGAAGCTTTGGCTAGATCTGGAAACGAAGCTGGTTCTAAAGCTGTTTTTGATGTATTTGCAAAAAACAGAAATCCTTCTTATAGTGGTGCTACAACAACAGGAGCAGCTTATATCACTGAAATTCTTAACAGCAGAAGGCTTGAATTTTGGGGTGAAGGTTTCAGATTCTTGGATCTGAAAAGATTAAACCAAGGTTTAGATAGAACAGGAGCTAATCATTCTTCTGTAGTGACCAATAATTTAATGACAGTAGCTAATACAGACTTACGTTGGGAATTCCTGATACCAAGAGCTGAGATCAATGCTAATCCATTAATTGTTCAGAATCCATTATAACACGTACAAATTTTAATATATTATGGAGAACCTGGCTTTGGCTGGGTTCTCTTTTTTTTATTTCTACGTGTTGGCAAAAACGATGAGGTGTCCAGAAAAAATATTTCCAGAATTTTAAATAAAAACTTGGAAGATTGAAAATAAATTATAACTTTGTAATTCAAAGTTCTTTTTATGGATTCAAAAAACTATCACGAAGACTTATCGCATATCCGTTCTATGATGGAGCGGTCCTCCAGATTTATTTCGCTAAGTGGTTTATCCGGAGTTGTTGCGGGCTTAACGGCTATTATCGGTGCTGTATATGTGTACTGCGTTTTTCAGAGGGAAGGAATCAGTTATTTTGATGGAGACAGAAACATTCTTGGGCCTGCCATGGTGAAAGAACTTGTGATGATTGGGATTGCAATTTTGGTTGTAGCTGTCCTTAGTGGTTATATTTTTACCGCCCATAAAAGCAAAAAGAAAGGTTTGAAGATCTGGGATGCCACAACAAAGCGACTTTTGGTTACTTTTGCAGTGCCTTTGGCAGCGGGAGGAATCTTTTGTCTCGCGCTTCTTTATCATCATCTTTTTGTTTTCATTGCTCCGGCAACGCTTATTTTTTATGGATTGGCTCTGGTAGCCGCAGAACGATATACATTAACGGATGTAAAGTATTTAGGATATCTTGAGATTATTTTAGGACTTGTTTCTTTGTTCTTTTTAGGATGGGGATTGCTGTTTTGGGCCATTGGTTTCGGTGTTCTGCATATTGTGTATGGATTGATCATGCATAAGAAGTATAAATAATGGGAATTGGTTTTGTCATATTAATACACCTTTTTGCTATCTCAGTTTTCGGTTTTATCTGTGCTTTTGTAGGTTGTTTATTTACTTATTTTATAAGCGGAAAAGAAAGAAGAAGGAATAAAATGATATTAGCATTTATAGGACCTTTTGTGGCATTTTATACATTCTATATTGTAGGAATTATCAGCTTATCCATTGTGTCAGAAAATAAGAAAGTGGATGTTGGAATAGGTGATGCCTGGTATGTTCCTTTGAAAAATGCTCATCAGCTGTTATTTATTGATTTGCCTGAACAAGCGAGCATTAATACCGAAAATGGGCTGACATTGGTTTCACAAGTGGCCAAAATGGAAGAATTGGGTAATCAGGTTTTTGGAAAAACATTTGACAATCAGTATTTTGTCATTGATTTACAAACAAATGAAGTAAAAACTTTTCAAACAGAGAAAGAATTGAGTGTCTTACATGTAAATAAAAAACTCAATCTGGTAGACGCAACTGAGTTTTATTCAGAAAAGAAAAATGCTATTATGGGCTATTGGCCTTTGTTGATAATGTTGTTATCTCTTATTATCAGTATTGGAGCGGTGTACATATGGAAGTTAATATTAATTTTTTAATTGTAAAGTTGCTTCAGGCTGTATTAATAGAGAAGTAAAGAAAATGAAAGATAGTCAGATTTTGGCTATTTCAGAATAAATAAGATAAAGTAAAATGATCAAAATAAATCAGCTCAATAAAGAATTCGAAAGCCGTGTAAGACTGGGGATAATGTCCGTTCTTATGGTTAACGACTGGGTTGATTTTTCTGAAATGAAAAGCCTGCTCGAAATTACAGACGGAAATCTTGCCAGCCATAGCAATGCGCTGGAAAAAGCAGGCTATATCGAAGTAAAGAAGGAATTTGTTGGGAAGAAACCTAAAACGTCTTATCGTGTTACACAGTGCGGAAGGCAGGCGTTTAATGAGCATTTAGATGCACTTGAAAAATTATTGGGACGATAGTCCTATATTTTTTTGAAAATTAACTTTGAATTACAAAGTACTTTACAAAATTAAATTAAATAAAATGATGACACAAAAACAAAAAACAGTCGCAATTTATGCCCTTCCATTGGTTGTACTCAGTATTCCATTGGTTGGAAATCTAGTGTCTAAAGAAGTAAACTGGTCAGGATCCGATTTTATGATTGCAGGAGCTTTGCTTTTTACAGTCGCTTTTCTCATCAATCTGGTTAGAAATAAAATCAAAAAGCAAAGCCAGAGACTTCTCATCTGCATTTTCATTTTACTGGCTCTAGCACTGCTCTGGACGGAATTGGCAGTAGGCGTTTTCGGAAGTCCTTTTGCTGGAAGCTGATCAACCTTTTTTATTTATTAAACCTTGAAATAATGAAAGATCAAAAAATTATATACTTCGGAAGATTCATATTCGGATTATTCTTTTTAGCCGGAAATACCTGTCTTTTCGGGTACATTCTAACAAAAGAATATTGGTTTGCAGACTCAGGATTTCTACTGATTACCTATGGAACTGTATTCAATATTATTGTCCTATCAATTTTGTTGATATATGCTGCTGCAGACCGGTCTGCAAGTAAAGCCTGTTTACAGTCGGCGGGGTTAATTCTGATCAATATACCCATAGCTATACTTTATACCATAATAGGATGCAATCTTGTTATTTTTAATTAATTCACTATGAAAAAAATACGTGTTCAGTTTCTGCTTTTTGTGTACGATAAAACTCAAAAGCTATACAGAAAATATTTCAAAAAGAAAAAAAGGCAGTGGCAGTTCAATGAAAAACAACTGTTGGAATTTCGGGAAGATTCTTTAGGCCGAAAACTGGGAGAATTTTATAGAAAACACGGTTTTTCGATGATCCCTAAAATGGAAAATCATGATGTTCACCACCTGATTACAGGTTGTGGAACCAACTTTGAAGATGAAATTGCCATGCAGTATCTGCTCCTTGGTAACGGTAAACTCAATGCACATCTACTGGCTGCAATCGTATTAGGAACAATTATCCTGCCGGAGTATGTAAAAATTTATATCAAAGCGTATAAAAAGGGACAAAATATGAGAACCTTTCATCACTGGGATTTTGAAGAATTGCTATGGCAGAATTATGAACATTTGAAAGATTTTATTCAACAGAAAGAAACGGTAGTTCTTCACTAAAAACTAAAGATGATGGGAAAAATAAAATTCAGTCCGTTGGGAAAAAAAACATTTTTAATCTCCTTTTTGCTGGGTACCTCTTTGCTGCTTTTATTTTGGATTACAAAAGCTGAATTTCTCGTGATACTCGGATTTTACTATGTGGTGATTGCGGCTGTAGTGAATCTGTTAATCACTTTATATGAGTTGATGGAATACCTGAGTGATGTTTCCGAAAAGAAATGGAAATTCTGTTCTTCTATTGCTGCTTAATATTCCTATTACTTTTCTCTATCTCACTCTATTCTTAATTTTTGATAATCTCAATACCTGGCCACATTAAATCTTTCAATTCTTTAAATTTTCAATCTTTAAATCATTAACCTCATGAAAACACATCATTATATATTTCTTACAGCCCTTCTCTTTGTCATCGTCTTTTATGATCAGGATGTTGGGCTGAATCTTGGAATTCTTGGAATTGTCTATGCCGTATTAACACTTTTTAAAACACCGGAAAAGAATAAAACAAGAACATTGCATGCACTTTTTGGAACAAGTATCCTGTCCAGTATTGCATTTGCCTGGTTCGGAGATTTTCCATCCTTTATTGCGGTGGTAAGCTCACTGCTTTTGCTGGGATATAAATCGAAGAACAAGAGGTTGAAGATTCTCTTTTTAATTCCGGTTTTTATCGTAAACTGCTGTACTTCATTCTGCCGTTTTTTCAGCTTTGATGAATGGCTGCCTAAGAAGAATATTCCAGGATTATGGCAAAATACATTGGCTTTCTTTTTGATTCCACTAGTGCTGGTTTCCGTTTTCTTTGGAATTTACTCTGCAGGAAGTGATCATTTTGCTGCTCTTTTTACAGATTATGAGCTGGATCTTAATATCTGGCAGGTATTCTGTCTCTCGGTTTTAGGGGTTTTTATCGCTTTTAATTACTGGAACTATGCGGTGGAAAAGCTCATCTACAAAAACAATCATGTCCTGGATAATGAGTTTGGTAAAGATTCCAGAATTCCCAAGGCTACTTATTCTTTTCTTGATCTTGATGCAGAGAGAATAAGCGGAATCATTTCTTTTGCCTTGCTAAATGTTTTACTGGTATTCTTTATTATTACCTATAATTATGAACAGTTTTATGAAGCTGTAAAAACACCTGTTCAGCTTTCAGAAGAAACCCATGAGAGAGTAAACGCCGTTATTATGTCTATTGTCATGGCAATTCTTGTGATTATGTTTTATTTTAAATCAGGATTTAATTTTGATCCAAAAGCAGGTTCACTGAAACTATTAGCCAAAATATGGATTTTCCTTAATGCTGTTCTTGTTATTTCCGCAGCCCTTAAAAACTATGAGTATATTGTTTATTATGCATTTACTTATAAAAGACTAGGTGTATTTGCTTTCCTGCTTTTATCACTGATCGGTCTTGTTCTGACTTATATTAAAATTCAAAAGCAGAAAAGAAATATTTTCCTTGTTAACACTATGATCTGGTATTTTTATGGAACTGTCCTTGTGTGCAGTTACTTCAACTGGGGTGGTTTTATTACTTCCCAGAACATGAAACGAAAGGATTTTGCGGTCAACTATCATGTAACTTCCATCAATTTCAGTGAAAAAGCACTTTTGAAATATGCGGATGAAAAAAATGATCAGAAACTTAAAAAGACCGTACAGGATAAGGTGAAAAACGAAACTTCTAAAACTTTCCTTTCAAAGATTTTGTATTATCAGACCCTAAAATAAAAGGTATGAAAAATTTTTTTGAATCCTCAAGACTTACAATTACTGTATTGTTGATACTAATGACTCTGTTCTGTTTCAGTCTTTCTGCTTTCAGATACTATATCAGTGATACAAAAGTGTTTTTGTTTCTCAACTGGAACCTCTTTTTGGCGTGGATTCCATTATTATTAAGTTCTCTTGTTCTTGCTTTTAATATCAGAAGTAAAATCTCGCTGGTCTTTATTATTATAATCTGGATTTTGTTCTTTCCCAATTCTCCCTACATTCTGACAGATCTTTTTCATCTCAGAGCAAGAAATTCAATTCCGATCTGGTATGATCTCATTGTGATTCTTTCTTATGCATGGACCGGACTGATCTGCGGATTTATTAGCCTTAATGATATTGAAAAACGACTTTCTGATTACGGGAAAAAAAATAGTATCAATGGAATTATTGTATTTTTTCTTTTCATGAGCAGCTTTGGAGTTTATCTTGGCCGTTTTCTGAGATGGAACAGCTGGGATGTACTTCATGATCCTTTCGGCCTGTTCTCTGATATTGTAGTGAGATTTATTTATCCGATGGAATATACCAAAACATGGGGTGTTACTCTTTTGATGGGAATTATGCTCAACTTGATGTACTTTACATTTAAATGGTCGGGCATCAGTGAAGAAAAAGAATTGCAGCTGGGAAGCAAATCATTAACCGGATTGGAACAGTTTTAGCATTTAAATGAGCTCAGCATAATAATGTTGATCCATTCTTAAAATAAATATTATGAAAAAAAGCTTATTGTTAATTCCTTTGATTATTGTTGCCTGTAAAAAAGAACCTGCTGTGACAAACGTTCCGGAGAAAGATTCTGCAGTGGTAACAGAAATGTCGGATTCTGTGGTAAAAACAGATTCTGCAGCATTAAGAAAGAAAGACTCCATTATTAACAATGCTCCGGCCACTAAGGAAGTTCTGCGAAAAGGGGTAATGAGAAATGAAAAAGACGGACAGATCATAAGAACGGCGGACGCTAATCAGCTACCTTTTACCATTGGAGAAGAATTTACAAAAGATGATCAGGATTTTATTTTAAAACTGACCCACTACGACCGCCCGACCATCAAAGCAAAAATTTCTACCAAAGAAAAGGACTTCAATATCCGGTTCAATCAGATCAGACTTCCAAACGGAAATTATGACGGGCCTTTCGGAAGAGAAATCACCTATGATACTCCCGGAAAAGGTGAAGTATGGCTGATTATCGGGAAAAGTAACATGGCTTCCGGAAATACAAAAGGAAGTTTTACGGTAGCGGTGGAATAAAATTCAATCAATTTGGTACAATTTCTGCAAACTAACCTTTAAGTTTAAAATTTAAAAATTATGAAAAATATAGTTCTAACAGCAATGGCCGCTTCAGCTGTACTCGTAAGTTGCGGAACCGTACAGTCGCTGGTTCAGAATACATTTCCATACACAACGAATGTTTTGGTGTCTACGGGAGTTCCTGCAGATAAAGAAGTTTCTTCCACTGCAACAGCTACCAATGTACAGACCTGGTTCGGAGGAAATAACAATGCAAAGATTAAAGACGTAAGAATTTCTGATGCGAAAATCTCTGTAGCTTCTCCTTCAGGAGGAAATCTGAGTGCTTTCAAAACTGTGAAAATATACGTTTCATCCAACGGAACAGGAGAAAGACTCATCGCTTCGCGCTCCAATATTTCCACCAATTCTTCCAGCTTAAATCTTGATCTTAATGATACCGGATTTCTGGATGAAATTGTAAAAAGTTCTGGTTTAACAGTAAGAACAGTGTACGAGCTGAAAAATCAGACCTCTTCAGATATGAACATCAAAGTAGCGCTGAATTTCAGCAGTGTTCCTGCCCAATAAGTGCATAAAAAATACTATCTAAAAACCCTCTTGCAGTATTCTGTAAGAGGGTTTAATGTGAAGTAAAATGTATATAAAATCTTATTTTAGAGTTTTGTTAATTTCTCAACAACCCTTCTCTGTCCTTCATTAATATTAATAATGTACTGACCTGTAGGCAATTGTGAAATATCAATTTTTTCATTTGGTAAAACTGAATTTTTGATAACCGTACGACCCTGAAGATTAATAATCTCTACATCCAGTTTTTTATTTTCCTTGCTTTGAATAGCGATAGAGCTGCTGGACGGGTTAGGGTAGATTTTAACTTCCAATGCCGGTAAAGCTGTAACAGGGGTTGCCAATTTACTTTCCAGCTGAAGAATCGCATTCTTCACATTGGGAAGAGGCCCGATCTTTTGGCCGGTCACAGTTCCTCCCTGAGGAATCCCCGTTGAAATTAAAAGGTTTTTCATCGCTGAAGGGGTTAAGTACTGACCTGTAGTCTGACGATAGTAAGACTGGATCAAAATTGCCGCAGAAGATACCACCGGCGTAGCAGAACTGGTACCGCTGAAATAATTATAGGTTCTGTTATTATCATTGTCATATTTCGCATAAGATCCATAACCTGCTGCCATCACACTGCTTCCCCAGCCCTGTACATCCACTCTGTTTCCATAAGTACTGAAACTTAATTTTGAATGGGTTGTATTGGGAGATCCTGCTCCTACAATGATAGCTCCGCTGTTTCCTCTTGCAAGATAGGTAGCATAAAAAGGGTCATCCAGGTTCTGATTCCCGTTACCTGCCGCTGCGATAATAATGATTCCTGAATCAGTAGCAGCTTTGGTAAGATCCCAGATTACTTTATCATATTCTGCAGGACAATATTGCCCGTCTTTTCCGCCAGTCTGCATTTCATATAAAATAATATCGCCCGCCTGAGAAGCATTGATGGATCTGCTGACGGCAGAAGCTCTGTTATAACCTACTGTTGTCCATTCCATATATCCTTTTATTTCAGAAGCATTGTAGGCTGCTCCCGTAAGACCAATATTATCTTTTACAGAACCTAAAATACTTACTACTGCCGTTCCGTGATCACGGTAATTATTATTGGCCAGCCCGGCATTCGGAGAATATCCCGGTTCCAGTTGTATGGAGTTTTGATTAGACAGCATCTCGTGAGTTTTATAGAAACCATATTCTACATCCCGCACACGGATATTCTGTCCTGTGATTCCTCGGGACCATGCATATTTGGCGTTGATTCCCGGATTGTCATTCAGGTAGGTCTGCAGGCTTTCCAGATCAGGGGTTGCCACAAAAGCATTTACCAAAGGTGGTTCGATAGGTTCGGCACTCATTACGGAAACATATTCTATTTCAGGAAATCTCTCCAGGGTATGGATGATTTTTTCTGAGGCTTCTTTATTTTGCAGAGGAATATCAGCCTTATAAATTCTTTTCAGTTTTTCCACAGATTCTGTGGAATTTCCGATGGCCCTGCTGTTCCTGGCCATTTCATCAAGTTTGCTGTCCGTGAAGTCCAGATCATACTTGAATGCGATGTGATTTTCTCTTGAAAATCTTTCCAGATCAGCGTTTCTGCTGAAGGCTGTTTTTTCTGAATTGATGCCTTTTGAAAAGCAAACATAAATAATTGAACTTTGTTCAGTAGCCATTTTGGGCTGGCTGTCCTGCCCGAATGACAGAGTAGAACAGAACGCAAACAATGTGAAAAGGTTGATTTTTGTTTTCATATAATTTTGTTAAATGGTTGTAAATCAGTTTTGATTTATACCAAAAATAATAATAAAATGAAAACAAATCACGTTTTTGTGAATTTATTTTTTGCATTTTGAGCCTTGCCTTTTGTATAAAGGATTTCTTTGCTTACAAAAAATAAACCTGCCATGTTTAAAAAGGACTATTGAGTACCCGTGTATCAAAAAAAAAATCCGTCTCAATGTATTGAAACGGATTGCGTTATATAGAACTTTGTCTTTTTCTGTTTAACTTTTAGTAATAGAATCCATTACAATGGTTACCGGCCCGTCATTGATCAGGGACACTTTCATATCGGCCCCAAAGATTCCGCTTTCGGTTTTTAATCCCGATTTAGCTATTTCTTCCTTAAAATAATCAAAAAGAGGTACAGCTTTATCCGGTTTTGCAGCCTTTATGAAAGAAGGTCTGTTGCCTTTTTTATAATCTGCAATTAATGTAAACTGGCTGATGCAAAGAATTTCTCCTGAAATATCCTTCACAGACAGATTAAGCTTGTCATCTTCATCACCAAAGATTCTAAGGTTTAAAACCTTCTGTACAAGCCAGTCTGCATCAGCTTTTTCATCATTTTCATCGATACCTGTCAGCAGCATCAGTCCTTTCCCGATTTCACCCACAATTTTTCCGTCTACTTGTACGCTGGCTTCGGAGACTCTTTGTATAACGATCTTCATCTTATAATTTTAATAATAAACATTTAAGGTTTTGCTTGCTGCATCGTAACTGTAAGGATAAGTTTTAGGCGGCAGAGATGTTTTTGCGCCTGATTCCGGCTGCCCGGTACTTAAAATCCATCTTGTATTATCCTCAGGACATATAATGGCAATATTATCCTTTACCTCAAGAGTTGTATTGTTACCAGGACATATATGCGGAGCATTTCTGTCATACACTTTAAATCCGTTGGCTGTCCGGACAATAATCAATCCTCTGGTTCCTGATTGCTGTTCGTTCACATAAATCCAGCCGTTGATATTGTTCAAAACGTAGTAAGCAGGCAGGTTTAAATTAAGCGATACATTGATAGGAACATTGGGAAAGCAGGTTACGGTATCTTCTCTGCTTCCACATGAGTTTATGGTTAAATTACTGAAAATCAACAAACTGAAAATAGATAAGATTGAAAAAGTTTTTTTCATTTCAATTTAAATTTTTATATATTTGTAAAAATTAAACGATTACAACACGAAAACATTGTCCGGCAAATGTCGGATTATTTTTTTATACTAAAACTAAATTTTGAAAATTATGGCAAGCTATGTAACTAAGGAGGGCCTAGAGAAAATGAAAGCTGAGCTGGAACAGTTGGAAACTGTAGAGAGACCAAAAATTACTCAGCAGATCGCAGAAGCAAGAGATAAAGGAGATTTATCGGAAAATGCAGAATATGATGCGGCTAAAGAGGCTCAGGGGATGCTTGAAATGAGAATTTCCAAGCTGAAAGATGTTATTTCTACTTCTAAAATTATAGACGAAAGCCAATTAGATACTTCAAAAGTTTCAATCTTAACAACAGTGAAACTTAAAAATAATGCTACCAAGCAGGAGCAGGTATTTACATTGGTACCAGATAATGAAAGCGACCTGAAGACAGGGAAGATTTCTGTGAACACCCCTATCGCAAAAGGTCTGTTGGGAAAAGCTATTGGTGAAACTGCTGAAATTACTTTACCTAACGGAAACAAACTGTCTTTCGAAGTATTAGACATTTCTTTATAGTCTGATATCCCTTTCTATTTCTAAACTTCTAATTATCTAACCCAAACTTCTGATAAAATGAGCACTATATTCACGAAAATCATTAATGGCGAAATTCCCTCTTATAAGATTGCAGAAAATGAAAACTTTATTGCATTCTTAGACGCAATGCCTTTGGTGAAGGGACATACTTTAGTTGTTCCTAAAAAAGAAGTGGATCTGATTTTTGATCTTGAAAGTGAAGAATACAAAAACCTTTGGGGATTTGCCCAAGAGGTAGCCAAGAAGATCAAAACTGCAGTTCCATGTGTGAGAGTAGGAGTAGCAGTGGTGGGACTTGAAGTTCCTCATGCACACATCCATCTGATTCCTTTAAATAAGATGGAAGACATGAATTTCAGAAATGAAAGATTAAAATTAACGAACGAAGAATATACAGAGATTCAACACTCAATTATTAATTCTTAACAACCAGAAAATCGTAAAAAAGTAATTTTTTACGATTTTCTTTAACATATACATATATATTATATCATATGAACTCAAACCAATGTTCTTTCTGCGGCAGAAAAAGAAATGAAGTACAGATGCTGATTTCCGGGCAGAATGGTTTTATTTGTGAAAATTGTATAGAGCAGGCACATGCAATTGTAAAAGATGGTGCATCCAAAACAGGATATTCACCTGCAGACAGCATGGATGAGCTTAAAAAACCAAAAGAGATCAAAGAATTCCTTGATCAGTATGTAATTGGACAGGATCAGGCAAAAAAGCAGCTTTCAATTGCTGTATATAATCATTATAAAAGGTTGCTTCACGCTCAGGACGAAAACAGGGAGGTGGAGCTTGAAAAATCAAACATTATCATGATAGGGGAAACCGGAACAGGTAAAACCCTTCTGGCAAAAACGATTGCCAGAGAACTTAATGTCCCTTTCTGTATCGTAGATGCTACCATTTTAACAGAAGCCGGATATGTAGGAGAAGATGTTGAAAGTATCCTTTCAAGACTTCTTATGGTGGCAGATTATGATGTGGAAAAGGCTGAAAAAGGAATCGTTTTCATTGATGAGATTGATAAAATTGCCAGAAAATCAGACAACCCAAGTATTACAAGAGACGTTTCCGGAGAAGGAGTACAGCAGGGATTGCTGAAACTGCTGGAAGGAAGTATTGTGAATGTTCCGCCGCAGGGAGGAAGAAAGCACCCGGATCAGAAATATATTCAGGTAAATACCCAGAACATCTTATTTATTGCAGGAGGAGCTTTTGACGGAATTAAAGAAATCATCGAAAGGAGAATGAACAAGCAGGCCATCGGGTTCAGCTCTGAAAAAATCAATAAAACTGACGAAGACGAATATATATTAACAAATATTAATGCAATTGATCTTCGTACTTTCGGATTAATTCCCGAACTTTTAGGAAGATTTCCAATCATCACTTACCTCGATAAACTCACCAAAGAGACTCTGGTAAGAATCATGAAGGAACCTAAAAACTCTATCGTGAATCAATTTGTGGAACTTTTTAAAATGGATGGCACAAATTTGGTTATTACAGACGGAGCCATTGAAAAAATAGTGGAAGAAACTATTGAAAAAGGGCTAGGTGCAAGAGGCCTTAGAGGGACCACCGAAAAAGTTCTAGAAGACTACATGTTTTCAATAGGAGAGGAGAAAGATATCATCTTAAATGAAGATAATGTTTTGATTAATAGATAAAAAATTTTTTTTTTAAGAAAAATAATAATACCTTTGCGGGTGAAGATTGTATTAACACACAAATAATTTATACAATGAGAAAAAGTTTATTTGCTATAGGTCTTTTAGCAATTAGTTATTCTGTTCAGGCGCAGATACTATGTCATGTTGACACTAATGCTAATATGTATGTGAGCGAAGGCACCCTAGTTTATAGCGGTGGAGGTGTACAAACAAAGGGTAATGGCCTTTTGGACGTGCATGGAAATATCATGGTTGTAGGATCTGGTACGGATCTCTTAAAAACAATTGATGCCAGCGGTGCTGATAAGACTGATGGCGGAAATATCATCTTAAGACTGAATACCCCTGCTTCTTTTGCTACTTCCACGTATGGCCAGCTGTACATCGATGGGCTATCCCAGTCCAACATTACGGGTATTGTAACCAAAGAGTACAGAACTACAAGTAATGGTAGTGGTAATTATTTCCAGCAAGTTGCTTTGCCTTTCTATGGTAAAGCTTTAAGCTCATTATCTACTGAAGTTGGTAAGACTTTCAATACGGGTAGATACAGCAATCCGATTCTTAAGTGGGACAACGCTAATGCAGTTTCTGCACATTTTACAAATTTAGCAACTACAACTACTGATGGTCCGGGATATTATATGCTGAAAGTGACCAATAATGATTGGAACCCAAGCGCACCTGCAACCGGAACAGTATTCAATATTAACGGGAAACCATATGCTCCGTTAGCTGGAACTGTAACATTGCAGAATGGAGGAAAATCTAATTTGGGACCTTCTAATGTCGTATTCGGAGTTGGTGGTAACGCTGTGAATTCTTACAACGAAAAATACAACACTTATTTAGATGACAGTTTTGAGTTTACTACAAGCGCATGGGCTGGAACATTTGGGCAAAACTGGTATCAGTTTGGTAATCCATTTCTTACCAATTTAGATTTATCTAATATCGGATATACTGAAAGTGTTACCGGATCAGACGGAAATGCTGTAAAAAATATCTGGGGTATTGAATATAACCCGGGTACTGTTGTTACACTTCCTGGTGGTTCTACTTATGCTACAGGTGCTCAGGTGGTTACTTTTGTTACTACAGGTGATGGTGTTGCTCCAGCTGTAGGAGATGTTGATAATGTAGTAATGAAACCTATGCAGTCATTTAAAATAAAGTTAAGAGATAATACAGCTCAGACTTTAGATTTTAATACACTGAGAAGATTCAAATCAACAGCAAGAGCAGCAGGTACTCCTAATGGTGTAAATGCAGCCAGAATGGCTGGTAAAGGTACAAACAGTACAGTGAAACAGCTTGGGGTAATTGGTCTTGATGCTAATGGAAAAGAGATTTCCAGAACATATTATGTGGTTTCTCCATCATTTACAACAGGACACCAGGTTTCTACATCAACAACAGTTCAGGCTTCAGCGGGTACCAGAATCATTGGTACTTATGAAGAAGCATTGAATGGTGGGTATGATAACAATTATACTAATTATTGGTTATATATTAACGAAGCTAATGAGAGTAACTTCCAAGGTAAAAATGTTAAGTTAGTTAACTATAAACTTGATCAGGTTAAATCTTATAAGTTCGAGATCAGAGAAAATGCAGAACTTATTCCTGTTGGAACACACCAGTTATCTTCAGGAATTGGTTTCTACTATAAAGCAGAAAATGGAAATTTAGTACAGGCTAAACAGGGAGATGTTGTAGCCGTAACAAATGAAGAAGCTAACTTGTATTATGGTGAGCCAAGTAATATTACTTTGGCTGTAGATAAAACAGCTCCTAGTGTTTCCAGAACACTTGTTGTTTACGATCCATCAGTTACAAATTACATTGTTAGATTTGATCCAAAATGGAAAAAAGCGGACATTCAAGTTTATGATATGAGCGGTAAACTGGTAATCTCTAAAAAAGCGGTTGAAACATCCAGAGATTTTGTAATCGAGCTTGATGGCTCAGTTAAAAATTCATATGTTGTAAAAATCGTTTCTGATAAGGGAGAAACTGTTAATACTAAAATCTTAAAATAAACCACATGAAAACTATTAATAAACTAGTTCTGGCGTTTTTCCTGTTTGCTGTATCTTTAGCAAATGCCGCTCCACCACAACCAGCAATCCCGGGAGGAGGAGGAAATGGAGGAAATGGTACCGGGTCACCTGCCTCACCAATTGACATGTATGTATATGTACTTGGTATCGTAGCAATTGGATTTATTGTTTACTTTACAAAAAAGTACAAGAGCGTAAAAGCATAAAATTTTATTAAAATAATATTAAACTCTCTGATTAATCAGGGAGTTTTTTTATTTTTACTATATGAAAAAAATTTATATGCTATCTGCAGTTTTAACTGCATTTGCTCTGCAGGCTCAATTTACTGTTACAATTCAGACTCCGGCAGATTTTAAAGATCAGGACGCTATTTTATATACATTAAACGGATCAAAAGACATTATTGTTACTAAAGAACAGAGTAAGAATAGTACGTGGACTTTTAAATATCCGGGCCATTATATGGGGATGATGAAAGTCTATTTCCCTGGCTCCAATAATACTGTAAGCTTTATTTCTGAAAATAAAAATGTCAACTTTAAACTGGATATTCAGAATAATAAAGTGAAGGATGTTATCTATCTGGATGAAGCCAATAATCTGATGAGTAAACAACAGGAGGGTTCACAAAAAAAAGAGCTTATCTTACCGGCTTTAGCGCAGATTAAAGAATACTATAAAGATAATACCGACTTTGGAAAAGCGTTGAAAACAGAAATTGACAGGCTTTCCGGTGCATCAAGCTCTATTGATGCAGCGCAACACCCGTTTATTGCTTATTACAATACGAATTACAGCAAGTTCCTTTCCAACTCTCCTGATTCCGTGAAAAAAGTAGATCAGGAAGAAATAATCAACTTTCTGGACAAATCCGGTGATATGCTTGAAAGCTCATCGTTATTAAGACCTTTGTTGGTCGCTTATCTGAATTCAGGAGGGAATACAAACGTTACGGCGTCTGTTGATAAGTTATTGGATCGTTTAAAAGTAGAAACTCCAAGAGGGCAGACTGTATTGTCAGAATTGATTGATATTTTTGATGTCTATCAGATGGATGAATATAAGAGTAAATATCTGTCTCTTGCCAAAAATCTTAAGTGTACCATTAACGATAGACTTGCTTCTACGTTGAAATCGAACGCCAATATTGAAATGGGGGCGGTTTTCCCTAATTATAAGTTCCAGTCACCTGTTAATACCACTGCCAAATCATTACATGATATTAAAGCAGATAAAAAGGTCGTTGTCTTCTGGTCGTCCACATGTTCACACTGTGAAAGTGAACTTCCGAAACTTCTGGAAAAATACAATGACCTGAAATCAAAAAATATCCAGATTGTAGGACTGTCTTTGGATGTGGATAAGAATTCATATACCAAAAAAATCGCTGCATTTCCCTGGGTGAATGATTCAGAATTGAGAGGATGGAACAGCAGTTACACAGATTTGTATAATATTCATGCAACTCCGACGTATTTTATTTTGGACGCTAACAATAAGATAATCAGCAAACCAGATCATGTTGGAGATGTTTTAGAATATTTTAAGGTAAAATAATTTTGGAGGTAAAGAAATATTTTCTATATTTGCACCACCAAAACGGCGAGGTAGCTCAGTTGGTTAGAGCGCAGGATTCATAACCCTGAGGTCACGGGTTCAATTCCCGTCTTCGCTACAATAAACCGCAATCATTACACCAATGATTGCGGTTTTTACTTTTAAAAGAATTAATACTTTACTCTTTAATTCTTTCAACTAAATTTTATTTTTAATAATTTAGGTCTTCTGATGGAGTATTAAGGGAATAATTATACTTTTCAGCGTTAGTACTCAGATCATTTATTCGTCTTACGTCATTATCTCTTTTATATTCATGTTTTTGCTGTCCTTTTTTGATGATCTTACTGTCAGTAATAGGAAATCCTTTGTTTCGCTGAATTATGGCTGTAATGGCCTGTATAAAAGGAAAAGTATATTGCGTTTCCGGAAAATAGGATTATAGAAGTGGCCATCTTAAAAATAAAGAATAAAAAACCGTCTTACGCATCTGTAAAACGGTTTTAATGTTTTTTAAAAGCTTATCAAACCTGATATCCGAGCAGCTTTCTGATCTGATAGAAGAATCTTTCAATCAGTCGCAGATCCTGTGTGACAATCTCTGCACTGCCTCTAAGCTCTTTATCGAATGTAAGTGTTTTATTGTAGCTTGTTTTTAATCCTTTTGGCAAAATCACATCTACATAGTAGTTTCCTTTATCATCAGGAATCAGGGAGATGTTCTGTACTTTTCCTTCGATGATACCGTACTCCTGGAATCTGTAGTTATCCAGTTTAATCAGAACTTTTTCACCCGGAGTTATTTTTCCTGAGTTTGTTGTAGGTACGGACATTCTGCCCACCAACTGCTCTTTATTTTTAGGAAGAATAGAAAGGATAGGTTCTCCTACCTTTACGAATTGATTCTCGCCAAAAAACTGCTGAAAACTGGCAACGCCGTCTGTGGATGAGATCACCAGATAGTTCAGCTCCCACTGTTTCAAAGATTTTCGCAGCTGTTCAAGAAGCTGTAGGGTTTGTGATGAGTAGGTAATTCTGTCTTTTTCTGTGTTAATGGCAGTTCCGCTTTTGGTTTTATTCAGGTTGGAGATCCCTTCATCCATTTGTGATATGGAAATTTTAATATTCTCAAGATTTTGCTGAGCCTGAAGATATTTGATTTTTTCGTTTTCAAGTTCCATAGCAGAGATAACACCCTGATTAAATAGTTCCTGAGATCTGTTGAAATTTTTCTTAGTCAGATCATACTTTATAGACTCCAGGTTTTTCTGCTGTTTTAACGTGGCAATTCTTACTTTATATTCTGAAATACTCTGATTGGCCGCCAGATTTTCGGGAGCGTATGGCTGTAATCTTGTAAAAAGGGCTTCGTCCTGAAACGCTTTTGCAAAACTGTTGTACTCACCCTGTAATTCCCCAAGCTTAAATCTTGAAGCCTGAGCAATAGGGAAGGAGTATAATTGATCGGGGGTAATGGAGTCTACCAGTTTTTTAAGCTCTAAAATATCCTTATAGTTGGCTGCAGACTGCATTACCATCAGGACATCATTCTTTTTAACTTCCTGGTGGTCTTTTATGAATATTTTTTCAATTTTAGAGCTGGTTCGTGCTTCTATTTTCTCCGGAGGGTTCTGAGAAGTCACAATAATAGGAGCCGGCACAAATTCCGGATATTTTATAATGTAGCTCATTAAGAGAATCAACAGCAGGATAATAAATATCACCGTATTTCCCCAGCGGATCATCCAATGCGGCGGCTGGGTAAGAATATCCTGTACGCTTTCTGAGCGGAGTTCAATATTGTCTAAAACGTCTTCTTTCATTGTTATGTAGTAAAATTTCCCCCAATATTTCAGGGGGAATATAATTTAAATAATTGGGCAGTTCCCGTCATACCATGATGGTGGCGAAGTGTCTGCATCCGGCGGGCATTCAAAGTGCTTTATGCGGCATGGTACCCAGCTGCCAAGACACCAGGATCCACAGCAGTTGTTGTCCGGAATAATAACACCTCCGCTGACAAATGTCAAATCTTTTCTCGAAAGTTTTTTAAGATTTTTCATGATTACTATTAGTTTTTATTTTTCCTACTCTGTAAGCTTTTCGGATTCCGCTATATGGTGGCTTTATCTTGGTTAATTTCCTAATTCAAGCTGATTTCTTACCAATCTGTAATATTCTCCTCTTAAGTCTACCAGCTCAGCATGGCTTCCTTCTTCTACCACTCTTCCCTGATCCAGTACAATGATTTTGTCTGCATGTCTTACTGTGGAAAGTCTATGGGCAATCACCACTGCTGTTTTGCCTTTGAAGAACTGCTCAAGGTTTTCCATGATCACTTTTTCATTATTGGCATCCAGTGCAGAGGTAGCTTCATCAAATAAAATATATTCAGGAGCTTTATAAACAGCTCTTGCAATGAAAAGTCTCTGTTTCTGGCCACCACTTACTCCAACGCCCTCATTTCCGATTTTGGTGTTATAACTTAATGGAAGACTTTCAATAAAATCTTTGATATTGGCTATTTCTACAGCACGTCTCAGCTTTTGTTTATCTATATGATCTTCCCCAACAGCAATATTGTTGGCAATGGTGTCATTGAATACATATCCTTCCTGCATGACAACACCGCAATGATCTCTCCAGTATCTTGGAGAAATATTTTTCATATTGGTATTTCCGATTCTGATTTCACCCTGATCAGGATCATAAAACTTCATCAGCAGTTTCAATAAAGTTGTCTTTCCACTTCCACTGGCCCCTACAATTGCTGTCGTTTGCTGATAAGGTATTGTAAGGCTGAGATTTTCAAAAACCGGAACATCGGAACCAATATACCTGAACGACATATCTTTGATTTCAATATCTTGTTTCGGAACATCGGTAACGTATTGCTCATTCTTATCTTCTTCATCATCTTTATCGTGGATTTCTCCCAATCTTTCAAGAGAGATTTTAGCATCCTGTGTCTGCTTGATAAAGTCGATAAGCTGAAGAAGCGGGCTGTTCAGCTGTCCGATGATATACTGAACAGAAAGCATCATCCCCAAAGTAAGGTTTCCGCTTAAAACAAGTTTGGCAGAAAGAAAACTCACCAGAATATCTTTCATCTGATTGATAAAATTACCTCCCACAGACTGCCATTGTTCTAAGGATAGAGATTTTATCCTGATTTTAAATAGTTTTACCTGAAGAAATTCCCAGTCCCATCGTTTTTGTTTTTCAGCATTATGCATTTTGATTTCCTGCATTCCGTTGATAAGTTCGATGACTTTACTCTGCTCCTGAGATACCTGAGAGAATCTCTTGTAATCAAGTTCTTTTCTTTTTTTCAGGAAGAAACTGATCCATCCGATATATAATACTGCTCCAACAAGATAAACAAGGAAAAGCCTGTAATCATAAAACAGTAAGACAATACTGAAAATGATAAGGTTCACCAGTGAGAATAATGTATTCAATGAAGAACTTGTAAGGAGCTGTTCAATTCTGTGATGGTCATTAATTCTCTGCATGATATCTCCTGTCATCCTGGTATCAAAGAAACTTATCGGAAGTTTCATCAATTTAATAAAGAAATCGGAGATGATCGAAATGTTAATTCTTGCTGAAAGGTGGAGAAGAATCCAGCTTCTTATGGTTTCAATTCCCATTCTTCCCAGGAATAACATAATCTGTGCAAGCAAAACTACATAGATAAAATTAATATCCTGGTTCTGGATGCCGACGTCTACAATACTTTGGGTAAGAAAAGGAAATATCAGGGAAAGTAAACTTCCTCCTAAAAGCCCAATCGCAAGCTGTATAACAAGTGTTTTGTACTTTAGAAGATATTTGGAAAGGAATGTAAAACTTGCCTTACTTTCTTCTGCATCAAATTCTGTTTGAAAGAATGCAGGAGTGGTTTCAAGGATCAGGACAATTCCCTCTTCTGTATTTTCGTTGGCATTTTCTCCGATCCAGGACTTGATAAATTCTTCTCTGGTATAAGTGATCAGTCCATAGCTGGGATCTGAAATATATACCTTGTTATTTTTGTCAATTTTGTATACAACAACAAAGTGATTTTTATTCCAGTGTGCCACACATGGAAAAGGTACTTCTTCTTTGAGGGTATTGAAATCGATCTGAACTCCCATTGACCGGAATCCCAGATTTTCTGCGGCATCACTCAGCCCAAGAAGGCTGCTTCCTTCACGGGTGGTTTCGGAAAGGTTACGGATCTGCTGCAGGGATATACTTTTACCATAATACTTACTTACGATCCTGAGACATGTAGGACCGCAGTCTTTAGTATCTGGTTGCTTATAAAAAGGAAATTTTTTTTTCAAAACTACTACTCATTATAAAATGCCGCCAAATTATGGCGACATTTTTGCTTTAATTCAATTATAATTCAATGAAATGGTAAACTGGAAATAGTCCCATTGATCACCGTTTTTCTACTCTTTTACATCTTTTCAGATGGTTATTTTGTTTTTCCTAAGATAGTGAAATTTTTAAATGAAGAAGATTTATTTGCTAAATCTCATCATCCTCGATTAATTCATCAATAAAGAAGGTGATATCTTCGCGATCATACTTATCCGGGAACTGATATCCGTTGATGATAAAGATAGGCGTAAAGCTTAATCCTGCATTACTGTTTTCTTTAGACATCTCTATCAGCGGATCCAGATTTTCTGAATTTACTTTTCCTCCGGAAAGTGCATTGATTTTGTCTTCATCCTTGGTTTCAAACCATTCTTCAACAGCGTGTAAAAACTCTTTTTCAGGTTTGTTATGATAAATATGAGTTAAATCTGAAATAAGCTGTGTATATTTTTCTGGAGCTCTGTCCGGGCTGTAATTGAATCTCATCTGCAATGAAATATCATCGGGGTATTTCTCCAAAAGTCCTTCCACCAACTTATGCGCATCTTTACAGAAACCACAGTACGGGTTGGAAACGATAGAAATGCGAAGCTTGGCATCCCTTTTTCCAACAGCAAAAGTTTCAGTATCCTGAAATTCTATTTTTGGATTTTGTTCCATCTGATTTTTGAAAAGCTCATAGTTTCTTTTGAATCTGAGATTTTTTGCATTCGATTTCTGCAGTGTTTCTTTTTGCTCAAGAAGAGTATTGAAATAAATAACCGCAGAAAATACAAGAGCCCACAGAATGACAGTCAATAAAAGAGTTCCCACACTGAATGACAGGTTCTCAAAAAATAAACTGCTTACTACGATCTGGCCTACAAGAATTGAAATGATCAAAAGACATACTCTGCAGAATGTTTTTTCTACAAATGCCTGAATGTACAGAGAGTACCCGATGGCAAGTACAGAAACGAATGTAAATCCTTTTACAATATAAGCCGTAGCTGGTAAGAACAGACCTAATACAGCGAGTCCTGTAAAATAAATCAGAGAAAAATCTGCAAATTTTAAACCCAGAATACTGGTTTTATCCTGTTTTATAATTTTATCACAGGAATTGGCTGTCGGGCTTGCTGCTGCACCTCCGCCTCCGCATATACTTCCGATAACCGTAGAGGTGTTTCCGAATTTCTGGTTGAAAATTTCCAGAGAAATATAAACTCCTGCTAACGAAAGAAGATTGAATATAGCTTCATAGATGGTTTGGCTTATCAAAGAATAAGCAAGAACGGCAGCAAAAATAATATAAAGGACCGGCTTGAAATTGAATGTCAGTTTGCTTTCTGCATTTTCTGTTTTTTCAAACAATAGTACAAAGTCCGTTGATTTATTATAAAGCTCCTCTTTACCGAAAGTTTTTGCTTTTTCCGAATATACTGAATAATTGCTTCCTGACTTTTTTACAAGAGAGAATGAATTCTCAACAATGGCAATAAATTCCTCCGGAAGTTCGTCCCAATATTCTTTGTCAAGTTCATAAGCGTCATTTTTTACCCCCATAAAGTTGAGTGTGTCACTGAATGCCAGTGCAGATGGGTAATTGGGATGAGAGTTGAACTGGAAAATAAATTCCTGTTTATCTAGTTTTAGATGGTTGATTAGTTTGTCAAAAATCATATTAATATTTTTATCTAAAATACACAGATGTTTTAAATATACAAAAAAAAATCTCCTTTATTAGTGAGATATAAACGGATGTTGGTAGATTTTATTTGATCTTCAGTATTTTATTTCTTGAATCCGGATACGGAAAGCAGTTCTTGGAATATGCCTTTTGTATTATTCTTTGAGTAATTGATGTTTTACTATTTTAAGTGGAATCATTTTAAGAAGGAAAGATCCATTTCCCACAGGCAGGTATTCTAAAGTTTTCATGGTTAAGCGTACATTAAATGTTGCCTGTGGGAAGTAAAAGGATCTTATTAGAAAAAGTATTTCGTGTTTTTACCTGAGACAAAGATGCGTTCATAACTCTGGGAATGCAAGAAAAGCATGCCGGAATTGATCAATTTTGGATAATTTATTATCCGTTCCTGATAGGATTGCATTGTTGGGATGAATTAAGAAAATAAAAAAGTGTAACATTATGCCTTTACAAGAGTACGTACGCAGGGTTCTTTGGTATTTCGATTGATTTTTATGGAAATGTAACAATTGACAATCTTTGCGGACTTTAATTCAACCTGGATTATTTGGCAATAGGGCTGATGCTAAAGAGCCTTTGGCGATCAAATGGTATAATGACAGTTATGTGGAAATTCCTATTTTGAGACAATAAACAGAATCGATATAAAAATGAATGGATTTTTATATCAGAATATCCTGTGATTTTGAAGTTCAGATTTTTAGAAATATCATATAAAATACTGAAGATAACTCCAACTTTAAAACATAAGAAATAATGCTTAGAAGTAATGTTTTTTATGTAAACAAATGTTTTATTTTGTGGTTATTTTATAACTCATATAGTGTTTTATGCCTGTTTTGTTTATTGAATGTCGATGTTTTGTGTAATTTGTAACAAACAGAAATGAACTCAAAAAAACTTAAAAAATCATAAAGTTTTCATAAAGTTTTAAAAAAGGATAGAAATGTTTTTGTATTTATAAAATATGTCGTACTTTTACATCGCCTTGAATGAGGGAACAAGTCAAGGTAATAAATTTTTTTTCATCATTTGTGTTTTTAGAATCGTATCGCCTGATACGATTCTTTTTTTATGTTTTCTCATAGTTCAAGAGAAGATCAATAAAGTAAGAATAGGTAACAGAACCTTCCTGCTGATTACTTTTCAGAAACAGGTTGTTAGTAAATCCAAAGAATTCGTCAAGCCATCCCTGATGCTGAAAAATAAAACTTTTTTCATAAGCACGGTCCCTTTTCATAGCCGGGGAATATTGGTGAAGAATATTCTTTACAAACCCAGGATCCTCTTCCACAATATATCTTAAAAGACTTTTTAAAGTGAAAAATTCAGTACTGTATCTCAACTCAGGATTACCGGAGTGAATGCCTATTAAGTACCCTACAAAATTAGCTTCCTGTTCTCTGGCAAAGCCAAGCTGATGTGAACTTTCGTGCGCTGTGGTGAAAGGGATTAAAGTATGAGGCAGCTCAGCATTATACTGGGCTTCAGCTGTAAAAGGATTATAATAGCCTAGAATTCCTGTAAAGCTCATTACATTTTTGAATAAACTAGGCTTGATGTCCAGTATCTCCGGAGCTTTTTTATCGGAAATATAAGAAGGCAGCTTTGTCTGCTGATTCAGGATTTCCTTTTGAATAGATGTAAGGTTAGTGATTATAAATACTCCGTTGCTGTCCTCCTGTACATACTGTCGTGTTGCCTTACATTTTTCAAGGTAAACAAGAGCCAGTTTTTTTGCTTTTCCTATATCCGGCTCATCCTGGCTGGAAAGTTTTTTAATAATCGGGATCTGGAAATACAGCATTCCCCAAAAGATCTGATAAATAAAATAAAAGACATTCATGACGATAAGAATTTTTATCATCGAATCATTCCTTTGATGCTTTTTGAATAAAGTGATGAAACAGTATAAAAGAAAAGCTCCCAGCGCAATATAGATCAAATCCCCGACAGAAAATGGAACCCGGCTGAACATTACCTGATGAACTTCTTTCTGAAATTCAAAAAAGCGTTCAAAAAAAGAAATCATTATTTTGGATTTTGAAAATCCATAAAACAAAAGAAATTGGGCAAGTAATACACCTGCCCAAAATCTCTTTTTCTTATATATATTTGTTGTTATATTAATGACCACTGCCTTTAGATATTTTATCAAGATCAATGCCCTGGGCTTTCAGAATCCCACTTACACGGATCGCATAGAATGCAAGATAAGCAAAACAAATAACCCCTACGATATAACTGAAATGAATATTGGTAATATCTGCAACATATCCCTGTATAACGCTTACAATACCTCCTCCCATAATCATCATGATAAGGTATCCTGAACCCTGGTTAGTGTGTTTTCCAAGCCCATTGATAGCCAATGCGAAGATACACGGCCATAGCGTAGAGCAGAAAAGACCTACACTGGTAAATGCATATACAGATACCATTCCTGTAGTGAACATCCCTATAAGTAGAGCTGTAATCCCTGCCAGAGAGAAGATCAGAAGCATTCTTGCCGGGTTTCCTTTGCTTAAAATATCACAGATAATCATTGCGATAATGATAAACCCATATACATAGAACGGAGAAAGATCATGATCGGCAATAGCGTTTACCAATAAAAATACACCGAATGCAAGATAAGGAGCTAAGAATCTTAGGATCTTTTTGAATCCTGCATTTACGTCAAATGCTTCTACAGCACCTGTCCAACGGCCAATCATTAATGATGCCCAGTATAAAGAGATGTAAGGTGCTACCTCTTTCGTTTCAAACCCTAAGCTTTTTTCCATATATGCCGGAAGGTTACTGGCTGTGGAAACTTCTACCCCTACATAGACAAAAATAGCGATCATTCCCATCACCAGCTGAGGATACTGGAATGCTGACTTTCTATGTTCTCCCGGAGTTGCATCATCGGTGTCCTCAGTGTTTGTTGGAGTCACCGCAGGAAGAGAAGAGAATTTAAGCATTAAAGCTACCAGAGCAAAAGCTGCTCCTAATATCAGATAAGGTGTTTTTACGCTTTCTATACTTGCTTCCGTGTTGGCAGCACTTGCAGATCCAAAAATAGCAAATGCAACGATAAGCGGTCCAATAGTAGTTCCTAAGTTATTAATTCCTCCTGCCATTGTTAGCCTCTGAGATCCCGTTTCTGTAGGACCTACTTCAATAGCCAGCGGATTAGCAACAATCTGCTGAAGAGAGAATCCTAAACCTACAATAAATAATCCTGAGATCATTAAAGGGAAAGAATGCATATTGGCAGCCGGGTAGAACAATAAGGTTCCCAATGCGGAGATCAGAAGCCCTACAATAAGACCATTCTTATATCCGATTTTATTGATCAAATCCTGTTTAAGGCTCTTTGATACAAGCATATAAATTAAAGAACCTACAGTATACGCTACATAAAAGCATATCTGTACAAGCATACTTTCAGTTTGGGATAGATTGAAGGCTTTTTGAAAAACAGGGATCAGAATATCATTACTGGCTGCTACAAATCCCCAAAAGAAGAATACAGTAACCAACGGAATGAATTGGGCCCAATTGGTTTGTTTAGAATAATTTGACATATTTATTATAGATTTCACAAACAAATATAACTATTTCCTTTCAACGGAATACCTGATTAAGGTTTTTTTTATTGTCTCATAAGCCTCTGCTTTTGAGTCTTTTGGCGAATCTGAAGGCTGAATGATGCCATTGAAATATACCTTTACCCTCCCGGGAAAGCCCTTTGAGTTTTCAAAAGGGAACATTTCTTTAAGTCCCACAAAGGTATAAACAGCGATAGGAGAGTGATGTTTTGAAGACAGTATAAACGCACCGTCCTTAAAATCATCCAGGATAATAGAAGTGTCGTCCGGCACACCGCCTTCAGGAAAAATCGCGATACTGTTGCCTTCTTCCATCTTCTCTGCACATCTTCGGTAAACATCTGCACGGCTTTTTGCACTCGCTCTGTCTACCATTACACATATCCTTTTATATATAGTTCCGAAAATAGGAATCTTAACCAGTTCTTTTTTTCCTACAAAACAGATCGGATGATCAGGAAACAGAATACATACAAGCATGATATCCATAATAGATGTATGGTTGGAGATAAAGACATAAGGGATATTTTTATCTTTTTCCTGTTCCGAAAGTTTAATCAGGTCATATCTGAAACCCATTCCGTAGAACATTCCGAAACACCATAGCCTGACCAGTTTATAGCCGTATTTATAATGCTTTTTATTAAAGGATAAAATATAGACCGGGATCCCAATAATAACTGTCAGAAAAAATGCCAACAGCAGCAACCAGAATCTCCAGAGATAATTTAAAATTTTTGTCACAGCCTAACCGTTAAAAATTACTTTCTTTTTTATCGAATAATTCAGAATGGAAACCAGCAATATTGCTGCAATTTTACTGATCATTTCCGGGCTCAAGGTATAAAAAAATAAATTGATATTATCTTTAAATACGAAACTGTAAAATATCTGGAAAAAACCTAAGCTGAGTAATGTTGAAAAAAAAGATACCACCATAAAATAAGCAAATTCTTTTCTCTTCGAATGTTTTCCCCTTTCAAACACAAACCAGATGCTCAGAAAATAATTGGTAATAATCCCGCAGCTCGTGGAAAAAATGTTGCTTAAAGGATAGTGTACTCCGTAGAAATTGGTTTCCTTTACAAAGAAGTGCGGAAGATAGGTGCTGAAAATTTTAAAGCTTCCTATTTCTACAATGGCACTCAGTCCTCCGGCAATGATGAAGAACAAAACCTGTTTCTGGCGTAAGAGTATTTCTTTCATTTAATAAGTATAAAACTAAACATCTTTGTACATATCAGGCAGCCTGCCGGGTGGATCTATCTCTCACCATTTAAACACCTTAGAAAATTTCTTCTGTTTATAACGGTTTTGAAATTCCAGCAGTTATATCGCTTCACAATATGAATATGCAAATTTATAACTATATGTTAAACACTGAAAAAAGTTGTTAAAATATTTTTTTTAATAAAAATTATTTCTAATTTTAATATTCAGAATGATGTAATAAAGACCTGATAATAAATTCATTTTCAACTCCTTGTGTTGATGGTTTTTTCTATCTTGTAGTGCACGGTTAAGAGCATATACTCCAACTTTTTTATGACCCAATTATTAATAATATTTGTATGAAACGTCAAAACAAATACAGAAAATTCCAGCTTCAACAGAAAAATATTGAGGCTCTTGAGAAAGAAAATTCCCGCTTCAAAAGAGTGTATTCAGAGTATGAAAATATGTCAAACGAATTGTGGAATCTTGAAAACTCCACTGGCGAGCCGGTGCCTGATGATTTTATCAATGCAATGGAACTACAGACTTCCTATCTTGAAGATGAAATAGAAGATTGGCTTTTACAATTCAACGAAAAAAAAACACAAATCAAACATTAATGATTTTAGACAGCTTCCAGGTTGTTTTTAAATGCTAATTGAAGATAAATTCATAATTTAGCACCCTTAAATTAAAATCTAAAATATGGTTGCTATTGTAGATAGTGGTTCTACTAAAACGGATTGGGTAATTCTTGATGACTTTAAAAAAGTTTTTCTGAAAACAGAAACCATCGGTTTCAATCCGAATTTTATCAACAGAGAACTTATCGCTCCTGAAATACAGAAAAATAGCAATCTGATATCGGTTAAAAATTCAATTACCAAAGTCTTTTTTTATGGTTCCGGATGCGGAGTGAAAAAAAACTGCGAAACCATAGAAGAAGAGTTGACAAAAGTTTTTGGAAAAGCAGAGATTATTGTGAAGGAAGATCTGATGGCTGCAGCCTATGCCGCATACAGTGGAAAACCTGCAATCGTGTGCATTCTCGGCACAGGATCTAATTCCTGTTTTTTTGACGGTAAAAATGTGAAGATAGAATTGCCTTCGCTGGGATTCCTGATCGGGGACGAAGGAAGCGGCAGTGCTATCGGAAAGCAGCTGGTACGCAGATACTTTATGAAAAAACTGCCTGCGGATCTTCATAAAGAATTTGAAGCAGATTATCAGCTTACCGTAGAAGATGCATTGAAAAATATGTATCATACTCCAAGACCCAATGCATATCTGGCGAATTTTACCAAATTTGTAATCGAAAGAAAAGATCATCCTTATTTCAAAGACATGGTTTTTGAAGAAATGAAAAGTTTCTTTGAATACCAGGTTCTTCCTTATGAGGAGGCGCATGATGCCGAGATCAATTTTATTGGCTCTATCGCTTATTATTATGAAAATATACTACGTTCTGTAGCTGCAGAACTTAATTTAAATGTGGGACATGTTGTGCAGAAACCAATTGAAAGCTTAGTAGATTACCACATTAAATATATACTTTAACAAAAAACAAAATTTTATGTCAAGTAACAACAATCGTGACGAAAAGAACTTTAGCCAGGCAGCGCTAGATTATCATAAAGCAGAACCCAAAGGAAAAATTGAAGTTATCCCATCAAAGCCACACTCTTCCCAAAGAGATTTATCATTGGCTTACTCTCCGGGAGTAGCGGTTCCTTGTATGGAAATTCATGATAAGCCGGAAACTGTGTATGATTATACAGGAAAAGGAAACCTGGTAGCAGTAATTTCTAACGGTACTGCCGTACTTGGACTGGGAGACATCGGTGCTGAGGCTTCAAAACCGGTAATGGAAGGGAAAGGACTATTATTCAAGATCTTTGCAGATATCAACGTTTTTGATATTGAGATCGATGAAAAAGATCCGGATAAATTTATTGAAATCGTAAAAGGAATTGCTCCTACTTTCGGAGGAATCAATCTTGAAGATATTAAAGCTCCTGAAGCTTTTTATATAGAACAAAGACTGAAAGAGGAGTTGAATATTCCTTTGATGCACGATGACCAGCACGGAACAGCCATTATCTCAGCAGCTGCGTTGATCAACTCTCTGCAGATTGCCAATAAAGATATTGATAAAGTAAAAATGGTGGTGAACGGAGCTGGTGCTGCAGCTATTGCATGTACCAAACTTTATATTTCTTTAGGACTGAAAAAAGAAAATGTCCTGATGTGTGACAGTAAAGGCGTAATCAATCATAAAAGAGAAAACCTTACTCCTGAAAAATTAGATTTCATCGCTCAGACAGATATTGAAACATTAGAAGATGCTGTAAAAGGATCTGATGTTTTTGTCGGATTGTCAAAAGGAAATGTAATGACTCCTGATATGTTAATGAGCATGAATGAAAACCCTATCGTATTTGCTCTTGCCAACCCTGATCCGGAAATTGCTTATGACCTTGCGCTGGAAACCCGTAAAGATGTGATCATGGCAACAGGAAGAAGTGATTATCCTAACCAGGTAAACAACGTATTGGGATTCCCTTATATCTTCCGTGGAGCATTGGATGTACAGGCTACAGGAATTAATGAAGCCATGAAACTGGCTGCCGTACACGCTATTGCTGATCTTGCAAAAGAACCGGTGCCGGAAGCTGTAATTTTGGCATACAATGTTCAGAACCTTCAGTTTGGAAGAGAATACTTCATTCCAAAACCATTTGATAACAGACTGATCACAAAAGTATCAAGCGCTGTGGCAAAAGCAGCTATTGAAAGTGGTGTTGCCAGAAAAACCATAACGGATTTTGATGAATATGAGCACCAGCTTTTAGACAGAATGGGCAGAGATGAAAGATTGGTAAGAATGATGCAGAGCCGTGCAAAATCCAATCCGAAAAGAATTACCCTTGGAAATGCTGAAGAATATAATGTATTGAAAGCTGCCCAGATTCTTTATGAAGAAGGAATTGCTTACCCAAGCCTTTTAGGAGATAAAAAATACATCAAGGAGCAGATGGAGCGTTACGGAATTACTCTGGATGTTCCTATCATTGATCCAAGTGATGACGATCAGAAAGAAAACAGAAAAAAATACAGAGAAACCCTTTGGAAACTTCGTCAGAGAAAAGGAATGAACGAGTACAAAGCGAAAAGATATGTACGTCAGAGAGACTATTTCGGGCCTTTGATGCTGAAACATGGAGATACAGACGGACTTATCGTAGGATTCTCTAAAAACTATACTTCTGTTTTACGTCCTGTTTTAGAAGTGATCGAAAAAGATAAAGGAGTAGATAAAGTAGCGGCCATGATGATGATCTTGTCTGAAAAGAAACCTATTTTCTTCGCAGATACTTCGATCAACCAAAACCCTACAGCAGAAGATCTTGTGAATATTGCTAAAATGGCAGAATTTACAGTAAAATCTTTTGCGATTGAACCAAGAATTGCAATGCTTGGATTTGAAAACTTTGCTGCGATTTCTGAAACTTCCAAGAAAGTAGCGAAAGCAGTAGGAATCCTTCATGAAAAATATCCGAAAATGGTTGTAGATGGAGAAATTCAGCCGGACTTTGCAATGAATGCAGACCACCTGAGCGATTATCCATTCTCAAAATTAGGAACTACACCTGCCAACACATTCATCTTCCCGAATCTGGAAAGTGCAAACCTTTCCTATAAAATTCTGAGAGGAATGAAAGTAGCCCAGGTAATCGGACCTATCCTAATGGGATTAAAACAGCCGGTACACGTGCTTCAGATGCGTTCAAGCGTTGATGAGATCGTAAACCTTGCTACCATTGCTGTTCTTGATGCTCAGAGAAGAGAGAAGAAATAATACAGAACAGATGGCATCACTGGAAATCAGTAATTCATCTTTCTTATTTCAAAATTGACACTTTAAACCGTGTACAGATAGTAAAAAGACTCCATATTTTGGAGTCTTTTGTTTTTCTGTTAATTCCTTGAATTCTTATTTAAAATTTAAGTTAAAAATCATTCGTACATCAAATGAAAACATTAATTAGTTTAAATTGCTATATTTGGGAGTTTTAAAAATTAATAATGATATTTTCTTTACAAGGCACTGTTCAAGAACTTACGCCTACTTACGCTGTCATCAATGTTCAAGGAGTTGGTTACTACGTGGGAATCAGTCTGATGACCTCACAGACGCTGGTTTTGAATCAGCAGACCTTTTTATTTATTCAGCAGATCATTCGTGAAGATGCTCATCTTCTCTTTGGATTTAACACACGTTCAGAAAAAGAAATGTTCAATCTGTTAATAAGCGTTAATGGAGTAGGAGCTGTTTCAGCATTGATTCTGTTGTCAACATTGAGCCTTGATGAGATTGCTTCGGCGATACTTTCCGGAAACAGTGCATTGATCCAAAAAGCAAAAGGAATTGGTGCAAAAACTGCCGAAAGGATTATCGTGGATCTTAAAGATAAAGTACAGAAATACAGCGATCCAAACGCGAACATTTCTGTGATGGTGGATAATAAAATTAAGGAAGAATCGTTATCTGCATTAGAAGTTTTAGGAATTCCTAAACGAACAAGCGAGAAGATTGCGGATAAAATTATCAAACAAAATCCAAACATCTCGGTAGAAGAATTGGTTAAACAAATCTTAAAAAACATTTAACATTTGGTGGCGAATATTAAGCATCTTAACATATTTTTGTTCCTGTCGTTCCTGTGTATGTCTGTAAATGCCTTTGGGCAGGCACAGAAAGATACAGCGATCATAAGAAAACAATATGAAGTGGCCGACCCTACGAGGTATGAAGCCTATTACGACATAAAAACCGGGATGTACTATGTATATCCAAAAATCGGAAATACCATTACAGGTCCTCCTACAGCCATGTCTCCGGAAGAGTATAAAGAATATATGCTTGCCAGCCAGACAAAAGCCTATTACAAGGAGAAATCCGATAAATATAATCTTCTCTTCAGAAGAGACAGATCTGATGCCAGAAAGAAAGGGCTTATTCCTTCATTACAGATCAACAACAAGCTTTTTGAAACCATTTTCGGTGGTAATAAAATTGAAATCATCCCTTCAGGATACGCATCCCTGGACTTTGCAGGACTTTACCAGAAAATAGATAACCCAATGATCCTGCCTCAGAACAGGACCAGTTTTACCTTTGATATCGATCAGAGAATTCAGTTGGGATTATTGGGAAAAGTAGGGGAAAACTTACAGTTAAAGGCCAATTATGATACCCAGAGTGGTTTTGCTTTTGAAAACAGGATGAATCTTGTATGGCAGGCAAAAGGAAGCTGGAAAGATCTTCAGAGTAAAGGTCTTGGAAATGTAGATAAACCGAATGAAGGAGGAGAAGATAAAATCATCAAAAGAGTTGAATTTGGTAACGTAAACATGCCGCTTTCAACCAGTCTTATCCGAGGTTCCCAATCACTGTTCGGGGTGAAAACAGAATTCCAGTTAGGAAAAACATTTGGAACCGTAGTTCTTTCCCAGCAACAGGGAGAGGCTCGTAATATTGTAGTACAGGGAGGTGGTGTGATGAACAATTTTAAAGTCAATGCCATTGACTATGAAGAAAACCAGCACTTCTTTATAGGACATTATTTCCTGAACAAATATGATGATGCCTTACTTAATTATCCGCAGATCAACTCAACCATCAACATTACCAGAATGGAAGTCTGGGTATTGGATCAGAGCAACAGTAATCTGGCTTACCAGAAAAGTATCATCGGGATCAGGGATCTGGGCGAAGGCCCCGGCGGAGTAACGCTGCCGGATAACTCGTTGAACGGATTGTATGATGAAGTATCACAAGTAGCCGGAACAAGAGAAGCTGGGAAAAATTACAATGCTCTTTTTCAGGGGCATGTCTTCCCGGGAACACCTACTCCCTACAATAACGGAGAAGAATTTGTTCTTGCTACAAAAGCGAGAAAACTGAATGCCAATGAATTTATCTTCCAGCCACAGCTTGGTTATATTTCATTAAATCAAAAACTGAATGACCAGCAGCTTTTAGCCGTTTCGTACTCTTATACTGTTAATGGAAGTAATAAAGTATACAAAGTAGGGGAATTTTCTGAAGAAAGTCCTGTGTTGATCACTAAAGTTTTAAGAGCAAATAACAAGGTGAACACTCAATCTCCGATGTGGGATCTGATGATGAAGAATGTCTATTCTATGGATGCAGGACAGGTATCTCCGGATGGCTTTATCCTTAATGTATATTACAGAGATCCAAAAACCGGAGGTAAAGTAAACTATCTTCCGGATACTCCTGTAAAAGATCAGAATTTATTGAAGTTATTTAACTGGGACCGTCTCAATATGAACGGCGATATCCAGAACAATAAAGACGGAAGCAAAGGTGATGGTATTTTCGACTTTGTGAATGGGATTACCATAAGGCCGGAAACCGGAAGGGTTATCTTTACCAAAGTGCAGCCTTTCGGTAAGTATCTGGAATCAAAATTGGGTACAAGTGATCCTCAATACGTTTTTCAGGATCTTTATACCAAACAAAAGCTACAGGCATCCGCCAGTAATCTTGCACAAAGGTATACCATGGAAGGGCGTTACAAAGGTGTTCAGGGACAAGGTATTTCTTTAGGAGCTGTAAACGTTCCTCAGGGATCAGTAAAAGTAGCAGCAAACGGAGTACAGCTTACGGAAGGTGTAGACTATACCGTAGATTATATGCTGGGTACGGTTACGATCATTAATGAAAATGTAAAACAGTCCGGACAGGCCATCAATATTTCACTGGAAAACCAGTTGACCTTTAATACCCAAAGAAAAAGATTCTTAGGATTAAACCTAGAAAGAAGATTCAGTGAAAACTTTATCTTGGGAGGAACGGTGATCAATTACTCAGAATCTCCATTGACTCAGAAAGTAAACTTCGGGCAGGAAGCGGTAAACAATACCATGGCAGGGATCAACCTGATGTACAACAATCAGGCTCCTTATCTGACAAGACTTACCAATAAACTTCCGATGGTAAAAACTGAAGCTCCATCCAACTTAAACTTTAAGATGGAAGCAGCTTACTTATTACCTGGATTGAATAAAGGAACAAACAACCAGTCTTACATTGACGATTTTGAACAAACAACCTCTAAAATATCATTAAAAGAGCCGGCAGCATGGAGCCTTGCTTCAAAACCGGAAAAAAATACTTTACCGCCATTTAATACGGTACCGGGAAATGATGATATAACAAGCGGATATGGAAGAGGACTTTTAACATGGTATAATATCGACCCTAGATTCTGGGGAGTCGGAGGAAAAGCTCCTGCAGGAATTACACCACAGTCTGTATCCAATCACGCTTCCAGAAGAGTACAATATTCGGAGATTTATAATAACAGAGATTTCGTAGCAGGAGAACAAACCTTTACGAATACTTTTGATATCTCTTATTTCCCGAAAGAAAAAGGACCGTACAACGTAAACCCGTTGACAGAACAACCACAAAGCAGATGGGCAGGGATTATGAGATCCATCAGTGTTCCCAACTTTGTTACTTCAAACATTGAATACGTTGAATTCTGGATGATGGATCCTTACGCAGATGGTAAAACACTGGGTACTGATCCAAAACTATTACTTCATTTAGGAAACGTTTCAGAAGATGTATTGAAAGATGGAAAAATGCAGTATGAAAACGGATTGCCAACTCCAGGTACACCATCTTCTACGACGAATTCAAATTGGGGAGTACAGCCAAAACAGCCGCCAATCTTATATGCATTCTCTACAGAAGGAGAGGATAGGAAAGTACAGGATGCCGGATATGATGGTCTTACTTCTGATCAGGAAGCGATGAGATTCGGAAATACATTTGTAAACCCGGTAACCAATATTGCTGACCCTGCAGTGGATGACTTCGTATTCTATCTTTCTGATAAATTTACAGGAAGCCAGGCTGCTTCAGTGGTGGAACGATACAAATATTTCAGAAACCCTGAGGGGAACTCAGAAGCAAACTCTCTGAATGTAGCTTCGCAAACTCCGGATGCTGAAGATATCAACAAAGATTACAACCTGGATCAGACTGAAAATTATAACCAATATGTTATAAAGCTTGATCAGCCAAGTTTGTCACTGGGAACGAATAATATTGTAGATGTAAAAACAGTAAAAGCAACTTTCCAGAACGGACAGTCTTCAGATGTTAAATGGTACCTGTTTAGAATTCCTGTAGCGAATTATGATCCAGCTGAAGGAACACACGAAGATGAAGTATTAAATAACGTAAGATTTGCAAGATTGATGCTTGCAGGATTTGATCAGACATCTACTTTAAGATTCGGAACAATGGATCTTGTAAGATCAGACTGGAGAAAGTATACCGGTAAAATTGCAAGTTTAAATGTTACTAATCCTGAAGAAGGAACCGGAACTGTGACAGACCCAAACTTTGAAATAGGAAGTGTAAATATTGAAGAAAATGCATTGAACCAACCACCATATGTATTGCCTCCGGGAATTGACAGACAGGTGTTAAGTGGAAATGCGGGAGCACAGAGACAGAATGAAGCCTCACTTTACATGAAAGTGAAAGATCTTAAAACTGAGGCAAGAGGTGTCTTCAAAAATACAACGCTGGATATGAGAAGATACAAAAAGCTGAAGCTGTTTGTGCACGCTCATGATCCGGAAAATAGAGATTTAAATGTAGGGACGTATGATCCTAAGACAAAATTCTTTATTCGTTTTGGAAGTGATGCCACTGATAACTATTATGAATATGAATCTACAATGAAGCTTACTTCTACAACTGCTACAGCTCCTATGGAGATCTGGCCAATGGAAAATGAAGTTGATTTTGATGTTCAGAACTTTGTTGATGCTAAAATCAGAAGAGACAAATCGGGTGTTGCAATCACGAATAGAACAATGGATCTTGTCTATCAGGAACCTTATAAAAATATTTATATCAAAGGTAGGCCAAGCTTAGGAAATATTACAACCATTATGATTGGGGTAAGAAATGCAGATCCAAGAACAAACTCTACCATAACAAGAGTTCTATGGGTAAACGAAATCCGTCTTTCTGAAATTGAGAATGATGGAGGGTATGCAGGAAATGCCAGCTTAAACTTCAATATGGGAGACCTGGCAACAGTGAATGCCAATGCTTCTTATACCTCAGTTGGTTTCGGGAATATCGATTCAAAACCTGCAGAAAGAACACAGTCTACTCAATCTGCATTCAGCATCAATACGGCGATCAATGTAGATAAATTCCTTCCGGAAAAAACAGGGGTGAAAATTCCTTTAAACTATTCTTACTCACAGACTATTGAAGATCCAAAGTACAATCCTCTGGATACCGACGTGGAATTCAATAAGGCTCCGAACAAGGATCAGTTGAAAAAAGTAGCGAGAACCTATACTCAACAGAGAAGTATAGGAGTCGTTAACATGCATAAAGAAAGAGTAAATCCAAATAAAAAGCCTAAGTTTTATGATATTGAAAACGTATCAGTAACTGCTGTTTATAACGATGACTATTTCAGAGATATCTATACCAAGAGAAATTACAGACAGTATCTGAGAGGATATATTGATTATAACTACACCTTTAAACCGTGGGTACTTAAGCCTTTCAATAAGATGATCAGTGATACGGCAAAATCGACAAAGTATCTGAGATGGGTAAAAGAATTCAATATCAATCCAATTCCTACAAGAATCTCTTTCAGAACTGAAATCGACAGAAACTACAACGAGCTTGAGTTCAGAAATGTGGAAGCAATCCTTAATGGTGATATGAACAGTAATTTCGATGCCATCAGAAACAGAAACTTCTTCTTTGGATGGCAGTATGGATTAGGATTCAATTTTACAAAATCATTAAAACTGGAAATCAATTCCGCAACCAGAACATTAAATGACAATCTGGATGTAAATTCGATGGACAGCAAATCGATTTTCGGAAATATATTCAGAGCAGGAAGGCCGGTATTGTATAATCACAGAGCACAGTTAAACTATAAGCTACCATTCCAATATTTGCCTTATCTGGATTTCATTGATGCAGAAGTAGGATACGGATTTACCTATAACTGGGCGGCGAGGTCTACGTCATTGCTTGGATTTACTGATCCTAATACAAATCAGACCGCAAGTCTAGGATCTGTTGGACAGAATACCAATGTGATTCAGGCAACAGCTTCTGCGGATCTTCCGAAGTTCTTTGGACAGTTTAACTATTTCAAAAATATTAATGCCAAACTTCAGAAACGCAGACAGGAGATGGACTCTCTGAATAATGTGTATGCGAAACAATGGGAGAAAAACAGATACAGATATAAGAAATATAAATTTAAGAATAAGCTTACGCCACTTCAAAGTGCTGCATTCTTCTTAACTTCATTTAAACAGTTAAACGTAAGTTATAACGAAACGAATGGTACCGTACTTCCGGGATTAATATCAGCACCAAACTGGTATGGATACGGACAGACATTGGGAGGTCCGACACTGGGATTCCTTTTAGGATCACAGGCAGATATCAGAAGAACAGTAATGGAAAACGGATGGGTAAGTAATTCAAATTATATGACAGATCCGTATGTAAGAATGTCGACCAAAGAGTTGAGAGCAGACCTACAGGTGATGCCTATGAATGACCTGAGAGTCGATCTTAATGTGTTGCATACCTTCAACAGTAACTTCTCGCATACAGGATTTAACTATACCAATGGTGGTGTTCCTGATACGGATTTTACATTTGCCAGCGAAATGATAACGTATTCCAATACTACGTCGCTTCTCAG
Source organism: Chryseobacterium sp. CP-77 (assembly GCF_036362765.1). Lineage (NCBI taxonomy): Bacteria > Pseudomonadati > Bacteroidota > Flavobacteriia > Flavobacteriales > Weeksellaceae > Chryseobacterium > Chryseobacterium sp. CP-77. The sequence continues at coordinate 4,215,192 of NZ_CP143637.1, forward strand.
CACATCATTTAAAGATGGACAGGCAATTTACCAGGCGATCAGAGAAAACGCAAGAGCGCTTTCTCAACAATTGGGAGGTCCTGGGGCAGTATTGGATAATAACGGATTTGCAAAGCATTACAGCATTGGAAATGCCTATGTATTAATCCCAGCCTTTAGAGCAGCGATGGAAGGAAAATCTGTGTCACCTATGGGCAACCCTAAAAAGGCAGGATTCCCATTGCCAAACTGGAGAATTACCTATTCTGGATTAAAAAATATCCCTATCATCAGCGGGCAGTTCACAAAGTTCGATATCTCACATGCCTATACTGCTACGTATACAGCAACAGGTATTCAAAGTAACGTAGATTATCATGGTAACCCGAACGGATATTATCAGACGGTGGATGATGCCGGTAATGTGAAAAAAAATGATGGAGATAAGATTAACCCATATACATTCGCACAGGTGGGATATGTAGAATCTTTCTCACCGCTTATAGGAGTAGATGTTACTATGAGAAACAATATGCAGTTTGGAATACAGTATAACAGAACCAGAATGATGGTACTGGGATTAGTCAACCAGACACTTACCGAAGATGCGAATACAGAATATGTAGTAAGACTTGGTTATATTGTCAGAAACTTCAGACTAGGAACAGCCAACATCAGAGGAAGAGGAACAAGAGGAAAAGGAAGTGATCTTAACATCAGAGGAGATATTTCATTAAGAGACAGTAAAACATCCATTATGAATATCCTGTTGAATGATGCTCAGGTTACCGGAGGACAAAGATTGATGAACATCAAACTTTCAGCAGACTACAATGTCTCCGAGAATCTGAACCTGAGAGTATTCTACGAACAGATGACCTCAAAATATAAGATCTCCACAGCATTCCCGCTGTCTACGGTCAGAGCAGGTATCTCAGCCACATTTACATTCGGAGATTCGGGTGGTGGATTCTAAAAATAATACAAACATAAAAGTCCTTCAGTTTTGAGGGACTTTTTTTATATCCAATATTTGAAACTACTATATTTTTGAATACATTTGTACAAAATAAAAATTTAAAAATGAACACACCATCAGAATTAAAGTACACGAAAGATCACGAATGGATCAAGATCGAAGGTAACGTTGCTACAATCGGTATTACAGACTTCGCACAAGGAGAACTTGGAGATATCGTTTACGTTGATGTAGATACTGTAGATGATGATCTTAATGGAGGAGACGTTTTCGGAAGTGTAGAAGCAGTAAAAACTGTTTCAGACCTGTTCTTACCTATCTCAGGAAAGGTTATTGAATTTAATTCAGAATTAGAAGATCAGCCTGAACTGTTAAATACAGATCCTTATGGAGACGGATGGATCATCAAATTGGAAATTGCTGATGGGGCAGATCAGTCAGAGTTACTTTCTGCAGATGATTATAAAGCGATCATTGGATAAGATTTCAAAAATATTTAGTAAGATACTGCCCATTTATTGGGCATTTCTTACTTATATGCTTCTCAAGCCGGGAGAAGAAAACCATGAATATTGGTTCATGTTCAGCGGTATCGACAAGGTTTTGCATGTAAGCATATTCGCAGCATTGGGTTTCTCTTTCATTGCTGCATTTCCCAAAATAAAATTCTCATACTTTGTCCAGATCATCCTTCTTTATGCTTTCCTCACCGAAATCCTGCAGGAAGAAATGGGATTGGGAAGATCGATGGAAACTTTAGATATCGTAGCTGATACCATTGGATGCTTATTAGGATACTATACCTATAAGCTATTAATTAAGCGTTTCTTTTAACACGCCTTTCAAATCATCACGATTTTATATCCATTTTTTATTCTCTCTTCACCAGTATATTTAAACTTTTTCACTCTCCAACGCTCCAACTCTCCAACCCTCCAACTCTCGAACTTTATTAGGAGCTATTTCCTGCTATCCATTCATACTCCTCGCGCCCTCGCACTCCCACGCTCTCACCCTGAGCAAAGCCGAAGGGCCTCCACACCTAAAACCTACCCTCCGACGCAAGCTGCGGGGTAACCATTACTATCAGGGCTAGGATAGGAGTCGTTAATGATGAGTGATGAGTTTCGGGTTTCGGGTTATTGAGTTGCGAGTTTCGGGTGTTTAGGTAGAAAAGGAACATTGGTATTGAATTTTCATATTGTAGATTTCTATGGAAACATATTATTGAGTACAAATCTCTATTCCCCTTGTATCATTCCGCAGGAATCCCAACTTCTTTACAAGAGCCTTAAAAGAAGTAAAATGACAGTATAATGTCTAAGATTTTTTTTAACAGTTAGTATTAGCCATGTCATGCTGAGCAGAGTCGAAGCATTGTAATTAATTACGGTTATAGGAGCTAAACCTTATTACTCTGTATTAAATATACTCTTTAGCATTTCCATCCTTCCCATTCTATATATAATATAAATGTATACATAAAGCAGGCCCCTCTTATCTGTGTAAATCTGCGAGATCCGTGGGCAATGATCATCCCCATACATAAAAAACAACAATCTCCCTTCATTATATATAATCTTCCATCAATAGGAGCGGGCTATAATCCCGAGCTTAATCGAATGAAGCTTATTCTCTTATATAGGCTAGTCTCTCTCTTATATTATATATACCTTATTTTTTTTGATCTTCCTCACCCCAAACCCCGCATCCGGCACCCCGAATCATACCCCTCTCCCCTCAAACACTCAAACTCTCCCACGCTCCCACACTCTCACCCCGATTCTCCAAACAAATGTTTAAAATTTTTCCCCCTGCTACCCAGTTCTTTAGGAACAAATATCACCGTAATGTAAAATTTATGTTAAATAAACTTGTTTTGCGTTGTAGGAAGTTGCTATCTTTGCCCCACTGAAAACGAGAGTAGAACAGTAGCGCAGAAGCGCCTTTAGATAGGCATAAACGATATTACTTCAAAAAAGAAACAAGCGAAAAAAACTTCAAAACTTTTTGTAAAAAAAGTTGCCAGTTAAAAAAGAGTTTGTATCTTTGCAGTCCCAATTAGAGGGAGCGCAGGAGTATAGAGATTGAGGTTTTGAGAAGGGTTAAGGTTACTTAAAAAACTTTAAAATTTTCTTCAAAAACATTTGGTCATTAAAAAATAAAGTTTTACTTTTGCACTCGCAAATACGGAGCGACACTGACAGAGAGATTGCTTCGGAAAAAGCGGAAGATATAAAGATCATTGACATACAATATAACAACCAAGTAAGGAAAAACTAAAGCGTTAAAAACTTTGAGTGAGTCAGACAAACATACAATGGAGAGTTTGATCCTGGCTCAGGATGAACGCTAGCGGGAGGCCTAACACATGCAAGCCGAGCGGTAGAGATCTTTCGGGATCTTGAGAGCGGCGTACGGGTGCGGAACACGTGTGCAACCTGCCTTTATCTGGGGGATAGCCTTTCGAAAGGAAGATTAATACCCCATAATATACTGGATGGCATCATTCGGTATTGAAAACTCCGGTGGATAGAGATGGGCACGCGCAAGATTAGATAGTTGGTGAGGTAACGGCTCACCAAGTCTACGATCTTTAGGGGGCCTGAGAGGGTGATCCCCCACACTGGTACTGAGACACGGACCAGACTCCTACGGGAGGCAGCAGTGAGGAATATTGGACAATGGGTGAGAGCCTGATCCAGCCATCCCGCGTGAAGGACGACGGCCCTATGGGTTGTAAACTTCTTTTGTATAGGGATAAACCTACCCTCGTGAGGGTAGCTGAAGGTACTATACGAATAAGCACCGGCTAACTCCGTGCCAGCAGCCGCGGTAATACGGAGGGTGCAAGCGTTATCCGGATTTATTGGGTTTAAAGGGTCCGTAGGCGGATCTGTAAGTCAGTGGTGAAATCTCACAGCTTAACTGTGAAACTGCCATTGATACTGCAGGTCTTGAGTGTTGTTGAAGTAGCTGGAATAAGTAGTGTAGCGGTGAAATGCATAGATATTACTTAGAACACCAATTGCGAAGGCAGGTTACTAAGCAACAACTGACGCTGATGGACGAAAGCGTGGGGAGCGAACAGGATTAGATACCCTGGTAGTCCACGCCGTAAACGATGCTAACTCGTTTTTGGAGCGCAAGCTTCAGAGACTAAGCGAAAGTGATAAGTTAGCCACCTGGGGAGTACGAACGCAAGTTTGAAACTCAAAGGAATTGACGGGGGCCCGCACAAGCGGTGGATTATGTGGTTTAATTCGATGATACGCGAGGAACCTTACCAAGGCTTAAATGGGAAATGACAGGTTTAGAAATAGACTTTTCTTCGGACATTTTTCAAGGTGCTGCATGGTTGTCGTCAGCTCGTGCCGTGAGGTGTTAGGTTAAGTCCTGCAACGAGCGCAACCCCTGTCACTAGTTGCCATCATTAAGTTGGGGACTCTAGTGAGACTGCCTACGCAAGTAGAGAGGAAGGTGGGGATGACGTCAAATCATCACGGCCCTTACGCCTTGGGCCACACACGTAATACAATGGCCGGTACAGAGGGCAGCTACACTGCGAAGTGATGCAAATCTCGAAAGCCGGTCTCAGTTCGGATTGGAGTCTGCAACTCGACTCTATGAAGCTGGAATCGCTAGTAATCGCGCATCAGCCATGGCGCGGTGAATACGTTCCCGGGCCTTGTACACACCGCCCGTCAAGCCATGGAAGTCTGGGGTACCTGAAGTCGGTGACCGTAACAGGAGCTGCCTAGGGTAAAACAGGTAACTAGGGCTAAGTCGTAACAAGGTAGCCGTACCGGAAGGTGCGGCTGGAACATCTCATTTTAGAGCGTCTTTTGACGTTAAACAAAATCAGTACGCAAGTACATTATACTTACTTAAAGTATAGCTTTAGTTTTTTTGTTTGGTTGATATATAAAAATACAAAACCCACTAGAAATTAGTAAAGGGATTGAGAGAGGCAAAGAAGATAAAAGCAGAGAGAGAAAGACGAAGAAATTAGTCTATTATCAATCAGTCTATCATCTTTTACGTCTAAAAGACAGTCTCGTAGCTCAGCTGGTTAGAGCGCTACACTGATAATGTAGAGGTCGGCAGTTCGAGCCTGCCCGAGACTACTAATTAAAGCGGTAAGCATTAAGCTGGAAGCAGTAGGCAATACGCCTAAAGCTTATAGCGTAAAGCCTGCAGCACCTAGAGGGGAATTAGCTCAGCTGGCTAGAGCGCCTGCCTTGCACGCAGGAGGTCAAGGGTTCGACTCCCTTATTCTCCACAGTTTTGGAAGACTGATTTAAAAGTTACGAATGGAGCCAAAAACAACATTTGTTCATCAGTTGGAAAAGAAGAAATTAAGATCATTGACATTAACGGTAAAGACATCACAAAGAGAAAACCGAGCGTATAAAGCGCTTGAGTAACCAATAGGAAAGAAATCGTTAAGGGCGTATGGCGGATGCCTAGGCTTTCAGAGGCGACGAAGGACGTGGTAAGCTGCGAAAAGCTGCGGGGATTGGCACACACGAATTGATCCGCAGATATCCGAATGGGGCAACCCGGCATATTGAAGATATGTCACCTCGTAAGAGGAGCAAACCCGGAGAACTGAAACATCTAAGTACCCGGAGGAAAAGAAATCGAAGAGATTCCGTAAGTAGTGGCGAGCGAAAGCGGATTAGCCCAAAAGTCTTTTTATGTTTAGAGGAATGTTCTGGAAAGAACAATCGTAGAAGGTGATAATCCTGTACTCGAAAGGCATAATAAGATGATAAATGAGTAGGGCGGGACACGTGAAATCCTGTCTGAATATGGGGGGACCATCCTCCAAGGCTAAATACTCCTGAAAGACCGATAGTGAACAAGTACTGTGAAGGAAAGGTGAAAAGCACTTCGAATAGAAGGGTGAAATAGAACCTGAAACCGTACGCCTACAAGCGGTCGGAGCAGCGTAATGCTGTGACGGCGTGCCTTTTGCATAATGAGCCTACGAGTTAATTTTACTAGCGAGGTTAAGGTATTAAGTACCGGAGCCGGAGCGAAAGCGAGTCTGAATAGGGCGTATAGTTAGTAGGATTAGACGCGAAACCTTGTGATCTACCCATGGGCAGGTTGAAGCTCTGGTAACACAGAGTGGAGGACCGAACCGGTTGACGTTGAAAAGTCTTCGGATGACCTGTGGGTAGGGGTGAAAGGCCAATCAAACTGGGAGATAGCTCGTACTCTCCGAAATGCATTTAGGTGCAGCGTCGTATATAAGTTTATTAGAGGTAGAGCTACTGATTGGATGCGGGGGTTTCATCGCCTACCAATTCCTGACAAACTCCGAATGCTAATAAATGTTCTGCGGCAGTGAGGGCATGGGTGCTAAGGTCCATGTCCGAGAGGGAAAGAACCCAGACCAACAGCTAAGGTCCCCAAATATATGTTAAGTTGAAGCAACGCGGTTGGACTGCATTGACAGCTAGGATGTTGGCTTGGAAGCAGCCATTCATTTAAAGAGTGCGTAACAGCTCACTAGTCGAGCGGTCCGGCATGGATAATAATCGGGCATAAACATATTACCGAAGCTATGGATTTATATTTTAGATATATCTGGTAGGAGAGCATTCTATTTGCGCCGAAGCAGTACTGTGAGGTATTGTGGAGCGGATAGAAAAGAAAATGTAGGCATAAGTAACGATAAAGCAGGCGAGAAACCTGCTCACCGAAAGACCAAGGCTTCCTCAGCCATGCTAATCAGCTGAGGGTTAGTCGGGACCTAACGCGAACCCGAAAGGGGTAGTGGATGGACAATGGGTTAATATTCCCATACTTGCTCACAATAAAAGGGGACGGTTGGATGTAGCTGCTGGAGACTGACGGAATAGTCAAGGCCTAGCCTTCGGGCGAAGCTGCTGTAGTGTAATCTGATCCAAGAAAAGCCGAAGTGAAGCAACCCGTACCAAAACCGACACAGGTGGTCGAGGAGAGAATCCTAAGGTGCTCGAGTGAGTCGTGGCTAAGGAACTAGGCAAAATAGTCTCGTAACTTCGGAAGAAGAGACGCCATCAGCAATGGTGGCCGCAGTGAAGAGGCCCAGGCGACTGTTTATCAAAAACACAGGACTCTGCTAAATCGAAAGATGCTGTATAGGGTCTGACACCTGCCCGGTGCTGGAAGGTTAAGGAAGGTGCTTAGCGTAAGCGAAGGCATTAACTGAAGCCCCAGTAAACGGCGGCCGTAACTATAACGGTCCTAAGGTAGCGAAATTCCTTGTCGGGTAAGTTCCGACCTGCACGAATGGTGTAACGATCTGGGCACTGTCTCAGCCACGAGCTCGGTGAAATTGTAGTATCGGTGAAGATGCCGATTACCCGCAATGGGACGAAAAGACCCTGTGAACCTTTACTATAACTTCGTATTGACTTTGAGTAAGTAATGTGTAGGATAGGTGGGAGGCTTTGAAGCAGGCACGCTAGTGTTTGTGGAGCCGACGTTGAAATACCACCCTTTACTTACTTGGAGCCTAACTTCTTTCAGAAGGACATTGCGTGGTGGGTAGTTTGACTGGGGTGGTCGCCTCCAAAAGAGTAACGGAGGCTTTCAAAGGTACCCTCAGCACGCTTGGTAACCGTGCGTAGAGTGTAATGGCATAAGGGTGCTTGACTGTGAGACCAACAAGTCGATCAGGTGCGAAAGCAGGACATAGTGATCCGGTGGTTCCGTATGGAAGGGCCATCGCTCATAGGATAAAAGGTACTCCGGGGATAACAGGCTAGTCTCCCCCAAGAGCTCACATCGACGGGGAGGTTCGGCACCTCGATGTCGGCTCGTCACATCCTGGGGCTGGAGAAGGTCCCAAGGGTTGGGCTGTTCGCCCATTAAAGTGGCACGCGAGCTGGGTTCAGAACGTCGTGAGACAGTTCGGTCTCTATCTATTGCGGGCGTTAGATGTTTGAGAGGGCTTGATTCTAGTACGAGAGGACCGAATTGAACAAACCTCTGGTGTATCAGTTGTACCGCCAGGTGCACCGCTGAGTAGCTACGTTTGGAAGAGATAAGCACTGAAAGCATATAAGTGCGAAACTCGCCTCAAGATGAGACATCTTTTAAGGGTCGTTGTAGATGACGACGTTGATAGGCTATAGGTGTAAAGACAGTAATGTCATAGCCAAGTAGTACTAATTACCCGTAGATTTATAGCCTTTGGTTGCTATATCATATAATAAATGACAAGTTCTTTATGCGCAGCGAAGGTTTTGTCTTTGTGAAAGTTTTTATCGCTTAAAACGCAATAAGCTTAAGGCTTCAAGCCTGATGCTTAAAGCTATATACCTTCTTTAGGGTGGTTTTAGCGGTGGGGCTCACCTGTTCCCATTCCGAACACAGAAGTTAAGCCCACCAGCGCCGATGGTACTGCTAACGCGGGAGAGTAGGCCGCCGCCAGTTTTTATTTTATTTTTAAAAAATCCTTTATCATAACGATAAAGGATTTTTTTTGTTTTATACCCAGCTCAATGTATGAGTAATGAGTAATACATCGATTATTCATCATTCATCACTTATCATTCATCATCTATCATCCATCATTGATCACTTATCAATGATAACGGACAGTACACCCTCCAATGGTCACTCCGGTAGGAGTCTCAACAAAGTATCATCAAATAATTTACAGTATTAAATCGTCTGGATTAAAGGAATCATAAAGACTCTAATAAAGGAGGCTGGATTCCTGCGGAATGACACAGTGGAAAGAAGCGGTGTAAATGAAAAAGAGAGACGCCATTGGAAGCACTAGATCAATTGGAAGGAATGTTTAAGACACTGTTGAAAGATCATTATCCGGTTCAGCATAAAATTATTCATTCTTATGGCTGATATCTTGTTTGATTTCACTACTATCGTTTATTCCACCCATTGTCACTCCGATTTCTATGACAAAAACAAAGAATTATTATAGTTTTTTTCATAAAGTTTCCCTGTTCTGATTATTGCAAAAATTCTATGAATAATTTTGTTTCTCACAGCGTTTAAAACTGCCATTTTGTTTTTACCATCACTTATTTTTCTGTGATAATATATTTTTAAATCATTTTCTAGTCTCACAGCTCTCATTGCAGCCATATGAAGTACTGTTTTCAATGATTTATCCGCATAATAAGAAAGCTTAGGTTTACATTTTATTGATGTTCCAGATTGATAGCCAAAGGGGACCACACCTGCATAACAAGCTAATTTTCTGGGGTTATTAATCTTTGTCAACCCTTCTGTTTTAGCAATAATCATCCAGCTTAATACTTTTCCTACTCCTGGAATACTTTGTATACATTGCTTCTTGGAGTATAAATCTGAGTCATTATCAATGAGTTGTTCTATTTCATTTTCTAAAAAATCTATATGCTTTTCTAAAACTTCAATCTCCTTTTTATTCATTTTTAAAAATTTAGAATCATATCCTATACTTTCAAGTTGTGAATAAAGATGTCTTTGCTTTAATAAAGAAGCTCTTAGCTTTATCTTAGAATTTCGCTCAGAAAACAGCACTTTAATTTTCTTTATGTTATCAGAGCATGGTTTCCATTCTATAAGCTCTTTTTCATGTTTCTCTGTGAACTCACAGATCCTTTTAGCATCAATTTTATCATTTTTACCCCTTATTAAGCCTATACTTTTCTTTAAGTGTAAGGGGTTAAGTACAAAAACTTTAAAATTAAAATACTCCAGAACCTGATATAATTCCCAATTATATCTTCCTGTATTTTCCATGGAAACTATAATCTCAGATTTCGGCTCTTGAAAAATTTTGAAGAATACTTTGATTGCCTTAGCTTCATTGGCAATAACATTAAAAGAATAAGAACCACACTTTTTAATACAGATATCCAGTGTCTTGGCACTAATGTCAATACCTATTACAATTTTTTCCATACTTTTGGTTTAAGTTATAAATGTAAGAGCAATTCATCTGATTCTTAACACCTTGATAATGGGCTTTAAATCCCGAATTTCTATTTAAGTCTTTTGATGAAAAAGCATTTAGTTCTTTATCGGAGTATGAATCATATTCTAAGGAATCTATAGTGTAACTAAATGCTTGCTCTTTTCTAAATGTAATCATTTATTTCATAGAACTAATCTAAAGGTAGGAGTCTCAACAAAGTATCATCAAATAATTTACAGTATTAAATCGTCTGAATTAAAGGAATCATAGAGACTCTAATAAAGGAGGCTGAATTCCTGCGGAATGACACAGTGGGAAGAAGCGGAGCAAATGAATAAGAGAGACGCCATTGGAACCACTAGATCAATTGGGAAGGGATATTTAAGACACTGTTGAAAGATCATTACCCCGGTTCAGCATAAAATTATTCATTCTTACAGCTGATATGATATCTTCTTTGCTTTCACTACTATCGTTTATCCCATCCATTGTCACTGCGCAGGAGTCTCAACAAAGTATTATCAGATAACCAGTATTACTTTTGCTTTTTAACCTTTAAATCATAAAGACTCTAATAAAGGAGGCTGGATTCCTGCGGAATGACACGGTGGAAGAAGCGGAGCAAATGAAAGAGAAAGACCATTGGAACCAATAAATTATTCCATTGGAAAAGATAACCACGTAACCCGTATCCCGAATTCGTCACATCATTTATAACGCATCATTGATCGTTCGTTCACTATCATAGCCCCGATAAGAATGGTTACCCCGCAGCTTGGGTTGGAATGAATGTGGTGGAGCGTGGGAGTGCATGGGCGCGAGGAGTATGAATGGATAGCGGGAAACAGCTCCTGATATCATCTTTCATTTATTGTGTTCATATTTATAATTCAAATTATCATCCTCTAAGGATCCAAGAGCCTGTAATAATGAAGATTGTAAAGTCAGACACTCAGACCCTAAGGATGACATAAATTGTAAGATCCTATTATTAATATATAAAGCTTTTAATTAATTGAATTATTGTAAGGATCTTACGCTGTACTTTTTACATTACAAAATAGAAAAGCATTCATTTTGTGAAAAAGTTATTGCTGATTATAGTAGCTTACATATTGGTGCAATTATTTCTTATCCCACCAAATTCGGCCTTGTATATCACTTTCACTGGTCCCAAATTCAGGATCCTGTTTCATTTGGTCCAGTGCTTCCTTTTGATTTTGATAATTCAGATTATCTTTTGAAGGGGTGGGAAGAACAATTCTTCTTGGCATTATTAACATAACTCCGGATTCACTGAATGGATTTTCCAGCTTAAGCGCAGTCGATACATTAGGCAATCCTGTTCTTTTCATCAATGCCCATACTTCATTAGGTTGCTTGAAATAGTTTAAATATTCCTGAATGATAATCTGTTCCAGGGCCAATGATGGATCAAATTTGATTTGAGGCTGTTTTAGATAAGCTAAAATATCGGTATCATAGGCTGTTTTATAATCATCTACCAATGCTTCTTTGGCAATATAATTATAGGTTTGAATAGACGCTGTGATTCCTTGTTCATAAAGATCTTTTACATTACCAGGAATAAGATTTCTTGCAGCTAGTTCTGCTTTCAACAGAGAATAATCAGCATAGGTAAGAATTGGGAATATAGCATTTCCTGTCCCAATGATACCTTTTGAAATATTTTCCGGCCTCCATATTCTATATTGCAATCTTGAAATGGTATCATAATTCACTCCATTTAATAATCTTTTTGCTGAAGTATAATAACGGCTCATATCCGCTGAAACCATGTTAGGGCTGACAAAACCACCAACATAGCGCTGGCTTTCCGTAGTTTTTTCCATTTTACCGGCTGCTGCCAGCTTATCTATATTTTCCTGGGAATAATCATTTTGCTGGAAAAATATCGATATTCTGGGATCTTTGCTTTCATTCATAAAGTCAACCATAGGTTTTGCAGCAGACATTCCTACAGGATTGAAATTACCATGCTCCGTTAGCCTTTTAGTCCGTAACATGAAGCTCTCTGCTGTACTGCTAATCTCATCCCTTGATAAAACCTGTGAAGCAATGGCAGTCAGTTTGGCAGGATTTCTTTTCATGAGTCTTGACGCAATTTTTAATCTGAGTGAATTAGCTACCCGTTTCCATTTGCTTATATCACCCTTAAAGAATAAGTCTTTATCTCCAGGATTTACCTGTACAGATTGATCAGCACTTTGAATTGCAGTATATACATCGTTTAACTGCTTGTCAAAAACATCATACAATTGTTCCTGTGTTTCATATTTAGGTGTTTGTGTTCCCCCGTAGCGGGCCTGAAATGCTTCTGTATAAGCTATACTTCCATTCACATCTGTTACATACCATGCGTAATAAACTTTTAAAATCGTTGCAATACTTTTAATGTTCACGTATTTTTTTTGATCTTCAGCCGGCATGTGATCAATTTTGTAAATGATGTCTGTAAGCAAGGCACCATGATCTCCATAAAAGATATCTTTCCTTTGGTTCATATTGGAGCCGTCATCCATAAACTGGGATGAATTGCCTGTGCTGGGAACCAATGTCTGAGTCCAGGGCATTATTCTGCGGTAGTAATCATAATAATATTCAAAGCTGCCATCAAATCCTTTCATCATTGCCAAAGGCAGAAGTTCTTCAGGTGTAGCTTTTATCTGATCTACCGGATTTGTATTAATTTCTGCAAAATCGCTGGTGCATGATGTAAAAAGGGAAATTGACAGAGCCAGTATAAGTATTTTTTTCATTTTTGTTAATTTTTAGAATAATAAATAGCTAGAATGAGAAATCCAGGTTAAATCCTATATACCTTGACATAGGAGCTCCTCCATATTCCGCAAAGCTGCCTGCACTGTTGGAATATTTTCCTTCAGGATTTATCCCATCCGGTAATTTATTGTAGATATAGAATAAGTTTCTACCGATGAGGGAGAGGTTGAGAGTATTGACTCCAAGAGATTTGATCATTTCCGGTTTAAAGGAATAGGTCAGGCGTGCTTCACGTAAGGAGACCCATGTATTTTCAAATACAGCCTGCTCCCGGATACCATTTCCCCATGAGGCTAATCTGTTGTAGTAGGAAGATGTTTTTACGGGATTGATCCATCCCTTTTCATAAGCTTCCTGATAAGTCATACCGCTTACATCTCTGGTAACCCCTTGTTTATCCTTTATGATAGAATTCTGGCCAAATACTCCATCGGGAATTACCCCGTATTGAGTGTTGCCCTGAGAATCTATATATTTGATACCACCTCTTTCTTCATCCCTGTATTTTAATGTGGATGAAAGGTTACCAAACTGAACACCATAATTGTATGTGGCAGAAAGAATATCACCTCCTACTCTTGCATCAATCAGTAGACTTAAAGATAAATTTTTATACCTGAAAGTGTTTCTGAAGCTGGCTAAAAAATCGGGAGTTAACTTTCCTACTGTAGTATATCCCTGGTTTTGGTAAGAATCTGATCTCAGATAGGAGCCATCAGCTTTCAGAACTTTCATTCCGTTTCTGGGATCATCAATTTTATTACCATTTGCGTCCAATGCCTGATATCTTGCATAGGCATATTTGGTTTGTATCAAACCGTATTGCTGGCCGGGTATTGCTATACTTTTTACGTCAGTGCCCATGGCCCAGTTCAGGACATATTCCGTAACTCCTGGATAGAGCTCAATAAGTTTATCCCTGTTTTGGGAGAATGTAACTGTGGTATTCCATTTGAAGTTAGGTAGTTTTACCGGAATTGCGTTGACAACTATTTCTATGCCTTGGTTTTGCAGATTTCCGGCATTAATCTGCTGTTGGCTGAGTCCTGATTCTTGTGGTAAAGGAAGTGTTAACAGCTGATTGGTAGTATTGGTTCTATAAAAAGAGACATCAAAATCCAGCCGGTTATTGAAAAAAGCCATATTTAATCCAAATTCTATGGATCTGCTCAATTCATTTTTTAAATTTAAATTGGCAAGAGAATTACTATTGAAACCTACTAACGGAATGCGAACGCCATCAGGGGAATTGTAAGCAGAAGGGTCGTGTCTGTAATAGAGACCTGAGCTTGTGTTGAATGGCGAAGTGTCTCTTCCCACCCATGCCAGACTTCCTCTCAAACTTCCGGAATTGATCCATTTTGGAAGTTTAAAAGAATTAGAAAATATCCAGTTTCCAACAAATGAAGGATAGAAATAGCTTATACTTCCATGTCCATCAGGATAGGCCAACGTGGAAGACCAGTCGTTGCGGCCTGTAATGTCAATGAATAGCTGATCTTTCCAAGCGAAATTAGCAAAAGCATACAACCCCTGAATTCTTTTCGGGGACTGATTCCCATCGGTATAATAGGCTTCGCTTCCTGCCGGATCTATTGAGTTCTGGATCTGAAAAACGCCAGGAGAATTAAGTCCTCCATTAGTCCATTGCCTTGTGGCTTTATATTTGGATCTGAAATCTTCTCCACCAAAAGAGGCGTTAAGGGTAAGATTTTCTGTTAATTTAAAGTTGGCATTCAGTAGAAATTTCGTTGTATACTGCTCCTTTCTCCCTTCCAAAATGCTATACCCACCGCCATTGAATCCGGGGTTTTCTCCAAGTATTTTAGATTCATTCAGAAAATCATAATTATTGAAGTTGCCTGATATCATCAAGTTTAACCAGTCTGTTAACTGGGATTTGAGCTCAAGTCTGCCTATATAATTGTTTTCTTTCTGGGTTCTTGTGTTCTGGAAAATGTTAAAATAGGTAGACGTCATACCATAAGGATCCGCACTGTCTTGTTTTCTTCCGCCATTTACAGGATCCAGATAATTGTTTTTCCAATAAACAGCATCAAAACTTCTTGGAGTGCCATATATAAAACTGAAGAGGGGACTTTCATTTCCTCCCTGAGGTACGGGGTTCTGCCCGAAAGACCGGTTATAATTGAAACTTGCATCTACCTGCAAATATTTACTAAACTGATGGGTTGCACGGATAAAGTAGGCGTTTTTGATAAATTTGTTGCGGGGAAGAATACCCTCAGCTTCCTGATTGGTATAACTCAATAAGATAGTAGATTTATCATTTCCTCCGGAGAGTTCAAATGAGTTTTTACGATCAAATCCTACCTGATAAATATCTTTATAATTATCGGGCTGAGGGTTCCACAGGATTGTTCTGCCATCAATATCCTGTACTGGTTTTCCGTCAAATTTTGGTCCATAGCTGTAAAAAAAATAGTTGGGATCTATAAAACGGTCTCCGTTAGCATCTGTTGAAAAACTGGGTCCAATACCGGCACCAAATTCATTCTGAAACCTGGGACTGCTATAGACATGCTGTGTAGTAAGAGAAGAGTTTATCCTGACACCCAATCCATTCGTACCCTTTCCTTTCTTAGTAGTAATGACAATAACCCCATTAGCAGCCCGTGAACCATAAAGAGCAGATGCTGCAGCACCTCTTAATATGGAAACGGATTCAAAAACATCTGAGTTAAGGTTTTTCATTTCATTACCGAAATCATAACCGGAACCCCAGGAATCTGCACCGGTTACTCCATTGTCAATAATTACTCCATCAACGACTACCAGCGGCTGGTTATTGTTTCCTAATGATGTGTTTCCACGGATTTGGATCCTGGCACTGGACTGCGGACCTCCGGATCCTGCTGTTATTTCCACACCAGGAAGTTTTCCCTGAAGAGCCTCCATGGGGTTAACGACACCAGCCTGGGTAATGTCTTTGGTCTCAACTTTGGTAATAGCATAACCTAGTTTTCTCTGATCTCTTTTTATCCCAAGTGCAGTAACAACCACTTCATCAATTTGTTTATTCTTTATAGAATCCTTCTTTGAATTTTGACCACTTAGGTGGTTTGTACCCAATAGAAAACAAAAAACACCAACAGCCAAGGGAAGTCTTGTACTTAATTGTTTCATTTTGTTCATCATTTGCTTATTACTGCAATATTAAAAAAAAATATGGCACGAATATTATAAATTTAAATATAACGTATTGGTTATCAATATTTAGTGGTTTGGGTTTTTATTGTTTAATGTTAATTTTAATGTATAATATTCTGTAATGAACAATATTGAAAATATAAAAAATGATCATATATTACTTATCTGTGAATTTTATTTTTTTTACTTTTTTTATATGATATAAGCTTTTTGCCTGTTAATAAGGGGGGGATAAAGCACTTTTATTGTCAATTTCTAGAATGGATATGAAAAATCCCTTACCAATGTGATAAGGGATGTTTTTCCTTTAAATCCAACCAAGCATAAGCAATGTAATTTCGTAGGAGCCCAAGCAATCAATTTATTTTAAATTGTATCATTAATTATATTTTTAGATTAAAAATTTTCACTTAAATTTCACTGTGTATAGAAAAAATAGTATTTTAGAGGAAGCGGAATCCGAAAAGCTATAATAGAGTAGGAATTATCAAAAGCTAAATAACTATGAAAAATCTAGTAAAGATTTCAAGAGAGAGTTTAAAATCACTTAAAGGAAGCGGAGGGCCTGGATGTCCGGATGATCCGGCGTTTGGAATGTGTTATCCTCCGGGATGGCCAAATGGAATCTGTTTAAGCAAATATCAATGCTGTATGAAACTTGGTGGGCCTGAAGAATTTTGTAAAGAGGAATACGGCAACTAATTATATCATATAATAAAAAAAATAACCCCGGCTATTCAAATTAAAATAGCCGGGGTTATTTATCAGACCTGTATTACTCCAAGATTGAACTTCTCCGTGATAGGAGAATGGTTTGCTGCTTCAATTCCCATAGAAATCCATTTTCTGGTATCGGCAGGATTGATGATAGCATCTGTCCATAACCTTGCTGCTGCATAGGTAGATTCAGTTTGTTTCTGATATTTCTTTGAGATAGTATCCAGAATTTCGTTATGCTCTTCTTCAGAGATATTTTTTCCTTGTTTCTTTAAAGTAGATTCCTGAATCTGAGCCAGTACTTTTGCTGCCTGTGCACCACCCATTACCGCTAAATCTGCCCAAGGCCATGCAACAATTAATCTGGGATCATAAGCTTTTCCACACATCGCATAATTTCCTGCTCCATAAGAATTTCCTGTTATAATAGTGAATTTAGGAACTACGGAATTGGAAACCGCATTTACCATTTTAGCACCATCTTTAATAATTCCGCCATGTTCTGATTTTGAACCCACCATGAATCCGGTGACATCCTGTAAGAAAATTAAAGGAATTTTTCTTTGATTACAGTTGGCAATAAATCGGGTTGCTTTATCTGCAGAATCAGAGTAGATCACTCCTCCGAACTGCATTTCTCCTTTACCGCTTTTAACCAGCTTTCTCTGATTGGCTACAATCCCTACGGACCATCCGTCAACTCTTGCTGTTGCACAGATAATACTTTTACCATAGTCTGGTTTGTATTCTTCATATTCGGAGTTATCCACAATACATTTGATAATTTCGTAGGTATCGTATTGTTCAGCTCTTGAGACCGGCATAATTCCGAAAATATTCTCAGGATTTTCTTTTGGCGGGAAACTTTCTATTCTGTCAAAGCCCGCTTTTTCAGTAGTTCCGACAGATTTCATGATGTTTTTGATTCTGTTCAGAGCATCTTTATCATCTTTAGCTTTATAATCCGTTACTCCTGAAATAGAGCAGTGAGTGGTTGCTCCACCCAATGTTTCATTATCAATGCTTTCTCCGATAGCTGCTTTTACCAGATAACTTCCTGCAAGGAAAATAGAGCCTGTTTTATCCACAATCATGGCTTCATCACTCATGATGGGTAAGTAAGCTCCTCCAGCTACACAACTCCCCATAACGGCAGAGATCTGGATGATTCCCATAGAACTCATTTTAGCATTATTTCTGAAAATTCGTCCAAAATGTTCCTTGTCCGGGAAGATTTCATCCTGCATAGGAAGATAAACACCTGCAGAATCTACTAAATAAATGATGGGAAGCTTGTTTTCCATAGCAATTTCCTGTGCTCTCAGGTTTTTCTTTCCTGTGATAGGAAACCACGCGCCGGCTTTTACAGATGCATCGTTAGCGACAATAATACATTGTCTTCCGGAAACGTAGCCAATAACAACTACAACACCTCCGCTAGGGCATCCTCCATGCTCCTGATACATTTCATATCCTGCAAATGCTCCAATTTCTATGGAATCTGAATCTTTATCGAGAAGATAATCTATTCTTTCTCTTGCTGTCATTTTTCCTTCATCACGAAGCTTTTGAAGCCTTTTCTCACCACCTCCTTTTTTAATCTCAGTGAGTAAGCGATTTATTTCAGATAATTTTAATCTGTTCTGATCCTCTCGTTTATTGAATTCGATGTCCATAAAATTTTCAATTTTTTACGCTTAAAGATACTATTTTTATGAGGAATATAAATTGGAAGTAAAACAGATGTTTAATTATTTGGTTTCTAGTAAATTGTGAAATTTTTAACTAAAAAATATTTTTAAATAATTTATATTTTTTCTAACTTTACACTAGAGTAACAGAGGTGATATTCTCTGCAAAATACTCTAAGTTCCTAGTTTATTTTTTTAATAGTTTATTATTTGAAGGCCCTGAAAGTTTAACAAATTTTCAGGGTTTTTTTATATCTATATGCGTTTGTCAGTAATACTTTCTATATGATATTTAAGAGACCGTTTTGGTCAGATGTTGTTTTGATTCAATCCTGACTTAATATCATATTGGTTTTGATTTTACTAAATTATTAGAAAACGTTCTGAATTAAGAGTAAAAACTATTAAAAACTTTATTTATCATCTTTTTATTAATATAAATTTATGTTTTTTTGTAAGATTTATAAAAGCGTATTTGTAAATTTGCACGTTAAAATCAAAAGGGGATAGGTTATGCATAAATTGGCGCTTTTCAGGTTACATTTAATAGTTTTTTTATGGGGATTCACCGCAATTTTAGGAAAACTGATTCAGGCCAATGCTCAGATTCTTGTGTTTTACAGAATGTTGTTTGCCTCAATCTTTTTGTATGTATTTATCAGATTCTTTAAAAAGGAAAGCATTAAGGTGTCCAGGAAAATATTCTTTCAGCTGGCTGCTATAGGCTTTGCAATGGCACTTCACTGGTATTGTTTCTTTTATTCTATTAAAGTTTCCAATGTTTCAATTGCCTTAAGCTGCCTTTCCTTATCGACACTTTTTGCCTCGATTCTGGAACCCATTATTTTCAAAAGGAAAATTGACATATCCGAAGTGGTGATGGGAACTGTTATTGTGGCCTGTATATTATTGATCTTTAAAACAGAATTTCATTTTAAAGAAGGTATTATTTATGGAATTCTGTGTGCCATATTCGGGACTGTTTTTTCGGTTTTTAATGGTAAGATGTTTGGGAAAACAAGTTCGGGAAACATTATTTTTTATGAAATCTTCTGTGGTTGGTTCATTTTAATGATATTTTATCTGCTTTCGGGGCAAATTTTTCAGATGAATGAAATAAACTATAGGGATCTGGCGTTAATATGCTTGTTAGCCAGTGTTTTTACTGCTTTTCCCATGCTGGAATCTGTGAATTTAATGAAATATATATCACCTTTTACTTTAATTTTAACAGTTAATTTAGAACCTGTTTACGGAATTATACTAGCTTTTTTTATCTTTGGGGAATCAGAACATATGAGCCCTATATTTTATGTCGCTTCAGGTGTTATGATACTGGCAATCATTGCAAACGGATTAATAAAAGCCAGAAAAACTAAAAACTTAAACTAAGCATCAAATTTATATGATGAAAAAATATTTTTTACTTGCATTTTCACTGTTGTTTGGGCTTTCTCAATCTCAGATTATTAGAAAATATTCCAATGAATTTTTAAATATCGGAGCCGGAGCAAGAGGACTTGCAATGGGAGGAGCGGTAATTACCAACCAGGATGATGTATATTCTCCTATGTGGAACCCTGCAGGTTTAATGGCTATCGAAAGAGACTGGCAGGGAGCAGCAATGCACGCAGAATACTTTGAATCTATTGCAAAATATGACTATCTGGCTTATGCAAAAGTACTCGAGGAAGGTGTTTTTGGGGTTTCCGTAGTAAGGCTGGGAGTAGATAATATTTTAAATACAACCCAGATGATTGATTCTGAAGGGAATATTGATTATGATAAAATCACAAAGTTCTCTCAATCGGATTATGCTGCTATTCTTTCTTATGCATTCAGACCAGGAGGAAATCCGAAATTAGACGTCGGGATCAATGCTAAGATTGTATATAGAAATGTGGGTAAATTTGCTAATGGTTATGGTTTTGGATTCGATGTTGGAGCGATTTATAAAGCAGATAACGGATGGAAGTTCGGGGGGATGGTAAGAGATATTACAACTACTGTCAACTTCTGGACGGTTAATCAGAAAGAACTTTCTACTGTTGTAAATGGGGAAGAATTTAACCCTGCTCCCAAAGATAAACTGGAACTTACAATGCCTAAACTGAATGTAGGGGCCAGTAAATTATTCGAAATCAACAGCAGCGTATATGTATTGCCGGAAGCAGGTATAAATGTGGATTTTGCGAAGACAGCATCGTTAATTTCTACAGACTTTGCCAGTATCAGTCCATATGCAGGAGCTGAGCTGGGATACCAGAAAATGATTTTTGTGAGATTGGGGATCAACAGATTCCAGTCTATTACAGATATAGAAGATCTTAAAAGAAAAGTTTCTTTCCAGCCAAGTGCAGGTGTCGGGATAAGATACAGAGGGCTTACACTGGATTATGCCATTACAAATTCAGGGATTGGCGGATCTAATTTCTATTCCAATTTCTTCTCCTTAAAACTGGATATGGGAGCATTTAGAAACGATTAAAATTATAAAAATGAAAAAGTTATCAATGTTGGTGTTGGCTGTTTGTTCAACAATGGCTTTCGCACAAAAGGTTTCAGATTACAAATATGTTGCAGTTCCTGAAAAACTTGAAACGTTTAACGAAGATTATGGTTTAAAAAACTTTTTCACCAAAGCTATGACCGGGAAAAAGTATATCATTCTTCCTGTAATTAAAGATAACTGGCCTTCAGAAGCTAAAAATAATTTCTGTAATGTGGTCACAGCTGATATTATTAATGATAAAAACCTGTTTAAAAATAAATTAATAGTACAATTTAAGGATTGTAATAATAACTTGGTTCTTGAGTCAAAGGGAAGCTCAAAGATTAAAGAATTTGAAGAGGGGCTACAGGATGCATTAAGAGAAGCATTGATTAAAGTCCCGGTTTCCAATCCTTCTGCACTATTACCGGCATCTAATAATAATGCTCAGCGTACATCTCCTGAAACTGTAACGCCGTCAGCATCTGCAGCAACTTCGGAAGCAAATAATTATTCAAACGGGAAACTTGATCTTCAGAAAATACAGATTGATTCTAATCAGTTTATTTTGGCAAAATCCGGAAGTTCCGTACCATTTGCTGTTTTCAAAACGACTTCTAAGAATTCTGTTTTCATAGTTAAACTAGCTGACGCAACTACTACAATAGGATATTTTGAAAATGGAAGCATTGTGATCGATATTCCCCAAGGCGATGGCAAATTTTCCAAAGAAGTTTTTATTGCAAAATAAATGAAAGTAACAAAATACATAAAAGGCTCTTAAAAAGAGCCTTTTATAATATATATGCTGATGTGTTTTTCATTCTTTTAGCATTTAGACAGAACCCTATAGCAATTGGGGTGGCAAGTAGCAAATGAAAATGCGAATAGATTTATAAAAAGAGGAGAATTTTCATAGTATTATTGTCATTAGTTGATAATACTAATTTATGGAAAAAATATAAATAATACTAATATTTAATAAAATATTTATTTGTTTGTATTTTTCGTTGATGAATTTTCTTTTTGTAATGGGTTTTGTTTGTTTTTGTCTCTTATTGAGGAAATAAGAAAATGTTATGAGTTTTGTATGAAAACGTCTGTTTGTCTGTGATAAATTATCTGCTGTACTGCATCAATTTATCAGTTAGCATTAAAAAATTCCCAAATCACTTTAGCTTTACTTTTCCCCAGAATTTCTTCAAGAGTTTCAAAATTGGCTTCTTTGATGCGTTTTACAGACTTCAGTTTAGACAAAAGCAATTCGATTGTTTTTTCTCCAACTCCAGGAATTTCTTCAAGTTCAGATTTTATCGTAGAATTTTTTCTTCTCGTTCTGTGATGTTTTACCCCAAACCGGTGGGCTTCATCACGAACACGCTGAAGGATTTTCAACGTTTCAGATTTTTTGTCCAGATATAAAGGAATAGGATCTTCCGGGAAGAATATTTCTTCCAGTCTCTTGGCGATTCCTACAATGGTAATTTTTCCATAAAGTCCCAATAACCTGAGACTTTTTACAGCAGAAGAAAGCTGTCCTTTTCCTCCATCTATCAGAATCAGCTGGGGAAGACTTTCTCCCTCATCAAGCATTCTTTTATAGCGGCGGTAGATTACTTCTTCCATCGTGGCAAAATCGTTAGGTCCTTCTACCGTTTTAGGATGGAAAATTCTGTAATCTGCTTTGCTAGGTTTTCCATCTTTAAAAACAACACATGCAGACACAGGATTGGTTCCCTGAATGTTTGAGTTATCAAAACCTTCAATATGTCTTGGTTCAACAGGCATTCTCAACAATTTCTGCATTTCTGCCATGATTCTGTTGGTATGTCTTTCAGGATCTACAATCTGAACCTGTTTCAGCTTTTCCAGACGGTATTCTTTAGCATTCTTTTCAGAAAGCTCCACAATTCTTTTTTTGTCTCCTACTTTAGGAACAATCAGTTTTACATTTGGGATTTCTACAGAAAGATGAAACGGTAGAAGAACTTCTTTAGAATCGGAAGAAAACTTCTGACGGATCTCAATCAAAGCTTCTTCCATAATATCTTCATCCGTTTCCTCAAGAATCTTTTTAATCTCGGTAGTAAAACTCTGGATGATATTTCCGTTTCTGATTTTAAAGAAATTGACATAAGCAGCGGTCTCATCACTGGTCATTCCGAAAACATCTACATCATCAATATTCGGATTTACAACGGTGTTTTTAGCCTGATAATCCTCTAGAATATCCAGTCTTTCCTTAATGATCTGAGCTTCTTCAAATTTAAGATTGGAAGCCAGCTTCATCATCTGATTCACCAGATAATCCTTTGCCTTACGGAAATCCCCTTTAATAATTCCGCGGATGGCATCTATTTTTTCATCATAATCTTCCTTGCTTTCAAGGTCTTCACAGGGCCCTTCACAGTTTTTGATATGGTATTCCAGGCAGACTTTATATTTGCCTTCCGCAATTTTGGATGGGGAAAGATTCAGATTACAGGTTCTAAGTTTATAGATGTGTTTGATAGTATCCAGCAATATTTTTGCAGGACGTACTTTTGCATACGGACCATAATATTCGGATCCGTCTTTAATCATATTTCTGGTCAGAAAAATTCTTGGAAAATCTTCATTTTTGATGCAGATCCATGGATAGGTCTTGTCATCCTTCAACATAACATTATAAAACGGCTGGTACTCTTTAATCAGATTATTTTCCAATAAAAGTGCATCATACTCGCTGTTTACAATCGTCGTTTCCAATCGCTGGATTTTGCTGACCATTATTTTGATCCTGTATCCTGAAAGGTTTTTATTGAAATAGGAGAGTACCCTCTTTTTCAGATTTTTAGCTTTTCCCACATACAAAAGCTGTTCGTTTTTATCATAATAACGATAAACGCCGGGTTCGGATGGTAAGGTTTTGAGCTGTAATTCTAAAGAAGGATTCATATAACAAAATTAAGCAAACTTTCCCTATTTAAAAAAAGAAAAAACCTGCAGATAATTCTGCAGGTTCCGGTATTTTGATAGTGTATCCTATCCGTGGTTCATTTCGGTATACTGATAGATGAGAAAGCTTAAATAATTCCACTCTACAGAATTTTTTGGATATTTTTTCATGAATTCAGGATTGTCACCAAATAAAAAGTCATAGTTGTCTTCAAAATCATCTTTGTGAAGCCACATTACTTTATTGCCTTTCTTTACATAATAGGATTTAATAACACCTCCGCCAAATGCAGGCGCACCAGCAAACCCGGTACTCACTGTTTCTGAAGCAAACGGATCATGATAAACCGTAATAAGCTCATTAAATTCAGGATTGATCACCTGCATTAAAAAAGCTCTGGGCTCTTTCTTGTTTTTTAAAGAAACAATCTGGTTTTCGTAAGGAATGGCATCGTCGGTGACAGATTTGCCGTACTTTTTTGTGCTGTAATTTCTCATGTTTGAAATAAACTTTGCCGCTTTCATCGACTTTTCAGTCTCTGTCGCATATAAATACATTTCAGCAATATCGGCTGCCTCAAATTTTATAGGCTTTCTGGTATCAACATCCTCAATGGTGATGGAAAGAATCTGTCCCCTCTGTTTTTCCCAGGATTTGCTGTAACCCTGATGTTCCGTATTATCCTTTAAAATAATGGTGGAAACTTTTTTATCTGTTGCGGTATTGAAACCTTCGTTAAACAGATAGCGGTTCATTTCTTTTCTTTCTTCTTTGGAGTATTTTACTTTCTGGGCGAAAGCAGCTGTGCTTGCTACACATAAAGCAAGGAGTAGAGTTTTCAGTCTCATGTATTATTGTTTTTAATTTTCGGGGCTAAAAGTAGTAAATTAATTCGCTTGTTTTATAAAAATATAGAAGATTGAAATTTAGCTTTTCCAATTATTGTTAAATGCGTAATTTTAAGGAAATTTTTTAGAAATGATATACGGGGTAGATGTTTTTACTTTCCATGATGTTCTGGAAATCTGTAAAAAGCCAAATAAAGCGAAGCTGAACAAAGCTGCAAAAGAACAAATTTTAAAATCTCAGAAAAACGTACAGAAAATAGTAGAGTCAGACAGATGCGTATATGGAATCAATACAGGATTCGGACCATTATGTGATACTAAAATTTCAGCGGATGAAACCGCTCAGTTACAATATAACCTGATCATTTCTCATGCGGTAGGTGTAGGAAAACCGATTGATAAAGAACTTTCCAAGATCATGATGATTGCTAAAGTACATGCTCTTTCTAAAGGATTTTCGGGAGTTTCCCTGGAGGTTATTGAAAGAATGATTCTGATGCTTGAGAAAGATATCATTCCTGTGGTTCCTGAACAGGGATCTGTAGGAGCTTCCGGAGACCTTGCTCCATTAGCGCATCTCGTATTGCCTTTACTTGGCTTAGGACAGGTTTGGGAAGGAGATCAGATTTCCGATACCATGGAAGTGTTGAAAAAGCATGACCTTGAACCACTGGCTTTAGGTCCGAAAGAAGGATTAGGGCTGATCAACGGAACACAGTTTATCCTTGCCCATGCCATCAAAGGACTTGAAAAATTTGAATACTTACTGGATCTGGCGGATATGACAGCAGCTATGAGTATTGAAACGTACAGAGGTTCTGCAAGCCCTTTCAAAAAAGAACTTCACGATATCAGACCGTTTGAAGGCAGTAAAAAAGTAGCGGCAAGAATACTTAAGTTCTTAAAGGGATCAGAAAACTTGAAAGCTCACGAAGACTGTGAAAGAGTGCAGGATCCTTATTCCATGAGATGTGTACCACAGGTTCACGGAGCCAGCAGAAATGCTTTTGAGCACCTTAGAGGAATGGCAGAAACAGAATTGAATTCCGTTACCGATAACCCGATTGTGCTAAGTGCCGAAGAATCTATTTCAGGAGGAAACTTCCACGGACAGCTGATGGCGCTGCCTTTAGATTATGCTACATTGGCCGCAGCAGAATTAGGGAATATTTCAGACAGAAGAAGTTATTTATTATTGGAAGGAAAATATGGACTTCCAAGATTATTAACGGAAAGCTCAGGGTTAAATTCCGGATTTATGATCCCTCAGTATACTTCAGCTGCCTTGGTTACAGAAAATAAAACATTATGTTTCCCTGCATCAGCAGACTCTATTCCTACAAGTTTAGGCCAGGAGGACCATGTTTCTATGGGAAGTATTTCAGGAAGAAAATTTAACCAGGTTCTGGGAAATCTTGTGAATATTCTGTCTGTTGAGCTGATGTTTGCTGCTCAGGGACTTGAATTCAGGAGACCTGCGAAATGCTCTAAAGTAATTGAAGAAAACTTTGCGATTCTTCGTTCTAAAGTTGCCAAGCTGGAAGATGACAGACTAATTGGTAAAGATATGCTGGCAATTGCTGAGTTAATTAACGAAAGAAAATTTGTTGTCAACTAACCTAAAATACACTAAAGCTTCCGGAAGGGAGCTTTTTTGTTTTCTAATAAATAATGGCTGGTTTAAACCTTATAGGTTTCAAAAACCTATAAGGTTTGATTCTATGCACATTCATCTTTTAATCAAATAAAAATGCACATACTCAGAACAGATTCTACTAATAAAGATTTTCAGAACCTTGTAAAACTCCTCGATGCCACCTTGTC
Organism: Chryseobacterium sp. CP-77; assembly: GCF_036362765.1. Classification (NCBI taxonomy): domain Bacteria; kingdom Pseudomonadati; phylum Bacteroidota; class Flavobacteriia; order Flavobacteriales; family Weeksellaceae; genus Chryseobacterium; species Chryseobacterium sp. CP-77. The sequence goes on from NZ_CP143637.1 coordinate 4,241,561, forward strand.
TGAACATAATGGAGAAAATGATGACTTCTTTGCTCAGTTCAATACAATAGATACTATCAAAAACTGTATCGTAGTTTATATAGATGATATTCCTGCAGCTTGCGGAGCATTCAAAGCATTTTCAGAAGATACCGTAGAAATAAAAAGAATGTTTACCCATCCGGAATTCAGAAAAAAAGGATTAGGCTCTGCCATTGTAAAAGAACTTGAAAACTGGGCTGCAGAACTGAATTTTAAAAAAGCAGTCCTGGAAACCTCCCGGGATCTCAAAAATGCAATTTCAGTATATGAAAAAAGCGGGTTTAACAGAATACCTAATTATGGGCAATACATTGGAGTTGAGCAGAGTGTGTGTTATGAAAAAGCACTATAATTTAATATTCCTGTAATGCTAAATTTACTTTTTTAAAGTTTTTAATTCCTGTTAAAGTGTTATATTGTGGCTCCAACCAAAATTATAACATATGAAAAAAACTGTATTCCTACTGGCAATATTTTTTGCCCTAAACTCGTGTTCCAGAGAAGAACTGCAGAACGAAAATGTAAAAACTGAAATGGCTCAGAAAGATCCCCTCACTGCAAAACAGATCAACGAAAGGATCAATCAGGCTATAAAAACGGACGGAACTTTCAATTGGAAGAATGAGTCCGATCATTTTGTATGGAGTGCTGTCTTCCGTGGAAATAAAATGGTTTCGATCGGTTTCGGAGCTTCTAAGGACGATTTCGACAGAAGTAAATCTCCAAACAGCAGCGACATGGAAAAGGAAATCCTTTCTGTGATCAAAAAATATGAAGGGAAAGAGGAGAGAAATTTCCTTCTTCTTTCAGATCCGTATCTTAACCAGATGGATGTTGTGATTGAAAATGAAGAAACCATTACCGCTCTTCGACACATGAAAAACATCCGATATGTAGAACCTGCAGATTATCATTATTTTGAATTTGAAGCTCAATATAATGCAGCTGCAAAATCATCAGGAAGCGGTTCGTCAGGATGTGGATTTTCATCATCTGCATTAAGTACTGCAGACTATACTTCAACAACGCCAGGTGCAAAAATACCGTGGGCTTTCACCAGACACAGCATTCCTGAGGCCTGGAGCTACAGTACCGGAGCTGGTGTGACCATCGGACTTATTGATACCGGAGTTTCTCCTGAACAGACTTTATTGGGAGGAAGTTTTAATAATGGTGCTTCTTCAGGAAGAACAATCAGTAAATATGGAGTATATAATTCTGACGGATCAGGAGATCAATGCGGACACGGAACAAAAATGGCTTCCGTAATGGCCGCTCCGAGAAATAATGCAGGATTACCTGTAGGAGTAGCTTATAATGCCAATCTGATCGCTTACAGAGCTGCAGAAAATGTTGTTTTGGAAACTTCCAGCGAACAGACTGCTGTAAAGACCGCTTTCACAGAATTGGGCAACAATACCAATGTGAAGATCATTTCTATGTCGATGGGACACATCTTCTCCGTTGGAAAAATTGAAGACGGAGTGAAATATGCTTACTCAAAAGGAAAACTGATCTTCTGTGCCGGAGGTACTTCTACCAGTTTCACTAGTTTTGTCGGAGTAATTTTCCCTGCATCCATGCCGGAAACTCAGGCTATAACAGGAGTAAAAGAAAATACTTCCAATCAGAAGTGTGATGTATGCCACTCTGGAAGCCAGATTGACTTTACCTTCCAGATGGAGAGGTCTTCAGGAAATACCGTTCCGGTGCTGAGCTATTATAACGGCCAGGCAGATTATGTGGGTGGTTCTTCTGTGGCAACAGCAGCAACAGCGGGAATTGCGGCACTCGTTTGGGCTAAAAATCCATCATGGACGAGAGATCAGGTTCTTACTAAAATGAGACAGGCTTCAACCTACTATCCAAATGTTAATTCAAGCTACGGCTATGGAAATATCAATGTTTTAAAAGCTGTACAATAAAATAATAACCCTATAAAAAAAGGAAATATCTCAGCTGAGGTATTTCCTTTTTGTTTTTATATAGAAGGTTTATCCGATCCTTACACTTGTCATGCTCAATGATCCGCCGATAAGCTCATCATTGAATAAATTAAGCTGTTCAGACTGATCTTTTAATCCTAAAGTATACAATAAAGGAAGATAATGATCGGGAGTTGGAACAGCATATTGTAAGAAAGTTCCCTGTTTCTGATAATCGATGATATTCTGAAAATTGCCATCCAGAAGCCAGTTGTTGGTTTTTTCACGGGCTTCCACTGCCCAGTCCCAGCCGGCTCCTACTGTATTGATGTTTTTCCAGTCGATAAGACGAAGGTTATGAACAATATTTCCGCTTCCGATAATCAGGATACCCTTTTCACGAAGTTTGTTCAGTCTTTTTGCCAGGTCATAATGATACTGAGGAGGTTTGGTATAATCAATACTCAGCTGGATCACCGGAATATCTGCATCAGGATACATATGTTTGATCACAGACCATGCCCCATGATCAAGTCCCCAGCTATGATCTTCTTCCACATCTACAGGAAGAAGTAACTCTGCAGTTTCTCTTGCCAGTTCGGGATTTCCCGGAGCAGGGTACTGCACATCAAAAAGGGCTTTTGGAAAACCGTAAAAATCATGAATGGTTTTCGGCATATCCATAGCCGTTACAAAAGTTCCGTCCGTATACCAGTGGGCAGAAATACAAAGAATTGCATTGGGCTTTGGAATTTCTGAGGCTGCTTTGCGGAAACCCTGTACAAATTGATTCTCTTCAATGGCATTCATTGGTGAACCATGTCCAAGAAATAAAACAGGCATTCTCTGTGTGCTTTTAAAACCGTCGCTTATGTTTTGAAGATCGTTGAGGTTCATAAATATTGAAGATTATAAAAAAATAAAAGGTTCAAGGCTTTTAGAAAAATCCCTGAACCTTTTAAAATATATGTTATTAACTATGCTTGCTTTACAAACTGTAATTCACCAGCTACTTTTACATCATCGCTTACCATTACACCTCCTGCTTCAAGAGCGGCATTCCAGTTTAATCCAAAATCTTTTCTGCTGATTTTTCCTTCAAAAGAGAAACCTGCTTTTGTATTTCCCCATGGGTCTACATTGATTCCTCCAAAGTCTACATCAAGTGTTACAGGTTTTGTAATTCCGTTGATGGTAAGATTACCTACAACAGTATTGTTTAATGTCTGTGATTCAAAAGTGATGGTAGGATGTACTTCAGCATTGAAGAACTCCGCTGACTTTAAGTGATTGTCTCTGTCTGTATTGTTGGTGAATACAGAATCCGTCTGAATCGTAGCAGTAGTTTTAGCGTTTGCGAAAAACTCATCTTCAGACTCAATTTCAGCAGTGAAAGTTCTGAAGCTTCCTTTTACGTTAGAGATCATCATGTGTTTTACTTTGAAAGTAATTTCACTATGCGTAGGGTCTAAAATCCATTTTGTTGCCATTGTATTTCGTATTTTTTGTTTGTTATTAATAATGCAAATTTAGGACAGCGTACCTATACAAGTCATTGATATAGGATAAGAAATGAGTTTTTTTGTCAATCGTCAATTTTGCTTCGCAAATGAATGGTGAATTGATTCCAGCATCCAAATGACAAGTGCAGCGGATTGACAGTTCACAATTGACTTATTCTAATCTCCTTTAAAAAATTCTACTCTTAAGTTAAGGAATATTTCCTTTGAATGCATGAATTCCATTTTATGAATGTTTTAATTTAACATTTCTTAACGAATGATTTTTATTTCTTATTTTTGGAGGATTCAATTTTATACAATGAAATTACATAAATTTTCTTTATTGATGCTGGTTTTAGGCAGTTCGGCATTTGCCCAGACCCAGAAGTTTACCATGGCGGAGGCTGTAAATGGGATGAGAACCAACCTTGCTGTGAAAAATATCTCTCAGTTTTCATGGGCTGCTGACGGAAAATCTTATATCCAGGCGGTGAAAGGCGGTTATCTGATCACAGATTTGAAGACCAACAAACAGGATACCCTGATCTCCTTGAGTCAGCTGAACAGAAACCTTTCCGCTGATAAGCTTAAAGCTGTTCCCGCAATCAAATTTATAGGGAATTCTAAAGGATACTTTACTACAGAAGGTAAAATGTCGTGGATTGAAAAATCAGGAAACGACTGGAAAGTAAAAAGTACAGCTGCAATTGATCAGAATGCTGCCAACGTAAAAATGTTTAATGATGGTCAGACTTTTGCTTTCACAGCAAAGAATAATTTATTTGTCAACAGAAACGGGAAAACCATTGCTGTAACCAACGAGACCAATGAGAATATTATCAGCGGACAGGCTGTTCACAGAAATGAATTCGGAATTGATACCGGAATTTTTCCTGCTCCGAATTCTGAGAGTGTAGCTTTCTATAAAATGGATCAGAGCATGGTGGCAGATTACCCGATCATCGATTGGTCTGTAACACCTGCTGTAAACCACAATATCAAATATCCGATGGCAGGTCAGACTTCTCATCAGGTGACATTAGGCGTTTTCAACCTTAAAACCCAATCTACCACTTTCTTAAAAGTGGAGGGCGAAAAAGACCAGTATCTGACAGCGGTTACATGGAGCCCGGATTCAAAATATATCTTTGTAGGGGTTCTAAACAGAGGCCAGAATCATATGAAAATGAATCAGTATGATGCTGTTACAGGAGAATTGGTAAAAACATTATTTGAAGAAACAGACAGCAAATATGTGGAGCCGCAGCACCCGCTTACTTTCTTCCCGAATTCTAATACGGACTTTATCTGGCAGAGCCAGAGAACTGGATACAACCACCTGTTCCACTACAGCCTTGAAAAAGGACTGGTAGCTCAAATTACAAAAGGGGATTGGCTGGTAACAGATATTTTAGGATTTAATGAAAAGAAAAAGGAAATTTATTTCGCCTCAACAAAAGAAACTCCTTTAGAAAGACATTTGTATAAAATTAACTGGACCAACTTTAAGATGCAAAGGCTGGACAGTGGAGAAGGGATGCACATAGGGACGTTAAGCAGCGATGGGAATTATCTGTATGACGCTTACAGTAATGCGAATTCACCGAGAGTTGCCAACATTATCAATACAGCGAATTTAAAAACGACCAATATCCTTACTTCTGAGAATCCATTAAAGAATTATCAGAGACCGGAAATTAAAAATGTAGAGTTAAAGGCAGATGACGGAACTCCTTTGTATGGAAAGATCATCCTTCCAACCAACTTTGATCCGAACAAAAAATATCCGACTATTGTTTATCTGTACAACGGACCGCACTTACAGCTGATTACCAACAGCTTCCCGGCCTCAGGAAACCTTTGGTATGAATATATGGCTCAGAACGGATACATTATCTTTACAATGGACGGAAGAGGTTCTTCTAACCGTGGAATGAAGTTTGAGCAGGCGGTATTCAGAAATCTGGGAACGACAGAAATGAACGATCAGATGAAAGGTGTAGAGTACTTAAAGTCTCTTCCATATGTAGACGGAAACAAAATGGGAATTCACGGATGGAGCTTCGGAGGATTTATGACAACAAGTTTTATGCTTCGTAAGCCGGATGTATTCAAAGTGGGTGTAGCAGGAGGACCTGTAATCGACTGGAGCATGTACGAGATCATGTACGGAGAAAGATATATGGATACTCCGCAGGAAAATCCACAAGGTTATGCGGCTGCAAATCTATTGGATAAAGTTCAGAACCTGAAAGGAAAATTACTGATGATTCACGGTGCACAGGATGACGTAGTCGTATGGCAGCATTCTATTAAATTCATCAAATCTGCTGTTGATAACGGAGTTCAGCTGGACTACTTTACTTATCCGGGACATCCGCATAATGTGATCGGGAAAGACAGAGTTCACCTGATGCAGAAAATCACGGATTATTTTGATCAGAATCTTAAGAAATAAAAAAAACCAGCCAAAGGCTGGTTTTTTCGTTATTAATTCTCTTAGATTTTCTTATATGTCAGTGACATGTTGTTTCCATTGTTAACAAATGAAATGGTTCTTTTATTCTGATCAAAATAATCCACTTTTAAACGAGTTGTATTTTTTCCAACGGTTATGTTAAGAATCTGTTCATTATTGTCCTTCGTTAGTTCCCATTTACCTTTGTTGGTACTTTTTCCAACTGTAGATTCAAAACCAAAATCTTGACTGAACGTCTGAAATATCTGGTCACTGCCAAAAACGGATTTTATATCTTGCGGCTGGTTATTAATTACAGTTTCTACAAGTTGCCATTTTCCTACTAATTCTTTTGCTGTTTGAGCTTTAAATATACCTGCTAAAGAAAGGCATACCATTACAATGTACTTTTTCATTATTTGAATTTTTAATTACATGACAAATGTACAAATAAATTCCATGTATTTTGTTGTTAAATTACTGATAATGAATAATTTAAATGATTAAAATTGATTAGTATGAATTAATTTTAAATGTTTTAAAAAAGATGAAATTATTTTTTTAAAAACATTATATTTTGTTGATTAATTATATTGTTGTCCAGAGTTTCTTTTACCACACCTTATAGAATCTTATGGATGGATCTTAACAAACATCAATGTTTTTGGTTTTCCATAGTGGTAACTTTGTATCACTAAAATCAACAATATGGAATTAGGAATAGGAATGTTCGGAGATCTGGCTTTAGACCAGTCAACCGGAAAATATAGAGATGCAGGAATTAAGATCCGTGAAATACTGGATCAGGTAAAATTGATGGATGAGGTAGGAATTGATGTTTTTGCTATGGGAGAACATCACCGTCCGGATTATGCTGTTTCCTCTCCGGAGATTGTTTTGGCAGCAGCAGCAAGCATTACAAAAAATATAAAACTGGCCAGCGGCGTTACTGTTTTGAGCTCCTCGGAGCCGGTAAAAGTATATGAGGATTTTTCAACATTGGATCTTATTTCAGACGGAAGAGCAGAGATATTTGTGGGACGTGGAAGTTTCATCGAGTCATTTCCTTTGTATGGCTATTCACTGAATGATTATGAGCAGTTATTTGACGAAAAATTAGAATTATTATTAAAAATCAATGCTGAGGAAAACGTAAGCTGGTCTGGAAAACTTCGTGCACCGATGCAGAATCAAACGGTATACCCAAGAGCAAAAAATGACGGAAAACTTTCCATCTGGAGAGCCGTTGGAGGAACTCCGCAGTCTGTTTTGAGTGCAGCACAGCTTGGAATGCCTTTAGTGGTAGCTATTATTGGAGGAATGCCTGTCCAATTCAGAAATCTGATCGAGTTTTATAAACAGGAATACCAAAAAGCGGGACATGATGTTTCAAAGATGCAGATCGCAATCCATTCGCATACTTTTGTAAGTGATGATCAAAAAGTAGTAGATGGTTATTTCCATAATTATAAATCTCAGATGGACAGAATTGGAGCTTCCAGAGGTTGGGCACCTTACACAAAAGCACAGTATGATGGCGGAAGAAGTAAAGACGGTGCATTATTTATCGGAAGTCCCGCAGAAGTAGCAGATAAGATTGCTTATATGAAAGAGATTTTCGGAATTACAAGGTTTATCGGACACATGGATGTAGGAGATCCTGCTCATGATGTGATGATGAAATCCATAGAATTGTTTGGTAATGAAGTGAAACCTGTTATAAAAGGACTGTAACAGGGAAGTTGTGAGGTGTGAAAGCCACGAAAGATTTGTTTCTTTTGTGGCTTTTGTTGTTTTAAATATAGTATTAAACAATCTCAATCAGACTTCCTCTTTCTTCGTCTTTAATAATGTTGAGCGCTGTTGGAATTTTCTCTTTCAGCTCTTCCACGTGCGAAATAATTCCTACAATCCTGTTTTCTTTCATCAGATTGGTGAGCGTTTCAAATACGATATTCACAGATTCCGTATCCTGAGTTCCGAAACCTTCATCAATAAAGAAGAAATTTTTATCGGCCTGCGCATTGGCCTGAACACTTTCTGCAAGAGCCAGAGCCAGACTTAACGATACCTGAAATGCCTGCCCTCCGGAAAGCGTTTTTACACTTCTGCTTTTTCCTTCGTTGAGGTAATCGATGATTTCAAAATCGTTATTTTCATTCAGCTGAAGACTCAACTGGTTTCTCGTCATACGGTGAAAACGTACATTGGCATGATCACAAAGCTGTCTCAGATAAATAGATGAAACATATTGTACAAAGCCTGCTCCTTTAAACAGGTTCATCATGATTTTTAAATTTTCGGAACGTTTCTGAAGTTTTGCCAGTTCTTTCAGAAGTTCCTCTTTTTTTACAAATTCCTTTTCCAGACGGTCTATTTCAGCCGTTTTTGTGACTACAGAATCACTAATCTGCTTTTGTTCGGTTTGTGCTTCGGTGAACTGCTGTTCAGCGATAGAAAACTGTTCGTTATTGAACGAAAGTCCTTTTAGTTTTAACTCCAGCTCTCCGATGAATTTCTTTAAAGCTTCGAATTCAATCCTGAAATTCTGAACTCTGGCTCTCAACAGCTGAACATTAATCTCCTGAAGTAAAATATGCTCAACGTCTTTAAATTCTGTGAAATTTTGATCAGCCAATGCTTTGACAACAGCCTCTTCATTCCCTGAAATTTCCTTCTCCAGCTCTGTAATCTGCTTTTCAGATTGGCTTACAATAGCCTTTTGCTCTGCCAGTTTCGGAGAAAGAATTTTTTCCTGTTCTACAGTTTTCAGGTAATTTTCTTCAATCTCTTTATTAGAATAAGCAAGCTTCTGATACGATTCTTCAATTTCTTTTATTTCCTTTTGAGCATACAGATCCCATTCGAGAATTTTAAGACCGGAACGGCTGATATTAATTTGCTCCTGCTTCGAAACTTCTTCCAGACGGAAAGCTTCCAGAGCACTTTTATATTTTTCCAGTGTTTTGGATTCTCTGTCAAAATTTTCCCTTGCTAAAGCGATATTCCGTTCCGTTTCTTCAATCTTTTTTTCCAGCGTAAACGAGTCTGAGCGTTTTTTCTCAAATTCCTCTTCCTGGTTGGAAGCAAATTGTTTCCAGGTGAAATTCAGCAGATGATTTTCAATATCCTTCTGAATCTGCAGCAGTATCTTTTGTTCCGAAAGAAGCTGTTCCTCAAAGATCTTTTTACGGTCCAGAATCTTGTCAATTTCAGCCTCCTGCTTTTGAAGTCCTGTTCCTTCCTGTTCAAGCGATGCTATTTTCTCCTGAATTTCCTGTAGTTCAGTATTTACATCATGAAATTCCACAATATGCGGATGTTCTTTAGAACCACAGAGCGGGCAGTTTTCTCCGTCATGAAGTTCACTGGCAAAACGGGAAAGTTCTTTTTGTATTTTGAGATGATCCAGTTTATGGGAAAGTTCCTTTTTTTGAGTCTCTAAGGTTTCTTTTCTGATTCTGAAATCTTCTTTATAATTTTTGGTATAAACAAAAGGCTTTAATTCTTCTGTAATTTCTCCGATCTGCTTTTGATGTTTCCCGATCTTTTCAGCTTGTTCCTGAAGCGATTTTTTTAAATTCTTTTGTTGAATAAACCAGTTGCCCACTTCAGAAAGCAGGGCAGAATCCAGTTTTTGTTCTTTTAAGGTTTTAATTTGTGCGGAAAGCTCATCAATAGTCTTTTGAATTTTCTCTTTATTAAGATTTACTTCTTTTACTTTTTCAGAACCTTTCCGGGTTCTTTCATTCAGGATCTTAATTTCTTCAGAAAATTTCAGGATCTGAATGATAAGGTTCAAATCATTTTCCTGAATTCTGGATTGCTCTAAGGCTTTAAACTGTGGTTCAAGGACCATGAGCTGTTCTTTTACAGTATTAAAAACCTTTTCAGTTTCCTGCCAGTCTTTGATTTGTTGTTCCTTTTCGTTTCGTTTTGAAGCAATTTCTTTTGAGAGTTTATTTTTCTCAATAATCAAAGGGTTGAAAATTCTGAAAGTCCTGTCGTATAATTCTGCCTGTATTTCCAGAGCATCCATCTGAGGCTTTTCTTCAGAGAGTTTACCGAACTTTTCTTTATTCTGCTGTAAACTGTCAAAGTCACTTTTCAGGTTTTTCAGCTGTTGATAGGTCTGGGAAACCTTTTCCAGTTTTTCATTGGATTCGGAGAGTTTTTTTTGTTCCTCTGCAAGCAGCTCTTTCTGAATCCGGATTTTCTCTTCATTGATTTCTTCGAAACCTTTTAACTGTCCTTCCAGCTGATCCAGTTCAGATCTGTTTTTTACATTGAGTGCAGAAACATTGTTCTGAAGGTCAAATTTCTGAAGGTTAAAAATTTCCTTCATCATGTTCGTTCTTTCTGCAGCACCCAATTCAAGGAATTCTTTGAACTGTCCCTGCGGAATAATGATGGTTCTTTTGAAGTTGGAATAGCTTAACCCAATAATAGCTTCTGCATTCGAGTGATCCAAAGGAATCCATTTGCCATTGATGTTTTCATAAAAAGTAACAGCATTAGGTTTTACCTCTTCGAACTTTTTTGAATTTCTCTTAAAATCACGGGAAGCACGGAACAGTTTATTCTCATAATTGATAAAATCAAATTCAATATATGAACTGTTTGATTTTAAATTCATCATGTTATAAGCCCTTTTATCACGCATATTCAGACGTTCCGTTTCACCATATAAAGCAAACGAAATGGCCTCAAGAACTGATGATTTTCCGGAACCCACAGCCCCGAAAATCCCAAACAGACCCGCCTCAGTGAGATTTCTGAAATCAATGGTCTGGCGTTTCCGGTACGAGTAAAGTCCTTCGATAGTTAATTGAACAGGGATCATGGCTTATGCATTTAAAATTTCGTTAAACAAATTCATCAGTTCTTCATTGGCTTCCTGCCCGCCGTTTTTGGATTTAAAATAATCCTTGAATAAAATATCAATATCCTGACTTAAATTGATCTGCTGGTTTTGATTTTCTGCCAATTCCAGATTTTTTATTTTGGGGATAAGGTGTACAATTCCGTTGTGAGACTGGTAGATTAATCTTCTTTCGTCTGCCGTTAAAAAAGTCTCACTTTCCAGCGTAAGTTCAATAAATGTATTGGGATTTTCACCCAGCCACTGAACAGCATCATCAATGGCGGTAAATGTTTTTCGGACTAAAGCTCTCCCGCTTTTCAAAAGTTTCTTCTCGTAGGAAACTGTTTTTCCAGGTTCTGCGTCAATAATGGAAACATACTTCGCCTGTCCCACTTCACTGAAACTGTAGCACAGAGGAGAGGATGAATAAATCACAGGTTTTTCCTTCGTTCCTACATTCTGAAAACCATGAAGGTGACCGAGTGCGGTATACTGAACCTGCTCAGGAATACTGTCCGAAAAAATCAGATCTGCATTTCCTATCTTAATTGGTTTTTCTCCTTCCGGTTCCTCGAGAATTGCCGCACCTCTTTTATTCATGTATAAATGAGCTGTCAGAAGATTGACTCCGGTATCATCACAGAACTGATCCGCAAGATTTTTCCATTCCTGTGCAAGAACTTTGTTAATTTCTTCTTCTTTATTTTCACCAAAGTATTCCTTTAACCGGATTTCATTTGCAAAAGGTGTGTGAAGAATTCTTACCGGAAAGTTGATCCTATCAATTTTCAGTTCTATAAAACCTTCTTTCGAGTTGATGATACTAAAATGTTCCGTACCGAAAGGCACAATTTCCGCTTTGGGATGGCCGATTAAAATAATTCCGCACTCTCTTGCCAGAGGATCGGGAGCATTGATTAAGCTGGGCGAATCATGATTACCGGAAATAGCAATTACAGGACGTTTTCCGTTCAGGGATAAACGTTTTAATGTTTTATAAAAAAGTTCAGCAGCCTCTACACTGGGATTAAAATTATCGAAAAGATCACCGGCAATTAAAACCATATCAACGTTTTGTTCATCAGCCATCTGAACAATTTCATTCATCACCAAAACCTGTTCTTCAAGTCTTGAAAAACGGTCGAGGCGTTTACCCAAATGCCAGTCGGCAGTGTGGAGGATTTTCATAATGTAAATTTGAGAATTAAAAAGAGTATTTGCAGCGTAATTTTCAAGTTGTTTCGCAGAGAATTATTTTGATGTTATTACAATGTAAAGATAGAGAATACTCAATTTAAAAAAATGAGGTTTCCCTTACTTCGGATCAAGACAATTATAGCTTATTGTCAGCTTCTCTTGCTTTGAAATCTTCCCGGATTTGTTTTAACCTTGCTTTTCTTTCAGCTTCTGCATTTTGGATTTTACGTTTTTTCTGATCAATTTTCTTTTTATTTTTCTTCCTGTTCGCTTCGTTGTTTTTGCTCATGTTTTGTAACGGATAATTTTTATTGGTAAGGAATAGCTTCTTCAAAAATAAGAAACAAAAAGGGAAGAAGAGGTGTAGATTTCCATATAAACTTATAATCAGTTAATTTTGCAAAAAAAAGATGGAACAGCAGTCCAAAGATCCTTTACACGGAAAAAGACTTGATGCTATCCTGGAAGAACTGGTAGAATATTATCAAGGTTTTGAAAGGCTGGGCGAACAGATCAATATAAAATGTTTTACAGATAACCCCAGCATAAGTTCTTCCCTGAAATTTCTACGGAAAACACCATGGGCAAGAACAAAAGTCGAGAGCCTGTATCTCTTTATGCTAAGACAAAAAAAGAGAGACGAAAGTAGAAAAAAATAAAGGCTGTAAAAAGAAGATCTCCATTTCTTTATGCCTTTCATAGCTTCCTTCTTCCAACCTCCAGCCTCCAGGCTCACTGAATCATTTCAAAAAGAGTATATTTGTATGATTAATCGTGAAAGAAAATCACGAAAAAAAGAAAAAATATGACAATCGAAAACAATCACGTTGTAGCTGTAAAGTATATACTTCATACGATCGAACCAGATGGAAGTAAGATTCTTGTAGAAGAAACGACAACAGAAAATCCACTTACATTTTTGTATGGTGTGGGAATGATGATTCCAAAATTTGAACAAAATATCTTAGGTTTAAAAGCTGGAGATAAAGCGGCTTTCGTAATTCAGCCTGAAGAAGCTTACGGTGAAAGACAGCCTGATGCTATTGCACAGTTACCAGTGGAAATGTTCAAGGAATCCGGACTTCCACCAGTAGGAGCTATTCTTCCTTTATCAGACAATCAGGGGAATAATTTCCAGGCTTTTGTAGTAGAAATTACTCCGGAAGTTGTAGTAGCAGACCTTAACCACCCAATGGCGGGTAAAGTTTTAGATTTCCAGGTGGAAGTTTTAAACACTCGTCCGGCAACTGAAGAAGAGTTGGCACATGGTCATGCTCACGGAATTGACGGAAACGAAGCTCACTAAAAAAATAAATGCCCGATTTTTTCGGACATGTTTCAGATAAGAAAATGAGCCACAGATAATCCTGTGGCTCATTTTTATTGATAAGGTTATAACAGGTATTGATTGCTTGGCATTCCCCTGTGGAGGGGCGGCGAAAATTCAAAGAATTTTTGACGGGGTGGTTCTATACGCAAAGCATCACTCCATTATATTTTCTCAATCCGTTTCCTCATCCAAAAACTCCCCGGAAACATAATACCAGCGTTTGTGCATCTTCTGAAAAACAGAAAACTCATGATGAACTTGCGGATGCCCGTCCTGATCGGTATAATAAGCCTTAAATTCCACATGATTTAAAGCCGGAGTACGGATGATTTCCAGTTTTGTCCATTGGTTGATTTCTCCCCATTCCTGAAGATCTTTCTTATTGTGGTATTTTCTTTTTCCCGGAAGGGTAGTCTCCATCAGGTATTCACCATTCGGAATGGCAAAAGCGGAGAATCTTGAACGCATCAGAGCTTCAGCGGTAGGAGCATGTTTTTCTCCGGAATGATAAGGCTTGCAGCATTCTTCGTATGATTTTCCTGAACAGCATGGACAGTTCATATATTGTATTTTAAATTTTGAATGCAAAAGTAATCAATATCAATAGAAACGACTTCTGCCTATTTGAATTTATAATGGAATTAATATGTTGAATTGTTATATATTCAATAGAAACGGGCTTTAGCCCGTTCAAAATAAATAAACAAAAATCCACCGGCTTTAGCCGAAACATAGAAAATTTTATTTATCACAGATAGGTATATAAAAGAAGCACTCTGATTAAAGAATGCTTCCCTTGATTTATTTAATAAACCCTCTGTTTCTCAATAAAGGTTTGATATCCGGATCGTGTCCTGTAAAGTCTCTGAATGCCTGGTTCAGATCAACAGAATTTCCTACGGACAGAATATACTTTCTGAAACGGTCACCGTTTTCTCTGGTTAATCCTCCGTTTTTACTGATCCATTCCCATGCATCGTTATCCAATGTTTCAGACCATAAATACGCATAGTATCCTGCAGAATATCCACCTCCCCAGATGTGGGCGAAATAAGGCGTGTGATATCTTGGCGGAACTGTTGCCAGATTAAATCCATGGCTGGCTAAAGACTGCTTTTCAAATTCTAAAACAGGAATAAACTGATTTTCATTGCTTACCGTATGCCAATCCATATCAAGTTCAGCAGCCGAAACCAATTCTGTAGTCATATAACCCTGATTGAATGTAGCTGCCTTTTTGATTTTATCTACCAAAGCCTGCGGAATAGGCTGTTTTGTTTCATAATGTACAGCATAATTCTTCAGAACAACCGGATCTAAAGCCCAGTGCTCATTAATCTGAGATGGGAATTCCACGAAGTCTCTCGGTACATTCGTTCCTGAAAGCGAAGGATATTTCTGGCTGGCAAACATTCCGTGAATAGAGTGACCAAATTCATGGAAGATAGTTGAAACATCATCATAACTGATTAATGAAGGTTTCCCCGGAGCCGGTTTCTGGTAATTGTAACAGTTCACGATTACAGGTTTTGTTCCTAATAAATAAGATTGTTCTACAAAATTACTCATCCATGCACCACCGTTTTTAGAATCCCTAGTATAGAAATCCAGATAGTAAATGGCAATAGATTTTCCATCATGATCGAAAACTTCATACGTTACTACATCCGGATGATAAACCGGAAGGTCTGTTCTCTTTTTGAAAGTCAGTCCGTAGAATTTTTCAGCAGCGAAGAAAACTCCTTTTTCAAGCACGGTTGTGATTTCAAAATACGGTTTTATTTCACTTTCATCAAGGTCAAATTTTGCTTTTCTTACCTGTTCAGCATAGAAATTCCAGTCCCACGGTTCTACTTTGAAGCCTCCTTTCTGCTGATCAATAAGATCCTGAATATCTTTTGCTTCACGTCTTGCCGTTTCTACTGCCGGAGTAGCAATCTGGTTCATAAGTTTTGTTGCTGCTTCAGGGGTTTTTGCCATTTGATCCTGAAGTTTCCATTCAGCAAAGTTTTTCTTGCCTAAAATCTGTGCTTTCTTCAATCTTAGTTTAGCAAGCTGCTCTATCGTTGATCTTGTATCATTACCATCTCCTTTCTCAGCTCTTGTCCATGAAGCTTTAAATAGCTTTTCTCTGGTTGCTCTGTTTTTTAAATTTTGTAAAAGAGGCTGCTGTGTTGTATTCTGTAAAGCCAGAAGATATTTTCCGGGTTGTCCTGCAGTTTTGGCATCAGCTGCAGCAGCTGCAATTTCATCAGCAGAAAGTCCTTCCAGTTCTTTCGCATCAGAGAAAAATACGCCTCCCTGCTTTCTTGCTTCCAGTAATTTGTTGGCATATTGAGTAGAAAGAGAAGCCAGTTCCTGATTGAGCTGCTTTAATTTTTCTTTATCCGCTGCGGAAAGGTTAGCTCCTGCAATTTCAAAATTCTGCTTATAATATTGTAAAAGTCTTTTGCTTTCAGAATCCAGACCATCTTCTTTGACGGATTGTATTCTTTTGAAAAGATTTTCATTCAGGTACAGTTTGTCAGAATGGGCAGCAAAAATAGGGGCATATTCTTCATCCAGAGCCTGTAAAGTAGGGTTTGTGTTCGCGCTGGTAAGATTTGAAAACACAATTTGTGCTCTTCTCAGTACTTCACCACTTTTTTCCAATGCAACGATGGTATTTTCAAAAGTAGGGGCAGCCGGATTGTTGGCAATTTTTATAATTTCAGCTTCATGTTGCTTTAAACCATAATTAAAAGCTGGTTTGAAGTGTTCGTTTTTGATTTTGTCAAACTCCGGAGCTTCGTATTGAAGCTTACTCTTCTTCATAAAAGGATTGGAAGCTAAAGAGGGGTCAGGTGCAGGTAGCTCCTGTTGAATATCGGTCTGTTTCATTGTAGTACAAGATTGATTGAACGCCAAGGCAGAAATTAATAATACCGATGAAATATTCTTCATAAATATAGTTGTTATTAAAGCATAAAGATATTAAAAACTTGTATCATAGAACATATTTCGGCGGATGTATTTCTTTAAGCCCTTTGTGGTATTTACAGTATTTTCAAATGTAATGTAATATTTTTTATAAATTAGTTGTTATTTAAATAAAGAAATTAATAAAAAAATTAACAAAAGGAATAAGCATGAAAACAAGTACTTTATTTATTTTTTCAGCCTTAGTGGCTTTAGCCTCATGTAATGATAAACATGAGAACAGAAACAGAGACCGTGAAGGAGACAAAAGTAATTGGGTAGAGAAAGTAGTGAGCAAAGAAAGCGGCCCGATACAGCATAAGGAATTTAATGGTGATTTTGATGAAATTCAGGTTTCACAGGCCATTGAAGCAGAAATTATAAAATCTGAGACTGAGAAGGTTGAAATCTCAGCCCCTCAAAGTATCATTGATGAAATTCTGGTGGATAATGATGGCGGGAAACTGCACATTCATTATAAGCCGGGGATCAGAGTGATGAATATCAGTAAAGTGACAGCGAAGGTTTATGCAAAAGACTTTAAAAAACTCCTTGCCGATTCAGCAGCAAGAATTATTGTAAAAGATAAATTTACCCAGGAGAAAACAGATATTGAAGCATCAAGTGCAGGAAGTATTTCCGGAGACCTTGAAGCTAATGATATGGATATCAATGTAAGCAGCAGCAGTAGTTTCGATGGGAAAATATGGGCAGTAAACCTTGATATTGAATCTTCATCAGGATCAACTCTTGATCTTTCCGGTAAAGCAAAAAAAGTAGACGTGAGTGCTTCTTCAGGGAGCAGCGTTTCTGCTAAAGGAGTTATCGCTGATGATGTAGAAGCAGATGCTTCCAGTGGGGCAAGTATTCATATAAGTGCTGTTTCCAGTGTAAATGCCGGGGCATCATCTGGTGGAAGTGTGGATATCTCGAAAAAAGGAGAGCTTAAGAGCGTGATAAAAGACGAAAGCAGCGGTGGAAGCGTAAACATCCAATAAATTAATCCTGGGTTTCTTCCTCATCTTCTTCATCTGCGGATGAGGAACCTTCCCAGTTTTTATTTTCAAAATTAAGATTATCATAAGCTAATAATTCCTCCTCACGCTGGAGGATTTCTTTTGTGGTAAAAAGCGTAATATCTTCATTATTCTCCTTCATTTTTGCCAGCTTCCGGATTGACGCTTTGTCAATTGCCATAAATCTTTGCCCAAGACGTCTTGCTGCGTATTTTCTCATTCCCGTTTCATGAAGTACGTCCACAGCCATATCCACTGCAGTTCCTAATGTTTCACGGTAAATATGATTGACTCCGCTGTTCAGATAATCATAAGCATCAATCCTGTTTTTTGCCCTTACAAAAATTTTCACATTGGGATAATGTTCACGGACAAGTTCTGCAATAAACTTATTATCATCCGGATCATCCAGACATAAAACGAGAATTTCAGCATCTTCAATTCCTGCCGCTCTTAAAATAGGAATCCTCGTTGCGTCACCATAATATACTTTAAAACCATAACTTCTAAGCAGTTTCACACGATCAGAATCCCGGTCCAAAACGGTAGCTGATATTTTATTGGCTTTTAAAAGACGTCCCACCGTACTTCCAAAATGCCCGAAACCTACAATAATAATTTTCTTTTGAGCAACATCGCTGTCGAGAATATTATAATCATGTTCTTCCTCTGGAATTTCTTTAATGAATTTCGGAGTTATAAATTTATCATTAATGATAAGCAGTATAGGAGTGATACACATGGTAATTGCCGTAACAGCCATCATCTGTGCATTCATCTCCGGCCCTAAAAGATAAAGATCCGATGCATAATTAAGCAGTACAAATGCAAATTCTCCTACCTGAGAAAGGGCAAAGGCATAGAAGAGACTTTGGGGAGTATCTATCCTGAAAAATTTTCCAATGGTGTATAAAACCACGAATTTTACAGCCAGCACGGCAAAAACAGTACTGAAGATAAATAAGGGATCTTGCTGGATAATATTAAAATTAATGGTAGAGCCTACACTCACAAAGAAAACAGCTAAAAGCAAGCCTTTGAACGGGTCAATTTGTGCTTCCAGCTCATGACGGAATTCACTGTTGGCAAGCATTACCCCTGCCAGGAAAGCTCCTAATGCCGGAGAAAGACCAATCACAACCATCAGCTCCGAAACTCCAATAACCAGAAATAACGAAGAAGCAGTCAATAGTTCTGACATTCCTGATTTTGAAACATAGCGCAGAAATGGAACAAATACATATCTGCCGAGTAAAATCAATAATGCTACCCCGAAAATAACCGTTCCGGCCTGAAGCCATTCTGGGAGTTTTTGAATCAGAATCTGAATTTCATTGTCATGATGTTTGGCCTTATAATTAGCCAGAATAGGTAATATTGCCAAAATAGGAATTACTGAAATATCCTGAAACAGAAGCGTGGAAAATGAAGCTTCTCCGGCGGTGGTTTTGAGATTATTTTTTTCCTGTAAAGTCTGCAGAACAATAGCGGTAGAAGACAGCGCAAAACACATGGCAATAGCAATCGCTTTGTCTACTCTCCAGCCTACGCATGTGAATACCAGGAAAAGCAGAAGAATGGTAAGGGCCATCTGAGAAAGTCCAAGACCCATTATTTTCTTTCGCATTTCCCAGAACTTCCGGGGCTCCAATTCCAGACCTACCAAAAACAAAAGCATGATCACTCCAAACTCGCTGGCATGCATAATGTCATTGACATTGTTTCCTGTAAGTTTAAGGACGTAAGGACCTATGATAATTCCTCCTAAAATATAACCGATGACAGAACTCAACCCTAATTTCCTGGCTAATGGAACCATAATAATGGCTACACCGAGGAAAATTAATGTGTTCATCGCTAAGCTGGATTCCATATGCTATTGATTGAGTAGTTCTGTAAATTCTTTTTTATGTAAAATAATTTCTTTTTTAGAGAGCTTATTGGCTTCGTATACGATTTTGATATGCTTAATATCTGCTTTAAAAACTTTTAATGAAACAATAAGCCCGCTGATGAGTTCATCTATGGTATATTGATAAGTGCCGGTTTTGCTGAAAGACCTTTCTTTTCCGCCTGTGGTTACCAGAATATAGACTTCTTTTCCTTCGAGCGGATTATGTTCGCCGTCTTTCAGCCAGTCTCTGTCGAAAACTTCATCAATCCATAATCTGAGAAGAGGAGGCATTCCGAACCATATCAGGGGAAACTGGAAGATAAAACGTTCATAGTTTTTAAGGCGTTTCCTTTCCCGGAAAGCTGCGATATGAAAGTCAGGATATTCTTCGTAAAGATCTCTCAGGGTATAATGCTGGTGGCGAACGTAGAAATTGATGAGCTCTACATTCGAATTGGAGTGCTCCAGATAGGGGTGTGCAAATACTACCAGCGTCTTCTTCATAATCCTGTTTTCAGTAAATATAGTGAAAAAATATTGAATAAAAGGTGGTTTTTATGAGGTTTTATTAATTTTTTACTATCTAAATATCAAATTAACATTAATAAAAGTTAAAGAATCAGTATTATTTTAGGTTTTTAAATAAAAAAATCAGATCATCACGATCTGATTTCTATATAAATTTTAAATTGACTTGTTAATTTACCAGCCTCCGGATGCGCCACCGCCACCAAAGCTTCCACCACCGCCGAAGCCTCCGAATCCACCTCCGCCTCCGGAACTTCCACCGCCAAAGCCACCTCCTCCGAAGCTGCCCGGGAACGGGAAGAAACCGCCAGGATAATTTCTGCGTCCTCTTCTGGTGATAATCACATCATCATCGTCGTCATTATTTCCACCACGTCCGCCACCTCTGTTGCCAAACAGGATAGCAATGATGATGAAAATAATAAAAGCAATGATAAGAACTTTAAAGGCACTTCCGTTGCCGGAAGGAGCTGTTGTGGCTACAGGTTTGAATTTTCCCTCAACAGCCTCCATAATCGCTGAGGTTCCACCATTGATCCCTTCATACCACAGTCCTTTTTTGAAATTTGGGGTGACGATGTAATCTAAGATTTGTCCAGCTACTGAAGCGGTAAGGTATTGCTCTACGGCACGCCCCTGTTGGATAGACATCGTTCTGTCTTCTGTTGCGATAAGGAAAACCACTCCGTTGTCTACTCCTTTTTTTCCGATTTTCCATTTTTCACCAAACATGGTAGCCAGAAAATTTACATCTTCTCCTTTGGTAGAGCGGATGATTACCACTTCAATTTCAGTTGATGTAGAATCTGCAAACTTGATCAGTTTATGATTAAGCGCATCTTTTTCCTGCTGGGAAAGTAATCCGGCTTCATCAAAAACAGGATAAAGCACTGCTGGCTTTTCAGGAATGGTATATTGTGCTGATACAAAAGTGTAAAAGCAGAGCAGTAAAAATGAAAATACTATTTTAAGAGAACGTAATTTCATTTGGAAGTTGGTTTGGGTTTTCTCCTTCTACAGGAAAATGTTTTTTGAGTTCAAGTCCTGTTTCCAGGATGGCACTTTTCAGAGCCTGATAATAATTTCCTTTGGCAAATTCAGCAGTGATATAATCGTGAAGATGATCCCAGTACGACTGTTTTACTTTTTCATGAATCCCGGTATCTCCAATGATGGTAAGATATTTTTGTTCGAAGTTGACATGAAAAAGCACCGCATTTCTGTCGGCTGTCTTATCCATAGCCAGTTTTTTAAAAACTTCAAATGCAGTCTTGGCATCACGGTTTTCCGTATTGGAATCAATATGCACTCTGATCTCTCCCGTAGAATGATCTTCCGCAGACTGAATCGCTTCCACAAGGGAAGCGATCTGTTGATTTGTAAGGAAATTACCCATTATTATTTGAATACTTCAGGAGCTTTCTGAGCGCCTGCGTCAGCTTTGAAATAAGGTTTTTCTTTGAAGTTGGTGAAATTCGCCAGAATATTATTCGGGAAAGTCTTGATGGAAGTATTATAATCCTTTGCAGCATCATTATAGTAAACTGTTTCCGTTCTGATACTGTTTTCAATAGCAGTGTATTCTCTCTGGAAGTTGATATACTGCTGGTCTGCTTTCAGGTTAGGATAAGATTCCACCACGGCCATCAATCTGCTTAATGCACCCGATAATTCTCCTTGTGCTGCCTGGAATTTAGCCAAATCAGCTTCGGTCATATTCGTAGGATCAATATTGATAGAAGTCGCTTTGGAACGGGCTTCCACAACTTGAGTTAAAGTTTCCTGCTCAAATTTTGAATACGATTTTACGGTTCTTTCCAGGTTAGGAATAAGGTTGGCTCTTTTCTGATAAACAGTCTCTACATTAGACCATTTTGCATTTACTGTCTGTTCTTTGTTGACAAAACTGTTATATCCGCTTTTTCCCCAGAAGAATAGAATTGCAACAATAATAAGAAGGGCAATACCAATGGTTCCTGCGCCCAGACATCCTTTATTTTTCATAGTTTATTTTTTTAAATTTTTTGTGCTAACCAAATATACAAATTATGTGCTAATTTTGTAAAAAATTATTTGAATGACAACAATAGTGGTGGCAATGGGAGAGAAAAATGAAATTGGTTTTGAAAACCAGTTGCTTTGGCATCTTCCCAAAGATTTGAAACATTTTAAAGAGATTACTTCAGGGCATCCGGTTATTATGGGAAGAAAAACATACGAAAGTATTGGGAAGGCCCTTCCAAACCGTACCAACATTGTTGTGTCAAGAAAGAAAGACTGGTTTGAAGAAGGAATCCTTATTGTAGGAAGCATCAAGGAAGCATTGAAATTTGCCAGGAAGATTGATGAAGACGTTTTTGTAATCGGTGGTGGAAATATATATGAACAGACCATGGATGTTGTGGACAGACTAGAAGTGACGCTGGTGAAAGCAGATCTTCAGGCTGATACATTCTTTCCGAAAATAGATCCGAAAATCTGGAAAATGACCAACGAAATTTGCCATGAAAAAGACGAAAAGAACGGTTATGATTTCTGTTTCCAGACGTTTGAAAAAATCAAAAAAGAAGATTAGATATCAATAGTCAATTTTGCTTCGCAAAGTGAATCGTGAATTTTCCGCAGTTACAAAACTAACAAGCGCAGCGAATTGACCATTCACCATTGACTTTTTGAACTTTAAGCTCTAAATTTATTATCTTTGCACTTCTAAAATTTAATAATGAATAAATACATAAAAATTGCAGTAGCAGCACTTCTTATCCTGTTAGGACTTTATATGATGATTTTCACAAGAAATCTGGGATGGGGTATTGTTGTTTTTCTTTTGGCTGCATTTCCCATCTTACTATTCTTTAAGAATGAATATATTCTTTTGGCATTCTGGCAATTGAGAAAACAAAATATGGAGAAAGCCGGAGAATGGCTGTCTAAAATTACAGATTATAAAACACAGCTTCATAAGACTCAATATGGATATTTCCACTATTTATCAGGATTGACACAAGCTCAGGATCACCCTGCGAAAGTAGAGCCTTTCATGAAAAAAGCATTGGAATATGGTTTGAATATGAAACACGACAGAGCAATGGCTACTTTAAATCTTGCTGCTGCAGCTATTTCTAAAGGAAGAAAGCAGGAAGGGCAGAAGTTACTTGAGGAAGCAAAAAGACTGGATAGTGCCGGAATGATGACGGATCAGATTAAAATGATGAAAGAGCAGTTGAAAATGCCAACCATGCAGAAGCATATGCATAACCCGAATATGAGAAACAGAGGAAAATTCTTCTAGTCATCCTAACATATACTATAAAAGTCCTGAATTTTTCAGGACTTTTTGTTTTTTATTTTTGGAATTAAAAGTTTCTTTTGGGTAAATAAATACTTTTAAATATTGTTGTCCGATTTATTTAAAAATAATTAACAGGTCGCTCCTCCGGAGCTATGATTTTAAAACAAATACATTCTATTAACAGTTGGCTCCCATTGGAGCTGGATTTGATCCCGTCGTGATCTACTGTTGCAGAAAAAATGATATCTCCGTAAAAATAAAGCTTCAGAGGAGCCATCAATATTGATACTGTCAATGTATTTAAACTTTTCATTGAACAGTAATGACGTTTAAATTACATTTCCGAATTATTATGATCATAGCCGTAAAATTTAGGTATCTGCCAGTGGTATTTTACAGCAAATGTTCGAATGGCAACGATCAGTAAAATAGTGAAGATCTGTATGAAAGTATAAGAAAGCGTAGTGTATCTGGTCATCAGTAAAAATGCTGCTCCTCCCACGATACATGCCGTAGCATAAATTTCCTTTCTGAAAATCAATGGAATCCTGTTGAGCAATATATCCCGTATAATCCCTCCAAAACAGCCGGTTATGGTTCCTAATGCAATACAGATCATAGGATGAATTCCTGCATTTAATCCTTTTTGTACACCGATTATGGTGAACAAACCAAGCCCGAAGCTGTCGAAGATAAATAAAGTGACTTTAAAATTCTTTTCAAGAGATTTGAAGACCATTGAAAAAATACTCGTCACCAGAATCAGGGTACACATCAGAATATCATGCATCCAGAATACAGGGATATCCAGTAACAGGTCTCTTACAGTTCCTCCTCCTACAGAGGTTACAAATGCAATAATAAGCACTCCGAACGGATCAAGCCGTTTCTGCATTGCTGCAAAACTTCCGGACATGGAAAAGGCAATGGTCCCAAGGACTTCTATCGCAAAATTGAACTGTTCGTGCATATATAATTATAAATGATTGTTGATAAATGATAATTGATGAATGATTTCTGCTTAAGCAAATTCTTGGCCATTATATCAATTATCATTTATCGCTCATCAATTATATTTTTTTATCTCTCCACCCTCACGGATTCAGGAACCAATAGTTCGTATTCACCTCCATGGTTAAGGATCTCTCTTACTATACTGCTGCTGATGAAAGATTTTCCTGAAGAAGTTAGTAAGAATACGGTTTCCAGTTTTTTGTGGGCTAAGGTTCTGTTGGTATGGGCAATTGCTTTTTCAAACTCGAAATCAGCCGGATTTCTCAGACCTCTGATGATGTATTGTGCGTTTTTTTCAAAACAATAATCAACGGTAAGTCCTTCAAAATAATCTACTTCCACATTGGGGAATTCTGCTACAGAGTTCTGGATAAATTCCATTCTTTTTTCAAGAGGGAACATATATTTTTTCTGAGAATTTTGCCCTATAGCAATGATTAATTTATCAAATAGCGGTGCCGCTCTTTCTATAATGTCGTAATGTCCTAGTGTAATCGGGTCAAAAGACCCAGGGAAAACAGCAATTTTCATGTTGTACGAGTTATGATTTTGAGTAGTGAATTATTTGTTAAAAGTGTATTCGATCTCTAACTTCTAACCTCTAATCTCTAACTTCTTATTATTTATTAAGTGCTTTTTCAACTTCATTTCCACAAAGATCCATGATGGAAATTCCATAGTGTCTTGCCTGTTGAGGAAGAATACTTGCGGGAGAGAATCCCGGATTGGTATTCATTTCAAGCATATAAGGAATTCCGTTCATCAGAATGTATTCACTTCTGGAAAAACCACTCATTCCTAATGAATTATAAGCTCTTTTAGCAATTTCTTCCACTCTTTTTGTGGTTTCCCCGTCAATTCTTGCCGGTGTAATTTCTTCAGAAGCACCTTCATATTTTGCCTCGTAATCGAAGAATTCATTGGTAGGAACAATTTCTGTGATTCCCAGAACAATGGTTTCTCCTTTAAAATCAATAACGCCTACGGAAACTTCCATTCCATCCAGAAAACTTTCGATCAGGATTTCGTCATCTTCCTTGAATGCAATTTCAGTGGCAGCAATAAGTTCTGATTTTTCCTTTACTTTTGAAATTCCCAGAGAAGAACCGGACTGGTTAGGTTTTACAAATAGTGGGAGATTCAGTTCTGCTACAATTTCATCCACATTGATGTCTTCCCCTTTTCTTAAATAAATACTTTTAGCAGAAGGAATTCCGTATTTTGATAATACGGCAAGAGTGTCTTTTTTATTGAAAGTAAGAGCACTCTGATAAAAATCGCAGCCTGTATATTTTTGTCCAATAGCATCCCAATATGCCTGAAGAATTCCGTTTTCTCCCGGAGTTCCGTGGATGATATTGAAACAAACATCAAATTTTAAGTTTTCACCATTATCTAAAGTCACAGAAAAATCTCCTCTGTTGATGGCATATTTTGTGTCATTTTCCCCTAAAAAATACCATTCATCTTTAAGGACTACTACCTTATATACATCATAGAGATTTCTGTCCAGAGAATCATAAATCAATTGTCCGCTTTTTAAGGAAACAACATATTCATCGGAATAGCCTCCCATTACTACGGCAACACTTTTTTTATTCATAACCATATAGTATCAATTAAGGCAAATTTAATCATTTTATGCAATGCAATATGGGAAATCGGCAAATTTTAAAATCAAAAATGAATTGTGTTAAATAAAAAGTCCATTCTAAAATTATTAGCTATATTTGCGGTTATAATTAAAGTATTTTTAAGTATGCTTAAATCACTTTTCAATTGGAAAGTTTTACTGAATTTAGTAGTAGCCATCGGTGTTTTCGTGGGGCTTGTATGGCTTACATTTCGCTGGTTGGAGTACCATACTAATCACGGTCAGGAAATTCCTGTTCCCAATATTGTAAATAAATCGGTGCATGATGCCGTTAAAATATTAGATGATACAGGGCTGGAATATGAAGTAGACAGTGCCAATTATGATCCTAAATACAGACCATTCCAGGTATTGCAGGTATATCCTGCGCCAGGTTCCCGTGTAAAAGACGGAAGAACGGTAACGCTAAAAGTAAATCCGAGAACATGGGCTCCTATTGCGGTTCCGAATGTAATCAATAAATATTCAGGACTGGCATTCCAGAGACTGGATCAGGTAGGCCTTAAAATCGGGGATACGATTTATGAGCCTAGTATTCAGAAAGATGCTCTTTTAAGAATATTATATAAAGGAAATGCGGTAAATCCGGGTACCCGTTTACCAAGATTCTCTACTATTGATGTAGTAGTGGGGTCCGGGCCGATGAGAAATATCTCTATTCCTAATGTTGTGGGACTTACAGTAAAAGAAGCAAGAGCTGTCATTACCAAAAGTATGTTTGAAGTAGGATTGGTAGAGCATGAAGATGGAGGTAAAGATGAGTCTGATATTATCTATTATCAGGATCCTGCTTCCGGCGATGTTCGTGATCAGGGAATGCAGATCGATCTTTGGGCAAGTAAGAGGACTCCTGCCGAATTAAGAGCTAAAGTAGAGCAGCTGAATTCTATCTATCGTATGAAAGTAGATACTTCACTTCCTCCGGTACGATATGAAGAAGTGCATAGTGAGCCAAGTTATGAAGCTCCGGTAGTACCAGCTCCTAGAAGAGAAACTCCAAAACCTGAAGTACCGAAAACTGAGACTCCAAAACCTCAGACTACCACTTCTAAACCTGCAGCCCAAAGTACAGAGAAGCCTAAAACTTCCACCACTACCTCTGCAGCAGGAAGTACAGCCAAGCCGGCTGCAACAACCACTCAGCAGCCTTCACAAAAGCCGAAAGCTAAGAAGGTTGTCGTAGAATAAAATCAGATTAATATCAAAAATACAGGCTTCAACTGCAAAATGTTGAGGCCTTTTGTGTAAAAAATATAAAACAATGTCAGAAGATAACGAAGATTTTTTAGATGAAGAATTATTAGATTCCAACAGTATCGAAAACATCGATATTGACGAGGAAAATAAAGGTTTGTATGAACATCTTAATATCACTGTTGACAGTAAACAGGAACCATTAAGAATTGATAAGTTCCTTTTAATATACAGACAGAATTCTTCAAGGAATAAAATTTCACAGACCTGCAGAGCCGGAAATGTTATCGTGAACGGAACTGCGGTGAAACAGAATTACCGGGTGAAACCGGGAGATCAGATTTCAGTTTTGCTTACGCACCCTCCAAGAGAAAATGTCATTATTCCACAGGATATTCCGGTGAATATTGTTTATGAAGATGATGATCTTGTTGTAGTGGATAAGGAAGCAGGAATGGTGGTACACCCAGGATTTGGAAACTGGGACGGAACATTGGTGAATGCGCTTGCTTTCCATTTTGAAAAGAACGGAGAGAAATCCGATCTAGATAGAGTAGGGCTTGTACACAGAATTGATAAAGATACATCAGGGCTGTTGGTGATTGCCAAGAATGAATATGCATTGAGCTTCCTTGCCAAACAGTTCTTTAACAGAACTACAAAGAGACTGTACTGGGCTTTTGTGTGGGGAAATATGCAGGATGATGAGGGAACCATCAGAGGCCACATCGGAAGACATCCTAAAAACAGAATGCAGATGTCCGTTTATGAAGACGGCAGTCAGGGGAAACACGCTGTGACCCATTATAAAGTCCTTGAGAGATTCAAATATATGACCTGGGTAGAATGTAAGCTGGAGACGGGGAGAACCCATCAGATCAGAGCACATTTCAGACATATCGGCCATACTTTGTTTAATGATGAAAGATATGAGGGGCATACTCCTTTGAGAGGGGTAAATCTTCCCAAATACAAGCAATTTATTAAAAATGTTTTTGAAATTTTGCCAAGACATGCCTTACATGCCCATACCCTTGGATTTATACACCCAACAACAAAGAAGGAATTATATTTTGAGAGCCCAATGCCCAAAGATATGGCGGATGCTGTAAAAAAATGGAGAAATTATTTGGAAAACTAAAAATATATTGAGATTTTTTTTATATTTGTTGAATTGAAATCAAGATTTGTTATGAGAAAACTATATGCTATCGTATGTTTAGCTCTTTTGTCAAATGCATACAAAGCACAAGAATCACTACCATACTATCAGCAATATCTTTTGGATGGTGAGTTCCTGTTCAACCCAGCTCAATACGGAAAAACAGATTACGTACAGCTCAACGCCAATTATCAACAACAATTTTCAAAATTCAGTAATTCTCCGAATGTACAGTCAATCGGGATCAATGCGAATATCTTTGATAGAGTAGGTGCTGGTATTTCCGTGTTCAGAGACAGTAACGGACCGATCTCTGCGGGTGGTATCACGGCTGGTGCTTCATATTTTATTCCGCTAAGTAGTGAAGGAGACAGAAAAGACCAGTTCTCTTTCGGTACAAGTGTTAACTTCTATAACATGAATTTTGATTATTCAAAAATCAATACTGAAGAAGGAGGTGACCCATTATTGAGAGGTGAAGAAAGCAACATCTTCATGGTGTATGCCAACTTCGGTTTGGCCGCTACCTACAGAGGATTATTCGGGGGTGTTTCCGTAAACGATATCGCATTAAGTAATGATGCCTCTATCGTAAACAACTACGAGCCTTCTCCAATTAAATTCTTCTTAAATTTAGGATACAACTGGAACATTGCTGATAATATTACCATTGCACCGTCAGCATTGATCAACCTTAATACAAACTCAACTAGAATGATCGACTGGAACCTGATGGCGACATTCTCTAACGATATCAACGCATTCTCTTTCGGGGTAAGCTACAGAACGGTTCAGAACAGATTTGACAATCAGGACCTGAGTATTTCTCCAATTGTAAAAGTAAGATTCAACAAATTCATGATCGGAGCTACGTATAACCTTGGATTATCTGATATCCAGAGCTATGGAGGAAACAGCTTCATGATCGGTCTTGGATATAACTTCGACAACTTCATTAATGCTAGAGGATTTAGATACTAATTAATTTAATTTAAATAAATTTGAGCTCTGAAATTTTTCAGAGCTTTTTTATGATATATATTCACATCCCGTTCTGTAAACAAAAATGCAGCTATTGTAACTTTCATTTTTCAACATCCCTGAATTTCAAGGATGAAATGCTTCGTGCCATGAAAACTGAAATACTGCTGAGAAAAGATGAATTGCAGAACAAAAACCTGAAATCTCTGTATTTCGGAGGAGGAACTCCTTCTATTCTTTCTGTGGATGAGATCAGTTCTTTAATAGATGATGTTCTGAAGTACTTCAGTTTTGAAAACGATATAGAAGTCACTCTGGAAGCCAATCCCGATGATCTGGATAAAAATTTTTTAAAACAGCTTGCCGGAACGCCTGTAAACAGATTGTCAATCGGCACACAAAGCTTTTTTGAAGAAGATCTGAAACTGATGAACAGGGCTCACAGTGCTTCTGAAGCAGAAAGCTCTATCAAACGGGCTCAGGATTTCGGTTTTGAAAACCTGAGTATTGATCTGATCTATGGTTCGCCCACATCCAATCTTGAAATCTGGAAAGAAAACCTGAATAAAACAATTGCTTTAGAAGTTCCTCATATTTCATCTTATGCATTAACTGTTGAGCCTAAAACAGCTTTAGAAAACTGGATCTCCAAAGGGAAAGTAAAAAGTCCCCGGGAAGAAGAGCAAAACAGGGAATTCTATTATCTATCTGACTTTTTAAAAGATCATGGTTTTGAACATTATGAAGTTTCCAATTTTGCCAAACCTGGTTTTTACTCACGACACAATTCTGCTTACTGGAAATACAATGAATATCTTGGAATAGGACCATCAGCGCATTCCTATAACGGATTTGATGTCCGAAGCTGGAATGTTGCCAATAATCAGCAGTACATCAAAAAACTGAATGATAAACTTCTTGCCAAAGAAGAAGAAATTCTTTCCCAGGAAGATCAGTTTAATGAAATGATTATGATTGGCTTACGAACTATCTGGGGAGTAGATCTTGAAAGTTTAAAAAATAAATTTTCAGAGAGATTATTAGAACATTTTCATAGAGAAATCAAAGCTAAAATGGAGGAAGGTATTTTAATCATTGAGAATGAACATTTAAAAATTCCTGAAAAACATTGGTTTATGGCAGACGGAATTGCTTCAGATTTGTTTATTGTATAATGTTTGTATGTATACAGCATGCCATAAAATTCACTATTTTTGTATAAAATTTCAACTCATTTGAAAACGAAAAAACAAGATTATTCACATCTTTCACCCAACCAGCCTATCGGAATTTTCGACAGCGGAGTAGGAGGTCTTACCGTTGCCAAAGAAATCAAAAGACTTCTTCCTAATGAAGATCTGATCTATTTTGGAGATACAAAGCACCTTCCATACGGAGAAAAATCCAAAGATGCGATTATTGAATATTCTACAAAGATCACCAATTTCCTGCTTGAGCAGAACTGTAAAGCGATTGTAATTGCCTGTAATACGGCAACGGCTAATGCTTTGAATGAAGTGATGCAGTCCGTTGCAGGAAAAGTTCCTGTCATAGACGTTATTAATCCTGTGGCCGAAAAAGTGTCATACGAAATCCATAATAATGTAGGCGTAATTGCTACCAAGGCAACCGTGAATTCAGGGCTCTACAAAAAGAGTATCAGAAAGCATAATAAATGGATCAAAGTAGACGAACTGGCAACCCCGTTATTGGTTCCTGCTATTGAAGAAGGGTTTAAAAACCATCCCATCACCCATGCTATAATTTATAATTATTTAAGTAATAATAAATTAAAAAATATTGAAACTCTGATTCTGGGCTGTACTCATTATCCTCTTTTAATTGATGAGATTAAACAGTACTACGGAAACAGAGTCCGTGTCATTGACTCTCCGAATATTGTAGCCAATCATCTGAAGATCATTCTTGATAAGTATAATCTTTTACATGATCATAACTCAAAGCCTAATTATCATTTCTATCTGTCGGATATCACCAAGAATTTCGAGAAAATTTCAAAGAAGTTCTTTGGAAAATCCATTGACTTAGAATTGAAAGTATTATAAATAAAAAGTCTGCCTCATATTGAAGCAGGCTTTTTTATTTATTGAATTTTGTCATTACGAAATCAAGTTTTTAAAGCACAAAAATTTATTTTCGATAAAATTATATGCTTTTTTTAGTTCCCACAGATTTCACAAATTCCACGGATAATAATGCTTTTAAAATTAAAAGATGACTAAAAATCTGTGTCCTCTGTGAAATCTGTGGGGAAATAATGTTCAATTTCATTCGTGTTTGTTGCGAAAGAGATTGTGAATTTGTGTTTAAAATTACGCTTCCACAATTACTTTTTCAGCGGTCAGCCTTTTCTTTGGATTAAATTTAGGCTGGTTTGCATCTGCTTCATCCCTTTCCCCGATGGCTACGGCAAATAAAGTTTCGTATTTTTCATTGTTCAGGATCGCATCATAACCCTCAGGTTCAATTCCTTCCATTGGGGTAGAATCTATTCCCATCGCTGCACAGGCAGATAAAAGAACTCCTAATGATAAATATACCTGATGGCCAAGCCATGATTTTATAGCTTCTTCTCCTTTAGGTTTTACCATAGTTCGGTAATAATTAACAGGGCCTTCCGGAAGGTTTTCCTCTATTTGTTTTTCAAAGTTTTCTATGTTTTTCATCACCTGAAATACAATGATGTGGCTGCTGTCCAGCACTTTTTCTTTATTAAAATAAGATTTGTCCCCCAATTGCTTCTTCAGTTCAGGATCATTTACGAAAATAAAATTCCATGGCTGGCTGTTAATAGATGACGGGCTTAAATTTAAAATCTCCTGAAGTGCTGCAATTTGCTCTTCACTGATTTTTCCCTGGGGGTTATACTTTTTTACAGTATACCTGTTTTTCATTTGGTCTAAAAAGTTCATAATTTTATACTATCATTTTTATAGTTACAAAATTAATTTAAGTTTCCTAACTTTGCAATAACGGTAAAAAATGATAGTATAAAAATGTATACAATAGATAATAAATCGTATCCCTGCTGTACCAGCGTGACAATGAAATTTATAGGAGGGAAATGGAAAGCAGTGATTTTACATCACCTTATTGGCGGTGCTAAGCGCTATAACGAGATAAGAAAGTCTATTCCTACCATTACGGAAAGAACATTGAGTTTGCAGCTAAAACAACTGGAAGAGGACGGAATTGTTGACAGGAAAGTTTTTACGGAAAAGCCTCCTTTAGTGGTGGAATATGAATTAACAGACTTTGGAAAGACACTTTTACCTGTTTTGGAAGCGATAACAAAATGGGGCGAAGAATCTCCTGTCATCTCCAAAAAAATAATCAGGAATTAAAGTTCCTGATTATCTTCTTTATTCGGTTCAAAAAAACTGAAACTTACGTTTCCATATTTTCGGGTATCTGTTAAATTCGGATGGTCAAATTTCATGCGGCTTTGGTGTTCTACAATAAGGACTCCGTTTTCTTTCAGGTATTTATTGTTTAAAACCAGAGAAATCAGCTCGTGGTATTTTTTCTCTTCCATTTCAAAAGGAGCATCAGAAAAAACAATCTCAAATGATTTTTTATTTCTGAATTTTTTAAGCCAGTCGAAAACATCTCCTCTCTGTACATTGATCTGAAGTGCCATATCAAGCTCAGAAGCCGTACTGTTGATAAATGCCGTATGCTTTGGGTTCATTTCCACGGAAGTTATATTCTGGCATCCTCTGGAAGCAAATTCCAGGGTAATAGAGCCAATTCCTGCAAAAAGATCAAGCACGGAGATCGACTGCATATCGTATTTGTTTTCCAGAATGCTGAATAAAGCCTCCTTTGCAAAATCGGTGGTAGGTCTTACTTCAAAGTTTTTAGGAGCGGCGATTTTTTTGGCTTTCCATTTGCCTGATATGATTCTGAACATATTATTGTTAGGGGTTAGATGGTAGGTTCTAGGGATTAGGGATTAAAATTATACATCATCATTATCTTTTAATAAGGCTAATTCCTTATTCCTAAGCCCTTGTTCCTTAATTAAGTATAAAATTCTTGTTAGGAATATTGTCAAAAACAATTTTCAGGTTTTTAACAAATTTCTGAAGTTCGGAAATGAACGTTTCATTTTCCGTAGTTTCTCCATAAGCATAAAAGCTGGTTTCATTGATTCCGAAACCTATCTTGCTCAATGTAAACATAATGAAGTAAAGGAAATCTACTTCAGAATTGACATCCAGATTATTATAAAGAATGATTTTCTTATTATCAATCGCAAAAAACTCACACTGGTTATGATAGAGGTTGATGTGAATTTCCTTGCTGGTTTTATTATTGATCGAACTTAGAAACTTTTCCCCGGAGAAATTAAAATGAACCGGTAAGGCCAGCTCTTTTATTTTTTTATAATAGTTTTTCGGGAAAGTATAATAAAACTGAATATTAAACTTTTTGTTGATCGAAAGCATCAGCTCTTCTTTTTCTCTGTCAGTCGGAGCGTTGAAAGCAATCAGATCAAATCCTGCCTCATGCTCAGAGAAGCCTTCCGGCATCAGCGTAAAATGATTCAATGCTGAAATCACATGGATCTCGTCGTAGCGCTGCTTAATAAGAACTTCGTCCAGCTTTTGGTCAATAAGATTGGCTGGTGTCTCTTCAGTAACGAAATAAGACTTTTCCTCCAGAATGTTTTTGTTTTTAACAATCTGGCAGATCAATCCGTCTTTGGTAAAAAGTAAATTAAGTACGTTCATATTTCAATTCCTGCAAATTTAGTGAAATTCTACCATTACCGCACCCGATTGGTGGTGAAGTATTTCCTTATTATAAAAATCAATATTGACCTGGCTTTCCAATACATCCCGGACCATCCTCTGCAAAGTACCGTCACCAATGCCGTGAACAATTTCCAGTCTTTTCAGGTTGTTCTTTCTGCAAAACTCAATCACTTCAATCAGTTTTTCCTTTTGTATAAACAATCTTTCAAAGCTGTCATAATCATTGGGATTCTTTACCAAATTATGAAAATGCAGGTCTAAAACCAAATGATTTTTCTGATGTTTCTTGGAAATGATTTTTTTAGGTTCCGCTTTTCTTACAACTCTGATATTTTCATACAGATCAGCATCTTTCGGAACAAGTTTTTCCTTGGGATATTGATGGGTAAATCCATATTCATCTTTAAAAACAACAATATTTCCCTTCACGGAAGTAATTATCCCGCTTAAATCCTCATCTACTACCGAAACCTTATCGCCGATCTTCATAATTTTTACAGGTTTGTATGAACCAATATTTGTGCAAAGGTAGAAAGTAAAATGGATGAACACAAACTCCTTACTCCCAATCCCCCCTAAATTCTCAAACGCTCACACTCTCCAACCCTAAAACTCTCCAACCCTCTCACTCATCAAACTCTAGGTCCCAGTTCAATCACCTCCAGATCTTTGATTTCCTCACCGTCTACCACAAACCGCATCATTGTTCTCACTTTATGCCAGCCCTGTTTTCCGCAGGCTCCGGGATTCAAATGGAGGAGATTGTTTTTCTCATCATACATCGCTTTCAAAATATGAGAGTGGCCTGAAATAAACAATTTCGGAGCCTTTTCTGCCATTTCTTTTTTCGTAAGTGGAGTATATTTTCCCGGATAACCTCCGATATGGATCATGAGAACTTCCAGTTTTTCACAAAAGAAACGGTTCACTTCCGGAAATTCTGCCTGAATTTTAGCATTATCAATGTTTCCGTAAACGCCCTTCAGAGGTTTTATTTTTTCCAGCTGTTCAATGACATCCAGACTTCCGAAATCCCCGCAATGCCATACTTCGTCAGCCTGAGAAGCATATTCCAGGATACGGTCATCAATATAAGAATGGGAATCGGAAAGAAGAAGAACTTTTGTCATTATCTAAGGGTTCTTTCAGTGATATTTTCGTGGTATTTATCTTTAAAAACAGCCACACGGTCAGGATTAAGCTCCCCGTCATGATTGATTACTCTTTCTTTCAACAGCCATTTTACCAGTTTTTCCATTCCTTTTTTGGAATTCATAAAATTGGATATTTTGCTCATATCTGTCGATTCTATTTTTGTTTTTTCGGTCAGAAAATTCAGAATAAAATAATCATCATTTACATATCTTGGGGTTTCATTATCCATATACCGGTAAAGAAGAACTTCCTCATCATCTTTCATGGAGAAAAACGAATACTGGGCTGCATTGATCTTTTCAGCTTTCAGAATCTGCTTTCCATCCAATAAAACTTTATCATCTTTGATGGTTATATCCTGAGAAAAATATAAATTACAGCTTATCATCAGTAAGAAGAAAGCCAATAATCTGTTTAGTGCCATTTTATTATTTTTTTAAGACTGCAAATATAAAGAAGCTCCATCAACTTATTCCGACCTTAGTCTGTGATATTTTTTGTTTTTCTGATAGAATCCATTTTCTTTTCAATATCTGCGCTGAAAACCTTTTTCAGTTTCAGTTGATTCTCTGTAAGCTTTGAAATTACAAAAGTTCCGGTCATATTGGTATTGGAAGGAAATACTAACGTTACTGTAGAGTCTGAAGCTTTTTTCCAGCTCCCGATATAACGGTCCGGCTTTTCATTTTTTTTATTAACAGTTTCTTCCAGGGTATCATATCTTAAAGTAGATTTAATCAGATTTCCTGTGATTTTTCCATTTTTCTGAAATCTGATTCCTTCTCTTCTCGCTTCAAAACCATCCTGTTTTTCAT
Organism: Chryseobacterium sp. CP-77; assembly: GCF_036362765.1. Lineage (NCBI taxonomy): Bacteria > Pseudomonadati > Bacteroidota > Flavobacteriia > Flavobacteriales > Weeksellaceae > Chryseobacterium > Chryseobacterium sp. CP-77. Next base: position 4,277,302 of record NZ_CP143637.1, read on the forward strand.
AAGTATAAATATAAGTATCCATTTTACTGAGATTCCAGGTTTGTAAAAGTAAAGGATTGGCAGTTCTGTCCTGGGCTTTGATACCGCTGACTGCGAAAAGAGAGAAAATACAGATACAAATAGGCTTTTTCATGAATACAACTGATTTATCGTAAAGTTTTAGCACGGCTAAAATGAGCGTCGCTTAATATTTAGTAAATTTGGGAAAATTAAAATAAACAATGAAACAGAAACTTTCTTTTTTCATTTTTCTTTTAACCGTAGGATTAGCCAATGCTCAGGTTGAAGAAAAAAAGCTGGATGAACTGATCCAAAATACCCTGAAAACCTTTGATGTACCGGGAATGTCGGTAGGAATTGTGAAAGATGGCAAGATGATCTATTCCAAAGGGTTTGGAGTACGTTCTCTTACAACAAAGCAGCCAATGGATGACAATACGCTGGTAGGGATTGCTTCTAACTCAAAAGGCTTTACCTGTACAGCATTAGCCATCTTAGCAGATGAAGGAAAACTGAACTGGGATGATAAAGTTTCAAAATATATTCCTGAATTTCAAATGTATGATCCTTATGTTTCTCAAAATGTTACGATCAAGGATCTTGTTACCCACAGAGCCGGATTAGGACTTGGACAGGGAGATCTTATGTTTTTTCCTGAAGGAGGAAATTTAACCGTTAATGATATTGTGCATAATGTGAGATATCTGAAACCGGAAAATCCTTTCAGAACAAAACTGGATTATAACAATATCATGTTTATTGTAGCCGGAGAAGTAATCCACAGAATTTCCGGATTAAGCTGGGCGGAATTTATTGAGCAGCGAATTATGAAACCTGTAGGAATGACTTCAAGTTTCGGAAGCTACAGCAGAGCAAAGGCTGTTGCCAATAAAATTGATGCACACGCTCCGGTAGACGGAAAAGCAATTGCTGTTCCCCACGACTGGAACGAAACGGGTAATGCAGCAGGAGGAATTATGAGTAACATTAAAGACATGACCACGTGGGCGGAATGTCTCCTAAATAATTTCACCACAAAAGATGGGAAAAAACTGGTTTCGGATAAGAATGTTCAACAACTTTGGAGCTTGCAGATTCCAGATAGAGTGGCTGCGAAAAATCCTTATGATACAAGTTTCTACGGATACGGTTTAGGATGGTTTCTGAGTGATGTGAAAGGACATAAACAGGTACAGCATACCGGTGGACTGATCGGAACCGTTACTCAATTTACTTTAATTCCCGATATGAAACTGGGAATTGTAGTATTGACGAACCAACAGTCCGGAGCAGCTTTCAATACCATTACGAATACCGTTAAAGATTCTTATCTTGGGGTTGCCGACAGAAACTGGCTGAAAACCTATAGCGAAAGAATGTCTAAAATGGAAGCCGAATTCAGCAAACAAAAGAAAGATGCTTTTGCAAAATCTGAAGCCTTCAAAAAAGAAAAAGCGCAGCAGCCAAAAGCAGAACAGTTTACAGGAACTTACAATGATATTTGGTTTGGTGATGTAGAAATTACACAACAGGGAAATAGCTACAGAATTTCGTGCAAAAACTCTCCAAGGTTAAAAGGAGAGCTGCTTCCTTATTCCAATAATTCTTTCATTATCAAATGGGACGACAGAAGCTATGATGCGGATGCCTATATTATTTTCAGCTATGACGAAAACGGAAAAGCAGAATCTGCAAAATTGAAGGCGATTTCTGATGTAACAGATTTCAGTTTTGACTTTGATGATCTGGATTTGAAGAAGAAATAAAATAGAGATTATAAAATATTCTATGGAGAACGGGCGTGGGTCCGTTCTTTTTTTGTTTGTTAACTACGAATGCCACTAATTTATTCAGATAACACTCATTTTAATGATTATTGAAAATTAAAACTGAAATAATTCAATAGGAACGGGCTAAAGGTCGTTTTTTCATGTTTACAGCGATAATGGCTTTAGCCGAAGGACCACCCCGTCAAAAATTCTTTGAATTTTCGCCACCCCTCCGGTGGAGGGGAATAGGCAGTCGGTAACAGGAATGTTGGTTTATTGTACAAGGTTCAGATCTTGCTGTGACTGGGAAAGTTCTGTGTTAAGATGTTGCTTTTCAAAGAAATTTTTTAGTTAAAGTAATCTTTTTTTATTATCATAATGAATACTTGAATTCAGTTTTCTCTGGCAGAGTGAACATGCTCTGGCAAGATGATAATCAGTTTCCGATAATGAATTGGTTCCATTCATCACGCAGTTGGCATTCAGACAATGGCTTATTCCAAACATATGCCCGATCTCGTGTGAACTGATTTTTATTAATCTTAAAAGACTTTTGTTAAAATTAGAATCTGTTAATTGTCCGTCTGCAAATCGGTATATAGAGGTTACTCCCACGCCATCCTCATATGAAGCCAGTCCGAATACGTAATTCCATTCCGGTAATGGAAAAAGGTCTTTCTCCGTAATACCCATTAATACAATAGCATCTTTAGGTTTTCTTTTGATCAGAATACTGTCCAGTACATATCCTGCAAGAACCTGTTCCTGTCCTTCCTTTGAAATTCTTTTAACTTTTTCAGGGAAAATAGTGTTGGGTAAAACAGGAAGAACCTTTGTTTCCTGCTGAAAATAGGTTTTTAAATAGTGTTGGGTAAGTGCTATTTCTTTTTTCTGAAGTTCATCGAATGTTCCTATAGGCTGAAGATAAATGATATTTTTTCCGGATTGTGGTTTTATCTTTTTTAATTTTTGAAAATCTTCAAATGTCTGGAAATGCTCATCATGATTATACCGCCAGCTTCCGGGTTTTGGAGAAGAGGAAAGTTTGATGTCATTGAATGCAATAGATTCATAGTAATTTTTCTTCTGTTTCTGACAAGAGAAAAGAAGGGTAATTATTGTAACATAAAAAAACAGAAAAGTGAAATTATATTTTCCCCGGTTCATAAAAGAATAGCAGTTTCTTTTTGGCACCGTCGAACTCTGACCAGGAATCACAGTCTACCTCAAAACCTGCCACTCCGCAAGTGGGGAAATGGAAAATATCCTCAGAAATGGAATTGGCAAAATTGGAAATTCCATTATTGTGAGAGAAGAACGCCACCGAAGTCAGGTTGTCATCCAGATCATAAATTACAGATTCAAAGCTTCTTTCCGAAGGGTTATATAGTTTTTCATCAGTTGAACAGTTCAGCTGATAAGCCTGATTGAAAATCTTACAGGTATTCAGTGCACGAACCGCAGGGCTCGATACAAAATGGTCTATAGAAATATTATTGCTTTTCAGGAATCTGGACATGTGCATAGCATCCTCCAAACCTTTGTCTGCCAAAGGTCTGTCAAAGTCCTCCGTTTCCTCCGGCCAGTCGCTTTTTGCATGTCTCACGAGGATGAGTTTCTTCATATAATTGTTTTTTGGAAGATTAAAATTATAAAAAAAATAATGGAATAAAACATGATTTATATAAAAAAACTGCGTTATGAATAAAATCAGTAAATTTTACTAAATTTGCAGACTTATGGGACAAATCCTTGCAATAGACTACGGAAAGGCTCGTTGTGGTATCGCTGCAACCGATGATATGCAGATTATAGCCAGTGGGCTGGAGACTGTGGAGAACCGTTTTTTAATGGAATTTTTGAAAAAATATTTCAGTGAAAATAAGGTAGATGAAGTAGTGATTGGACTTCCCATAGATTTGAAGGGAAATGTTTCGGAAGTGGAAACCGATATTTTAAAATTTATAGAAGAATTTAAAAAAGAATTTTCGGATATTGCAGTTCACCGTTTCGATGAAAGATTTACATCCAAAATGGCTTCTTTTTTTATTTCCCAAAGTGGAAAAAACAAGAAAAAGAGGCAGGAAAAAGGATTAATAGATAAAGTAAGTGCAACCATCATATTGCAGAATTTTTTAGAACAAAGATTAAGATGATATTACCGATAAGAGCTTTTGGGGATCCTGTTTTGAGAAAAGTAGGAAAAGATATAGACAAAGACTATCCCGAATTACAGGAACTGATAGATAACATGTTCGAAACCATGTACAGCGCAAATGGCATAGGTCTTGCAGCGCCACAGATTGGTTTGGATATCCGTCTGTTTGTAATAGATGTGACGCCTCTTGCAGAAGATGAGGATTATGAAGATATTAAAGATGAGTTGGCAGAGTTTAAAAAAGTATTCATCAACGCTCAGATTCTTGAAGAATCAGGGGAAGAATGGAAGTTCAATGAGGGCTGCCTTTCTATTCCGGATGTAAGAGAAGATGTGAAAAGAAAAGGGACAATCGTTATTGAATATTATGACGAAAATTTTGTGAAACATACAGAAACTTTTTCCGATATTAGAGCCCGCGTAATTCAGCATGAATATGACCACATTGAAGGGATTTTATTTACCGACCACCTGAGTGCTCTGAAGAAGAAACTCGTAAAAGGTAAGCTGACAAAAATCTCTCAGGGTGACGTAAACATCGGTTACAAAATGAGATTTCCAAAATAATTAAACAAGGATTAAAAAGAAATAATAAAAAGCAAAAAGCTAGTGCTGATTGCAGAATTTACAAAAAATAAAATTATGCTGTTAGAAAAAATAATTTCAATTTCTGGAAAACCAGGACTTTTCAAATTAGTTTCTCAATTAAGAAACGGATTCATCATTGAAGATGTTACCTCAAAGAAAAAAGTAAGCATTGGAAACTCAAGCCAGGTAAGTTTATTGGACAATATCGCCATGTTTACATTTGAGAAAGAAGTTCCTTTGTTTGAAGTATTTGAAAATATTGCTAAAAACAACGACTATAAGGAAACTATCTCTCACAAATCTTCTGATGCAGATCTGAAAGATTTTATGTTGGCATCTCTTCCAAACTATGACACAGAAAGAGTATATTCTTCTGATATCAAGAAATTGGCTCAGTGGTACAACATCCTTCAAAAAGCAGGATATATTACGCCTGAGAGCTTTGTAAAAGCAGAGCCTGAAACTTTAGAAGGTGAGCCAGCTGAAGAAGTAAGCATTGAAAAAGAAGCTAAAAAAGCTCCAAAAGCAGAAAAGCCAGCAGCTCCAAAAGTAAAAGCTACTTCCGCTGCTAAATCAGCTCCAAAGAGTACACACAGAAAACAAGGATAATTCATTTGAATTAAAAATATAAAACCTTGTCTGGGAAATCCGGACAAGGTTTTTTGTTTTCTGGCAGTAAATAATTGGGGGGTAATATTCCAAACCTAACAGGTTTCCGAAACCTGTTAGGTTTACATATCAAATCTATCCTAAATTCTGCACTCTGCAACTTTTACTTCCAACGTTTGTAATGATGCCCGAATAACCCTTACATTTGTATAAGATTGAATTTCCCATTATTTATGAATACGAAACAAGAGAAACTGGAGGCCTTCGGAAGATTACTGGATATTATGGATGATTTGCGTGAAAAATGTCCATGGGATCAGAAACAGACGTTAGAATCCCTTCGTCATCTTACCCTTGAAGAGACGTATGAACTTTCAGATGCTATTTTGCAAAATGATTTACAGGAAATAAAGAAAGAGCTGGGCGATGTCCTGCTACACCTGGTTTTTTATGCTAAAATAGGTTCTGAAAAAGGAAGTTTTGACATTGCGGATGTTATCAATTCCCTGAATGAAAAGCTGATCTTCCGTCATCCTCACATTTATGGAGATACTGAAGTGAAAGATGAAGAAGAAGTGAAGCAGAACTGGGAAAAATTAAAATTAAAGGAAGGAAATAAGTCTATTTTGGGTGGAGTTCCGAAAAGTCTGCCGAGTTTGGTAAAAGCCTACAGAATTCAGGATAAGGTAAAAGGGATCGGTTTTGAATTTCATGATGCAGAAGATGCATGGAAAAAAGTAGATGAGGAAATTCAGGAGTTCCATGCTGAAACGGATTTGGATAAAAAAGAACAAGAGTTGGGGGATGTTTTCTTCTCTCTGATCAACTATGCCAGAATTTCAGGAATCAATCCGGATTCTGCATTGGAAAGAACCAATCTGAAGTTTATTTCAAGATTTCAAAAGATGGAAGGTCTTGCCCAAGAACAGGATCTGAAACTGGCAGACATGTCTCTGGAAGAAATGGATGTTCTTTGGGAACAGGCAAAAAAACTTTCATAGTTGCCGATTGGAACAATTAATGCTTCTTATATTCAGTTAAAAAAATAAAAAATAAATATGTTACGTTTCCTTATATTACCTGCTTTGCTTTTATTGAGCTGCAATCCAAAAGCTCAGAATTCCCCTGCTAAGGAGGATGAACTGAAAGTCCAGTTTACCTTACCTAAAAAGTTGAAGGAAGTTTCCGGAATTACTTTGTCAAAAGATAAGAAAACCATCTGGGCAATAGAAGACAAGGGAAATAAAAATGCAATATATGGCCTGAGTGATAAAGGTGACATGCTGGCAAAAATACCGGTAGAAAATGCTGAAAATACAGACTGGGAAGACATCATATCCGATTCTCAGGGAAATATTTATATTGGAGATTTTGGGAATAATGACAATAACCGACAGGATCTGGCGATCTTAAAAACAGATTTGAAAGACAGCAAACAAATTGCTGCCAAAGTTGTTCAGACTACAAAATTTCATTATCAGGGGCAGACAGAATTTCCTCCGAAAAAGTCGAACCTGTTGTACGACTGTGAAGGTTTTGTTGAAATGGATGGCAATTTTTACTTATTCACCAAAAACAGGAGCAAAGGTTTTGACGGAACCTTTCTTGTATTCCAGGTTCCTAACAAAGAGGGTGATTTTGAAGCTAAGCTAATAGGAAAATTAAAGCTTGATGGGGGGTATAATGATGCTGCGATTACCTCTGCGAGTATCAACAGCACAAAAGATAAAATCGTGTTGCTTACCCATAAAAATGTTCATGTTCTTACCGGATTTGCTGCTAACGATTTTAATTCTGCTAAAATTCAAAAAATTCCTCTGAACCATAATTCCCAGAAGGAAGCTATTGTATTCTTTGATGATAAAACATTAATGATCGCAGATGAGAAAGGGAAAGATGAGGGGGGAAATGTGTATAGTTTTTCTTTGTAAAAAACAAACCTCTATAAAAATTCAAACCCCACAGAGAAATCTGTGGGGTTTTGAATATATGAATGTTAATGAAGTGATTGACGTTTGTATTGTTTATGGAGTCAGATATGAGATATGAATATTTCCGCTGGATAATCTGAAATCCTGAGTATAACGGCAGCGTATTCTGAAGGATTCTCCCGTATTGAAAAAGTTAATGGAGGAAAGATTATGATTCAGTCCTGTTGTACGCTCACCATGGCCCGTAGATATGCCTGCTAACGTTGTGAGCGTAGGGGAAACTTTTTGTATGTATGAATTAGCTGTTCCTGCAGTTTGTCCTGATGGATTTAAATTAAGATCGTAGGTAGCATAAGGAACAATATTATAAAATCCAGGTTTTACTACTGTGAAAAGTCCTGTTGTAGAATTGTACGTTAAATATGCATTATCAATCTTATTACTCACATTAAAGACATAGGTTTGTGAATAACTTTCATGAGTATTGACTGGTGTAGAATGCGTACCTGTATAACTTCCACTAGCCGGGCTGATGTCTGTTTTGTTTCCAACAAAAACTACCTTTAGAAAGTTTTCTGACTCAATTGTTTTCCAAACCGGCGCATTCCCTGCTCCGTTAGACATTAAAACTTCACCTTTGTTTCCGGAATTTCCCTTTGTTCTATCGTCTCCGCCTACATTCAGATCTTTAACAACCTGAAGGGAACCGTTGACATGCAATGTATGTTGGGGAGTTGATGTTTTAATCCCTATCTGTGCATTTAACTGGATGAACATGACAAATAAAGCCATATAGAATAGTTTTTTTTTCATCATTTGTTGATTTTTTGTTGCCACAAATATAAAATGTTTTTAAAATGTCAATTTTTTAAGGAATTGATAATCATATTAAACTATGTCTAGTTTTGACTTATATAGCTGAAAATATGACCTTTATTTAAAAGCCATATTTATTTTATCAGTAAAAAATGTGAGTTGAAAATTTGAATTATTAATTTTTATTTAAATTGAAATTTTTCAAATTTTTAATTTAAAACAGTCTAAAATACTGTTAAACAATGTTTTATATTGAGTATTTGATGGTGGTACTCATTTCAAAATTGAGAATTAATTTTTTTAATGGGCCAGATTAAAATTTCATTCCCACTCCGGCAGAAATTCTTCCACCATCTGAACCATAGAAATAATTTAATCTTGCAGACATCATTTCCACAATACTCAGCCATACTCCTGCACCCACAGACTGATGCCATTTTCTGGAATTTTCATCGTCATTCCATACACGGCCGGTATCGTATCCTATTAGAATTCCCATGTTGGCAGGAGCAATATTATTTCTTACCCTTCCAAAATCCCATCGGATTTCTGAGTTATTGGTGAAATAGGATCTTCCTGAGAATCTTTCGTTTCTGAAGGCTCTCATTCCATTATTACCTCCGATAGCCGCTGCCTGATAAAATTCAAAATTATTGTTATTGATCCACATCACATTGCTGGAATTGGCGAATACAAATTTCCCTTTTTTATCAATCCTGTGGTCAATGGCCAGTTTTCCTTTTACAGTTACGAAATTCTTATTAAAATCAGAAAGAGTTGCTTTCCAGTCTGCATTCAGCATAAATTCCAGTCCAAGAGTAGGGAAGGCCGTATTATCAGCATTTTTATAACCAAAGGTATAGTTGGCTCCAACAAACTGCTGGCTGTTGAATACGCCAGGTCTCACATCCGGAGACTGGTTGATGAAACGGTCAGCTTTTCTTTGTACTTTATTATCTTCAAAAGTCAGTTGAAACTGGTGGCTGAGGTTCATCCAGCTCTTTTTAGAGATGGAAGGAGCAAAGTTGAACTTGGAAATTCTGGCTCTGTTATATTCTCTTTCTGTGTCTTCCTTATCATACTCACTTTCATTGGAAAGTCCAAAGAAATTTTGAGAAAATCTTGGAGTCGTATAGAATGCATCAAGGTTAATATCCCAACCTGAGATTGCTTTTTTAAATACACCTTTGTACGTAAGGCTAAATCCTGCAGTTGCCGTATAAAAATTAGCTTTTAAACTGTGCCTCTGAGTAAATGGATCGCGGATAAAATTATTTACTGTGTAATTGGCCAGAACGCCTACAATCACACCGTCATCCGGGTTGTAATCCAGGTTTGGATATCCGGCAACGGAATTATATTTAGGATGCTTATAATTATAGCTGTTGATGTCATAATCATCCGTAATGTTTTTGGTTGCATTTCCGGAATTGTAAGTGTTTTTCTGGGATTTAAAATCATAGATTTTCACTTTTCTTCCATCTGCAACGTTGTAGGTATCATGATTATATCCGCCAACCAGTCGGATCGTCATTTTAGGATTTCCGCTTCCGGTTACTACATAGGTGTCATCATCTTCCAGTCCGTAGATCCATAATTCTTTTGTTTTCGAATCATGATACGTCTTTTCAAAAACAAGTTCATTCTGGTCTTTATTTTTACCAAGCTTGTATTGCTGTACCATCACAGAATGTCCGTTTTTGGTGATGACAAACTTATCAGGATTTACCGTTCCTGCCAAAGGAACTTTTTTCTGCAGTACATCATAATACTGAGTGGCATAGCTCTGAAGTTTCGTCTTTCTTATTTTAAGTTTTCTCTGAATTTCAGCAATGGTATCATCCTGCACTTCTTTCGGAAGATTGTGGAAAGCGTCATCAATATCCGCATCGGTCAGATGCTCCTGAATATACTTTGCCTGCGTTTCCCATTCATTCTGGTCTGCACCTTTTAAGAATACAAGATCCATCGGATAAGGTTCCATAGCGAGCCATTTTACACTGCTGATATCTTCTGTAAAGGTTTTCATATGGCGGATGGCAGGAACATTCATAATGATTTTAAAGGCTGCTCCATCATATTTACTGAATGCCTGATCTCTGTCTTTTGGAATGGGTTTATAAATCACTTTATCACCCTCTTCATATTGAGCCCATTTCCATTGGTCTGAATGTCTGTCCCAGTCTCCGATAAGCATATCAAATAATCGTGCTCTGATATAGGATTCTCTGTCAACAGAATATTTATCACTTTTGTTAAGGTTTTTTAGTACATCATCTGTAGAAACGATATCTTTGGCATGATCCAGATAAGCCAATGTTTTAGGATCGGAAGAAAAACGCTCCTCAATCATATACATTTCATCCCCGTAGTTTTCGTTATATCTCCCCAAAGCCTGCTGCTTGGGAATGTAATACAGTTTAGGATTACTGTGGAAAATACCCAGTTTTTCTGACATATTTCCAATCGTAAATGGAGTAAACGGATGATTGGTCGTATAAAAATCAAGTAAAAATTTTTCAGGGAATGTATCTGCAAGTTCTTCTCCTAATGTGCTTTTCTGGAAAGCCATATTGTTAAGAAAGCGGATGGCACTTTTTTTCACTCCACGCATGACGAATTCCTGTCCGTCTGAAGATTTCAACCGTAAACTGTTGGATTGGTTTCCTCCACCTTCCCGGAAAGGAATATACCCTCCGTTCAATTCCGAAAGATTGGCGGTTGGTGCCTCAATAGGAATTCCATAATATCTTCTGTAATGATCTCCCCAAAGCCAGCGGTAAAACTTTCTTTTTTCCGTAAGCGCTACCGGGTAAATGGTGGAAGAAAATGTGGCAGGAAAAGAATTAGGGAAGTTATTAACGAATACATCCGGTTTGGAAATCACGGAAATATGAGTGAGCTTTTGAAGTTGGGCATCTTTGGTTGAAAAATACTCAACATCTGTACTTTCATCTTTTCTGAAATTTAAAACCGCAAAACCACTTCCTCCGTAGGAAAAGTCTGTTTTTTCTACAATCGTAGACGGATCTGTTTTAGAGCCTGCTCCACTGATAATCTGTCTCAGGTTTCCATCTTCGTGATATTGCAGGTTATGATCATGTCCGGACACGAAAATAATATTTTCCTTATCCTGAACTATACTTTTCAGTCTGTTGGCTAAGTCTGCATAATGTTGATTATTAATATCTTCAGGACTGGCTCCTGAGGAACTTCTTAAGATATTGATGACACTTGCCACCACAGGAACAGGAACTTTACTCTTTAAAGGAAAGAGATGGGATTTTGCAGAATTAAAACCTGCATGTGTTCCGCTGCTGATGATGGGATGATGTAGGGCAACAATTATTTTTTTTCCCTGATTTTTAATGATCAGATCTTTAAATTCTGTGAAAAAATCTTCACGGGTTTTGATGTTGCAGTTTTTGTTGATTCCCGGATAATTATCCCAGTTCGCTATTACCCATTCTGTATCGATGGCAATGAGCTTGATATCTTTGGAAACATTGATATCATCAATAGGACAACCGTTTTTAGGTAGGAAAGCTTTTTTATCATCAAGATATTTTTTAACCAGTGCTTCCTGGTTATTCAATCCTTCCAGTCCATTGTACCAATCATGGTTCCCCGGAATTACAAGTGTTTTCCCTTTGAAATTTTTGGTGATAGCAAGCTGATTTTCCAGCTTTTGTTTTGCCAGGGCATAATCTTTATCTGCTTCTTTGGGCATACCATTAGGATAGATATTATCGCCCAGAAAGATCAGCATAGAATTGCTGTCGGCAGAATCCAGCTTACTTTTCAGTAAATTCAGTGTTTTTTGTGCCTGAGGTTCATCTGAGTTTCCTGCATCTCCAATCAGAAAGAGTTTAAAATCATTATCGGATTTTATTTCGGAATCTTTTACTTCAAATAAGTTTTTGCCCTTTTGCACGTTATAGGTAGCACAGGAATAAAGGACTCCTGCGGACATTACTGTTCTAAGAACAATAGAAGTATTTTTTAGATGAGTTTTAAAGGATAAATTCATAAATTTACATTAACAAAATTTCAGGGATGAGCATTTTACAAAAAGCTAAAAATTATGTTGAAATCTTATTCAAAGATAAGTTATCTTCAGTATATTTTTATCATAATTTTATCCATACTGCCTATACAGTTAATAAGGCTGAGGAAATCATGAAAAATACTCCTGTTTCTGAGGAAGATCAGGAGAAGGTACTCGTAGCATTATGGTTTCATGATACGGGGTATATAGAATGTGCCCTGAACCATGAGGAAAGAAGTGTGGAGGTGATGAAAGCCTTTTTACATCAGGAAAATTATCCTGAAAACTATATTGCAGACGTTGAAAAACTGATTCTGGCTACCAAAATTCATTATGAACCTCAGAATTTACTGGAAAAAATTGTAAAGGATGCTGATTTCAGCCATTTTGCAGGTCATGATTACAGTGATATTTCCGATGCTTTGAGAAAAGAATGGGAACTGACGAATGTAAGATGTTTTTCCAATGAAGAATGGAATGCCGGAAATCTGGATATGCTGAAGAACAAGCATACTTTTTATACGGATTATGCCAAGGAAAACTGGGAGCCTCTGAAAAAGAAAAATATCAAAAAAATCGAAAAGAAGCTGGAAAAAGAAGAAGAGAAGAAAGAAAGTAAAAAGGAGGTTTCAGAAGGTAAAAAAGAAAAGGAAAAATCGGACAGAAGTGTAGATACCTTATTCAGGGTGACCCTTAATAATCATACGAGACTGAGTGATATTGCAGACAGTAAAGCCAATATTCTTTTATCTGTAAATGCCATTATTATTTCAGTATGTCTTTCTGTATTGGTTCCGAAGCTTGATGCTCCTAAAAATTCACATCTGATTCTTCCAAGTTTCATATTATTGCTGTCAAGTGTACTGACGATTATATTTGCGATTCTTTCCACAAAACCGAATGTCACCAAATCAACATTTACTTCTCAGGATATTGCCAACAGAAAAGTAAACCTATTGTTCTTCGGAAACTTTCACCAGATGTTGTTTGACGATTATAACAATGCCATGAAAGACCTTATTAAAGACAGGGATTATATCTATGATTCTATGGTGAAGGATCTGTATTATCTCGGGAAAGTTCTTAACAGGAAATACAGGCTTTTATCCATTACCTATAAGATCTTTATGGCTGGAATTATTATTTCCGTTTTATCTTTCGGAGCTGCATTTCTTAGTCTTTAATTAATAAACATACACAAATGATCGTCAGACAGCGTACGAATTGGCTGAAAATGTTATTTATATGGAGAGGATCCGTATTAAAGAAAATTGTTGTTCAGCTTACCATTATCACGCTGTTTTCCCTGGCTATCTATTTTTTCAAAGGAAAAATCTTTGACTATAAAGTGCATCTTAATCCTACCATTTTTACCTTGATAGGACTGGCACTTGCCATATTTATGGGATTCTGTAACTCTGCAAGCTATGACCGTTTCTGGGAAGGGCGGAAACTCTGGGGATTACTGGTCATTGAAACCAGATCCCTTACAAGACAGATCCTATCGCTGGTAAATGATTCTTCGTCTGAAGCTAAAGAGGAAAAAGAAAGAATCATTAAGCTGATCTCTGCATTTGCATGGTCATTGAATTTTCAATTGAGAGATAAATCCGGTACAGAACATCTTGAAAGACTGCTTTCACCGGAACAATTGGAACAGGTGAAGAACAAGAAATTTATTCCCAATATTATTCTCGGTTTTATTGCAGACTGGCTCAAAGAACAGAATAAAAAAGGAAATATAGATACCATTGTTATGACTTCTATGGATCATCAGCTGAATCAGTTTTCTAATATTTCCGGCGGATGTGAGAGGATTTACAATACACCATTACCCTTTGCTTACAGCGTTTTGCTGCATCGTACTGTTTATTTATATTGTTTCTGGCTTCCTTTCGGGCTGGTAGATACGTTGGGATGGATGATGCCATTGATCGTTCTGCTGATCAGTTATACCTTTATTGCTCTTGATGCCATTATTCAGGAGATTGGTGAACCTTTTGGTGAAGAAGAAAATGACCTTGCCCTGAACAGCATCTGCCGTACGATTGAGTTTTCTATTTTTGAACAGGCAGGAATTCCTCAAGCGGAACTGATTAAACCTGATACTTACTTTGTGGATTAAATAAGCATCATTTTTATTCCTGTGGAAGTGTAAAGGAAACCCTTAACGCCAGCAATCCCGTGATTCCCTGCAGATCCTCTACTCTTAAAAATTCTACGTCATGCTGCAAAACCCCTTTTTTCTGGAGTTTGGAAATATAATCCAGATATTCCTTTTGGTTTTCCATGCCAAAATAAACGATGGTAATTTTTCCGGGAGCGGTGATACGTTCTGAAGAATCTTTCACATGGGCTTTATCCAGACGTTTTTTAATAATCTCGTAATAGGAATTGTAGGCTCCGTCTACATCAAAGCGTTTTTCATCCATTCTGAAACGGATGTCTATTTTTTCATTATAGACGAAGATCAGTGAAGCAATATCAAGTGGTACCGGAAGATACTTTTTGAACGTCTGAAATTCAAGTTCCATTTTACAGATGGTTTTCAATTGCCAGTATCTCAGTTTGTGGACTACTTTTGAAGTATAGTGCAGCTCAGGAGCGATGGTAGAACCAATATACAGATTGTGTTCCACACCGTCAGATTTAAACCTTTCATAATAATGCGGAAAAATTTCCTGTGCTTTTATCTGGCTTTCATCCAGCATATCTGCCAGTTTCCGGTTAACAAGCGTGATAGAATCATCAAGATTTTTTCTGTGATGATAAAACAGATCCGAAGAAGTAAAAATGTGGGAGAAATAGTCTTTGATCTTTGCTTTTATTTCCCTGGACGTTTTAATTTCCAGTTTTCCCTGTAAAAAAGGATGAATTTCTTCTCTTAACAATCTCTGAAAACGCTGTTCCGTATCCGCTTTGATCTCATTGTTGATCTCATTCTCAAAAACATCCAGTGCCAGTATAAATTTTTCGGAATCCGAGTTGGTGAGTGTCAGAATTTCATTCAACCATTCAATCTGCTGGTTGAGATCCTGCAGCATCAGATTAAAACGCTTTTCAGAAGAAGAACGGATATCCGAAACCCCAAACAACGGGGTAAGATTTTTGAATGCAATCTGTTTTAAAGTATATATCTTTTTTCCGAGTGACGCCGTAAAATATTTCTCAGCTTCATTTCTGAACTTCCAGACCACACTGTCGTGGATCGTGGTATATTCGCGCTGGATAATGGCTTCTATCTGATAGTTTTTCTCAAAGTAAAACCTGTTCAGAGAGAAGAGAACCATATCAGTGAAAAACTCCAGTTTTTTAAGTTTTAAGCCATTAAAACTTCCGGCGATAGGAGAGGTGAATTCCATGATCGCAAGGAGTTCACCGTCTTTCATGATAGGAATTACCATGAAGCTGTTCACATTATTATCCTTTAAAATACTGAAGGAAGGAAGCAGCTTGACATTCTCTTCCAGGTTGTTTACATTGGAAACAACGACAGGCTTTGAATTATGATTTAAATTATTAAAAGTACTCTTGCGGGTTTCTTCATCAAATGCATTGATCCAGAAATCCAGGATATGGTTGGTAAGAAGACTCTCATAGATCGGGAGCTTATCCAGTTTCTGTTCCTTTTTGTTGAACGTCATCAGTCCGAAGCTCAATTCTGGAACATCAAAATAAGATTTGAAAATTTCAGTCAGATTTTCATTGGGATTCATATTTTCCGGATCAATTTCAATCATGCTTGATTTCAGATCGGAAAGGGCCACTTCAGAGGTACAGTCTACCAGTGAAATAATGGTAAATCCTTTCAGTATCCACGATTGTGAAGGGAAATACTTTTTCCAGAGTTTAAAATCATCAAGATTTTCCAAAAGCATATCCAGAATATCATCAGATGGAATTTTGGCATCTTCTGTAGGAGTAATTTCCGTAAAATCTGAATTGACCGTAATTTTATAATGCTTCATGATTCCCTGCTTATTCGGAATGTCATAATAAAACGGAAGTGTACTTTTAATATCTTTTTTGAAATAGCTCTGAAGAATCAGACAGCAGCAAAATACATAGAATTCGTTATCTGAAATATTCCTGAGTTCTATTTCGAAATCTTTTCCTGCATCTTTCAGAATATCTTTAAATCTTTCGGTATAGTTAAAGGTAATGTTGGAAAGCGGAATACTTGCCGCTTTTATTTCGTTTCTGGTGAGGCCTGTCGGGAAAAGGTCTGCAAGAAGCAGCCTGATGAGGTCTTCGTATTTTTCAAGAAGGGCTGTATCCTGGAAACCTTCTCTAAGGTCTTTAAAATTTCGGGTGCTCTCTAGTAATGACTCTGCATAATTGACCCTGTATTCCAGTCTGTCATTATACCGGATATGTTCCAGAACATCCAAATATTTTTTGAATGATATATAAACCTGAAAGGGAGAGTCTTTTTTATAGAGATTAGCCAAGAGCTGAAAAATTTAAAGTAAAGTTATGAAAAAAGCAGAATATTGATCGTGTGGAATTTTTATTTTATTGTATATAATTTGCAGGTGCTTTGGGAAACTCTGCAAGGTATTTTATAATTCCTTACTGTTTTTTATATAGACAGAATATAGATTTACTGATAAACAAAAATTGTAACTTTTTTTGGTAAGATATTAATTATTTAAATAAGATAATAAAAAAGCACAACTTCTCAGTTGTGCTTTTTATATTGTAGAGTTCTGATTTTACAATCCGAACATTCTTGCAAATAGATCCGGGAAAACTCCAAGGATGATGATCAGGGCAATAACAATTACTGCAATGATATTGTATGTAAGAGTTACTTTTTCTGATGATTTGAATGTTGATTCTTTAAAGAAGAACATTGCGATAATCAGTCTTAAATAATAAGCAATGGATAGGGCAGAACCTAATACAGCTACCAATACTAAGAAAGCTGCACCGTTCATAGCCTGGGAGAATAAAGCAAATTTCCCCATGAAACCAGCTGTTAACGGAACTCCTGCCATTGAAAGCATAGAGATCGTTGCGGCTGTTGCCAATAAAGGTTCTGTTTTTGCCAATCCTTTGAAGGCTCCGAAAGAAGTTTCTCTTTTTAATTTCTCTACCCAGATCAGGCACATGAAAACTCCTACTGTAGATAAAGAATAAGCAAACAGATAGAAGGCAAGGTTATAAGTAGAAAGGCTTGTCATTCCGAAGAATACCAATCCGATATATCCTGCGTGAGATACTGAAGAGTATGCCAGCATTCTTTTTGCGTTCGTCTGAGCAAGACCCATAACGTTTGCCAAAAGTAATGTAATGATTAAGAATACTCCTAAAACATTAATCCACTCATGAGTTACTCCAGCGAAACCAAGCGTCATCAATCTGAACAGGGCAAAGAATCCTGAGATTTTTACCACGCTCGCCATGAAAGCTGTGATTAATGAAGGAGAACCTGCATATACATCAGGGCTCCACATGTGGAAAGGTGCTAACGCTACTTTGAATGCCAATGCACAAAGAATCAGTAATACTCCTAAGATGAACATTACATTCCCTGAATTAGCTACTCCAAAATCATGAATCTTGTAAAGATCAAAACTTCCTGCACTTCCATAGATGAACGCAATCCCGAACAGTAAGAAACCTGTTGCGAATGCACCCATAAGGAAATATTTAATAGAAGCTTCGTTGGATCTCAGATCAGTTTTATTAGCTCCAGCCATTACATATAATGGAATAGAAAGGATCTCAACTCCTAAGAACATCGTCACCAGGTTCTGGTATCCGAAAAGGATGATCCCTCCACATAATGCGAATAGCATCAATGCATATAATTCTGACTGGTGGCTTCTGTGGTTGCTGAAAGCAAAACCGCCCAGAAAGAATAACAATAAAGTTGTTACGATTGATATTTTAGTGAATAATGCGGTATTGTCACTGTACTCATACATATGCTTGTAATGGTCGAAGAACGAACATTCCGGCATAAAACTTACGTACAATGCGATGATTAATCCCAAAATCCCAATGTATCTTGCGAATTTTCCTTGTTCAAAAACTCCTGAAAATAACGCAATAACTGCCGTTAGGAAAACAATAATTAAAACACTCATTTCTTAAAATATCAAATTAACTTACCATTGATTGGTAGATAAACTTCACCGAACTACTCACCATGTCGATTACCGGTTGTGGGAAAATACCTAGTAAAATCACAAAAACCGCTAAACTTGCCAATACAGAAAATTCTATGCCTGATAAATCTTTTGCTGTACTTAAAACGGCTTCATCTCCTTCTCCAAACATTGCTTTTCCGTAGAATCTTAATAAATACACTGCACAAAGAATTACCGTAAGACCAGCAATTACTGCTGCTGTTCCGTTAAAATCATAAACTGATTTCAACAAAATAAATTCCCCGATGAATCCATTAGTTAATGGAACTCCCATTGAACCTAGTATAATGATCAGGAACAACACCGCAAACTTAGGCGCTACTTTAGCTAAACCACCCATTTGTCTGATGTCTCTTGATTTAAATCTCTTATATAAAATATCACAACAGTAGAATAATCCTACTACGTTGATACCGTGAGCAAATGTCTGTACCAAAGCTCCTTCAGCTCCTTCTACATTGAAAGTTCCTCTTAAAGTAACTACTGCTGAAGCGAAGATCCCTGCTACCATCAATCCTACGTGAGAGAAAGATGAATACGCTATGATTCTCTTCATATCCGTCTGGATAATAGCGATCAAAGCTCCGTGAACAATTCCCACAATAGCAAGAATAATTACGATTTGTCCTGAAATTCCGGCAATCGGAAGTGGAGTGATTGGAAGTAAATAACGCATTACACCGTATACTGCCATCTTCAGCATGATCCCTGATAATAACATGGATCCCTGAGTAGGAGAGTAGGTATACGTGTCAGGCTGCCAGGTATGGAAAGGGAATACCGGTAATTTCACTGCAAAAGCAAAGAAAATAAACCAGAATACCACAGTCTGCTGTACTTCATTCAGCTGAGCATTATATAAATCTGTTAAAGCGAATGATGCAGAGTGGTTGTACACATAGATCAATCCTGCTAACATAAATAATGATCCCACGAATGTATAGACGAAGAATTTCGTAGTGAATTCAAACCTTTTATTCTCTTGTCCCCAAAGTCCGGCAATGAACCAAATTGGAATCAAAGTTACTTCCCAGAAAATGTAGAATAACAATCCGTCTAAAGAAGTGAACACTCCTACAAGACCAAACTGCATCAACAGAATCAGTCCGTAGAATGTATTTCTGTAGTTTACATTTTCATTGAAAGATGATAAAATAATGATTGGAGCCAGAATATTGGTCAGTAATAAAAGAAGCATGCTCATCCCATCGATACCGAAGTGAAGGGAGCTCTTCATAAATTGTGACCATGGATAATTGATCTCATGCTGCAATACGCTGTCTACTGTCGGAGTAAAATCAAAATCCGAAAGCACGTAGAACGTAAGGAGCATTTGTACCAATGCAATTCCAAGCGCCAAATATTTGCTGGAATTATTCTTCCAGGCAAAAACTAATCCCGAACCTACTAGAGGTAATAGTAATAATGTTAATAACAAACAAGACATTATTATTGTAATAAAAAGTTAACAATTAATATAATTCCCACCGCTAAAGACATGATAAGGATATATGTCTCTACATTTCCGTTCTGTACACGCTTCATAGCTTTTCCGCTGTCTTCAGCACCATCACCTACAAAGTTTACAAAACGGTCTAAGATACCCTTATCAAACATTTTTCCTCCGCGTCCTAATCCTTCAACAGTTTTTACAATCAATGCGTTGTAAAGTTCGTCAACGTATAATTTCTTAGCAGAAAGCTTTTCCCATCCAGTGTAACTTTCCTCTGCAACAGCCATCTTTTTCTTACTTACATAAGTATTTCTAACGATGAACCATACAGTGAAGAACATTAATACTGTAGCTGCTAATAAGATCATTTCAGTATTGAAAGGTACTCCTGAAAGAGTAGCTTCCATCTGGCTGTAGCTTTGTTCCGTAAGAACCGGCTTTAACCATTCCATCAGTTTGGCATAATGCCCGTGACCGATGAAGTGTGGCAGGTTGATAAAACCTCCGATTACAGAAAGAATTGCCAATACGATCAATGGTAATGTCATATTAGACGGGCTTTCATGTAAGTGGTGTTTTTGTTCTTCTGTACCTCTGAATTCTCCGTGGAATGTCAGGTAGTATAATCTGAACATATACGTTGCAGTCATTGCCGCTAAAACAAATAAGATTACCCAGTAAACAGGGTTTTTAGCGAAAGCTGCTACTAAAATTTCGTCTTTAGAGATCATCCCCGATAATAAAGGGAAACCTGAGATGGCTAATGTTCCGATAAGGAATGTAGCGTGCGTAAGAGGAATATATTTTTTAAGACCTCCCATGAAACGCATATCCTGTTCGTTGCTCATCGCGTGGATTACAGAACCTGCACCTAAGAATAATAACGCTTTAAAGAATGCGTGTGTCATTACGTGGAACATTGCTGTTGTATAGGCACCAAGACCTAAAGCGATGAACATAAATCCAAGCTGTGAAACTGTAGAATAAGCCAACACTTTTTTGATATCGTTTTGACGTAGTGCATAGAACCCTGCCAAAGCAGCAGTTAAGAACCCGATGAATAAAATTCCTCCCTGTACAGTTGGTGCTAAAGTAAATAAGAAATTGGATCTTACTACCAAATAGATACCTGCTGTTACCATCGTTGCCGCGTGGATCAACGCTGATACAGGAGTTGGTCCCGCCATCGCATCCGGTAACCATGTATATAATGGAACCTGAGCCGATTTACCGGTAGCACCGATGAATAAACTCGCTGTGATAAAGATAATCACTGTTCCGTCTAATTCAAATTTTGAAGCGTTTTCTGCTACAGAAAGATAATCTACAGCATTGGTTTGAGAAGCGATCATGAAGATACCGATCAATAACGCAAGGTCACCAATTCTGTTCATGATGAAAGCTTTTCTTGCTGCTTTACCATATTCTTCGTTGGTATACCAGAATCCGATCAACAGATAAGAACAAAGACCTACACCTTCCCATCCAATAAACAGGATAAGGTAGTTGCTTCCCATTACTAAAAGTAACATCGAGAAGATGAAAAGATTCAGGTAAGTAAAAAACTTGTAGAATCCTTTATCATGACTCATATATCCGATAGAGTATAAGTGGATCAGTGAACCGATACCCGTAATGATCATCACCATCATTAAAGAAAGCTGATCAATCTGGAATCCAAAATTAATCTGAACTCCATTTACTCTAAACCATTCAAAAGCTTTTACAATGACAGGCTGGCTTTCAGAATTGAAATTCATGAAAAGGCTTACTGCAATACAGAAAGATCCGAAAACTACAGCAGTAGCCAGAGATCCTACCAATATTTTTGGAAGATTTTTTCCGAACAGCCCGTTAATAAGAAACCCTAAAAGTGGTAAAAGTACTATTGCATATACTAGATTCTCCATTCTTATCCTCTTAATTTATTAAATATACTCACATCTACAGAACGGGTGTTTCTATATAGCATAGCAATAATTGCCAGACCTACTGCTACTTCAGCCGCTGCTACCACCATAATGAAGAAAACTAAAAGTTGTCCGTCGCCGTTGCCTTTATACGCTGAAAAAGCTGCCAATAAAAGGTTTACAGAATTCAGCATAAGCTCTACACAGCCCAGAATCACAATAGCATTTTTTCTAAGCAATACTCCCATTACTCCCAGACAGAATAATACTGATGAAAGAATGATGAAGTAGTCCAAAGGGATGCTTTGTATAAATGTATTTACTTCTCCCATAATTTTATAAATCTTTTTTACCGATTAATACCGCGCCTACAATACCTGCCAGAATTAGGATGGAAGCAAGCTCAAACGGTAAAACATATTCATTAAACAAAAGTCTACCCAGATTTTTGGTAAGACCAACCCCTCTGTCTACATTTTCAACAACAATGTGGTGGTCCTGAATTCCTCTGAATACTCCTAAAACTCCAATTAATAAAAGACATGCAGTAAAAACTCCAACAAATTTTAAAGTATTGTTCTTCTTACTTTCGTCTTGTTTATTAAGGTTAAGCATCATTAAGATGTAAAGGAAAAGGACCATGATGGCACCTGCGTAAACAATAATCTGGATAATTGCAAGGAACTGTGCATTGAGAAGAATGTACATTCCGGCAATTGAAAACATCGTAACAATTAATGACAAAATAGCATAAAGAGGATTTCTTGCAAATACAAAGTAAACTGCACTTGCCACAGCTAAAAACGCCACCAAGAAAAATAAAAACTGATCCATTATTTTACCGCATTTTTTTGTTTCTCGGATTGTCTTGTGGTGATATCAATCCTTTCATTTATTTTTTCAACTAGTTTATCTTTTCCGTAAATGAAAGAACCTCTGTTGGTTTCTACGTCTACCAATCTGTCAGTAAGATAGATGGCAGATTTAGGACAAGCTTCTTCACACATACCGCAGAAAATACATCTTAGCATATTGATTTCATATACTGAAGCGTATTTCTCTTCTCTGTAAAGATGTTTTTCCTCTTTAGTTCTTTCAGCAGCAGTCATTGTAATGGCTTCTGCAGGACAAGCTACCGCACAAAGTCCGCAAGCTGTACATCTTTCTCTGCCTTCTTCGTCTCTTTTCAAAACGTGCTGGCCTCTCCAGATGGTGGTTCTTGGCTTCTGTACTTCCGGATACGAATATACTGCGGGAGCACCCTTTATCACGGTTCTTACAGCATGCTTAAATGTAATCCCCATCCCTGTAAAGATGGCAGGAAGGTAGATTTTTTCAGCAAGGGTCATTTCTTTATTGGAAACAACTTTTGATCTGTTTGTAAGTTTCATTTAATTATAGATATTAGATGTTAGACACCAGATTTTAGACTAATCTTGTCTGTTATCTTAATTTTTAATATTCAATATTTACACAAACCTAACAGGTTTCAAAAACCTGTTAGGTTTAGATAATTTAATTTCCAAACGCTAAAATTACAGCACCTGTAATTAATAGGTTTACCAATGCCATCGGGATTAATGTTTTCCATCCTAAGTGCATTAACTGGTCATATCTGAATCTTGGAAGTGTCCATCTGATCCACATGAAGATCAGAATTCCGATTACTGTTTTTGTAAGGAATGCTACGATACTTAAGATCCCTGCAGCATTTTCTCCCCAGTTCTGAGTTACCCATTCAATACCAGGATAGTTATAACCTCCGAAGAAAAGAACTACCATGAATGCATTGGAAATAAACATGTTCACGTATTCTCCGAACATATATAATCCTAATTTCATGGAAGAGTATTCTGTAGAGTATCCTGTTACCAATTCAGATTCACACTCAGGTAAATCGAACGGGTGTCTGTTGGTTTCTGCCAAAGCAGCTACAAAGAAAACAAGGAATGCAATCGGCTGGTAGAAAATATTCCAGTTCAATCCTGAAACCCATGGAATAACGCCCCATAATTTTCCGGTAGTCTGACTTTCAGTGATTTCTTTTAAATCCAAACTTCCAGACATCATAATGATAGAAAGAAGCGCTAATCCCATTGCCAATTCATAAGAAATCATCTGAGAAGAAGCACGGATAGCACCTAGTAATGAATATTTGTTGTTCGAAGCCCAACCTCCGATCATAATTCCGTAAACCCCGATGGAAGCCATACCGATGATGAAAAGCACACCAACATCGATGTTTGCTACCTGAAGATCAAAAGAAGTACCTGCAATATTTAAACTTTTACCCCAAGGAATCACAGCTCCTGTGATCAATGAAATAAACATTACCAGCGCTGGTCCTAATACGAAAAGGAATTTTTCTGCATTGGCAGGCGTAAAGTCTTCTTTGAAGAAAAACTTTCCACCGTCAGCAAGAGGCTGCAGCAATCCGAAAGGTCCGGCTCTGTTGGGACCAATTCTATCCTGCATAATAGAGGCAACTTTTCTTTCTGCCCAGGTAGAGTAGGCTGCAATCGTAAGTGACAGCAGAAAAAGTGCTAGTACAAGTATAAGTTTAAATGTAAGTAAATCCATTTTTATTTAGATATTAAGATGTCAGATGCTAGATGTCAGATTTAATTTGCTGTCTGAAGTCTGGTATCTGAAATCTGATGTCTTATTAATTATTTTTCGTCTTTTTCACTGATTTCTTTAGCCATCGGATTATCTAAAACTCTTAGCTCATCTTTAGGCTTTTCGTAGTGGTTCAATGAAATTACAGAATGTCTGTCGATATGTCTAGGACCTTCGATATTCCAGTCTGATAAAGATTTTCTTTCGAAACGGCATGTATCACAGATGAATTCTTCTACTTCACCCCACTGGTCTTTTCTGGCAGTAACTCTCACAATTTCGTCACCTTTCATCCATACTACAGCTTTTCCTGAACATTTATCACATTTGCATGAAGCGTTCATTGGTTTTGTAAACCATACTCTGCTTGCAAAACGGGCTGTTCTGTCTGTTAATGCTCCTACAGGACAAACATCGATAACGTTTCCGATGAAGTCATTGTCTAAAGCTTTATTTAAATAAGTTGAAATTTCAGCGTGATCTCCTCTGAAAAGGATACCGTGTTCTCTTGTTTCTGTAAGCTGGTTGGCTGTCAGTACGCATCTTGCGCAAAGAATACAACGGTTCATATTTAATTTGATGTTCGGTCCAAGATCATCAGCTTCGTAAGTATTTCTTTCGAATTCTGTTCTTGTATTTTCAACACCATGCTCATATCCTAAGTCCTGAAGATGACATTCTCCTGCCTGGTCACAGATAGGGCAGTCCAGCGGGTGATTTACCAATAGGAATTCGGTAACGGCTTTTCTTCCTTCCTGAGCTTTCTCAGAAGTAAGATTTTTTACTTCCATACCGTCCATTACATTAGTTCTGCAGCTTGCTACTAATTTTGGCATAGGACGAGGATCTGCTTCAGATCCCTTAGAAACTTCTACAAGACAAGTTCTACATCTCCCTCCACTGGTTTCCAACTTGCTGTAGTAGCACATTGCAGGAGGTACAGATTTACCACCAATTTGTCTTGCAGCTTCCAGAATAGAAGTACCAGGCAAAACTTCGGTAGTTTGTCCGTCTATAGTTATTTTGAATTTTTTAACTTCTTCGCTCATATGATATGCTTTAAGCTTTATGCGTTAAGCAATAGGCTTTGTTATTTATATTTCTTTGTATTAAATGTATATCCAATTCCTCCAAGGACCTGTCCGAAAACAAAGTCCTGGCGTGCTTTGTCCGGTTTGTTATTTAATGTAGTTTTAATATCCCACATATTGATATAACCGGCTTTTCCTTCTAATCTCAGCATCCAGTTTTTCCAGAATACAAGGTTAAGACTGGATCTGATATCGGTTCCCATCCCTGCAACGTGGAAACGGTCACTTCTTTCGTTACCAAAAAGTTTTACATTACTTTTCGGAAACATAAATCCGATTCCGGCTCCATAAGACCATACTAAATCTATATTTTTCTTATGAACAAGATTTTTGTATTTCTCAAGACCTAAGTTTTCATAATTAAGCCCGTCTGTATGTTCGAAAGTAAGGAACTTCTCATCTGCAAGATTAACCTGCCCGTTCTGAACCATTGCTGCATACTCAGGATCTGAAATATGACCTTTGAAACCTACAGTCTGGTTCTGATCCATTACATATTTCATATGGTCTATCCCTAATACCAATGCTAAATTGTCTTTAATAAAATATCCTATTCTGAAATTATACTGTGTTACAGTAAACCAGCTTGGATCAAAATAGACAATTCCAAATTTTGTAGGCCTGTCCTGTGCCTTTACATTATTCAGCTGAAAATCGTATCCGTTTCCGGTAAAGTGAATGTCAGAATTGCTGTAAGCTGCTCTGTTCCAACCATAAAATACGAAAACCTGACCTTTTTTGCTCAATGGTAAAGGTTTTTCCTTTCTCTCAGCTTTAATCTGCTCTTTCTCACTTACTAAATATGACAAATCCTCTTCAACAGATCTGTTATAATTTGCAGTATCAGTTTTTTTATTCTGTGCAAATACAAAATTCGACATCATTAAGCCGACCACCAATAATTTTTTCATCTTTTACTTATGCGTTCTTTTCAACAGCCGGGATAGGGTCAGCATAATGTGCCAATCCATAATTTTGTGTCTGAGACAACTCTGGGTTTTTTACGTGCCACTCAAATTCATCTCTGAAGTGACGGATCGCTGCTGCAACCGGCCAAGCTGCGGCATCACCCAACGGACAAATCGTATTTCCTTCGATTTTTCTCTGGATATCCCAAAGCAGATCGATATCTTCCATTTTTCCTTCTCCTTTCTCGATTTTCTTTAAAATCTTGTACATCCATCCCGTTCCTTCACGGCAAGGCGTACATTGTCCGCAGCTTTCGTGATTGTAGAATCTTGCCAATGTCATGGTATGTTCTACAATACACTGGTCTTCATCCAAAACGATGAAACCTCCTGAACCCATCATGGTTCCGGTAGCAAAACCACCATCTGCCAATGATTCATAGTTCATATATCTTGGCTCTCCGTTCACGGTTCTTAACAATAAGTTAGCCGGAACAATCGGAACAGAACTTCCTCCAGGAATACAAGCCTTTAATTTTTTACCATCTTTAATACCACCGCAATATTCATCAGAATAGATGAATTCCTCTACAGTGATCGTCATATCGATTTCGTATACACCCGGTTTGTTGATGTTTCCACAAGCAGAAATCAATTTCGTACCTGTAGATCTTCCCACCCCGATTTTAGCATATTCAGCACCTGTAATATCAATGATCGGAACCACTGCCGCAATAGACTCAACGTTGTTTACCACCGTTGGTCTCTCCCAAAGGCCTTTTACAGCCGGGAATGGCGGTTTTAATCTTGGGTTACCTCTTTTTCCTTCAAGGGATTCAAGCAATGCAGTTTCTTCACCACAAATGTATGCTCCACCACCTCTCTGTACGTAGATTTCAAGATCGAAACCGGTTCCTAAAATATTTTTACCTAAAAATCCTGCTGCTTTAGCTTCTTCAATAGCTTCTTCAAGGATATCCGGAATCCACGAATATTCTCCACGGATGTAGATATAAGAAGTATTGGAACCTAAACAGTAAGAAGAAATCAGCATTCCCTCGATCAATAAATGAGGAAGGAACTCCATCAGATATCTGTCCTTGAACGTTCCGGGTTCAGATTCATCCGCATTCACAACAAGGTGTCTTGGAACACCTTCAGGCTTTGCCAGAAAGCTCCATTTCATTCCTGTTGGGAATCCAGCTCCACCACGACCTCTTAATCCTGAAGCTTTTACTTCTTCAAGAATTTCGTCAGGAGTCATTTTCAAGGCTTTTTCAGCGGCTGTGTAACCTCCCTGTTTACGGTAAGTTTCAAAGTAGCGAATACCTTCTATATGTGCGTCTTTAAGTAAAAGTTTTTTACTCATTGTTATTTGCTTATTGCAATAGGCTTTTGGCTTCTTGCATTAATTATGATTAAACGTTAAGTGAATAATTTAAAATCTAAAATCTAGAATTTAAAATTTCTATTAGTCTAAAGCAACTTGTCCTTGTCTGCAAAGATCAAGGATTTCATCTACTTTTTCTATCGTTAAATTTTCATGAAAGAATTTTCCTAGCTGCATCATAGGTGCATATCCGCATGCTCCAAGACATTCAGCAGGCTTTAAAGTGAACATACCGTCTTCAGTAGTTTCCCCATCCTTAATGTTCAGTTTGGTTCTGATATGATCAAGGATTTTTTCGCTTCCACAAACCATACAAGGTCCTGTTCTGCAAACTTCCAATACATATTTACCTACCGGCTTCATATTAAACATGGTATAGAAAGTAGCCACTTCATATACTTCGATCGGTTGGATACTTAATAGTCCGGCAACATAATCCATCACAGGAACATCTAACCATCCTCCGAATTCTTTTTGTGCCAGGTGAAGTACAGGAAGAAGAGCAGATTTCTGTCTTCCTTCAGGATATCTTGCGATAATTTTGTGTACCTGTGCTAAACTTTCCGGTTTAAAAGCTATTGTTTCGCTCATTTTTGAAATTTTAGATTTTAGATTTTAAATTCTAAATGAATAACGGTCTAAAATCAATTTATAATTTATAATTCAAAATTTATAATTCCAGTTATGCGTCTAATTCTCCCGCAATAATATTCATACTACACATCGTTACAATGGCATCTGAAATTACAGAACCTGTAATCATTTCAGGGTAGGCCTGATAGTAGATGAAGCATGGTCTTCTGAAGTGAAGTCTGTAAGGGCTTCTTCCTCCGTCACTCACAAGATAGAAACCTAATTCTCCGTTTCCACCTTCCACAGCATGGTAAACTTCTCCTTTCGGTACATCAGTTTCTCCCATTACAATTTTGAAATGGTAGATTAATGCTTCCATTTTCTGATATACATCGGCCTTTTCAGGAAGATAGAAATCAGGAACATCCGCATGGAATGGTCCTTCCGGAAGATTTTCGTATGCTTGTTTGATAATTTTGATTGATTCCCAGATTTCCTGCTGACGAACCATGAAACGGTCGTAAGTGTCTCCTGAAGTTCCAACAGGAATAATGAAGTCGAAATCCTGGTATGAGGAATAAGGCTGTGCAACTCTTACATCGTAATCTACCCCTGCCGCACGTAAGTTCGGACCTGTAAAACCATAGCTTAATGCTCTTTCGGCAGAAATAGCTCCTGTACCGATGGTTCTGTCCATGAAAATCCTGTTTCTTTCTAATAAAGTACAGAATTCTTTGAATCTTGGCGGGAATGTTTTTAAGAAATCCTTGATCAGCTCATGGAATTTAGGAGTGAAATCTCTTTCAAAACCTCCGATTCTTCCCATATTGGTAGTCATTCTGGCTCCGCAGATCTGTTCGTACATATCATAAATACGTTCTCTTTCGATGAACATATAAGTAAGACCTGTAATAGCTCCTGAGTCCATCCCGGTTACCCCGTTACAGATCAGGTGGTCACCGATTCTCGCAAGCTCCATCAGGATAACACGCATATAGTCTACACGTTTTGGAACTTCTACGCCAATCAGTTTTTCTACTGTCATGTGCCAGCCTAAGTTATTGATCGGTGCAGAACAGTAATTCATACGGTCCGTAAGGGTCGTGATCTGAGAATAGTTTCTTCTTTCGGAAATCTTCTCAAATGCTCTGTGGATATATCCTACAGTTTGCTCAGCATGAAGGATTCTTTCTCCGTCCATCGTTAAGATATTCTGGAAAATCCCGTGAGTAGCAGGGTGGGTAGGTCCCAGATTCAGGGTATACAATTGTCCGTCAATCTGTTCCTTACTTTCGTACTGGTTTAGTATATTAGATAATGAGTTATCTTTCATAATTGAAATGCTTTAGGCTATAGGCTCTAGGCTTTAAGCTTATTGCTTGCTGCTTACTGCTTATTGCATTATTTTTTATCTTCCGAACATGCTATCGTTCTTGTCGGTTCTTGTACCGTCTTCAAGGCGATATTCCTTCAACATTGGGTGGTATCCCAGGTCTTCCATATTCAGGATAGGTCTCAGATCCGGGTGTCCTTTAAATTTAATCCCATAAAAATCAAACGTTTCTCTTTCCATCCAGTTAGCTCCTACATACAGATCCACAAGAGAGTCTACTTCAATATTTTCTCTGGACATGAAGATTTTCAGACGTAATCTGAAATTGGCCATCATATTATGCAAATGGTATACAACGCCAATTTCCTTTTCAGGGAATTCAGGATAGTGAATACCGCAGATATCCGTAAGGAAATTAAATTCCAGAGATGAATCTTTAAGATAATGAATGATTTTCTTAATATCTTCTTTCTTCACTTCAATCGTCAGCATCCCATAAGGTTCTGAACTTGAAATAACAGATTCCGGAAATTCTCTTGTGATTGCTTCTAATACAAATTCGTTTGTCATTTCCGTTTAGTTGCTTATGTTGTAAGAATCTAATAATTTCTGATATTCAGGCATGTCTCTTCTTCTGATGCTTTCGCTTTCTGCAAGAGCCTGTACCTGCATTACACCTTCAATGATCTGCTCAGGTCTTGGAGGGCATCCCGGAACGTAAACGTCTACCGGAATAATTTTATCAATTCCCTGAAGCACAGAATACGTATCAAAAATACCACCGCTGGAAGCACAAGCTCCAACTGCTACCACCCATTTTGGCTCAGCCATCTGAGTGTACACTTCTTTCAGGACAGGTCCCAATTTCTTTGATATAGTTCCGCAAACCATCAGCATATCTGCCTGTCTTGGAGAGAAAGAGTTTCTTTCCATACCAAATCTTGAAGCATCATATGTCGGGTTCAGGGTAGCCATAAACTCGATACCACAACAAGAGGTTGCAAATGGTAACGGCCAAAGTGAAAACTTTCTTGCCATCCCGATTACACTGCTCAGTTTTGTTGCGAAAAACCCTTCTCCTTCATAGCCTTCGGGAGCAGGTGCATCTGTTCTTATTACTGGTTTTTTATCTGACATCTTGTAGATGATTTTAGATTTTAAATTTTAGATTTTAAATTAATTCTTAATGGCATAACTTAAAATCACCATCTAAAATGTTTAATTAAAATTTATAATTACTTTATTTATCCCAATCCAGCGCACCGCGTTTCCAGACATAGAAAAACGCTACGAAGAATATCGCAACGAATGTAAGTACGGCAAGGAATCCTTCCATACCGAATTCTCTGAAGTTGACAGCATAAGGATAAAAGAATACGATTTCAATATCGAATAGTACGAACAATACCGCAGTCAGGAAGTACTTGATAGAAAACGGTGTTCTGGCGTTTCCTTCTACAGGAACCCCACATTCCCAGCTTTGGTTTTTTACAGAGTTTCCTTTTTTCTGCTGTGGCCCCAAGAAATGTGCCCCAAGCAAAGAAACCGCTACAAATCCTACTGCTACACCAGCCTGGATAAGGATTGGAATATAACTTTCAGGTAAATTCATTTTTGCATTATTATCTCAATTTGCAAATTTAGCGAATAAACAAGAAAGCATGAAATTTATCAGCTTAAAAGTAGGATGAAAATGAGTTAAACCGGTAATTTAGAATCAATAAAAATTAGCTTTTTATGATTATTTTTTTGGTGTGTTTTTCCCCATTTTTTGTAGTAACTGTGGAAAGACGGACTCTCTTTCCCTGCATTTGGAATATTTTGAATTCATTTAATACCGGAAAGAGCTTACATGACAAACCAGTGCTGTTGCTGTTTTATGGTCTTATTTCTTCATTTTTTTCAGAAGAGTATAAGCCATAAAAGAAATGTAACCAAAAAGAATACTCGCAAAAAGAATATTGATTACGGTGTTTGTTTTGTCATCCGGTGACTGAAATAAAAAATTGTAAATAATAAATCCGGCAATTAAAATAGCAAATATGATAAGCTGTGGTTTCATAAAATTCAAAGTTTAGGTGATAAATTTACATCGTACAAAATACGGTATCAATTATTTGATTTCCATTGAATAGGTTCTTCTTCTTTTATGATTCACCGGATCGTAATCCTGCCATAGCAGCTGAATGCTTTTGTTTTCTTCCAGCTCCGGATTGGTTTCAAGGTATTTTACTCCCTTTTTTCTGAAAATATCCCAGATTTCTTTGAAAATAATGGAAGTGACCCCTCTTCTCTGATAATCAGGGTGAATACCGATCAGGTAAAAATTGGCTCTGTCATTTTTCTTTCCTGCCTGTAAAAAATGCCACCAGCCGAATGGAAGTAGTTTTCCGCCGGACTTCTGCAGCGCCTTGGAATAAGAAGGCATTGTAATGGCGAATGAGATCAGATTATTCTGTTCATCAGCAATACAAACAATGAAATCTTTATCAATAAGTTTGAAATATTTCTCTTTGTAGGTTTTGCGCTGTTCATCCGAAATCGGAGTGTAAGTAGAAAGATGTTTATAAGTCTCATCCAGAAGATCAAACATAGGATCCACATACTGAATAATCTCTTCTTTCGTTTTGAATTTTAAAACTTTCAGTTTGTACTTTTCAGAAATAAGCTGATTAAATTTATGAATTTTATCCGGTAACGTTTCAGGGAAAATGATTTCAAATTCTACCCATTCTTTTTCTTTGGTTAAACCCAGGTTTTCAAGATGCTGAGGATAATACGCATGGTTGTAAATTCCAATCATGGTCGCAAGCTGGTCGAAACCTTTTACCAGCATCCCGGCTTTGTCAAGATTGGTGAAGCCCATAGGCCCTTCAATTTTGTCAATACTTTTTTCTTTAGCGTAATCAACTGCTTTTTGAATCAATGCTTTTGAAACTTCAGCATCATCAATAAAGTCGATCCATCCGAAACGAACTTTTTTAATTCCTAATTCTCTCTCTTCCTTATGATTAATCAGAACGGCAATTCTTCCAACGATCTTATCATTTTTATAAGCCAGATATTGTTTTGCCTCAGAATATTGAAGCGCAGGATTTTCATCAGCATTCCAGATGTTGATTTCGTCATTGATAAAAGACGGAACATAGTAGGGATTGTTTTTATACAAATCCATCGGGAACTTTACGAATTGCTTGAGCTGACCCGCTGTTTTTACTTCAATAATTGAAACTGTAGACATGTTTTTTGAGAGGAATTAAAGGACAAATATAAATAATAATATCGTATACTTTGGCACAGTTTTTATTTGATTATGGGTAAAATTAAACACAAAATTTATATAAAATGGTGGGTTATTATATCATTATTGGTATTTCAATGTTGGTGAGCTGGTGGGTTTCGTCCAGATTGAAATCGAAATTTGAATATTATTCCAATGTACACCTTCGAAATGGCCTTTCAGGCAAAGAAGTAGCGGAAAAGATGTTGAGAGATAACGGGATAAATGATGTTCAGGTAATATCAGTACCCGGACAGTTGACGGACCACTATAATCCGGCAGATAAAACAGTGAACCTTTCGGAAGGAGTTTATATGCAGAGAAATGCAGCGGCAGCGGCAGTAGCAGCTCACGAGTGCGGACATGCAGTGCAGCATGCGGTAGGATATTCTATGCTGAATTTACGTTCAAAGCTGGTTCCTATTGTAAATATAAGTTCTAATCTGATGCAGTTTGTCCTTATTGCGGGTATCGCAGTAATGGCGGCATCGAGAACAATTGAAAATCCAAATGGAAATACAACTGTTCTTGCCATCGGAGTAGCAATGTTTGCGATGACCACTCTTTTTGCTTTTGTAACGCTTCCCGTGGAATACGATGCGAGTAACAGAGCGATGAAGTGGCTTAAAGATACGGGAACGGTAACTGCAGAAGAATTTGTTGGAGTACAGGACAGCCTGAAATGGGCCGCAAGAACTTATGTGGTGGCAGCCTTAGGCTCTCTGGCACAACTTCTTTACTGGGCATCTTTGCTTCTTGGTGGAAGGAGGGATTAGTCATTAAATTCAAATGAAACATATTGCATCTCGGAAAGCTTTTCTGAGATGCTTTCTTTTTGTGCCAGTTTCAGTGAGGCGGTAAGAATACAGTTTTCATTCGCATCGAAGTTCAAAACTTTAGCATCAAATTTTGAAAGCAGGGTGAAAATCGTGTTCTGCTGATTGAAGTTGAACCTGATCTCTACTTCTGTTTCCAGTTCTCTGGTAATGATGCTGGCTTCTTCCAATGTGATCTTTGCCGATTCTTTATAGGTTTTTACCAATCCTGAAACCCCTAATTTGGTTCCCCCGTAATAACGGACAACAATGACAAGCACATTCGTGATTTCATTAGCCAGAAGCTGGTTGTAGATTGGCAAACCTGCACTTCCGGAAGGCTCACCATCATCATTGGCACGGTAATTTTCACCATTTAATCCCATTCTGAAGGCATAGCAGTGATGAGTAGCTTTCGGATGTTCTTCTCTGATTTTTTCCAGCGCACTCTTTAATTCTTTTTCATTGGTTACCGGGAAAGCAAATCCGATGAACTTGCTCCCTTTTTCTTTTAAAAGAGTATTTTCTATGGGTTTTTCTATGGTTTTGTATTCAAACGTCATTGGAGGTTCCTGCTTTGTTTATGCAAAAATATTAAATGCTTTACGATTCTGCACCATGATCATAAATTAAGCCGTCAAATCTTGACGGCTTATCTGTTTTTTGATCTGAAATTATATCTTACATTCCATCTCCGCAAAGATCCATCGGAATCAGGCACATATAACTTGTTGGGCCGCAAAAATCCTGAGGACATTTATCTCTGCATGTGGTAGGCTGTCCGGTGGGCAGGATACATGTTACAAAAGCTCCTCCCTGGATTGTTTTTAAACCGGTTCTTGATACTTTTTTCAAATTTTTCATGGTCGTTTTAATTTTGTAAAACTAATGTAAATAAATTATTTCATTTTACGGTGATAAAATCGTGTTATTTTGAATTATAGAATGAAACTATATTATCTCTGAATGTTTCTGTTTTCGTTGCTGTATAATTGAATTCCGGCGCTTTTGTTCCGTTTTTAAGGATGAGATTTTCATTTTTTATCACTATTG
This sequence comes from Chryseobacterium sp. CP-77, assembly GCF_036362765.1. Taxonomy (NCBI): domain Bacteria; kingdom Pseudomonadati; phylum Bacteroidota; class Flavobacteriia; order Flavobacteriales; family Weeksellaceae; genus Chryseobacterium; species Chryseobacterium sp. CP-77. Next base: position 4,311,804 of record NZ_CP143637.1, read on the forward strand.
CTTCATCCCAGAGACCTGCATTAATAAATTCCTGCAGCGTAAAACGGCCGCCCTCGATAATAACTGATTGTATCTGTTCTTTATACAATGCCACCATGAGTTCAGCCAGAAAATCGGCCTTGTTGATTTTAATGAATTGAATATGTCCTTCAGAACCTTCTTTCACAGAATTTAAAACCAATGTTCTTGCTTCATTGTTATAAATATTGAAGCTGGCAGGAACTTTTAAATCAAAATCAATTAAAATCCGGACAGGGTTTACTCCTTCTGCATTTCTTACGGTAAGACTTGGATTGTCATTGAATGCAGTTTGAGTTCCTACTAAAATGGCATGCTCGTCAGCTCTTAACTGATGAACAAACTGATTAACCAAAGGATTGGAAATAGCAGTCGGTTTAAAATCTTTATCAAGAAAACCATCACCGGATTCTGCCCATTTTAAAATGATATAGGGTCTTTTCTTTTCGTGATACGTGAAAAACCTTTTGTTCAGTTCAATGCATTCTTTTTCAAGTATTCCTGAAACAGCTTCAATTCCAGCATCCTGAATGATTTTTTTTCCCTTGCCGTTCACTTTATCATGGGAATCCATAGCGCCAATCACTACTTTTTTAAAGCCCAGTTCTTTAATCTTTAAAGCACAAGGCGGTGTTTTGCCATAATGGGCGCACGGTTCGAGAGATACATAGATCGTTGATTCCGGGATCAGATCTTTATTTTTAACGGAATTGATGGCATTGATTTCTGCGTGGTTTTCTCCTGCTTTATGATGATATCCTTCACCTATAATTTCCCCATTGTGGACTATAACGCTTCCTACAAGAGGATTGGGATAGGTGTTGCCGAGAGCTTTTTGAGCCAGTTCGATACATCTTTTAATATAAAATTCGTCGTTGTTCATGTTTTATAAAAAGAAAAAGCGAAGACAAATTGCTTTGCTCCGCCTTTATTAATTTTGTTATGTATTATTCTCCGCTGATAATGCTGTGAAGATTTTGTTTTAATGTTTCAAGATGAGCCTTTTTTTCATCAATCGTGTTGTAAGTATCTTTCAACAGAGGGTTTTCTCTCGACGGTTTGTTGAAGAAAGAAAGGTTGTTTTCCAGTTTAACAATTTCTGCCTCAAGGTCAGAGATTTGATTTTTGATCTTTCTTGCTTTGTCGGTAAGCTGGTTTTCAGATAAACCTTCTTCTTTCAGTTCAAGCTCATTGATCTTGTTTATTTTCAATTTCTCTCTTAATGTTTTGTTGAATTCAGAGTTGATTGAAATTTTGTCTCTCGGAACTTTTCCGATGTTATTCCATGAAGTCTTGATCTGCTCAATTCTTTCGATGCTTCCTTCTTCGTTGGAAACTTCCTTCAATTCATCAAGAAGTGCTTTCTTGTTTTTATAGTTTTCCTTCCAGTTGTCGGTAGAAGTATTGCTCTTCTCTCTGTAATTGTTGAAGAATGCATTACAGGCGTCACGGAATTCATCCCATATTTTATTGGTCATGCTCTTGGGAACGTGGCCGATTTTTTTCCAGTCTTCCTGTAGTTTTTTGAATAACGGAACAGCGATATCCCATTCCTCGTTATTCATATTGTCCTGTGCAGTCTGGATCAGTTTTAATTTTTCTTCAAGATTCGCCTGTTGAGAACCTTTCAACGATTTGTAGTAATTATTTTTCGTTGTATTAAAGCCTCTTAGTGTCGTTTTGAAGTCGTTCCAGTTTTGGTTGGAAAGTTTTCTTGGAACACTTCCTGTTTTTAAGAATTCAGAACGCAGATCTTCCACTCTTTTAATGGCATTCTGCCAGTAGTTGTGGTTGGGCGTTTCCGAAGGTTCAGACAGTTTCTTGATTTCAGCGATGATCTCATTCTTCTTTTCAAGGTTAACAGCCTGCTCTTTTTCAATGGATGCGGAAAGTTCAGACTTTCTTTCGTGAATTTTGTTGGAAATTTCTTTGAATTCTTCCCATGTTTTTTCACGGAATTCTTCTGCAACAGGCTCTGCTTCTTCTTTCCAAAGTTTGTGAAGATATTGAAGCTCGTTTAACGCTTTCTGAATTACAGGCTCATTCTCAAGTTCTTTAGCACGGGCAATGATATGCTCTCTCTTTTCCAGATTGTGGCTGTATTCCTGTTCCAGAAATTCTTTATTCAGATCCAGCATCTGATAAAACTGATTCAGATGGTGGAAATAATTATTGTTAAGAATTTTGAATTCAGATTTGGCAACTTGTCCGGCTTTTGACCAGTCTTCTTTAATCTCGCGAATAGATTTGAAAAGATTGATTCCCGGTTCTGAGCTTGTGTATAGATTTTTAAGTCTTTCGATAATACTTTGGCGGTGGTCCAGATTCTTCTTTTGTTCTTCTTCCTGTCCTTTCTGGAAGTCATCATGTTTTTCCTTGAAGATATTAACCAATGCAGAATACTTTGCCTGAGATGGATGCTCATAGCTGAAATTTTCAGCTGGATTTCCGGCTTCTACATATTCATGCTTTTTATCTTCCACTTCATCATGGATGTAATGACTTGCTTTTTCCTTCAGCTGATTGAATCTTTTGAAATTTTCACCGGCGTTGGGAGTGTTGATGATTTTTTCCATTTCCTTTAAAGCATCGGCAAGGGAAATTTCTTCTTCATGTTCATCCAGGTGTTCTGTATCATCGTCATGGTGGTTTGCATCATGAGAAACCGTGTTTTCTGATGTGTCCTGAGATACTTCGTTAGGATTTTTCTTTTCTTCGTTTTCAGAAAGATTGTTTTCTGTAGTCATAGCAAATCTTTTATGTGAGTGGCGTTAATATCTTTTAAATATAGCTTTAAGGCCAATTAAAGTACTAATTTATGTTATTTTTTTTGAAAATTCCAAATTTCCCAGGCTTTTTCTGCTTGCTGTTCAAGCATATAATAGCCATTCACGGTTTTTGCTCCTTTTTCAGAGGCATTGATGATGAATTGAGTGTAGTTGGGATTGTAAATCAGGTCGATAACCAAATGATCTGAAGAAAGCCCGTCAAAAGGAAAATTAAGACAGTCTTTCACATTCGGGAAAGTACCTACCGGCGTACACTGAATGATAATTTTATGGTCGGCAACAGTTTCCTGATCAAGATTTTCAAAATTGATTTCCGTACTTCTGGAAATGGTGACTGAAGGAATACTGTGTTTATCCAAGGCATATTTTACGGCTTTTGCAGCTCCTCCGTTTCCTAAAATCAAAGCTTTATCCTGTGAAGGTTTTCTGTGCAAAAGAAGCGTTTTTTCAAAACCGAATGCATCTGTATTATAGCCTGTTTTCTTACCATCCTGAATAAGAACGCAGTTTACGGCGCCTATTTTCTCCGCTTCATCACTTAATTCATCCAGATAATCAATTATTTTTTCTTTGTAAGGAATCGTTACATTGAAACCTAACAGGTCCGGAGACGCAAAAAGTTTTTCTACTTCATTAATTTCGTTCAGATCAAAAATATCGTAGGAGAAGTTCTTCAGCATGAGCTTTTGGAACTTGTTTTCGAAGAATTTTTTAGAAAAAGAATAGGAAATGTTTCGTCCTATCAATCCTAATTTTTTATTGGAATCCATCTATCAAAAGTAAAAAAAAGACCGGATAAATCCAGTCTTTTAATTTGAAATATTTTTTAATAATTAATCTACGATAAATTTAGTAGAGAAATTTTCTGTTTTCAGAATGTAAGTTCCTTTAAGCAAACCTTTAAGGTTGATCTTATTTGAATGTCTGAAAGGGTTGGCAATCGTTTCAATTAATTTTCCGGAAAGATCATAGATATCAGCTTTTGAAATTTTGTTAAGGTTTTCTCCTTTTACAAATAATTCATTATTTCTTACCGGGTTAGGGTAGATGGTAATAGCTGACTTGTCTTTTAGGTTTTCGGCAGTAGCTAACGTAGTTCCGAAACATGTCCAGCTAAGATCATCCAGAGCCACTCTGTTGGAAGTAGAGGAATTTGTCAGTTTAATCACCGCATTTCCGCTTACATTTATATTATTAATGGTAGTTGTAGTAACAACATTACTGTAAGGAATGGTTCCTACATTGACGTCGTTTACAAGAACATTGAAGTATCCTGCACTTCCGGAGAACTTCAATTGAGTTGTTAAAGTTAAGCTTTGAACTCCACCTGAAAATGAAGAACTTGTTAAAGTACCATTTCTAATGGTGATCGCTTTATTATTGATGGTTTGATCAACTCTTGCATCTGTTGCAGTCCAGGAAATTCCGTTGTTAGTCCAGGTTGCTGTCAGATAAGTATTGGCAGCACCACTGATCATTTCAAAATTTTCAGTTCCACAGCTTCCTCCTCCGGCAGGTACATCCAGAGTTGTTTCTGTAGCAGTTGTACTTTGTGGGGAAGAGTTTGAGAAAGCATCTTTAGCAATGATGTAGAATGTATATTGAGTCAATGGTGATAATCCTGAAACAATAGTAGATGTTGTTGTTCCTGAAACAGTAGCTTTTAATGTTCCGTTGGCGTAAATCTGGTAAGACGTTACTCCCACATTATCTGTTGCAGCTGTCCAGCTTAAAGCAATAGAGTTTGAAGTCGGATTGCTGGCAACGAGGTTGGTTGCTGCTGTAGGTGCCTGGCTGTCAATAACCGGAGCTCCCCAGATCTGGGTAACATATTCAGGGTGATCAATGAAAGGGTTTCTGTTTCCCTGGTAAGTATAAGAAGCATTGTTTCTGGCAATTTCTTCCGGCGATACCGGATCCATTGCATTCCACGCTAAATATTGATTAAGTGCCCAGGGCTGTAATCCCGGAAATGCGGTGTTGCCAAGCATGTCACCAGTAGTGAAATTAGGAAGTTTATCCTCATATCTTGTTACGAAATAAAGAATCATTCTCGCAATGTCTCCTTTGAAAGCATCAATGGGTTCAAATACAGTGCCTGCATATCCTGCTGATACAGAATTTCCTAATTTTGATCCGTTTTTCGAAGTAAAAGAAGGGGTCCCTACAATTCCGAAAGGATAATTGGATCTCATTCCGTTCACTTTTCCATCGGTAGCTCGGATAAAATGAATATCAGCAACCATAGGAGATGCACTGTTAAATAGACTCTGAGGAATTACGTGCTCTCTGTTGTAACAGTCACCTTCATTAGAATATCCGGTAGATCCGCATTGACTGGTCCCCAGGGTGAAATTATATTGATCTGGCCCATTTGGATTTTCAGAATAAATATCCAGAATAGTTCCATCATTTTCATAGAAATAATCGCGGTCTGTGGTAGCATAACCTGTCCATAGGCCACCATAACCATTGTCTACATGTCCATTAGTGATAATGGTTTTAAGAGCTGTTTTAAGAGCTGCACCTGTTAAGGTCGGCGATTGGTTATAATATCCAGCCGGAGCCTGTGCCAAAGCGCTTATAAATGTCACGCTTAAAAGAAAAAAAGATAAAATTTGTTTCATTTTTTAAAATTGGGGCGTAAAGGTACGAAAAAATGAAACCGAAGTATATTAATTGTATGTAATATATAAACTTGAAATATTAGTTTTTAGTAATATATTCTTTACTGATTTTTGAAAAGAACCATGAAATAGTGATTCCAAATAAGGAAGCCGTAAGGGCTACAATAAGATAGTTCTTTCCTACAATTTTTACCGGGAATGGCAGAACTTCATTGGCTCTGAAGAATTCTGTATAAAGCTGGAAATAGCAAAGAGCTGTTCCAAAAATTAATCCGGTAATTACTCCGGAAATAACAATCAGAAGTCCGGTGTAGAAATAGGTCATTCTTAAATGGCTTAAAGGGAAGCCGAGTGATATCAATGATTTTGCCTGCTCTTTTTTATCAAGCTGAAGGATAATAATTGCTCCGGCAAGATTAAAGGTGGTAATAAAGATGACCAATGCAAAGATCAGGTAAATAAAAAGCTTTTCAGTGTTGATCATTTTCCAGAAAGCTGCATTCTCTTCTTCCTTGGTTTTGATCTCAATATTTTTTCCGAGTGAAGAAAGCAGACTTTGTTTTACTACATCTGCATTTTCCGGATTTTTCAATTTAATAACAATCTGGTAAGCCGAATTTTTAGGAAGACTAAGTAATTCTTCCGTAAGCTCAATAGGAGAAACGATATAATTGTCCAGCTGGTCTTTTCCGGGGAAAACACCCGTTACCAGAATATCTCTTTTATTATAGATGTCTTCTTCCTTGGTGATAATCCCTGTTCCCGGTTTGGGCATGAATACTGTTGCATAATGATTGGAAGAATCTACCGGAATTGATAGCCTGTTATCCAGACTGTTCTCCATCAATACCTCATTCGAGTATCTGAAACTTGGATACGTTCCGTAGAATACTTCTTTATTGATAGGATTTACCTTCACATAGGCGGAATCTACACCTCTTAAGTAAGCAATATCGCCCTTTCCGTTGAAGCTGATGTATACTTTTTCTTCAATAACACGGGAGAAACTGCTGATTTCTTTATTGCTGGTGAGAATTTTTGTGACATTATCCAGATTTTTAATTGTTTTTCCGGAAGTGCTTTTTAAAGTAAGATCAGCATGAAGATTGGAAATAAGGTCTTTATTCAGGTCCTCAAGTCCTGAAAATACCGAAATAATGACGAACATTGCAGCCACAGCAACCGTCATGGCACCCACGGCCAGCCACGTAATGAACGTAACGGCAGTACTTCCTTTTTTAGCCAAAAGGTATCTGGATGCTATGTAAAATGCAATATTCTTCAAGATCTATAAAACAGGATTGTCGCCTTCGCCTCTTAATTCTCTTTCCAGTCTTTCAACATCATCAAGAGCGGTATCCAGGTAAAAGTTAAGTTGTGGAATAATACGCACCTGCTTTGCCATTTTCTGGCCAATGAAATTTCTGTATTGAGGTTTGTTTTCTTCAATCTCCTTCATCACAGCGGTACGGAACTCCTGTGGAAAAATGCTTAAATAAATTTTGGCAATTCCTAAGTCGGCAGTTACTTTTACATCTGAAACAGATACCAATATGCTCTGTTTGCTTTCTGCAGCCTGTTTGCGGAAAAGCTCCGCGAAGTCTTCCTGAATAATCTGTGCTACTTTTCTTTGTCTGTTACTTTCCATAATTTCTGCAAATTTAGTACTTTTGTTTGAATTGATACTTTGAAATTCAACTGTAGTATCAAATTTACGATTTAATTATATTGATTACTATTTATGAAGCTAGAACATATTGGTATTGCCGTAAAGTCTTTAGGCGTTTCTGATGAACTTTTTACAAAACTATTAGGAAAAGAATCCTATAAAAAAGAAACGGTGGAAAGAGAAGGTGTGGTAACTTCTTTTTACGAAACAGGAGAAAGTAAAATTGAACTTCTGGAAGCCAGTAATCCTGAAAGTCCGATTTCTAAATTTATTGATAAAAAGGGAGAAGGCATCCATCATCTCGCATTTGGGGTTGAAAATATCCTAGAGGAAGTAAAAAGATTAAAAAAAGAAGGATTTGAGTTTATCTCTGAAGAACCGAAAGAAGGTGCTGATAACAAACTAGTTGTATTCCTTCATCCGAAGTCTACCAACGGCGTGCTGGTAGAACTTTGCCAAGAAAAGCAATAAAAAATTTTGTAGTGAAAGAAATTTTACTATTTTTGCAAACACAAAATTTAACCAAGTTTTGAGGTCCTATAGCTCAGTTGGTTAGAGCACCTGACTCATAATCAGGTGGTCCCTGGTTCGAGCCCAGGTGGGACCACAGAAAATCAACCGCTTACATCATGTAGGCGGTTTTTTATTTTTCATAAATTCAAATTTATTTTTGCAGAGAATGGGTTCTGTTTGTTTTATAAAGACGGAATAAGTGATCATAAACCACCATCTCAAATAATCTTTGATGCGAAATAAACAATCGGTTAATATGCATATGAAAAATACTTTTGAAGAAATCTTTTGGTTTTATTTTTAATACATTGTCATTTTCTAATTTTGAAAGTTCTTCAGGCTTTAATGCAATTTTAGTGATATTACTTTTTATTAAGTTTCTGATTTCTTCATATTCCTCAGAGGTAATGAATTCAAAGTAATGAGGATAAAACTCATTATACTTTTTCTTTAACTGATTATTTAAGTTCTTATCTGCATTGAATTCTGATTTGAAAGCATTTTCAGAACGCTTCGCAAACTCTATTTTCTCTTCAGGAGATAGGTTGAATGCTGATAAAATTTGATCTATATAAAATAAAGAAGTAATGATCTTTTCTTCATCACTGTATTCCAGAAAGTTTAAAATCAATTGACTGCTTTTAAAAAAGAGGTCTTCCGCGTATTCTATCGTGTTTTCACCGTAACGTTCAAGTTCTCTCGAGTAGGTATCCATAATGATAGAAGCGACTTCTCCCGATTCCAGATAGTCCTTAAATAAGGAATTGATCATTCCCAGGATCATACTACAGGCAGTTATATTTTTAAGGTTTAATCTTACTCTTAGGTGGGGTTTAGGATCGTTATATCGTATAAAAAACCATTGATCAATAAGGTTTTGAATTTGTAATTGTTCAACTAATGGTTCTATAACTTCCTGTAAAATAGTATCTGAAGTTTTGATCCCGGTGTAAACTTTGAAATAAAGCCATTCACTTCCCGGATGAAATTTTCTGGTTATCATCTTATTTATAGATCTTTATAAAGAGAGAAAACGAATTGATGAATATAATCTGACTGATCATTATACAGGAACTCCTCAATAAAAATTAGTTTCTCATTTTTTACGGATGATAAAAACATTTGAATTAAATCGTAATTTTTCAGGTTGACCGCCAGTGTATTATCTCCTTTTACCCACTGTATCCATTGTGGAATTTGTTTTAATTTTCTCCACTCTTCAATATTTTGAAACAGAAGATCTTTTTTACCAGATTGAAGAATGGAATCAAAATAATGAATTTGTTCAGGATCAATTTTCCACTGTGCTTTAGACAGAATTATATTTTGATATTCAATTCTTGGAAGGAAGTCATAAATTTGGGATAATCCCCCCCAGCTAAATGATAAATAAGGTTTTACACTCTGATTATTATAATCGCATAAAAAATGGTAGACAGGTAAAGAGTTGTTTAAATAATTATGGGCATTCGTAAGATGAGGAATAATTTCTTTATTGTGCTTCTTTGACCTTAGAAATAACTGGCTATTCTTTATGGACAGGTACAAGTCTTCCACAAAAATTTGATTGTCTTTTTCTAATGCAGAGCCCGCCAGATAAGGAATTTCATATTCTCTTATAGAAGGTCTTCTGATCACATTTCCAATTCTGGATTCGGGTAAGTGTACAATTTCTGCTAAAATTTTGTCCGGATTAAGTTCCTGTTCTTTTTCAGCAATGGCTTTCACCAAATCTTTTATAGATGATTTTTCTGAACAGAATCTGCCCAATAATTTTCCGGCATTTCCACCGGCAGATTTTAAAAATAATTTTTCCTGCTGATTTTCTGAAATGATTTCAGCCATAACGGACAATGTATCTGGCAGTTGATTCCACTGTTCCTCAAAACCATTAAAGTCATCATCAGTTAAATGTATTACATGATCTTTATTCCAATAAGCTTTTTGTAATTTCCGATTGAGAATGATTTGTACCGGATTAAGATTTACCCGAATTTCTTTTTTCTGATTAGGATAGGGCAGGATTAAATCTTCAATATAAGGATGAACCCCTTTGGCCGGAATATCTTGTAAATAGCCAATTCCTATTTCCGGATCTAAAGCATACGATAATGGAACTTCTTCGTTTTCAAATCTTTCATAAAAGGCTTTTTTGAATTTTTCTAAAGCAGATTCTTTGTAAGGAACAGCAATTTTATTCAGAAAAGAGATTCCTTTCTTCAGTTCTTTTTTCCATTGATAGGATAAATTTGTTTCATCTTCAAAATAAAGATCTGTCTGAAAAAGATATTTCTTTTCATATTGTACATTCAGTTTTTTGATGAGTTCCTCAATTTCAGAATATACTTCTGCCGTATTTCCAAAATGTAAATCAAGGTCACTGATCTTGTTTTTAATAGCCACTAAAATATCTTTTTCCTGATATCTGCCAATTTTGTTTAGCATGTAAATTAATCGTTCCAGAAAATCTCCTCCCGAAACTGTAGGATTAATTTCACTTATCAAAACCTGATTTCCGATAAGCTCATCAATAAATTCCCGGGCTTCTTCAAAAGATATATCTTCATGAACGAGGAAGGTGGCAAGCTGGTCAATTGTTTTACCGGTTTCTGAAAATTGTAGTATAAGTTCCAACTCTTTGGAAAATGGAGCTGAAGAAATGATGTAATCTCTTTTTCCTCCTGTATTTTCATATTCTACAAAGCGAATTTTATTTCCAACCTTATGAATACTGTTGTTAGGAAAAAAAGAGATACTATTTTTAATGGCCGGAATTAAAAGAATCTGCTCTGATAGTGCCACTAAAAAATGCATATCCAGCTTTGTATCTCTTACTTTTGTAGGTTCTGAGAATATCGGAAATAGAGTCTCTTTTTCAAATTTTCCTGTACTTACTCCTGAAAATAAACCAAATGGGGTACAGCGGGTACTTGAGCGGTTATAATATTTTAATAATGAAATCTTTGTTTTTTCATTTGGCAAATTAGACGTTGTATGTTCACGATCCGTCAATTTCTTTATCTCATCATATAAGGAAAGAGAAGCTAAATAAATGGCTTCTCTAAAAATTGTATGGTTGCAATATTTTTCTAAAGATCCCTTGGTGATGTTTTCACCAGAGAAATGATCCTGAAATTCTTTGTAGGAAAAAATTGGAGATCTGACAACAAATGTGTCAAAAAACTGAAATGGAAAACGTGGCATTAATTAAGTGAAATAGGAATTTCTATAAAACTGTTATTGTAAAATTTTATTTCCACAGGAACTGCAGCATCCTTGATGGTTTCTTCACTCACATCTTTTCCGGTTCCATAGTTGATCTGCATAAGTGGATTTTTTATAACTCCCAGGACCAAGACAAGTGTACTGCCTTTTTCTATTTTTTTGCTTACAAATTCATTATTGACAGCAGCTATATCCGTTTCTTTATTTTCACGCAGCAATTGTCTTTTCTCTGAGCTTTTAGCATAGCTTGCTCTTCCATAATAGGTGGATAACAGAAAATATTTACCTTCTTTGGTCTTTTCATAAAGTTTCATATATACATCAACATCTTTTTTATTAACAGATAATTTCAGATTACCCACAAAATTTCCTGTAAATTCCACCGGTTTTTCAAATGGCTCTGATGAAAATACAACAGCGTCTGGACTGTAAATTTTACTATCCAGCACATTATCTTTTTGCTTAAAAAGCTCATCTGCATTGGTACGGTCTTTTAAATCTACCGTAAGTGGTGTGAAGTCTTTATCTTTATCTTTTGCTAGAGAAAGCTGATGTTGGTTTGTGATATAGAATTTTAATTTATTTTTATCAAAATCATCAATGCCGGAGGTACTTTTCCATTCATTGGTTCCCATTACCTGATAATTAATTTTATCTTTTAAGAAAGCTGGTTTTAATTTACCCTTCAGAATATAATCAAACCATTCCATTGTCATATTTCCGAGATCAATATTGGCTGCAGAATCAATAGCATACCCTTTTAAATTACTTTTAATATAACCTTGAGCTCCTGAATGATCATACGGGCCGATAATGACATAATGGTCGGCGTTTTTGTTATATTTAGAATGGTTTCTTAAATAATATAATGCTCCCAGCTGATCAGAGTCATAATATCCTGTAATGGTTAAAACCGGGATGTTGATATTAGAATACTCCTTTTTATAAGGAATCATTTTCTGCCAATAGCTGTCAAATGCCGGATGTTTTAACCAGCGCTGAAATATGATATTTTTTTTACCGGCAATAGAATCTAACTTGTTAAATGCCTCACCACCTTCATACCATTTTTTAAAAACAGAATTCCAATGATCTTCATCTTTAAAACCTGCATCAAGCATTTTATTGTTGGTAACATAATTAATCCAACGAAGCGAATAGGATGAAAAGATGTTATTATTCATGGGGAAATCTACAACGCCAATTCCTACAGAGGCCTGTGGAATAATAGTTTTTAGAGCAGGATGAATATTTTTAGCGGCCGCCCATTGGCTGAATCCCAGATAACTGCCTCCGATCATTCCTACTTTGCCATTGCTCCATGGCTGTTTTATCACCCAGTCTATAACCTTATTTATATCTTCCTGCTCATGCTCAAAAGGTTCTATGGCAGCGTTGCTCGTATATTTTCCTCTGGGATAAATGTAAACAGAATGATAACCAGAGCTTGCATGTACTTTTTGATCATTGACATCTTCCGGATCGGGATAGATGGAATTGACCAGGATGGTGGCTTCCGGATTAGTTATTTTTTTATTTAAAACAACTCTTATACTTATATTATTATTGATTAATAAACTGTCTTTTACTTCAAAGTTTCTGGAGTCGAGTTCTTTTAAATAATTTTTAGCGATATCAAATGTAGGTCCTGTTATATATGAGTTATAACTTCTGCATAGCTGTAAAGCTTTTTTCAGATCTACGCTGTCTTTGTTCTCAAAATCATTTTTAAGAGTAGCCAGAATTTCCTTTTTTGTTTTCTCGGTATCACCATTGAAATAGCGGGGAAGTATGACCTGTGTTTTTATAGGAAGACTTTCATATTTTTTCAGAAATTCTTCTTTATATTTTTCCTGAAAATTTTTGTATGAATTTTTATTTTTTTGAGCATTTATGTAAATTTCATACTGTGTTCCCATAGCGTATGAAATAATAGGATTACTTTTTCTGTAAACACTGCGTACTGAATCTAGCTGACTTAAAGCAGTATCATAGTTTTGTGCTGCCATACTTACTCTGAAAAGATTATCATACTTTACCGCCTTGTCTTTTTCTTTATAATTCTGTTGTATTTCAGAATTTAAATAAGAAATTAAAGGCTGCAGTTTTTCAATATTGTAGTCATTAAAATGTTTAATACTTATTTTCTGAGAAAAAGAAATATTGAATGTAAGGAAAAATGATAGGGCTAACAGGTACTTCATAAAAATAAAAAATCAGTAATTTTTCTCAAAATTACTGATAAAATGTTAAAATTGTCATTAATTTTTTACTGTCACATCCAGAGTATCTAATGTTTTGTCTAAGACCGTATCATTACCATCATTCAAAAGCATTTGATCACCTCCTCCGGAGCTAATCCCTCCTTTTATTTTAGACATTTGAACTTTGTTTAGGGATAATCTTTTTTCTGTTTTTTTAATTTTTTTCACTGCTAAAGTAGTTTTAAGATTTTTAAATAAATTGAAGTACAAAGGAAATTCTATTCCTGTAAATAAAGAATTTATATATGCCGAAATTGATAAATTTCGGTGAGATTTACATGTAAAATATTAATTTTTAGCAGTTTGTAATTTTGTTTTAATTGAGTGCTTTTATATAATAAGAAGGAAGTGTTCCTGTTATTTTTTTGAAAGCATTCGTGAAAGACTCAGCATTGTTGTAGCCAATATCATCAGCAATAGCAGCAATGGTATGCTTTCTTATTTTTTCGTTAGATTTTAATTCTTCAACAATATAGTTGATCCTAAGCTCGTTCAGATATTGGGAAAAGTTTTTACCCTTTAATTCATTGACTAGCTTTGAGAGATAATCTCTGTTAGTATCAAATTCTTTTGACAGAGAATCTAAAGTAATATTTTTATTTAGAAAACTATTAGTCTTTTCAAACTGTTCTATTTTATCAATGAGTATTTTAAATTTTGGATTAGAAGAAAGGTCACTTTTCGTAGCTTTTTCCTTTCTTTCAATGGTAATGGAAGGATTATCTGTAATGGGAGTTTCATTCTTTTGCTCTTTTTCCAGCACAGGGGTACTCAAAGGTTTTTCTGATAATACTTTTGCCTGCTTTTCGTATTCTTTTATTTTCTTCCTGTTTTTCCTGATTACGAATATGAAAGCTAAAGTAATCAGAAGCAAACACGATATCAGCCAGGCATTCTGATGGTTCAGTCTTTCAATTACACTTACCTTTTCTTTCATAAGCAAAGGGGTGTCATATTTTTTCAGAATTTCTTTTGAAAGATTTTTTCGGTTCACAGCTATTATACTGTCACTATACATCAGGTTGTCAATGTATTTTAGTTGGTTTTTTAAATCGCCTTTCTTTTTATAAAAGTCTATCAGAATTTCATATCCCTCTCTTTTTATAGGTTCAAAACTGTTGAAAGTAAAAGAAATTGAATCTGCCTTTTTAAAAAATTCTATAGCTTCGTTTTCACTGCGGGTTGCATATTTTATTTTTCCCAGATAATAATATAAAACTCCTAGATTACTATAATCTTTATTTGTTATCAATCCTTTTTGTACTTCCAGCAGGATTTTATAAGACAGCGAATAATCTTTTACATAAAAGAGGCTAATCCCTTTTATCATAAGCAGATAGCTGTAATAAGAATAATTATTGTATTTCTTACATTCTGTAAGCCCCAGATCTGCAAATTCAATACCTTTTTTATAGTCCTTACATTTGGTATAAATATTAGCTAAAGAAAAAATAGAAGCAATATAGTTTTTAGCATCTACATTGTTGTTTTTTATTTTATCTTTTTCATACTTATAGTATTTCAAAAAGAGAGGGAGTGCTTCCTGATATTCTTCTGTGGCTGTTTTTAGGATAGCAATGAGTTTGTTTATATAAAAAAACTGTTCTTTATTTTCAGCTCTGTTGTGATTAATAGCTATAGTATATTCATCTAAAGCTTCTTTGTATTTCCCTTCATTGTTGAATAAAATACCCTTTAATATATAAGATTTTGCCGGGTAATCGTAGTTATTAACGTTTTTTGAGGCAGAGATGAGGGAATCTGCAAAGGGATGCCCGTTTTCATTCTTCAGATTTTTTACCCGTGCTATATTATAATATCCATCAAACAGGATGTCCCTATTATTTTCTTTCTTTCCTTTTAATAGAATGTAATTGGCTAAAAGCTCGGCTTTATCGTTGTCAACCTGGAATACTTTATTGTAAGCATCATTAATATACTTATAACTTTTATTCTTTAACGAGTCTGGAATGTTTAATCCCTTTATGCTTTGAGAAAAGAAAAAAACAGGGAAAACAGTTAAAATAATTAAATGAAACTTCTTCATATTTCTAAATACACTGCAAATTTATGAATTATCATCGGATTTTTATCATGGAAGTATAAACGGTTGTTTATCAGTTGTGTATTGATCTCTTTTAATCGTGAATTTGTAAATTTTTGGAAAAAGATATACCGATATTGATCAATCTCGGATTACTAATCTTGTAGACCTTAGGTATAATCATGATGTTTGCATCAGAAATATTGAAAGTAAATGAGGAAAATAGTAATATGTGTAAGTGTTTTGCTTCCGTTGTTGGGTTTCTCTCAAGAGAAGAAAGATTCCATTAAAACAGTTATAGAAAAACAAATTGCAGAAATAAAAGTGAATGGTAAAAAACCTTTTTTTGAACAAAAGGATGACCGTTTTGTTTTTAATGTTGAAAATAGCGATTTGGTTGTAGGAAATCACATATCCGAAGTTCTCTCTCAAACACCATTGTTAAAAGTAGATGATAATAAAATAACTCTTCTGGGAACGAACGCCTCTGTTTACATCAATGACAGAAAATCAATTCTTAAAGGCAAAGATTTAATACAATATCTTAATGCTATGCCGGCTTCTAATCTGGTAAAGATAGAGCTGATTACCAATCCTTCCTCAAAATATGATCTGGAGGATGCAATGATTATTAATCTGAAGCTGAAGAAACTGGAAACAGATGGACTGAAAGGAAGTTTTACCATTACAGATAAACAAAACAGAAAAAACAGCCAGCAGGCAAATATTACTTTAAATTATCATAAAAACAGATTTTCAAATAATACCATGCTGTTTTTTGAAAATAATAATGACCTGCAAAGAAACAGTATTGATAACTATAGCTCAAAATTCAGCAGAAATCAGATTATAGGAAGTACGCTGATTAAAGAAACCAACTTTGGAGGAAATACAGGTTTTGATTACGAGCTTAATGAAAGAAGCAGCATAGGAGGTATTCTGGAATATTACCACAAAACACCTGAATTTTCACTTGAAAACAGGAATATATACTATGATACTACAGGAGGAATTTTTGAAAACAGAACGGTAAATACACAAAATGATAAGCTGAATCTTTTCGGAGGAAATATTTATTACAGCTTTAATGATGATAAAAAATCCAAAAGACTAGATATCAACTTTGATTATTACACCCATCACAGAGATAATACGACAGAGTTTTTTAATTTGACAAATCCGTATACTAATTTAATATATAATGATTATCAGAAGGACAATTATACGGTAAGAGTAGATTACTCCAAAACTTTCGAAAAACTAAAGATTAGTCTTGAAGCGGGAGGAAAGCTTAATTGGCTTTCTACGGATAACCCTTATGCTTATTACAACGCAGACGGCACATTGAATACCCTATTTTCCAATAATTTCACGTATCATGAAAATATAAACGCGTTATATACTAATGTTAAGAAAAAAATCTTTTCTGTGTTGGATGTCAACTTAGGGGTGCGTTATGAAAACACAAATATCAACGCAAAACAAAATACAGTTAGCGAGAACTTTTCCAGAAGTTACAACAATATTGTGCCCAGCATCAACCTTTCTTATATGATCAATAAGAACAACAGAGTTTCTCTGGGATACAGAACTGCATTATGGAGACCTTATGTAGATGATTTGAACCCGTTTATTTATAAGAATAATGAAACCTGGTGGGAAACCGGAAATCCTGACCTTAATGTGGCAAAGATGTACTTATTCAATGCGAGCTACAGCATAAAAAGAACCTGGGTGTTTGTAAGTAATTTCGGAATTGTAAAAAATCCTATTCTTCCTTATACAGAGGTTGTAGATAATGTTTCCATTACAAGACCCAAAAACTTTGAAGGTAATGTAAAACGTCTTTATGTGGGATTGAACTATAATAAACCATTGTTTGAAAACAAATGGATGTTCAATCTGTCTACAGGAATGTATTATATCAATAATGCAGATATCTATGATGTTCATCCTAGTTCTTGGTATAATAACTCTTCCGTTACAATTAGTGGAAATAATCTTTGGAATAAAGGCTGGAACATAAGCTATAACTTTGGTTACACCTCTCCATATACATTAGTTAATAAGAAAAACGGTTATTTTATCAATAATCAGCTTGAGGTTTCAAAGAGTTATAAAGATTTTAAGTTCAAGCTTTCTGTAAAAGATCTGCTGAATCTTTCAAACTCCCGCAATACACTATATAATAATGACGGATATATTGAAACTCTTTCGCAATCAAATTTAAGATCCATATCACTCAGCATATCCAAAACATTTGGAAACAACAAAGTAAAAAAAGTGAATACCGGAGACATAGACAAGGGGAGAACTCAAAATGAAAACCCCCGGCTGTAATCCTGTTTTTTTACTGCAAAACTAATACACTAAGAATAAAAACTAATAACCATGAAAAACAAAAAACTTGTGGAGTTATCCAAAAAGATAACCCTCGGTAAGATCAAAAAATTAGAAAAACAAGAGGTTTTAACAATCTACGCAGGAAAGGATATTACTGGAGATTGCTATGGACATCCTGATTGTAATTCATACTGTGGTCCGTTTATCTGCTCGACGAATGATTGTTGGAGCTTTTCATAAAAATTTTTACTGAGCCTTCTCTGAAGCCGGAACTTTTCAGCAAACTATTAACCATGAAAACTTATTGTGATGAAAAACAAAAAGCTGTTTGAATTGTCTAAAAAAATTACTGAGAACAAAATCCCAGGAATGAAAAGAGAATCAGTTGAAGTTATTAAGGGAGGAATACAAAAAGAGATTATATCAGACTGTGCATGTTTCGGTGCAAATGCATGTTGGGGTTATGGAACCAGTCCATGTGCATTAAACAGTTGTTGGGCTTATTTTGACCAATAATTCGCCCACATAGGCTTGATTAATTTTTATAGAGTTAAGATTCGTAATAAACATAAAAAACTTACTTCTATGAAAAACAAAAAGCTTAAAATGATTTCTCAGAAAATCACAAATGTCAAAATGAAAAAACTGCAAAAAGAAGGCCTTGTATTTATTACCGGTGGCTTACTCGCTTACCATTGTAGCCAATGTACCTGTAGTTGGTGCAGGCCGGATCTGCACGTAGATCCTAATTGCTGGAGCTTTTCATAAAGAAATTTGTATTCTGTATAGTCCTGTGTGGAATTAAAACTGTTCAGGAGAATTATTAACCATGAAAATTTATTGTCATGAAAAACAAAAAATTGTTTGAATTGTCTAAAAAAATTACTGAAAACAAGCTACAGGGAATGAGCGAGAATTCAGTAAAGACAATCAAAGGAGGTAGACTTCCTTTGGAATTAGCAGCAGACTGTACAAGTCAGAACAGCTGCTGGGGATTCGGAGGTACAGCTACTTGCAGTGGTAACAGCTGCTGGAGTTATAACTAATAGAACTCTGATTCCACAAATTTATGTTCTGCAGGGTCTTGTGTGGAATTAAAACTTTACAAGAGAAAAAATTAACCTAAGATTTATTGTGATGAAAAACAAAAAATTGTTTGAATTGTCTAAAAAAATCACTGAAAATAAGCTACAGGGAATGAGCGAAAGTTCAGTAAAGACAATCAAGGGAGGTAAGTTACCTTTAGAGCTAGCAGCAACGTGCACAAGTCAGAATGACTGCTGGGGATTCGGAGGTACACAAACTTGCAGTGGTAACGAATGTTGGAGTTACAACTAAAGTAAAAAGTAGAGTAGCATTCGTGCTACTCTATTTAATAGTAAAATAAAATAATTATGAAATACAAATTATCAAGATATATCCATACCATAGAAAACGAGGAAATTTTAGATGATCATGTCATTCTTTTTTCTACCCGTTCCGGAACATCCATTGAAGTGAAAAAAGGGTTATATGAAAAAATATGTAATCTTGAAACCACTCAGATTCCCGAAGAAATTTTTATCAACCTGATAAAAAATGAATTTTATGTACCTGAGTTTGAAGATGAGTTAAGAGAAATCCTTTCAGACAACATCATGTCTGTAGATCATCAGGATCTGAAAACACTTTCTTATGTGATTCAGCCTTCAGGAAACTGCCAGCTGGGATGTCACTATTGCGGTCAGTTGCATACTAACAAAAGTATGTCAAAAGAAGTTTTAGATCTTACCTATGACAGAATTATTACTAAAATGGAAAGTTTGTCAAACGATCTGGAACATTTGAGTATTACATGGTATGGAGGAGAGCCGTTAACAGGTCTTTCGGCTATCTCTAATTTATCCACCCGTTTAATCAGCCTTTGTGAAGAGAAAAATTTAAAATATTCTTCAAGAATTATTACAAATGCTTTAAGCCTTAAATATTCTCTTTTTGAAAAACTGGTAAAAAATTACAGGGTTACAGAATATCAGATCACAATTGACGGAACTCAGGAATTCCATGATAAGAGAAGATATCTGAAAAATGGTTCTAACAGTTTTGATATTATCATTAAAAATATCAAAGAAATTGTTAATTCCGAATTATATCAAAAAGAAGCAAGTTTTAATATCAGATGTAATGTAGATAAAGAAAACAGCTACAATGTGATAGATTTTATTGATTATCTGGAAGCAGAAGGAATCCTTCAGCACGTAAGTTTCTATCTTGCTCCTATCCACGACTGGGGTGATAACAAAGCTACTATTAAAGGCGTGTCAAAAGAAGAATTTGCTGAGCTTGAAATAGAAGTTTATATGAAGCTTCTGCAATCAAAAGCAAAATTTAAAACACAGATTATTCCTGAAAGAGTTACTAAACCTTGTATGGTAGTAAGCCAGACCTCAGAAGTATTTGACGCTTTTGGAAATGTCTCCACATGCTGGGAAATCCCGTACACTCCAAAATATGATAACTCTGAGTTTTATGCCGGAAACATTGTGAAAGATAAAGATGTAGACAGCAAAAATGTTGTCATGAGAAACTGGTTTAATGAAATACCGGACAACAACTCATGGTGCAAAAGCTGTAAATTCCTTCCTCTGTGTGGTGGAGCATGTCCGAAAAACTGGTATGATAATATCCCGGCGTGTCCTTCCTTCAAATTTAATATTGACGACAGAATTCTTCTTCAAAGATATATTAATGAACAAGCTGTGCTTTCTTAATAGATGATGTATGGAAACAATAATTTTAGACAAAATAAAAACAGTAGAATTCAGGGAATATGAGGTGAAAAAACCAAGACATATTTTCGAAAATCTGATTGAAGAATTTAGAAAAGATATTCCGGAAGATATCCAGGCAGGATTGTTTTACTATATGAATCTGTCTGAAAAATCACTTTCTGCTTTTCGTACAGGGAATACTACCTTAGGAAATTACCTTTATTCAAAAATGCAAAGTATGAATACCTATTTCATAGAGCCTATTCATCAGGGGATGATAAGCTTAGACTATGCTTTGCTTGCGTATAAAAATTACGTGGAAAATGATTTTGTACTGGCAGAGGAAAATATTGACAGGGCTATTGAAAGTGCTTTAGTTCAGAGTAACACGTTTCCTTATTTTGCCATAATTATTGGAGAACAATCACTTAATAAAATCAGAATTTTTGCACGTACTCAAAATGAAGAGCGGTACAAGACAGAAGTTATGAAGATATTGGCTTTTTTCATGTTTAACCAACATGAAAACGAGAACTGCAAAAATCTGGCTGAAGATCTTCCCCTTATTGATAAGCAGGGAATGTTAAAACATATTATAAACAACTCTTATATCGCCATTCTTAAATCTTCGCAGGATGAGAAAAAAACAAGACTGATATTTCAGCAGATCTTTAACACCCTGCTAAAGCAAAATGAATTTTCAGGCGATCAGGAAAATTTACTTATAGCCATGCGCTGTATCGACAAAATTGAAGATGAAGATTTTTTAGATTATCTGAATGAGAATTTTTCTCATATCAAAAGTTCTCCGCAAAAATTAGTAAAAATTATAGTAGAAAATTATTTAGATAAAATATCCAATAACCAGCAATTAGTTAATGACGAAGAATTTACTAAAAAGCTAAAAACACTAGGCATAACAATTTAACTTATTATTGTGTTCAACAAATTCCCCTTTTATTCCCAAATAGAACAGATGGATTGCGGTCCGGTTTGCCTTAAGATTATTCTAAAATATTACGGCAAAGACTGTGATCTGGTATATCTGAGAAACCTTACTGAAGTTACCCGATCCGGGGTTACTCTGGCAGATATTAATGATGCCGGTAAAAAGCTGTATTTTCATACAACTCCCTTTAAGGTTCCTTTGTCTACACTGAACGAGGATGTTCATTTACCCTGCATTTTACATTGGGAGCAGGAGCATTTTGTTGTACTCTATAAAATCAAAAATAATTTTTATTATATCTCAGATCCCAAATATGGCAGACTAAAGCTTAAAAAAGAGCAGTTTGTAAAGCTTTGGATTTCGTCCACAGATAATGAAGGGATTGGGCTACAATTAATCCCGAAGGAAGAGTTTGTTGAGTTTAAACCTCCTTTTGAACAGCAGGATTTAAAAATTTTCAAAAGCTATATTCGTTCAGTTTTAGAAAAACAAAATTTCAAAATTGGACTGCTGATTTTTTTAATTACGATAAGTTCCGTTATTTCCTATATCTTTCCTCAGCTGATTCAGAAGATGTTTGACGAAGGAATGAAGTCGAAAGAAGGAAAAGTGATCATTGGAATTTTCGGATTTCAGATGCTTTTGTATGGAGGGCAGATACTCATCAATATCCTTCAGAATTTTGTAGGAGTACACTTTAGCTCACAGGTAAGCATTAAAATGCTGAATGACTTGCTGCAGAAAACAGTCAGACTTCCGGTCTCTTTTTTCGAAAACAGATTATATACAGACCTATTACAGAAAATAGAAGAACAGTCAAAAATAGAACAGTTGTTAACCAGACAATTGCTATCGAATATTTTATCAGTTTTTTTACTGATTGTACTAGTAATAAGGCTTTTAATATATAACCAGTATATAGCATTAGGGTTTCTGGGAATTGCTGTTTTTTCCACTGTATGGATTTACTTGTTTCATAATAAAAGAAGGATTATAGATTATTATGCCTTTAAATTAAATTCAGAAAGCAAAAATCATCTTGTTGAGATGATTACCGGGATGGTTTCCGTTAAAATTAGTAATGCTCATATTTCAAGAATATCAAAGTGGGAAGAGCTGCAGAGAAAGATATATAAGACCAAAGTAAAAAGTCTTATCCTGGATATTTATCAAACCAATGTTACCAGCATTATTAAACAGTTATTTATATTTTCAACTACCTTTTTTTGCGTGTATTGGGTATCACTTGGGAAAATGACGGTTGGTGAGATGCTGAGTATAGGATATATTATAGGTATTGCTTCCGCACCCATAGAAAATCTGGTCGCGTTTTTCCGCTCATTTCAGGATTCAAGTTTAGTGTATAAAAGAGTTCAGGAAATTCTACAGCAAACCGATGAAAACCTTAATTTAAAAGAGGGAAATCAGGCTCTGCTGAGTAAGGATATTAGTTTAAATAATGTATGGTTCAAATATCCGGGGGGACATCAGCCCTATGTTTTAAAAAATATCAATTTTAAAATTCCTAACGGGAAAGTTCTTGCCATAGTTGGAGAAAGCGGAAGTGGAAAAACCACATTATCCAAACTTCTTCTGGGATTTTATCCTTCTTCAGAAGGAGATCTGAACATCGGGCAAGAAGAGCTGTTTCAGATCAATCATGATTGGTGGAGAAGCAATTGTGGGGTTGTTCTTCAGGACTCATACATATTCAGCGGAACCATAAGGGAGAATATTGCCATGCAGGAAGACGCAGATGAAAAATTATTGATCAGTGCCTGTAAATTAGCCAATATATACGAAATGATTCAAAGTCTTCCTTTAGGATTTGACACCAAAATAGGAGCCGCAGGAGATGATCTGAGCGGAGGGCAGAAACAACGTATTCTTATTGCAAGGGCTGTATATAAAAATCCGGATTTTATTTTCTTTGATGAAGCTACTTCTGCGCTGGATGCAGAAAATGAAAAAATTATACATGATAATTTACAGGAATTTTTTAAAGGAAGAACCGTTGTTATCATTGCACACCGTTTATCCACAGTAAAAAGTGCAGACAATATCATTGTTTTGAAAAAGGGCGAAGTTGTAGAGCAGGGTAACCACCAGGAATTAGTATCCAAAAAAGGAGAATATTTTAATTTGGTCAGAAACCAGCTGGAATTAGGAGAATAAAATAAGACCATAAATAATATATTTGATGAAAACAAAGTTTCTTCTATGGAACTTGTTGAAAAAGGAAGCCGGAAAGGTTTCCTTTTTGTGTTTGCTCATTACAGCGATACATATCATAACAATTTCCTATGCATAACATTAAACATTTGTTTAAAAAATCATAAAATATATTTAAAACACAGTTAACAGCCGTCTTCTCCGGATACCGTTGCTTTGCAAAAAAAGTAATGATGGAAAACAACAACCCACTCAACAGAAGAAGATTTCTTAAAAATTCACTATTGGCAGCCGGAGGAATTTTCTTAGCTCCTTTAATTGAAAGCTGCAGCGATGATTTTACTGAAAACGGAAATGCCCCCGATGATCTTAAAAACGGAGGTTTTGAATCCGGGGTAGCAAGTTTTGATCCAAGCGCAACAGGAATTATTATCTGGACCCGGTATTCAAAAGGAACAGATGCAGAGATTACATGGGAAATCAGTAAAAACAGCAATTTTTCAGAAGTAGTAAGAAGAGGTCAGGCAAATGCTGCACTGGTAAATGATTTTACTGTAGCGGTAGATGTACAGAATATTTCTTCCAACACAAAATATTACTACAGATTCTATAACAGTACAACTAAGGAAGTCAGCGTAACAGGAGAAACCCTTACTTTACCTTCAAAATCAGATGCTGTAAGTGAAGTTAAAATGGCTGTCGTATCTTGTTCCAACTTTCCTGCAGGACTTTTCAATGTGTATGGTGCGATTGCAAAATCTGAAGCAGATGTTGTCGTACACCTTGGAGACTATATTTATGAATATGCTCCCGGACAATACGGAACAAACCCCTACACCAATCAGTTGGGAAGAGCCCATCAGCCGGCGAAGGAAATTCTTAACCTCAGCGATTACAGGGAACGATACAGGCAGTACAGAGGAGATAAAAACCTTCAGCTTCTTCACCAGAAAAAGCCTTTCATTTGTGTCTGGGACGATCATGAGTTTGCCAATGATACCTATAAAACAGGAGCAGAAAATCATCAGCCGAACGAAGGAGATTTTCAGGCAAGAAAAATGGCTGCATTTCAGGCTTACAGCGAATACATTCCTCTTAAAACAGGGAAAGATATGAGAATTTACAGAAGTTTCAGCTTCGGGAATATCGTTTCCCTTTACATGATGGATACAAGGGTGATTGCAAGGGATAAACAAATGGAATATTCGGATTATCTTGATAATACAGGAAGTTTTAATCAGACACAGTTTAAAACAGATTTCTTAAGCACCAGCAGAAAACTGATCGGAAACGAGCAGATGTCATGGCTGAATGCCCAGATCAATGGTGATACAGCCAAATGGAAAGTGCTTGGACAACAGATTTTAATGACGAAAATGATGGTTCCTGCAGAGCTTTTGATGCTGTTGAATCAGATTCTTGCAGAAATTAAACAGTATGGAAGTGCACAGCCGGCTACTATGCAGGCACTTCAGAATACCATCACTCAGTTGATTATTCTTAAAACAAGACATCAACAACAGGATCCTACATTGACACCGCAGGAAATTGCAAGAATCACAACTACTTTACCGTACAATCTGGATGCATGGGATGGATATTTCATGGAAAGAGAACAGCTTTATTCTGTTCTTGCCGGAAAAAATGTAGTGGTACTGGCCGGAGATACCCACAATGCATGGTTAGGAAAGCTTACCGATGCGCAGGGTAAATTTATCGGGACAGAGCTTGCCTGCAGTTCCGTTTCTTCTCCTGGCCTTGAAGGATATCTGGGAATCACTTCGGATCCTGCAAAAGCAATAGAACTGGCTCAGGCATTTTCATTATTGATTGATGACCTGGAATATGCCAATCTTTATAAAAGAGGATATCTGCATGTGAAATTTACCACCGGAAGTTCTACTGCAGAGTGGAGGTTTGTAGACAATGTGATTTCCGATACCTACAATACCACTACAGAAAAGACCTATACGATTTCATAGTTTCAATTTAATTATATCTTATTTTCAATTTGGTAAAAAGAGTCATGGTGCTGCTGTGGCTCTTTTGTATTATTTAATCTGATTAAGTAGTTTGGAAACCGGAAGCAGTAAGAGGAAAGGTATTGAGATCATAAAAAACTTCTTAATTTATCATTTTTTATAGGAATTTCATGGATTTAACAATAACTGCCAGAAATTATCAGAGTAGCAGTAACCTCCTGCCTCCCTCTTCCAGCTTCCATCTTTACTTGAGGGTATTTACTTTTTTCGTATCTTGAGGGTATGCAAGAGGACACAAGAAAAGATTTTTTGCCATTAACATCTGAAACATGGTGGTTGATGACCTGGATAACCAGAACTTTTGGGGTACTTTTATTGTTGGTGGCATTCCTGCTGGCATTGGGATTGCCCGTTGTGATGAGTGATAAACCGGTCATATTTATTGTTGTCGCAATACTATACTATCCGGCTCTTGCTTTTGGTTTATACCGTTTTTTTCTTTACCAGCGGAGAATCAGAAAAAGAGTAGTCCGAAAGATACAGGTTGATGATCAGGGAATTCATTACGAAAGAGCCGATGGAACGATAGATCAAATTCTTTATCATGATCTGGAAAAATATAACCTTTCCGATGTATATGATGTAAGTATCAGACCACGAAACAAAATGTATATATTAAATGTAAAGTACAATGGTTCGGCAGCAGACGTAGATTTTGACGGAACTGATGCCGGTTACAGCTATTATATCGGAAATTTAAAAGCTTTACGAAGAAGATATATCCAGGGAATTGTACATTTTCGGCCGGATTTGCGCATAGATCCTTTGGTATATGACGTCTATTATATCAACCCCAGTGATTTTACTTTCGATAAAAAAAAGTATTGGACAGAATTTATGCAGACTTTTGCTGTAATGATAATAGGTTGCGTAGTATTAGGAATCTTTGTGCTTGGACTGGTTAAATTGATTTTTTAAGAATAGTTTTCATTAAATCATAAAGAATTAAAATTTCAACATCCTCTTCATTTTATTTTCACAGCTCAGAATCTTATGCTTATATTTATTTTATAGTAAAATTTCACACCCCAATAAGATAAAGAGTATACCTTTAGAAACCGGGCTGGATTTAAAATAAAATAAATGAAAAGTTTAAAAAAGCAGTTGGGACAGTTTCCCGATGAAAAAAGAAAAGAATATTTCAGTACACTGCCCAATTATCTTAACGGCCGGTTTCAGAATATATTGACAACCCCGGCATTGTTAGAAGGAGAAAGTATGACGAAATTACTCCTTCAAAGCCTGTGCAAAATAGAAAACACATCACCCAAAACAGCGCTCCCTTTTGTAGAGACTGATCTTAAAAATCTTCAACCGGATGAAAATGTGTTGATATGGTTTGGACATAGTTCCTATTTCATGCAAGTTGATAGAAAGACATTCTTAATAGATCCTGTTTTCAGTGGAAATGCTTCTCCCATGCCGGGTTCAATAAAAGCTTTTCAGGGATCCGATTATTACAAACCGGAACATATGCCTGAGATTGACTTCCTTCTTATTTCGCATGATCATTGGGATCATCTGGATTATAAAACCGTTCAGCAATTAAAGGATAAAGTAGGAAAAGTCATTTGCGGACTGGGAACCGGACAGCATTTTGAATATTGGGGCTGGACATTTGATACAATCATTGAAAAGAACTGGTGGGAAAGTATAGATATTGCAGAAGGCTTCAGAATCACGCTTACTCCGGCAAGACACTTTTCAGGAAGATTACTGAACCGTAATATCTCGCTCTGGACCTCCTTCGTTTTAAAAACACCTTCCAAAAATCTGTTTTTAGGCGGTGACAGCGGTTATGGGAATCATTTTACAGAAATCGGAGAGAAATTCGGGCCATTTGATCTGGCAGTAATGGAAAATGGGCAGTATAACGAAAAGTGGCCTTATATTCATACATTGCCGGACCAGCTGATGAAAGAAATAAAAGAATTAAAAGCCCAAAACTTTATCCCGGTACACAATTCCAAATTCAAGCTTGCACAGCATACCTGGTACGAACCTTTAGAGCTGGCTTCAAAACATGCTGAAGAAAACAATATCCCGGTTACCCTTCCGATGATCGGGGAAAAAGTAAATCTGGATCAGCTGGGAAAAGTAAACTGGAAAAAATGGTGGGAAGAATACAGATAATGAATTACAAATGGTATCATTCCTTTAATAAAAACATATAAAAACCTGCCCGTTACTGAGCAGGTTCTTCCTTATTATAAAAAAAATAATCATTACAAAGGCTCCTTATGGTTGACCTTTGTATGGATAATATCATAAAATACAGCTGGGTTAGTCGCATCTGGGGTAATTCTGTAAGTAAATGTTGTTTCGTTCAGAAGCAGAATATCCACAACACGCGTAAAAGTTGGAGTCGTAAGCGTTCTCTTTTTTCCGTCTGGAGAAATAGACCATGTTCCTTCAGATCGCAGTACATCATTTAAACCGAAAATTTTAAAAGTTCCGTTAGCTTTGAAGTAAGAATATCCTACATATCCGGCTACACTGGCATCAGTAAGAGCAATATTATTTCCACTTTTATCCCTGGCACCTGTAGTTTCCCATGGAGTAGAAGCTAAAGTAAGCTGCCCGTTCGTTGGCTCAGCGTGAGAAGTTTTCGTATGGATAATGTCATAATAAACAGACGGATCACTGGAATTAGGACGGATTCTGTAGGTGAATTCATTTCTGTTCAACACAAGAATTTCAACATCACGGGTGAAAATAGTCGTTCCATCCGGGTTTAATGCAGCAATAGTTCTTGTTTTACCCTGAGCATCTACAGACCATGTTCCCATAGATCTCAATACATCTGTAAGGCTGTAGATCGCAAACTTTCCGTCTGTCTTGAAATAAGCAAACCCTACATATCCGGCTACACTGGCATCAGTAAGGGCAACATTATTTCCGTTTTTATCTTTAGCTCCGGTAGTTTCCCATGGCGTAGAAGACAGTACTTGTGAGGGAGTCTGCTGTTCAATAATGATTTCATTATCATCACTTGAGCATGAAACGAAAGACGCTGATAACAGCACCGCTGCAGACAAATAACATAATTTTTTCAGTGTATTCATAAAGGTATTTTTTAAGTCTTTGCAAACTTATTCCTAATAAATATCACGGCGTTGTATAAAATATCTCTTTTGTTGTAGAAAATATAACAGATCCCAATTCAGAATGAGAAAAATGATATCATTGACAAATTTAACAATCAAAGGTGTGAAATTCCCATCCTTTGGAGGGGTGTCAAAAATTCAAAGAATTTTTGACGGGGTGGTTTAAAACAACACTACAAAAACCTATTTTCTTACTATAAAAACTTTATTTTTGAACATGAATAACAGAAACCGTGGAAAAAATACCGGCGATGATACTTTATTCGGTTCAGAAAAACAGATCTCCAAACTGAGACTAGCTGTTGAAGACATGCAGTACCTGCTGAGCAGAGATTACCCGGAAAAAGCGGCTTCGGATCTCGTTGGTAACAGGTACCGTCTGAAATCCCGACAGATACAAGCTTTGAGAGGAATGTCGGCATCGGATGTACAGCTTCACAACAGACAGTTGAAGCATGTTGATATTTCGGATTTAAAAGAGAAAACAATATATCTTGATGGTTTCAATGTTATTATTTTATTGGAAAGTCTGCTTTCTGAAGCTTATGTTTTTGAAGGACTGGATGGCTGTATCCGTGACCTTTCAGGCGTGCATGGAACTTATAAAAGAGTTAATCAAACCTTAAGAGCTATTGAGTTGATTGCTTCTTTTTACAGGAAAAATCATATTCAGAAGCTTGTATGGATTTTTGATCAGCCGGTTTCCAACAGTGGAAGAATCAAACAGCTTGTTCTTGAATATGCCGGGCAGAATCAACTCAACTGGGAAGCTGATCTTCAGTTTAATCCTGATAAATTTCTGGCGGAAAGTTCAGCCATCGTTATTTCCTCAGATGCCTGGATTCTCGATCACTGCAAAGAATGGTTCAATCTGATTGGTTATCTGATCAGTGAAGAAAATCTTTCTGTTAATCTTATCACAACGAAGTAAGTATGAATATGTTTGAACCTTATATTCCACTGTTTTCAGAAGAATGGAAAAGTAAATACAAAGCTCTTTTAGCAGAAGAACACCTGGAAACTCTGGAGGAAAATATTCATAGATTTAAGCAAAATACTTTAGAATGGCAGCTGCCTTATTTTAATGAAGAAATAATCACTGACAGGCAGGAAAGCTTTGGAAAATTTATTGCTATTCTTGAAAGTAATGGTTCAGATGAGGTAAAAGCCGCATCGATGGAAGCTATTCCTTTTGAACATTGGCTGAATATTTTAGGACAAAGATTAACCTCTGCAAGCATCCGCAATGAAAATGGGATTCCACCGTTGAAAAACATGCTGATTAATGCCTGTCTGGAACCTTTCAATAATGAAATTACCATTGCACAAAGAGCCTGGGAAAAACACATTGGAAGAATGGATGACGGTTTCTGGGGCGAAATAAAAGGAAATAACCAACAGAAGCAGGAAAAAGTAATGGCAAAAATCCATGAAATTCTTGACAATAAAACCTGGTGGAATGTTTTCTTCCATTACAAACATGAGCTGGTCTATGAAGTCAGGGAAAAAGAAGGTCATGGAATCCGCTGGAGCCACGGCGGAACAAAGCTGATCGGCTTTCTTGAAAAATTTATCAACGAATAGAGTATCCACAAACATCTGCACCATCTGTGAAATCCGTGGAAAATAAAAACTCCTGCAGATAAGCAGATTTTTTAATCATAAAGTATTTTGTCTTTTTAGTTTTCTTCTTTTTAACTGCGTAAAAACATCGCGTACCATACTTCTAGTTTTGCAGATATAAAACAGAAGCTGCGAATCAATCAGTTTCCATTTTATATTTAGAAATTAACATCAAATAAAAAGTAAAAAATATATGAACACTTATATTGATATTGGCATTAATCTGACCAATAAACAGTTCTATAAAGAACACGAAGAAATTATCAACCGAGCATTAGATCATGGTGTTGAACATATGATTCTCACCGGAACCAGCATACGTGGAAGCAGAGAGTCTGCGGAAATCGCAGAAGAATATCCCGAAATTTTATTTTCAACAGCCGGAATTCATCCTCATGATGCCCAATCTTTTAATGGGCAAAGTATTGATGAGCTCAGAAAACTATTGAAGCAGGATCATGTGGTTTCAGTAGGAGAGTGCGGACTGGATTTTGACCGTGATTTTTCTCCCAGACCTATTCAGGAAAAATGTTATCGGGCACAACTTGAGCTCGCCATAGAAGTTAATAAACCCCTTTTTCTTCATGAAAGATCCGCATTTAAAAGATTTAATGACATTACAGATGACTATCTTTCAAAGTTACCTGAAGCCGTAGTACACTGTTTTACCGGAACCTTGAACGAGGCAAAAACTTATCTTGATAAAGGATTTTATTTAGGATTTACCGGAGCCATAAGTGATGACAAAAGATTTAAACATCTGGAAGATGTCATAAAATATGTACCTCTCGATAGAATGATGATTGAAACGGATGCGCCATTTATGCTTCCGAAGAATATGCCGAGAATACAGAACAGACGGAATGAACCTTCATTCTTACCTTATGTAGCACAAACCATTGCCCATCTGAAGAAGATCAGCATTTCTGAAGTGGCAGATGAGACTACAGAAACAGCAAGAAATTTTTTCAGACTATAAAAAAGAGCTCTACTGATCAGGTAAAGCTCTTTTCTTATAGTATATTGATTCTTATAAACTCTTTATCGCAGATTCCAAAGCCAGTTCCATCATAGGATTCAAAGCTGTTTCTCTTTCGTCAGCAGAGATTTTTTCGTGAGTCGGGATAATATCCGTTACGGTAAGAATTGTTGCTGCATTTTTTCCTAAATGCTGAGCATTGGCAAATAAACCGAAAGCTTCCATTTCTACTGCAGGACAGTTGTATTTGGTAGCAATTTCCGGAGTGTTAGGATCTTTTCTGTAGAAAATATCACTACTGTGGATATTGATAGCTTTAGCATTTAATGATAGATCTTTTGCCGTTTCATTAATGGTGTTAAAGATATTCCCCTGGTGAGAAAGGATTTCGTCTTCAATTCCCCATGCATATTTGGCGTACGTACTTTCGCTGGCAGCTTTGTCAATATTTAAAATATCAAAAAGTTGAAGATCTGTATTGTAAGCACCACAAGTTCCGATTCTGATGATCGTATCTACTTCATATTCTGTAAACAACTCAAAAGAATAAATTCCGATACTTGGGAAACCCATTCCACTAGCTCCTACCGTGATTTCTTTACCCTTATAAAGTCCTGTATAATAAAAAATACCTCTGGTTTTGCTTACCAGTTTAGCATTTTCTAAATAATTTTCAGCAATATACTGTGCACGAAGCGGATCCCCCGGCTGCAATACTACTTTAGCAATTTCTCCTTTTTTTGCACTGATGTGAATACTCATAATACTTTTTTTGAATGCGACAAAGATAATAACTTTTAGTTTGTTTCTGTAATTACGAAAATGGAAACAATGAAACGACGTCTTATTAATAAAATGTATAAGATGTTATTAATAAATGCTTTAAATAATATTTTTAATAAAGACCTTCGTATAATCCAAAACCTAACCTGGTAAATACAGGACAATAAAAGAATAATGTGGAGCGGGTATCGTTAAAGGTAGGCGGTTATTTTTGCATCAGTTAAACCGTAAAAATCGAAACTATGACAATTGAACATATCGCCATCTGGGTGAAAGATCTTGAAAAATCCAGAGCATTTTATCAGAAATATTTCGGAGCCGTCTCCAATGAAAAATACCATAATCCTGTTAAAAATTTTCAATCCTATTTTTTAAGTTTTGAGAGCGGCTGTCGCCTTGAAATTATGACCAGACCGGATATCAGAGAAACTGAAAACTCTTATGAATCCCAGCAGTATGGAATTATTCATCTCGCATTTTCTGTAGACAATAAACAAAAAGTAGACGAACTTACAGAAATACTGAGAAAAGATGGATATAAAGTGGCTGGAGAACCGCGTACCACCGGGGACGGCTATTATGAAAGCGTCATCCTTGATCCAGAAAATAATATCATTGAAATTGTATCACAGTAAGTCATTGCGAGGCGCTTTAGCGACAAATTGATCTTAATAGTAATGAATACGTAATTTCAAACCTTATAGGTTTAGATGGTAAGATTTACCTTGCTGAAAATCTTTGATTTTCTTGCACCTTAAAAACAGCATAATGCTTATAACCTTTTGCGCCTTTGCGCTTTCCAACCTTATAATTACTTCAAAGAATTCATATTTAACAAGAATCTTCCCCACAAAAATTTTATTCTCAACGAAATAATTTTATTTTTGTTAGATCATGGAAACCAAGTCACCGTTTTTAGACACGATCTTTTTGCTTCGTAAGGAAGAATGTATCACTCTTTTTTCAAGCTTACAGCAAATCTCCCCTCAGGAAGAGGCGGATGCAGGAGATTATTTTGAAACAGAATTCGAAAAAGAAAGACTTGAATTTTTATCAGACCGGTTAATCTGTAACAAACAGACAGCCGTATGGGCCGCCAAGATTCTCTATCACAGCGCACAGCTTTATCTCATCAGAGAAAATACCGAAAAGGATATTGAAAATCTTATTCCCGGATTCAAAGGAACACGGGATATTCCTTCCATCTTATCCGCAGATATGTCACTCAGATTTTTGCCACAGGTAATGGCTGCTTTACATACTGTGGATCCCGAAGATGCTTTAATCCCTATGCTGGAAAATATCCTGACACAGTTTCACTATTCCGGAATAGGATATGATCTTGATCTGAAAAACGTAAATTGGCCTGAAGAACTGAAAGATAATACCTACAGAAAACTATATCTGGAAAGAATTGTTGAAAAAAAAGATGATAAACTGGCAGAAATTCCGTTTATCAATAAACAACTGATTGCCGAATTTGGAATGCACAAAGACGCATTCTGGCGAGAACTAAAAACTATAACCGAAGACAATAATGAAAACGTATGAGAAAGTATTTGAATTTTTAGCGGATCCCACCAAAGAAACGTTCCTGAAATGCCGTAAGCTGGTAATCAATGATCCTGAATATGATCCCTATTCGGAAGATATTGAAAACATGCAGGATTTACTCAATGAAGGAAAGTTTGAAGAGGTTATACAATATGTAAACGTCAATATTTTGCTGAGTCCGAGAGCTCATATTTATAAATATTTTGCATACAAAGAACTGGACGAAGATAAAGGACGAAGTATTGAAATGACAATAGCACAGCTCATTTTTGAATGCCTTGAAAAAACAGGGGACGGAACCAAAGCTTCCCCCTATATTATTACAAGAATTTCCGACGAAAGGGATCTGATCAGGCATCATTTCAATAAACAGGATGTTTCACAAAGTCTGGTCAGGGATGGAAATAAGATCATGGATGTACTTACTCTTGATGACGGATCTCAATTGTACTTTGATATCAAAGATCCTTATCAGAGAATGGCCTTTTCATTCAGCAAAAGAAACGAACAGGCAGAAAGCAAAGAAGAACAGAAACCCCAAAAGAAAAAATGGTGGAAATTTTAATTTTTTAAGTCAATGAACCAGAATATAAATCAGCTTAATACAGTTCTAAACTACGTAAAAGAAACTTTTGTAGGCAAAAATGATGTCGTAGATCTGTTGGGGATCTGCCTTTTGGCAAGAGAAAATGCCTTTTTATACGGTCCTCCGGGTACTGCAAAATCAGCCATTGTCAGAACCCTGGCCAAAACCGTGAAAGACGGAAAAAACTTTGAATATTTATTAACCCGTTTTACAGAACCCAACGAGATTTTCGGGCCTTTTGATATCAGAAAACTGAAAGAAGGGGAACTTCTTACCAATACGGAAGGAATGATGCCTGAGGCTTCCATGGTTTTTCTGGATGAAATCTTCAATGCCAATTCTGCTATTCTGAACTCCCTTTTGATGGCGCTCAATGAGAAGATTTTTAAAAGAGGAAAAGAAACAAAGCATTTACCTGCACTGATATTTGTGGGAGCAAGTAACGTCCTTCCGGAAGATGAAGCACTGAATGCATTATTTGACCGTTTTCTGGTAAGAATCAATGTAGACTATGTGAATCCTGAACTCTTACAGCAAGTACTTTTGGCAGGGAGAAAGCTGGAAAATGAAGAAGAAACGGAAATTCCGGAAATTCATGCTGATGAGATCAGACAACTTCAGAAGCTGTGCAGAACAATAGATCTGAAACCCATCTATGAAGTCTACCTGAATACTATTATGAACCTTAGAAATACAGGCATTGCCATTTCCGACCGTAGAGCGGTGAAGCTTCAGAATCTGATTGCTGCAAGTGCACTGATCTGCGGAAGAAAAGAAGCTGTACTTTCCGATCTATGGGTTTTGAAACATATCTGGGATACAGAAGAACAGATTGAAATTCTGGAGGGAATTATCAACAGAACGATTGAGAAAGATAATCATCCGGATTCTCATCCTCAGGCTATGCAGAACAAAACTCCCAACCCTGAAGAAGTCATGAAAGACGTAAAAATTCTGGTGGAGAAATGGGATGGCGGAATGCTGAGCTTTGAAGAGCAAAATGTGATTAAAGATAAACTGAGATATCTGCAGACCCGTTGCGACTGGATCAGAAATCCGGAACAGAAACAATATATTCAGCAGGAAATTGAAAGCTTATGGCAGAAGATTCTTCAAAGCGTTTAAAAGAATTCCGGGCAGAATTTCCCCGTTCTGATGAAGATTTTCTGGGTTCCATCAGAGACTGGAAAAATATTCTGATTGCCATGGATGGAGATACGGTCTGGCTGAAAGGCTTTACCGATGAACAGGCAGCAGCTCAGGAGCTACAACAATTGCCGGACTTTATTCTGTATGAACTTCGTGATGGGCTTTTATTCAGAAAAGAGGCTTGGGTTCCGAGTAAAAAAATGCGGACAGCTTTGCTCTGGATTCCGATAGACAAAGCATTGCAGCTTAGTTTTCCACCTTCAAACCAAAACTATTTTGGGATTCATGAACAGGTTCGGATACAACTAAAAGAAAGCAATGAAGAACATCCGGTTATCGCTTTGCTGAGCAACATTGCCGATATTAAAGAAAGTATCGCTGCACTACCGAAGTTTAAGCTTGAAAAAATAAAATGGACCGTTATGGGGGATAAAGCCCTGTTTATGGGAACTCCATTATTGAGCTTTCCCGGAAAGACCTACTGGACAAAGGACAGACATTTATTGCCTGCAGGTCTGGATTTTGAATTTAAAAACCTAAGCACACTGTTGCAGCAAAAATATAATCAAGAAGAAGGGTGGCTGCTGTGGGATGGAAATGGGAATTATCTTTCCATAAAAGAAACAGACTTCCGTCCATTATCCGTAAGCTCATTCCGCCTGACAGAAAAATCAAGAGAATGGAATTAAAGGCTTATTTCCAGTCCTATGAAAATTATTTCTGGGAATGGAAAACTGATGAAGATGTTCCCGGTGATTCCGGTTATCATGAAAACAATCTCCTCTCCATTCCCGGAGTAGGAGCCATTGCTTACAGGCCTTATCTAATGGAGATCCTGAAAGAGCTTCAGCCGCAGGGATGGCCTCCGTTCGGGGCATTGCTTATGGTTTTGTATGCGATGCAGGATGGATATACGGACTTTGCAGGCCCGCTAAGACGTACAGCTGAGTTTTATAGCGGTGAAGATTTTGAGTTCAACGCGGAAAAGCAAATTGAATTCCTTGAAAAAATAAAATCACTACCCAAAGTTTATAAGGAGAAACAGAACAGAATTGTATTGCTCCAGACTTTGTTCAGCAATAGTCATAACAGGGTGGCCTCTCTTCATGCGGATATTTATTTAAAGATCTATTATAAACGACCGCAGGAACTAGCGATTAGTGCAGAAAAACAAGACGAAGGTTCAATAGCTTTAAACAAAGATCTGAGCGCTTTGAATCTGAATGAAAAATTTCCTACAGTACAGTCTGTCATTGACGCCATGAAAGGCCTGGTTGATGAGCCGGAACTGGATGATGAGGTAGTACAAGAAGAGACAACAGCAGATACGGATAAAGATTTTATCAAAGAATTGACTGATGAGCCAAAGACCTTTCAGATAGGAAGCCTGATCAAAAGAATATGGAGCGGGCTGAAAATTCCAATGCGCCATCTTTCTCCCGGTGAGCAGCCTATCGGAGGAATTTCTGATATGACCAACAAAGGTGATTTCCACCGGATGCTTCTTTCCGAATTTGCCAACGAAGATGATGTCTTTATGAATCGTGTTGCGAATAACGAGGCATTGTATATGCAAAGAGAAATTCCGCCTGAAGAAAATATTTTTGAAAGAATTATCCTGATTGATACTTCCCTCAGAAACTGGGGCACTCCAAAAGTATTAGCGTATGCCTCGGCAATAGCGGTTATCAAACATCCCAAAGCCCATTCTGAATGTAAAATCTTCGCTTTAGGACAGGCAGCTACTCCGATTGCGCTGAACAAAGTGGAAGAAGTAGCGGAAAACCTTAATCAGGTAAGTGCTGTTCTGGAAGTTTCAGAAGCACTGGAGAAGTTTTTTAATGAAAATCACTCAGAAAAGGATATTGAAGTTTTCTTCATTACCCATCAGGATAACATGGCTGATGAGAAGATTCAGCGGGTTGTACATCAGAACAGGGACCAGCTGAAGTTTTTGGTAACGACAGCCTCAGATGGTGAAATCAATTTTTACAAACATCACAAAGGAGCAAGAAAGCATATCCAGAAAATAAAACTTCCATTGCAGGAACTGTGGGCCAATCCGCCGCAGCAAAAACAATCCGTTCAACATTTTAACGGAAAGAAAACAGATCTTCCGCAAAACTATCCGATCTTGTTCCCGACACCCGTTAATAAAATTGCTAAGTTTCTGTATGATGGAGAGTTTTTCATTCTGAGTTCAAAAAAACAATTGCTGAAGACTTATCTTTCCGATAACTATTATGACAGACATTCCTATGATTATTATAAAACCCATCATGGCTGTGAAGTGTTGTTTGATAAAATTTCCATAAAACCCAAAGGACAGTTTGCTTTGTCAAAAAACAGGCAGCAGCACTTTATTTTATGTCAGTATCAGTCTGATCAGAAACTGATTTCAAAGCTAAATCTTAATACAGGAGAGTATTCCGACCAAAACCTGACAGGAATGAATATTCCGGAATATTTTCAGCTGATCTATTTCGGACGGAATTTTTATCTCCATCATCCTGATAATGTTACCCATTACAAAATTAATATTGATGGAAATATTTCCGTAGAACCTATTACAGGAAAAGAGAAAGAATTTGAAAAAAATAATATAAAAGCCGAAGCCGAAGTCGCCAAGCTTAAAGGAAGCGGATTGAAGATCATCAATAATTTCAATAAAATCGGAATTAATCAGCATGAAAATCTGGTCGTTTCCGGAAATGAATTATACAGTGCTTCTGAAAATACCCTGAACTTTTCTAAGAATAAATATGATATCAGAATCTTTGCAGAGCAGAATAAAAATAAATTTACATTTCCTGATGGAAGCGAAATTATTACCGATTCAAGGGGAATGCTGACTTTCCGGAGCAGTAACAAGAGTATTGAAGAATTCTTCATTCCTTCTACATTGGGAGGATTTCTCTCGTTGGCTACTTATACAGAATTTGGAGGATCAGAATATTATCTTCCGGAACATGCCCTGTTGAAAGTAAGAACAATGGATGATATGTGTGACAGGTTTTTAAAACCGTTTATAGAACAGATTGTGGATTATGGAGCTTAGAATAAAACCTTTCCCGAAAAACAGCTATCCTAAAAAAGGACTTCTGATCAGAGGCTCTTCGCCAGTGGTGTGGCTTCAGGAAATGGAAACGCTGGGGATTCATTTAAATCAGGTACAGTCTTTTGCTGTTCCGGCTGATCATCCCAATGTGCTGTATGGTTGTTTTCTTGTTTTTAAAGATCATGCCCCACAGGAAATAGGCAGAAACGCGTACTTTCAAAGTGTGGACGACAGACTTTTCATTCCGGAAAATACCATCTTTTATCCTAAAATAAACACCGAAGACTGGGCTCAGCTTGATTCCCGGTTTCTGATTATGCACCCTGAATTCGGACTGGTAAAACTGTCTGAAGAAATCGACTGGCTTTCTCTGATTCAACAGCCGGAAACGATCAAAGAAACCATTAGAAAGCCATTGAATGGTGTTTCAATTCCTCAAAAAATAGAAAGCTATACGGTTGAAGTGGATGATGAACAGGTTATGGAAGCATTACAGCCCAAACAAACCGAAGAAGAATGGATGAACAACCTGCCGTTTGACCTTAAAAAAGTAATGGCAGGGAACAAAAAAGAAATAGAAAAATATTTACAGTATATTGAAAAGTATCCCGAACGCGCAGTAGAACTAGGTGTTTCTCTTGATGTTATGGGGACTTCCCGGGGAGATGGTTTTGCTAAATTTACATGGCTGGAAGTATTATTTGGTCGGGGCACCAATGGAAAGAATGAAAGTGCAGGAACAAAAAATTTCCGCAGAGTATTCTGGGCGCTCATTATTGCAGCGATTGTGTTAAGGGTTGCTTTACCCTCTGATAAAAGTAATTCTGTACAGGAAGAAAACACGCCTTCTTCAGGAAAAATAGCTGGCAATGCGGTAAAAGCTCCCTCAGATATGATTGCTTTCCAGTCCGGAACCTCTGAGATTGATCTGAAGATAGATTCAATGTATCATCGGGAGAGAAAAGGATTATCCCAGGAACTTATTCACGCCGGAATCATAGAATCCAAAACAAAAAAAGACAAGGAGAATTATAAAAAAGCTGGCGGCAGAGAGGTCGGCGAAATTGGAAAGGATATTGAAAAGCTTGTCAATAAAGAAAAACAGAGCAGAGATTCTCTTAAAATCATTTACACCAAAAAAATTACAAAACACTTAGAGCAGAAAACAGAAAACCTGAAACGTAAAATTTCAGATTCTTTAAAGCAATACACCAAAGGAAAGCCTGTGAATGGTGATGTTGTAAAATATCTTCTGAAAAAGAGAAAGGCGTTAATGGCTGATTCATTAGGGAAACTTTACGGGACGTTAGATATGATGGATCCGTCTTCGGTGTCCATTGACAAAGCTAAAGTAAAGGCAATAGGTACGGAAGGTACACCATTGGAAAAAAAGGCTCCTGTCTCGGACATCCTGTATATGGTGATTCTGATGATTGCGGGAGTAGGATTGTATTCTTTCCTGTTTAAAAATAAATCTTTGAATGTGGGTGGTGATAATGTCCCTGTCTGGGTGAAGGTTATTTTAATTGCTATCCTTGTAGCCATGCTTGTGTACTTATTTTATCCGCTGGTTAAAATGTTTGGATACAACTGGTTTGTGTGGGTTCTGGTAATTTGTGTGTTGTTGCTCCTTTATCGTCTTTTCAGGGAAGATAAAACCATTTTAAAATCCGATGATGATGAATAGACAGAAATTTATAGACAAATTCATGGCAGCATTCGTGCTGCTGGCGATGTTTAAGGTTGTCGGAATTGTTGCCCAGTTATTCCATGAAAGCTTCTGGAGTGTGATGGGTACATTAGCCATTTTCCTGGTGGTTGCTTTCATCATTCTTCTGGTGATCACTTCTTTAAAAGATAAAGAGCAGAACAACAGAAATTCCGCAGGAAGAAAAGGAAACAGAAGTGGCAGTTTCTATCTGGAAAATTCACTTTTCGACAGAATTCGCAGTAAATATGAAGAGCTTGCCGAAAAATACATTGCCGAAAAAGATTACAAAAAGGCAGCAAGAGTCTATATGAACCTGCTGCAGGATAATTACAGAGGTGCAAAAACACTGGAAAATGGAGGGCTTTATAATGAAGCAGCGGTAGTATATCTTAAAAAACTGAATAATAAATCCGATGCCGCGGTTTGCTATGAAAAGGCAAAACAGCATAAAAAAGCTATTGAACTTTATAAAGAAATGGAGCAGAAAGAAAAAGTGGGGGATCTTTACAAAGAAATAAACGATCTTAAAAATGCCCATTATTATTATCAGATCGTTGCAGATGATTATACAGGAAATAATCAGATGGTGAAAGCTTCTTTGGTATACCGTAAGAAAATGGAAAAGCCGGAGGAAGCGCAGAAAATATTGTTGAAGGGATGGGAAGAGGATAAAGATGCCTTCAACTGTCTGAATAACTATTTTGCCAATATTTTTGATGTTAAAAAGCTGGAATCAGAAATAAAGGATTTGTATGAGAAAACTCCGGATCATAAAAAGATCACTTATCTGGAAGCCATGAAGTATGAATTCAAAAAAGATCCGGAATTGCAGGCTGCAATCAGAAATATAGCCTATGAAATTATCGCGGAAAAAGTAGATACACGCTCAGAAATTGTCAATGAACTGAAATATTTTAATCCCGGTGATGACGTGATTCTAAAGGACATTTCGAGATTCAAAACAGCAAGAAATAAAATGTTTAGAAATTAAATATTTAAAGATTGAATAATTTAAAAATTAAATAAAACGTTTGCTTCATTAAATCAATTCTTAATTGATTCCCCTTAGCTCCCTAAAATAAGAAACTCCTGAAATAAAACTTTGCGTTGAAGATAGCATGGCAATTCTGTTTTGTTGCAAAAGCGCAAAGATTTTCAGCAAGTATATAATAAAAAAGTTATTTATATACAATTTACATTAATCATGCTATCCTCTGTCATTCTGAATGTAACGCAGTGAAATGAAGAATCTAAGCTTTACATGAGATTCTTCCTTCGTCAGAATGACAATGGTGTAAACTTGTAGTAGTCGTCATAAAAAATAAAAAAGTGTTCAATTTTATCACAGATAAAATCCCTGCGCCTTATAGCCGTTTTTTTTGATATTATTTTGCGCCTCTGTGCACTGAAAACTTTCCCGAAATTGTGAATATTATAAAATAATATTAAAAAAGATTTATCTTTGCACCAGAAAATTATGACAATACAAAGAGCACATATCAATGCAGAACTATGCGAAAGTCCTTCTAACAAAGGATTATTCGGATATGATGAGGTGATATGGAATGAGGCGAAATGTGCTGACTTTGGAAATTATTTACTGTAAACCCGTAAAAAATTAATCAAAATACAACAGAAACGCCTCGGAAAACCGAGGCGTTTTTTGTTTTTTAGGTCAGAAATTATTTAGAATGAAAAAAAATAACCATAAACATGAAAAATTTTTAATTAACAATGAAACTTTAATACGATAAAATAGAGTGATAAGCAACCCGGTGAGAGACAGTCATTTAGGTAATTAAGATATCTGCAAAATATTGCGGACAGAAATTCTCTATGCTAAAAATAACACATAACAAATTGATTATCAGTATTTTAATTTGAAAATTTATTTGCGGATTCCAAAAATTCATATTT
Source organism: Chryseobacterium sp. CP-77 (assembly GCF_036362765.1). Lineage (NCBI taxonomy): Bacteria > Pseudomonadati > Bacteroidota > Flavobacteriia > Flavobacteriales > Weeksellaceae > Chryseobacterium > Chryseobacterium sp. CP-77. The sequence continues at coordinate 4,353,676 of NZ_CP143637.1, forward strand.
ACTTTGCAACCGAAAATTGAAAGCAACAGGTTTTCAGGATTCAGTTAAAAATAATTTAGAAACAAACAAAAATAAAATGAAACAGTTACACAACATATTCAATCAATATTCAAGACTATTCGGACAGGAACCGACAGGTGTTGCATGTATTCTTGAAAGTGAAATTGTGAATAAAAGGTGCTTATATACGTGGGTCAGCTAATGATCTCTTACGTTTAAATATATGAAGCGCCTCCCGAAAAGAGGCGCTTTTTTTATGGTTTCTTTAGCTTATTTGGTAAAGCGCCGGTCTGTGGAACCGGAGAACAGGGTTCGATCCCCGGAGATACCCAAAGAAGAAAATCTCATGGCTCAATTGGATAGAGCGTTGGTTTACGACACCGAAGGTTGAAGGTTCGAGTCCTTCTGAGATTACAAAGAATGTGAATTTTAAAATTGACAAGCGAATCGAATTGATTATTGACTATTCACGACTTTAAAATAATCTCATAGCTCAATCGGTTAGAGCACCGGTCTTTTAAACCGGGGGTTGAAAGTTCAAATCTTTCTGGGATTACAAAAATGGTTCCGTAGCTCAACTGGACAGAGCATGGGTTTTCTAAACCCAGGGTTAGAGGTTCGAGTCCTCTCGGAATCACAAAAGGTTCATGGAAAATTTCCCATCCGGCTGTCTCCCGGAAAAGAAACAGAAGTGAGCCTCAAAGCTGGAAAGATAACGGTGGTTGTTTACCCGTCTTGGACGCGGGAGGTCGCAAGTTCGAATCTTGCTTTCCAGACAATTGGTTCCATTAGCATAGTGGTAAGTGCATCCGGCTTTCTACCGGACGACAAGGGTTCGATCCCCTTATGGAATACAAATGATTTCGTAGCTCAAGTGGTTAGAGTGTCGGTCTGATACACCGGAGGTTGAAGGTTCGAGTCCTTCCGGAATTACAATGATTTTGTAGCTCAATGGCAGAGCACCGGTCTGTTAAACCGGAAGTTGAAAGTTCGAGTCTTTCCAGAATCGCAGGTAACTAATTGTTAATTGTTTCAGGAGAAAAAGTAAAGTTTGTCGAGAGCAGAAGATCTTACGCCAAACACGAAAAATACAGACAGGCTTTCTTCTCTCCGGATGAATTAAAAGTTAAAGAATATCATTTATAAATTTTTAGGTAAAATAAAGTTTGTCAGGCGCAGAAGTTCTTTATCAAATAAATGAAGACAGACTTTATTTTTTAATCTGATGGTTCGCCGAAGTAGAAGAGTCGGGACGGTCTGCAAAACCGTTGTGTCAACTGAGTGGGTTTGAATCCCATAGCCATCTCAAAGTAAAAACTATAGGAAATATAAGAATCTTTTATCAATGATCTTTTATCGTCTATAGCAAAGAATATCCTTTATTAATAAAAGAAAAAGGCTGTCGAGCGCAGAAGATCTTTAACCAAACATTCAATATAAAGACAGACCTTTTCTTTTTAACAGGAAAATGAGGAATTACTTATGAATCATGACTAATTGCTCAAAAAAATCCGGAAGTACGCCGAAGTTGGAGAGTCGGGGCAGACTGTAAATCTGTTGCTTCATTGCTGAGTAGGTTCGAATCCTACTACTTCCACCAACCACAGATAATGTAATGGAAGCATGCAGGAAATGTACTCTTGTTGTCCAGGTTCGATTCCTGGTTTGTGGATAACGCTCTATTCGTCTAACGGTGAGGACGCCTGCCTTTCGAGCAGAAAACAAGGGTTCGATTCCCTTATAGAGTACTGGATGTGAATAACTGGTCAATATTGAATTGATTTAATACCATGAAAGTTCAGATTTTATTGAAAAAATTGGCCAGTTACCATTCACACAAAAAAAAGAAAAGAGAAAAAAGGACTGTCGAGCGCAGAAGATCTTTAGTCAATAAAAACAGACAGCCTTTTACTTTTGTAAACAAAATACATTAGGAAATGAGAAAGGTTTGTCGAGAGCAGAAGATCTTTACAAATACTAGCAGGCATAATTTATAAACAGACAGAGCTTTCTCAAACCTAGCATGACATAAGTAATGAGCAATAAGTAATAACCATAGATTTTCATATTACTCATTACTTAAAAAAACTGCGGGAATGGTGGAATGGCAGACACTCTTGATTTAGGATCAAGCTTTTGGGGGTTCGAGTCCCTCTTCCCGTACAAAAAACATAAATGATAAGAGATTAATGATCAATGATTGCTGAGCACTTCATCAATTATCAATCAACATTTATCAATTATAAAATTGATTCATAGTGTAATGGCAGCACACAAGATTTTGATTCTTGGAGTTTAGGTTCGAGTCCTAATGAATCAACAATTTTACTCTGATGGTGTAATGATAGCATCTCAGTCTCCAAAACTGATGGTATCGGTTTAAGTCCGGTTCGGAGTGCAAAGTGAATAGTCAATAGTGAATTTTGCTTTGCAAATGAATTTAAAAATATTGACAGTGAAAACTAATTGACGATTCACAACTCACAAATTAATTTAAAACAAAATTTAAAACATGTAGAAAAAATGGAAACGCAACAACAAACATGGCAGAATATGAGTGGAAAAATTTTCCAGCACTCTATCACACAGCTGGTAGAAGAAGCCATCATTCGCGAACAGGCCAACGGACACCGTCTGAAAGTATGTGTGGGATCAGACTCTCATGTATACGGAGATGCCATCAGTTATGCTACGGCTGTAGTGTTTATTCGTGAGGGAAAAGGAGCGTTTACCTTTATCAGAAAAGAAAGAGAAATACAGAGTATCAGTATCAAGGAGCGAATGCTGAATGAAGTCAACAAATCCGTTGAAATTGCATATGCGATCTGTTCTGTGCTGGATGCTTATGGTGTGGAAATGGAGGTACACGCAGACATTAATACCGATCCGGATTTTAAATCCAATGTAGCATTAAAAGATGCTATGGGATATATTCTGGGAATGGGATATGTGTTTAAAGCAAAACCTTTTGCTTTCGCCAGTTCCAACTGTGCTGATATGATGGTGTAAGAAAGATGGAAGCAGGATGTGGGGAGCTGGAAGTTTAAAGAGTTTATAAAAATTAAATCATGGAAAAAACAAAAAGATTATTATTTCTGGATGATATAAGATATCCGATCGAGGCTTATCATTATACGAACCAGGATATTTTCCTCAGAAGTGACTGGCACATTGTTCGGAATTACGAACAGTTTGTCAACAGGATCTTGGAAAAAGGACTTCCGGAAATGATATCTTTTGACCATGACCTTGCAGACGAGCACTATTTGAAACAGAATTCTCAGGAATTTGTTGAAAAAACAGGATACGACTGTGCCAAATGGCTTATAGAATATTGCATGGACAATTATCTGGACCTTCCGGAATTCTATTGCCACTCCATGAATCCGGTAGGAAAGGAAAATATCCTAAACCTGCTGCAAAACTTTAAAGAATTGTAATGGAAATTTTTAGATTTATTGAAGATATAAAAAACCATCTGAAACTAACATTTGACGAAGTGGATGGATGGTTTGAAAAAGATAAAAAAACGTTGAATCATCAGCCTTCAAATGGAGGCTGGACGGTTCAGCAGATTTTAGAGCACATTTATCTTACGAATTTTTATCTGATGATCCTTATCGAAAAAGGCTCAAAGAAAGCAATGAAGAATTCTTTGGATCTTGATCTGGAATCTGAAATAAAAAACTACAGTTTCAATAAAGAAAATTTTGACAAAATAGGAGAATATGGTGCTTTTGAATGGATAAGACCAGAACATATGGAGCCGAAAGGAGAATTGAGTTTGAATGAAATCCAAAACTTAATTAACCAGCAAAATCTTCAATGCTTACACTATCTTGAAGTAATGAAAAATGGGGAAGGACTCTTGTATAAAACGACAATGACAGTGAATGACCTGGGGAAAATCAATGTATATGAATATATTTATTTTCTTTCACTCCATGCCCAAAGACACATTACCCAGATGCAGAAAAACGAATCAGAAATGATTAAAAACTAAACAAAATGATTTTTAAAACATATAACGCTATAGAAAATGCTTACCAGGCCCGCGTGATCGAACAGATCAGGATGCAGGGTTTTGGGGATGAGGTTTTCATCGTACAGGAAAAAGTTCACGGCGCTAATTTCTCTTTCTTTACCGACGGAAAGGAAATTAAAATCGCGAAGAGAACTGCTTTCATCGAAAAAGATGAAAAATTTTTCAATGCCCATCAGGTTTTGGAACGCTACAGAAATAATGTAATAGAAGTGTTCCAGAAAGTAAAAACCATTTACCCGGATGTAGAAACTGTAGTGATCTACGGTGAATTGTTCGGTGGAGGTTACCAACATAAAGAAGTAGAACCCGTAAAAGATGCTGTAAAAGTACAGAAAGGTATTGAATATGCACCTTACAACGAATTTTACGCTTTCGATATTAAACTGAATGGAGTTACCTATTTGGATACAGAAATGGTCAATCAGATTTTTGAAGAGACAGGATTTTTCTATGCTAAAATTTTGTTTCAGGGAAGTCTTGAGGAAGCTTTGAAATTCCCTAATGTTTTCAATTCAAAAATTCCGGCTTGGCTTGGGCTACCTGAATTGGAGAACAATAGGTGTGAAGGAACCATCGTAAAAACTTTGAAGACCAAATACTTTGGGAACGGCGCAAGAATCATTCTGAAAAACAAGAATGAAAAATGGGTCGAAAAAGCGAAAATGGTTAAAAAACAAGCGAAAGCTGTTCAGAAACAGGTTCATTTCAGTGAAAAAGCTCAGGAGATCTGGGAGGAAATCCAAAAATATGCTACAGCCAACAGATTGAATAATGTGATAAGCAAAATTGGCGAATTCGAGCCTAAAATGATAGGTAAAGTGATTGGCCTTTTTGCGCAGGATATTTTAGAAGACTTCGATAAAGACTTCCCGGCAGCTTTTATGGCTATTGAAAAAGAAGAGCAGAAAAGGATCAACAAAAAGTTGAATTCTTTAGTCATTGATTTTATAAAAGAAGAGTTGATGACTCTTAAAGTATAGTTTCGGTAATTTTTTACCGAAACTTTTTTATGTATAATAAGATCATAGAACAATGTGACTCGCTCGGGATAACCAATCCTTTTTCAGAAAACTATATGAATGTGATGCATGAATTTAAAAGACATTTCAGACTGCATAAACAAATAGGACTTAAAAGAGCCTTAAGTTATTTGAATATGGATTTTGAAGGCACTCATCACAGCGGAGCAGATGATGCTTATAATACAGCCAGAATTTTAAGTAAGATTCTGTAAATGACAAATAGGCTGGAAGATTGATGCTGGAGGCTGGAAGTAAATGAGACACTATTAAAACTTTGCTCTTCTGCATCCCTCTTCCAATCTTTAACAGTTAAATTTTAAACAAGTGAAAACAACAGAAAATATATTAATAGTAGACCTTGAAGCAACATGTTGGGAAAACCGGCCGCCAAGAGGTCAGGAAAGCGAGATCATCGAAATAGGGGTATGCATTATGAATGCAAAAACGGGTAAAATCTCTAAAAATGAAGGAATTTTAATCAAACCCCAGCATTCAAAAGTAAGTCCGTTCTGTACGGAATTGACTACAATTACCCAAAATATGCTGGATCATGAAGGTATTATGCTGGATGATGCTTTCGATATCCTAAGGGCAGAGTATGATTCGGAGGAACTGACTTGGGCGAGCTACGGAAACTACGATCTGAATATGCTTCAGAATCAGGCAAGAAGATTCTACACAGATTATCCCATGAGTGATGATCACATCAATGTGAAGACATTATTTGGTGAAATTCATCCTACGATCAGGAAAAGTGTAGGAATGAACAGAGCTTTGGGTGAATTGGGTATGACTTTAGAAGGTACCCACCACAGAGGAGTAGACGACGCCAAAAACATTGCAAAGATTCTGCATTGGTGCCTGAAGAATTATTAAATACTGAAATAGAAACAGATATTTAAAAATGAAGACTGTCTCAAAATGATGAGGCAGTCTTTTTTTATTTTGTTAAATCAAATATTCTTTCAATGATGAAGACATAAAGCTCCCTCGGAATAGAATGTCCCATTCCTTCAATAAGAAGCCATTCGGCATTGGGAATAGAATCCGCAATATCTTTTCCGCAATCAGGATGAAAGATCAGATCGTCTGTTCCATGAATGATTAAAGCCGGAGCCGTTATTTTCTTCAGCACTTCAGGATTATACTGAAAGGAACCCATTGCTAAAAGCTGCCGGATAATTCCGTTTTTGGTTCTGGAACGTATAAGTTCCTCTTCAAGCAAAGCTTTTTCCTGATTCGAATCAAAAATATATCCCGCGCCCGATATTTTCTTTGCAAAACGGATCTTTTCTCTTAGATACTCTTCCTTCTGAAGAACAGGATCAGCAGACACCTGTGTCATCATAGCCATCACTTCCGGATCAGGTTTGGGAAGAGAAGGATTCATAGAAGTAGACATGATGATCGTCAATGATAAGACTCTTTCAGGATAATAGGAACCTAAAAGCTGTGCAATAATTCCTCCCATGGAACGTCCTGCAATATGAGCTTTTTCAATATTTAAATGATTAAGAAGACCAATAACATCATTCGCCATATCCATTAAAGAATAAGAAATCCCTTCTTTACTGAGCATTGCAAAAATCTCTTCAATGCTTTTATCAGAAGGTATTTCATTTTTTGCATTAAAAACGGAACTCCCCGAATCTCTGTTATCAAACCGAATAACCCTGAATCCTTTTTCAACCAAAAGATCACAGAATTTGGTATCCCAACGGATCATCTGGCTTCCCAATCCGGAAATTAATACAATGGTATCCGGATTTTTCTCACCAAAGACCTCGTAGCATAATTCCACCTCATTCATTTTGACTGTTTTCATTTAATCCCTTTGTGTATTTAATACTATTTCTTCCAATGGTAAAAGCCTTGAGTCCTCTACTGCAGCCATTCTATGACCCACGATTTTCATATAAGCTTCATTTTTTTCGAAACCGAAAAAATCATTAACACTTTTTTGTTTGATTAAGAGGCACAGATCCCAATATTCACTTTCAGGACCTATCAGAAACTGATCTCCTTTCCCTATAAATATAATCTCCCCGCCGCTTTCCTTTAAATAAGGTTCGGTTTCCCTGATATAGGTAAGATAGGCATCCCAACCGCTTGATTTTTCATTGGGCTTCAGATCCGGATATTCAGAATAATCTGCTTCCTTCTTTAATCTGATGAGATTAAGATTAATAATGGCCCCTTGTATATTTTTAGTAAACAGATGTTTACCTGCCTCAAAAGTAGGAGATAGATATTTTTTTGCCATCACTTTAATATAATTCTGTAGTGAGTCCGGAAATATAAGACTGTTCAGCCTTTTGAATTTCTTTACGATAATTGATAAATTCATTGTTCTGATCCGGAACAACAACGGCAAACTCAAAGGTAAAAGAATCACTTCCCGATTCTGTCCATTCCTTCTGTAACTGAGGAGTTGTAAACATGCCTCCGTTTAGCAGAAATTTCATCTTATTCACCAGCGCTTCCAGATGTAACGAAGCCTGAACATATTGTTTACCATTTAATTTGTTGGTAACAGCAAGAACTCCCATTGTTGTTGTATGGTCTTTTGCCTTTTCTCTTAGCTGTTTCTTTAATGCATTTTTCATCTTTTCATTATTGGATATTTCCTCCCAAATCAAATAAAAGCTCATTGACCATGCGCAGCGATTTATTTTTTTTGGATGTAAGAATTTCTTTAGTAATATTCTCTGCGCTTAGCTTAGCTTCTTCAAATATCTTTTTGCCGTTAGGTGTGATGACCACATAACTTACGCGGGCATCTCTTTCGTTGCTTTCTCTGGATACCAGTCCGATTTTTTCCAATGGATTCAATAACCGGGTGACTCCTGATGCCGTAAGACCTATTTTTTCAGCAAGATCTATTCTCCTCATTCTGCTCTCAGAGGAAGAATAGAGCACATAAAGAATAACAAAGTCATTGAATCCCAGGCCATGAACACTCAGAGAATCAAATTTTCTGGCAATTACAGACTGTAGCTTATTGATGTTTATTAAAAGTAATAATTCTGTGCTTATCATTGAAAAGTATTTGAGTTGTCAAGTATTTTGTTTTGCAAATATATAAAATTTAGGGAATTACAATCCTGTTTTTATTATTTTAAAAAAAATTAACGTATCGGTACGGTAAGATAATTTTGTTGTAAGGCATCATCAATACTAAAAATAAGACACCAAATGTTGTGTAAATATCAGGATATAGAGCTTTTAGCTAATTTTTTTAAGTTTATATCTTTAAACAGGGAATTATTTTTATTGTGCTGAGAGCTTTACCAACTATTGTTTTATTAACTTAATATTTGTTAAAAAAATCACTTTTATGGGATAATTTACTGTCTGTCAGTCATTTTTTTTTATTTTAGCCAATGAGAATAAATTGATGTTTGGTAATGAAAGTTTTGATGTAAAATATTTAAACTGTTGTTTGGCTGCAAAGCAGGTCATCAGTACAAAAAAAATCCGGATAGACAAGATATCATTTGATTTTGCTATCGGATTCTTTAAAAGTTACATCCCTGAAAACATTTTTTATTAAATAATTTATTCAATTTTTGTCCGGATCTTTAAGATGATGGACTGATGACAATTTTATATAGGACTTCCTGTTTTAAAGACTTTGTTTTCACAGGAAAAAACTGCTGTTATAAAATACTGTGTATTAATGTTGTAGTGAAGGATTTGAAAAAGTTTTAAATGTTGAAATGAAGATGAATTTACTTTTCATGGAGAGGCCTTATTTATTTCTGTCTCCGGGACTGTTTAATAAATATGAAACTCCCTTTGTTACGGCTTTTGAGACCCTTTTTAACAAACGGTCTTCAAACCATTTTAAAAAATATAAAGGAAAACTGCTGACCTCCATTCTTTCAGCAGCTGGGAGAACGGTTTTTAATAACAAAAACTACGGGCTCTATCATGAACTGTTAAAGTATAATGGGTTTGAACCAGAGAAAGCTCTTATCAAACTGCCTGAAGAATGGAAAAAAATGAATAACCTGAAACAAATTTATACATCAAATTAAAGCCCATGAAAGAAAGACTTTATGAGATCCTTAATGAGGAAAAAGTACATGAGATTATTCCCTTTCTAAAAGAGCTTAGCATTGAAGAAAGGAAAACACTGATACCCTCTATCAAGAAAATGGACCGTGAGATCAGTAAAATTGTAATGACTAAAAACTCCTACCACACGGCAGGATCTGTGAACCAGCATTCCATTATAGATATAGCTTCTTTTGTATGTATGGACAAAAAGAATTTTGGTAAAAATTACTGGAGCCTTTTCCGTAATGCAGAACAGACCGAGCAGATATTGGAATGGGGATGCCCGGACTGGTTTTCAGACTTTATCAATGAATCGGTTGAAGCAGAATTTACAGCCTTCAATTATAAAGATATTTTAGGATGGTCAGAGAAAGGATATGTACAGCCCAAACCTGAATTATTGGGACATCACCTGAGTAATTATCCGGCTGATCTTGACCATTATCCTGAAACACTTAATACACATTTCTGGTATTTATGTGAATTTCCTTCCAAATCTTTACCCTTCCGTAAAGAATGGTTTCCCATTGTTCAAAAGCTCATTGCTGAGAAGAAAATAGAAAGGAAAAGATTCCTGAAAGAATGCCTTCTGGCTTCCAACAGAAACTTTAATAAAAATGTCACGGGCTGGTTTATGGATGCTTTTACATCATTAAAACCAACGGAAGAAGAATTAGCTGATCTGCAGGATGAACTGCTTGCAGGACTTGTTTCTTCACAGTCGAAAGCCGTTAATACAATATTATCCCACCTGAAAAAAATTGTTGGGGCTGCTGAATTTAAAAATGAAGAATTTTCGCATTACCTTCCGAATTTGCTGAGCTCAGAAGTAAAAACAGTGGTGGTTTCCAGTCTGGGACTTACTGAAAAAATATTTCAGAGAAAGAAGGTAGATCCGGATATGCTCGGAGTGGCTTTAAGTACAGCGTTTGTCAGTAAAGATGATGGCATACAGTCAAAAGCAGCAAAGATTATTCTTAAATACATACCGGCTTCAGAAAATATGATTGAGGCACTTTCTCACTATTCAGATAATATATTGACGAATGTACGTCCTCTTTTAGTAAAATATATTGAAGAAAAACAGCCGGAACTGGAAGCTATAGCTTCGGAAAAACGATTGCTGGCTACAGATGAAAATGCGGTGCAGGTACTTCAGAATTTTGAAGATCTGATGTTCTATCTGCCTTTGGCAATGGACGATCCGTATAGCTATCATTGTGATATTGCTTTGACGGGGTTTATCAGGTTTGCCGGAGATGTGGATGAAGATTCAGTGAAACTGATGGAACCTGTATTTTTAAAGGCCTGTAAAACCATTGCAAAATGGGAAGTTCCTTATCTGAATGTTTTGCTGTGCAATGCTATTATCAATTATGGGCTGGCCTTAATGGAAAAATATCCGGTTCAGCTAAAGAATCTGGAAAAAATATACCAGAAAACAAGGGAGGAAGAAATGACAAGAGAGTCTTACTCCAATTATCAGAAGAAATTAGGTCCCATAGAAGATGTTGGAGCAGATTGTCCTGCAAGACAGGCTTTTAAAGAGATTGCTGTATATGCTGTTGAAAAAATAAAATCCGGGGATAAACTGCCTCTGTTATTTCCTATCACCCATGCACCATGCTGGATTTCCCCTGTGACTCTGGTTGAGAGATTGGAGAATTATCAGAATAATAATACAGAGCCTCATCATCTGGATATCCAGCTGGCCCTGCAGCGCTGCGCTTTGGATGATACTTCAGAAGCTATTGCAGAAACAGAGAAAAGACTAAAAGGGGAATATAGAGAATTACTGCTTTTCTTCTTTGGTAAAAATGAAAAACCGGAAGGCAGGTTTATACACCCTTCATGGTGGATGACAGCCGGAATTACAAGTTCACCTGACACTGTTTTTGAAGAATTCAGAAGTTTCGGATATGAAAATATTCCTGTGGAATTCTTTTCAGGGGCTTACCAATGGAAGACCATTGACAATAAGAAAAACTCATACTATCCGGTAGAGCTGAATATTACGATTCCAAAATATCATCTTGAAAAAAGAAAAGAACCTTTGTTCCTGGAATATTTTGTAGCAGAGCAGAAAGAGCTTAATGAAATTCCTGCACTGATGCTGTGCTTTCCCAATACGCCTGCCAATGCTCTGGCGAAAGTTATCAAGTACTGTCTTTTCTATTCAGGAATTGCAGAAGTTTTTGAAAGAAACCTTGTTTTGAATACTGCTAATACACTGTATCAGATCAAGAAACCTCTGGATGAAATTGGTTATCTGTTTCTTGGGACTATTTTCCTGGATGGTGATAAAACCATCCGAGGAACTGCTGCTGAAATCTGGCTTGAACATGTTTCCTGTCAGATGATGGATAACGCAAGGCTGGGAAGAGTGATTGGTCTGCACGAAAAACTGGAGTGGGCACCGGTGAAAAGATTGACAGATCTTATGCAGCATCACATGCTGAATGTAAGTAAAAATCATAATACTGCTCTCGAGGAATTGATTACCAATATTGTACTTCAAATGGAAGAACCGGTTACCAATCTGAAAAGAATTCTGGAAATTTACCATGAAGTATTGGCATTGAATCATTCATTGGTTCCTAAAGAAATACTTGAAAAATTAAACCACTGGAAAGAAAACTCCAGCCTTAAAAAAATCTGTAATCTACTCCTGAAAAAATAGATCATGGAAGATACGTTTATTTACAACTATTCAGGTGCATCCTCTTTAGTTAGGACAGGTGCGCTTGAAGAGCTGTTCCTTGCCAAATACAATGAGGTATATAAAAATACTGATGCCCTCTGTTTCTTTTGGGGAAATGTAGGGCAGCCCTTTATTTTGGCCCGATGTCTGATCACACTTTCCAACATTGTGAAATCCAGTTTTAATCTGTCGCCGCTTCAGATGGCACACCTTAAAGATCCTATAGTGACAGCGGGAAATGAAAGAGTAAGGTTTGAAGGTTTTTCCCATTGTGCAGGAGTGTATGCAAGAGTAGATGTAATGCCTGATGGATTGGATGGTGAGTTTCTTGAAAGCGGAACAACAAATGTGGATTTCAATCAGCCTATGATAAATGCTTTGGGAAGTATCCGTCCGAATGGAAAAATTATGCTTTCTGTAGGGCAAAAAGAAGTTGGGCTTTATCAGGAAGAAAATAAAATAATAGAAAGAAAAGTTCCATTGCCTGTAAAATGGATCAAAGGATTGGGGACCGTTCAGGTCTATTTATCAGAATCAGTGAAACGCTACACCTTCAATAGAATCCAGACGCAGCAATTGTTTAGAGGAATGCCGAAAGGAGTGGTAAAGTCAGATTATTACTTGATTGTACGGGGAAATAAACCCATCTTTTCTCCGGTACAATCTACAGATTCTGTTTGCATAGGAGGAATTCACAGGCTTCGTCTTTTAGAGCCTCTTCTTCCTTATATTGATTCTATGCAGGTATTTGCACATGCCAACATGCAGTCCGTAACATGGCAGCTCAGTATGGGGAATATCCGTTTCAGTTTTTCTTTATCTAGAGAATGCTGGAGAGGTTTCTCAGGGGAAGGCGCAGTGCTAGATAGCCTGATTTCGGATGTTCCCGACGAATGGATTGACGCCTTGGATAAATATGCCTATGCCAACCAGTCCTTTAATCCTGCCACACTTGCTCTGGAAGAGAATATCAGTTTTGACAAAGTTGAAAATAGTACCGGCAGGCTTGCTGCAATGGGATTACTCGGTTACGACCTTGATGACAGGGAATTTTTCTATCGCAGGCTTCCTTTTAAATTAAGCCGTATTATCGGACTCAATCCCCGGATAAAAAATGCTGAAAGATTGATTGAAGACGGAAAAGTAGAAATTTTAAATCATCATAAAACAAGAACAGAAGCCAGAGTAAAAGGAACGGGTGTGCATCACACAGTTATCATTGAAAATGAGCGTGCGCGCTGTACCTGCGAATGGTTCAGTAAATATCAGGGTGAGAGAGGTCCCTGTAAACATGTCCTGGCAGTGAAAAAACTGGTCAATGCTTAAATGCTGCTGATGTTTATTTGGTTATTTTGCTGATAATACAGAGGCATAAAAATCCTACGCCTCTGTATTGTAAAATTGTATTATTGGCCGGTCTGCTGTATCCATTCTTCATAGCTGAGTACACCTAATTCCGGTCTCCCTTCTCCGTCCAGAACAGAAATAAACTCAAGCTGGTTTCCATCGGGATCATTAAAATAAACAGCCAGTGCAGGCATCCATGCAAATACCATAGGCTCTGCACTTCCGTTTTTCAGAAAGTTGTAAGGTTTTAAATTCTTTTTTTCAAGAAACTCTACAGAATAATTCAAAATATCTTCCTTACTGCAGGAAAAAGCAAAATGTCTGGTCTGAAGATTCTTCTTCTGCTCCCATAATCCGAGCATAAATTCTTTCCCTTCTCCAACCCATAAAAAAACAATGGGCCTGGTTTCATCCCTGTGAGCAAGTTTCAATCCCAGCACTTCTGTATAAAATTGTATTGCATTTTCCAGATTGCTCACCTGAATATGGGTTTCATATATTCCTTTAATCATAGCTTAATTTTTAATCATAGCAAAGCTAGAAAAGCCTTAGTGAAAAATGGAATACAGATGATTTCTTTAATGAAAACGAATGATAGAAGGATTTTATAATGATGAATATGAATGATGAATGATGAATGCGGTTTTATTTCTCAACCATCAGGGATGGGCTTTAGCCGCCTTATAACAATCTCATTCATTCGGCTTTATCCAAAACTTAAAATCTGCGTAATCTTGCATAATCTGCGAGAATCATTTTAAAAATTTTAAAAAAAATCAAATAGAAACATTCTACGCAAAAAGGTTGCGTAATACTGTTTTTACTTTGCATCAGAAATCAGAGAGGAAGTATCAATCCTTTCCATGTTAACAATAAAAACAGTAACCATGAAATTTAATTTTTTAAAAAAAGAAACTAAAGTAGTACCAAACTACGAAGGTGCCAGAGCCTATGCGATGACACCTGCAGAAGAATTGTATAGTGCTGTTGTTACAACAGGGCTGTCAGATGCCAACTATGAGAAGGGAAATGACAGATTGGAAAGAATACAGTCTCTGATCAAAAAAAATGATCCTGAATTTGTGGCAAAGCTGGCCGTATATGCAAGAAAAGATATGTACTTAAGATCTATTCCATTGGTTTTGACAACTGAACTGGCAAAGCAGATTTCCGGTACAGACCTTGTAAGCAAAACCGTAGATGGAGTCGTGCAGAGAGCGGATGAAATCACAGAATTGCTGGCGTACTACCAGCTTGCCAATAAAAGAACCGATACAAAGAAGCTGAACAAACTATCCAAGCAGATTCAGAAAGGATTGGTAAAATCATTCAATAAATTTGATGAATATCAGTTTGCTAAATACAACAGAAAAGCAGAAGTAACCCTGAAAGATGCATTATTTCTGATTCACCCGAAAGCTAAGGATGAAAACCAACAAGCAGTTTTCAACAAAATTGCCAACAATACACTGGAAACGCCTTATACATGGGAAGTTGAACTTTCCGTTCTGGGCCAGACAAAGTTTGCTAATGATGCAGAAAGAAAACTAGCTTTCAAAAACAAATGGGAAGAACTGATCTTCAGTAACAAATTGGGGTATATGGCAACGATGAGAAACCTGAGAAATATCCTGGAAGCAGGTGTATCACCAGATGCAATGAATAAAGTCTGCAGGTATCTTTCTGATGAAAGAGCCGTCTCCAACTCGAAACAGCTCCCATTCCGATTCCTGGCGGCTTACAGAGAACTGAAAACAATAGATTCTCCATACCTGTCATCAGTATTGGAAGCATTGGAAGATGCTGTAGTGGTAAGTGCTAAAAATATCAAAGGTTTTGGTTTTGATACTTCAGTGGTAATTGCAGCCGATGTATCGGGTTCCATGCAGAAAGCGGTTTCCGGTAAAAGTAAGATTTTACTGTATGATATCGGTTTGCTGATGTCTATGATCCTGCAGTCGCAATGTAAAAATGTGGTGACAGGTATCTTTGGTGACCGTTGGCTAAGAGTTCCCATGCCAAAAAACGGTATTTTAAGGAACGTGGATGCATTCTATAAACGTGAAGGTGAAGTAGGATATTCCACCAATGGTTATCTGGTGATCGAAGATCTGATCAAAAGAGGAGAACAGGTGGATAAGGTAATGCTTTTCACCGATACCCAGCTGTGGGACAGCAGTGGAAACAGAAACTCTTTTGAAAACCTGTGGAACAGATACAAAGCGATCGCTCCCAATGCAAAACTGTATATTTTTGACCTTGCGGGTTATGGTACACAGCCGCTTGATATTAGAAAAAATGATGTACATCTTATTGCGGGTTGGTCAGACAAAATTTTCGATGTACTGAACGCGTTGGAAGACAAAAAGTCTGCAGTAAAAATGATTCAGAAAGTAGTGCTGTAACAGGCACTGCTTTTAAAATATAGAAAAAACTATCAATATATTCAGAAGCTTACTCCCGCTTTCCACTTTATCTTTTTCGCCAAAGCTTTTTTCAAGCCATTCAGAAAAAGGATGCCATTGCAATTAGGGCTGTAAAATAAAAAATATAAATTATGAAATATAAATTATCAACAAATTTTGCAAAAACTCAGATAAAAGAAATTGATAATATTGAATACCTTATAAGTAGTATCAAATCAATAAACAAAGCATTTTTTGAATTAATTCAAAGTCTGTATACTGGGCAACCTCAATTAGAAGGACGTGAGATCTTTGTTGAAACATTGAGTACACGAATTTTAACAACGACTAATAGTATTGTGGGTTTAACAGGTGGAATATTTTTAGAATCAAACGATAAAATTGCGACAATCCAGATAATTGATTTTCCCTCAATAAATATTTTGACTAGATCTATAATAGAATCTTTTTTAACTTTAGAGTATTTGTTTTATAATAAATTAGAAGAGGATGAAAAAGAGTTTAGATTTTTACTTTGGAGGATTTCAGGCTATAAAGCTAGGCAAAACTTTTTTTCTGAAGATGGCAAAATAAGAGGAGGAGAAAAAGTCAAGAAAGTTTTAGATAGTGAATTAGAAGAAATAAAAGAACTTTTAAATATTATTGAAAAATCCCAACACTACTCAAATTTAGAAAAAAAACATTTGTCAAAGTTAAGTAGATATGGTATACCTAGACTTAAGAGTTGGTCAGAACTTTTAGAATCAAGTATGTTAAAAACTGATCTTTTCTTAACATCATATAAACTTTATTCAAATTATGCTCATTCGGAATTTATTTCTTTAATTCAATGTAATGGAGCTGATGTTTTTAATAAAGGTTCATATGGTAATTCATTGCATTTAAAGAATGCTCTTAGATTAGTTTTGTATATTAATTGTGTTAGTATAATTCAACTTAAAAAAAAATTTGATTATACTAATGAGGTATATGATGCTTTCAATCTAGAACAAAAGAATATAATTGAATTTTGGAATGCTTTTACAATAGGTGAACTGACATAATTAAATTAATTAAGAATTTTAAACTAGGGATTCCTTGTAGCCGGAGTTTCCAGGTCTTGAACTTTTGGTTCTTTTGCTTCAAGGCAAAACGAACAAATATTTAAATAAAAAATAAAACTACGTAAAAAGATTGCGTACTCACAATATAATTTTGCAGTGTTAATAATACTGGTGCCGTTAGAAAGACCTCCTTCGATTCCAAACTGACAGAGTCTTTCACCAGATTGCCCGGTAGCAACCAATGCTGTTGATAAGAGTTTCATCGTCAACATCCAATTGAACATCAATTACTCTTATGATTCATTGCTTGGTTTTTAATAAAAAGCAACTGCGTAAAAAGAATGCGCAGCAAGAATATAAATTTGTATAAGAAACTAATAACTATGAATAAACATAAAAATCAAGTGTCGCCTTAGAATCATACTTCGAGATTGAGTAAACATTGGGTCGCAGGTTCGAATCCTGCCTTCTCCCTCGAAAAGGAGAGGTAGCTCAGCAGGTAGAGCAAATGCACGGAAGATTCTGAAAAATATTACCTTGATTTGTAAAAGAGTGCCGTAGAAAAGACCTGCTTCGGTTTAATTTGGTTCGACTCCAGAAGGTCATGAAAGTGATCTTGTACAAGTCTTTTTGAATCCTGCCTCTTTTTTATTTTAAAATGAATAACCATGCATATACCAAGTAATCTGACTGAATTTTTATACTGGGTCAAAGAACGCACAGAAAAACTGTGGTCTGTAAATGATGAAAATTGTCCTAAAGGATTTTACGGTGCCAAATGGCAAGGGCTTTCTGAAGAACAGATTGATCAGGTTGAAAGAAAATATGAGGTGAGCTTTACGTCTGAACACAGAGAATTTCTAAAGATTCTTCATGCAATTGACAAAAAAGAAATTGTTGAATATGAAGATGAAGGGACACTGATTGCAGAAGAATGTACTTTCTTTTATAATTGGTTAGAGAATGAAACAGAAATTATCGGTCAGATAAATTCTGTTTACAAATGGATGTGGGATGATATTATGAGTGTCAATCATGTTTGGTTGAAATCCTGGGGAATAAAGCCTAAATCTTTGGAGAGAAAAAAAGAAATTTTTGACGAATGGTTTTCAAAGCTTCCCCAATTATTACCTGTCAGGGATTCAGCTTGTGTTGTAGAAAACAACAATTTAAAATGGAATCCTGTAGTAAGCGTTAGTGGTTCGGATGTTGTTATTCTGGGTTGGGATTTCAGAACTACTTACTTACTATATGAACTAAGAGATCATCTTGATATTTATACAGATATATATGATGAGGAAGATAAGAGGTTTTATCCGGAACTTATTGATGAGGTACAACAAATATTCAATGAAAACTTTAAGTATGATGAAACCAAATACATTCCTTATCTGAAAGAAATGATTCTCTATTGGTCCTCCGGATGGCGTGGGTTTGGTTTAAGCTATTATTCTGAAGATGCCCGGATTCATCCTATTGTCAAAACATATATTGCTGAAGAAGAAAAATAAAAACAAACAAGTGCCGTAGAAAAATGTTACTTCGCTCATCACGACGGGGTCACGGGTTCGAGTCCCGTCTCTTCCACAACAAAAACACAGTTTATATAGGAAGAGTAGCTCAGCTGGTTAGAGCACGACTACATTATTCGTTTTTCGCCTTGTTTTATCATACAAGAAGCCGGAAGTGGGACGTTGAAAGATCTTTGTATCGTAATTTTCTATAAAGCCGGAGGAATCTCAGGCTTGCCATCTTTCTTCTTTCCACTTCCAGCTTCTTTATATGACCATCTGAAGTGTCGTCAGGAAAAAATACATCGCACTATAATGACGGGAGGAATAGCGAAGCCGGTTACACCGGCAAGGTTATCCGGTTCGACTCCGGCAAACGACAGCCCTGTTTTTTCCTTATTATTACCTTTAAAAAATGCCGGTAGATTATGTACCGGCACTTTTCATTGTATCTTCAAGCTCTTTCTCAAACATTCCTTTCCATTTGGAAAGCGTAGTCCGGCTTATTTTATATTTCCTTGACATATAGCTTGTTGAGTGGCCATGTTTTTTCTGATACTGAAGCAGTTTTAACATCGTCTGCCTGTCATAGGTTTTCAGTTTCTGATTTTCTCTGGACTGCTTGAACAACTTTTCATTGAACTTAAGTACATCATCACTGGTGTGAAGCTTTTCAAGAAGTTCTTTGATTTTCGGATCTTTCAGCTTTTCAGGATATTCCATCTTTAGCATATCCTGATAAATTCTTTTGTAATTTGGGCGCATGTTTTATCTCTTTATCAGTTGGCATTATCGCTCTTCTGAAGCCATCTGTGAAGCGTACTTTTTGGAATTGAATATTCCTTGATAACTTCGCTTTGGGTCATTTCACCGGAAATAATCCTTTTCATGATAAAATCTTTGATTTCCTGAGTGTAAATGTTTTTCCTGAAATAAGGCGTCTTTTCAGACTTTTGGCTGTTTTTGTTAATTGCAGAAGGCGGTGCGTATAAAATTAAATGTGAACTGTAGAGTCTGAAAAAATCATATTCCAGTAATTTGCTCCATCTTAAAAGAAGATCAGTATCCATTGAGCTGCTGTCGTACATCATCTCAACAGTTTCTTCATCTTTGCCTAAAAATTTGCATATTCTCTCTACTGTTATTTCGTTTTCATCAACTCTCTCCTTAATAAATTTCCCAATATGGATTTCTTTATATAACATTTTTACTGAATATTATTCTTTTGTTTAAACTTATATATAAAAAACGAAAATAGGTGATGTGTATTATTTTGTGTGGTGGTAAATAGCTGACGATAGCTTGAAATTGCTAAAGAAAAGAAATTATGATTAAAAAATACCTTTCGTAAGACTCTATCTTAGAAACGCATTATAGCTTACCAAATATTGTAAAACAGGCGGGTAGGGATCACCTTAATATAATTTGGATATATTCTTTATTTTCAATGGGGTCTTTTCTTCTTCTCTTTCAAACTCTCTTCCTGCCATTTGTGTAAAATAATATATAACCTATTAAGGTTTTTATAGAATTCTGTGAGCTGCGGCTGTTGATGTGTTGATAAACAGCTTTTTGCGCATCGAATTTTTTAATTAGTACCAAATAATCGCTTATTCGTTTTCAAATGTAAACAAAAATAAGAAGTAAAAACAGCTAGAAATGTAAAAATCATACTTTATCTATTTATTTTAAGTAAAATTAACATATTATAAAAGTTGATATGTAAATTGTTTAAAGTGATAACTGTAATCATGAAAAAATCATAAAAAGAAAAAATTGTATACCATTTACACAGTCCATACATTTGCATATCAATGAAAAATACTATAAGCTTATTCGACTTTTCGAAGAAAATCAATTATAAGAACGAACTGCTGGCTGGCTTTACGGTAGCAATGACTATGATTCCTGAATCTCTCTCATTTGCTATTCTGGCTGGTTTGTCTCCGCTTACAGGGCTGTATGCTGCATTTATGATGGGACTTGTAACCGCAGTTTTAGGAGGTCGTCCGGGAATGGTTTCCGGTGGAGCAGGAGCAACCATCGTGGTACTGATTGCTTTGATACAATCTCATGGGATAGAATATCTTTTTGCTACCGTTGCACTTGCCGGAATCTTTCAGATGATGGTAGGAATCTTTAAACTTGGAAAATTTGTGAGACTGATTCCACAGCCTGTTATGTACGGATTTCTGAACGGATTGGCTATTATTATTTTCATGGCACAGGTTGAACAGTTCAAAATCACAGACAGTAATGGCGGAGTAAGTTGGCTGCAGGGAATGCCTTTGTACATTATGGCTGGCTTAACTGCCCTTACAATTGCTATCGTTTACTTTTTTCCAAAAATCACAAAAGTGGTTCCTGCCTCTCTGGTAGCTATTATCATCGTATTTGCAGTAGTTCTCGGATTTAATATTCCAACAAAAACGGTTGCAGATATTGCTCATATCAGTGGAAATCTTCCGGATTTTCATATTCCGAAGATCCCTTTTTCTCTGGAAACTTTACAGATTATTTTTCCATATGCTTTAATTATGGCCGGAGTAGGTCTTATTGAATCTCTTCTGACATTATCGATGGTAGATGAAATCACAAATACCAAGGGAAGTGCCAATAAAGAGTCTGTCGCTCAGGGATTGGCTAATATTACCAACGGCTTTTTTGGTGGAATGGGTGGTTGTGCAATGGTAGCACAGACATTGGTAAATCTTAATGCAGGCTCCAGAGCGAGACTATCAGGAATTGTAGCATCACTGCTTATTTTGATAATTATTCTTGTTGGTGCACCTGTCATAGAGAAAATTCCTATGGCTGCTCTGGTAGGAGTGATGATGATGGTTGCTATCAGCACTTTCCAGTGGGTATCGATCAGGATTGTGAATAAAATGCCGAAATCGGACATTTTTGTAGGCGTTACTGTAGCACTGATTACTGTTATTTTACACAATCTTGCTCTAGCAGTGTTGGTTGGAGTAATCATTTCAGCATTGGTTTTTGCCTGGGATAATGCTAAAAGAATCAGAGCGAGAAAACATGTGGATGAAAACGGGGTGAAGTACTATGAAATATATGGGCCTTTATTTTTTGGTTCAGTAACAGCGTTTACAGATAAATTTGATCCTGTGAATGACCCGGATCAGGTGGTTATAGATTTTAAAGAAAGCCGTATTGTAGATATGAGTGCTATTAATGCGCTGGATAAATTGTCCAAACGTTATAAGCAGCAGAATAAAACGATATATCTGCGTCATCTCAGTGAAGATTGCAGAAAAGTATTAAAAAATGCAGAAGCAGTAGTGGAAGTTAATATTCAGGAAGATCCTACCTATAAGGTGATGCCGGAAAAATAGGAGAGGAGTCAATAAGTGAATTTTGCTTCGCAAGTGAAAAGTGAATTTTTTCAGAATAGAAAAATTGACAGCACATCGAATTGACAATTGATTATTCACAATTTCATAGTCAATAAGTGAATTTTGCTTCGCAAGTGAATGGTGAATTTTTATAGTAAAAAAAAATTGACAAGCGCAGCGGATTGACGATTGACCATTCACAATTTCATAGTCAATAAGTGAATTTTGCTTCGCAAGTGAATGGTGAATTTTTATAGTAAAAAAAAATTGACAAGCGCAGCGGATTGACGATTGACCATTCACAAACAAGACAAGGACTGTAAGAAAAAATCTACAGTCCTTGCTTGTTTAGGTTATTAATGTATTGGCGATAAAATCAGGCACTAAAGCATAGTGTGATAATTTCATACTGATGGAAGCTCTTCCGCTTGTCAATGTTCTCAGATCTGAAATGTACCCGAACGTTGAGGCTAACGGAACTTCCGCGGCAAAAATCTTTCTTCCGGATTTTTCATCAATAGAAGTAATAATTCCTCTTCTTCTGTTGATATCCGCAGTGACAGCACCTGTATATTCCTCAATACTTTGAATTTCTATCTGCATGACAGGCTCCATCAGCTTAGGGCTACATCCTTTTGCTGCAGCTTTGAATCCTTCTCTTGCTGCAATCTCAAAATCAAATGCTGCAGAATCCTGAGCGTGGAAGGAACCGTCAAGAAGGGTGATCTTCATGTTTTCCAGAGGATATCCGTTCAAAGGTCCATACTCCATAGCTTCTCTGAATCCTTTTTCAACAGAAGGAATAAATTCAGTCGGAATAACTCCGCCTTTGATCATATTGATAAATTCCAATCCATTGTCATTTCCCGGGCCAATCTCAAACGTGATATCAGCGAACTGGCCGCTTCCTCCGTTTTGTTTGGAAAACTTTTCTCGGTGAACTTTAGTTTCCGTTAAGATCTCACGATAAGAAACTTTAGGTTTCCCCTGATTGATTTCAATACCATGATTCAGACGGATTTTCTCTAGGGTAACTTCGAGATGAAGTTCTCCCAATCCACTCAATAAAGTCTCTCCGGTCTGCGGATCTCTTTCAACCACCAAAGAAGGATCTTCTTCCTGTATTTTGGCCAATACCAAACCGAAAGACTTCTCATCACCATTGGTTTTCGGCTCGATAGCAACTCTGATCACAGGAGTCGGAATGGTAATGGCTTCCAGTAATATCGGCTTTTCTAGAGAAGATAGAGAATCACCGGTCTTGGCATCTTTTATTCCTGTCAAAGCAACAATATCTCCTGCTTTAGCTTCGTCCATTGATAATGTTTTATCCGACTGCATCTGTAAAATTCTCGAAATCCTGAAGCTTTCACCCGTTCTTACATTCAGTATCGTATCTCCGGATTTGATTTTTCCGGAATAGACACGAAGCATAGCCAGTCTTCCCATATGTTTATCAATCACCACTTTGAAAACAAGTCCAGAAAAAGGTGCTTCCTCATTTCTTTCCATTGTTACCGTTTCTTCCGTTTGAGGATCTCTTCCCTGGAGGTCAGCAAGCTGATCCGGTGCCGGAAGATAAGTTACGACAGCATCAAGAAGAGGCTGGATTCCCTTATTTTTAAAGGCTGAACCACATAAAACAGGAACGGCAGATCCGGATCTGCAGACTCTTTGTATCGCTTCTGAGAGCATTTCAACAGTGACTGTTTGTTCAGTATCCATAAAAATTTCAAAGAACATCTCATCATTCTCTGCAAGAGTTTCCATTAATTTAACTCTATATTCATGGGCTTCTGTCATAGAAACAGCAGGAATTTCCTTTTCCATAATGGTTTCTCCATTTTCATCCGTCCAGTATAAGGCTTTCATTTTGATAAGATCAATAACGCCTTCAAAATCGTTTTCAGCTCCAATCGGAATCTGAATGGTCAATGGAACAGCATTCAGTTTAGTTTTTATCTCATTGAGAACCGCAAAGAAATCCGCCCCGATTCTGTCCATTTTATTGATGAAACAGATTTTGGATGTTCCATGTTTTTCAGCCTGGAACCAAACGTTTTCAGTCTGTGGCTGAACTCCTGATGAAGCGCAGAAAACTGCGATTACACTGTCCAGAACTCTTAGAGAGCGTTCTACTTCTACTGCAAAATCAATGTGTCCCGGCGTATCAATAATATTGATATTATAAACATTGTTATCTTTTTTCCATTGTGTGGAAACTGCAGCCGATGAAATGGTAATTCCTCTGTTTCTTTCCTGGATGTCTTTATCCATGGTGGTATTTCCATCATCTACATTACCGATTTTATGAATAAGTCCTGTGTAATACAAAAGCCTTTCTGATAACGTTGTTTTTCCTGCATCTACGTGTGCTATAATCCCTATATTTCGTGTGTTGTATTTCATTCTGTTTGATTTTAATTGTTGATTTTTAGATCTGTGTTTGAAAAAGAGTCTGAAAAAAATGAGCACAAAATACACTCCGGTCTTATAAAGCCGGTAAAACATTTTCGTATTTCGTATCAAAGTGAAATTTTCAGAGATCTTAACAAACAACAGAAGTTTTTGGATTTGTTAAAGTCTGAAAATAGGGCAGCAAAAAAGACCTATCCGAATAGACAGGTCTTTAATATATTTTTGGGTATAAAAGATCTATAGAACTATTCAGATAAATATTCAGTGCTGCCAAAGAACACAGCTCTGACAGGATTGCTTAACGTTATAATATTTATCATTTTTGTTGACATTGTTGATTTTTAATCGGTTGCGAAATTATAATTTTTTTTTGATTTTCAAAGAATTTTTGAAAATATTTTTTTGTAAACGGATATTAAACACTTTGTAAACCGCCTTCTGTGCGTTTCTCAAATTCATAGAATTTCATAAAAATATCTTAAAACAGATCTTGAACGTAATGCTTTTATGATAAATATTTTATCTTTGGGAAGAATAGTATCGTGAACACTTTTTGATGATTAGAAAATTTTAAATCTTTTTCAGGAAGCTAAATAAAAAACTTTTAACTTAAAACCTATTGAAAACAGATATCGACATCCATAACCACTGTCATTTTTCCTTTGACCTGTGGCTCACTTTAATCAAATCTCATCCTGAATTTAAAGCAAAAAGAGTTGAGCTGTTCTCCTCATTTTTTAACGTAGATAAGCCTATAGAACAGGTTGCGAAAACCGTAAAGTATTATGATGACCTTTGCAATACCATCAACGAAGTAACAGGTGGTAATATCGATACTTTTGAGATCTATCTGATGATTCTCGGTTCGCTGGATGTTGATGTAAAACAATTGAATAAAGAAAAACTTAATGAATTTTACAACAAAAGTGAAGAATTGTTTCTGGAATACAAGCCAGTGGTGATTTTTGAAAATATTCACGATTTTTTTGAGGATATTAAAAATCAGGGAAAGACCATAAATATTCTAAGCAACACTGGATTTATCAAAGGAAAAACAATGAGGAAATTCCTGATTCACGAAAACCTGGATCAGTACATAGATTTCCATATTTATTCTGATGAAATCAACTGTTCCAAACCGAATCCGCTTATTTTTCAGGAAGTGAAGAATAATATTAAAGATCAGGATTTGGCGATGAATCAGATCCTGCATATCGGAGATAATCCGGTGGCAGATTATCAGGGAGCAAAGAACTTTGGCTTCAGTGCCCATTTACTTAAACACTAAAAATAAACATGAATAAAAGATACAGCTTACACCACATTCATTCGGCAGACGAGTTTACGTTCTCACCTGCGGAATACAGTTATTTCAAGTATGGCGATAAGTCGTATGCTGAAAAATTTGCAAGAGAATTATTTGACGGATTTATTTCCGGCAACGAAGCACTTTTAGAGACGGATAAAGAGATTGTAGTGCTTCCAAGTCCTTATATGGCGATTCCTACGGCCTCTAATTTCTTATGTTTTTACTTTAAGAAGCATCTTGATTTTTATTTGTTTCAAAAAGGAAAAAAGTCAAGTATTCTATCGAAAATCAATCGTAATCATACATATATCACAGATTACGGGAATCTTAATTTTGAAGACCGCAAAAATCTGATCGCCAATGATACTTATTATATCGATAAAGATTTTTTGAGAGGAAAACTTTGTATTTTTATAGACGATATCAAAATCACGGGAAGTCATGAATATACAGTCAACAGAATCCTTAATGAATATAATGTTGAGGCAGACTTTATGTTCCTGTATTATGCAGAACTGATGAATTTTGACCTTGACCCGAAAATTGAAAACTTTTTCAACTACTATGCTGTAAAAAATGTAAATCATGTTGCAGAAGTGATGAATAAAGAAAGTTTTCAGTTCAATACAAGGATTGTAAAATATATTTTAGGCCTGGAATCAAGTAATTTTGATTATCTTACGTCTCAAGTAAAAAAGGAACAGATGGACCTGCTTTTAGAGCTGGCGATCAGTAACAATTATCATTTAATAAAAGAATACGAAAATAACATCAATACTTTAACACAAACGGAATTATATTATGGCTATTAACTTACAAAAAGGACAAAGAGAAAACATTAACGCACCTAAATTTACTGTAGGTTTAGGATGGGATATCAATAATACTTCTACAGGAACAGCTTTCGACCTTGATGCTTCTTTGTTTTTGCTTGGGGACGACAAAAAATTAGTTTCAGATAATCACTTTATTTTCTATAACAACCTTGAATCTCCGGACAAATCTGTAATCCACACAGGCGATAACCTTACAGGAGAAGGATCAGGTGACGATGAGCAAATCAAAATTGATCTTACTAAAATTGACAGTGCTATTAAAGAAATTACTGTAGTAGTAACAATTCACGAAGCAGATTCAAGAAAACAAAACTTTGGACAGGTAAGAAATTCTTTCATCAGAATTTTTAATTCAGAGACGAATGAAGAAATCTTAAAATACGAATTAGACGAAGATTTCTCAATCGAAACCGCTGTAGAATTCGGAAGAATCTACAACAGAAACGGAGAATGGAAATTTGAGGCTGTAGGTGCAGGACAGAGAGACGGCCTTGAGAAATTTGTATCAATTTATCAGAAGTAATCATGGACAATCAGGAAAATCAACCCATAGATCCGCTAGGATCAATAGAACCCCTTAAAACCTTTGAACCGACTCCAATAGTTCCCCCAACTCCGGCTCAGCCCGCTCAGAATGCGGCACCGGCAGTTCTTGTGGACAGAGAGGGAAATGTAAATCTGACACAGCTGCAGTCAGAAGAACGTCAGAAATATGAAGTTCTTGCGAACTCTATTGACGAGACCAACCCTGGTTCCATCGTGAATTTCGGGGCAGAGCTTCAGAAAACATTAACCAACCAGAGTGACAGCTTCTTAGGAAATGTAAGAAGATCAAACTCAGGAGAAGTTGGTGGGCTTATCAACGACCTTTTGGTAGAGCTTAACTATGTAGATGTAGAAGAGCTTAACGGAAATAAAGTGAAAAGCTTCCTGAGCAAATTGCCATTCATGAAAAAGGTAATGACTCAGGTAGAAAATCTTTTTGCAAAATATGATAAGATCATCAACAATATCGAGCAGATTTCTTATAAAGTAAATGCTGGAATTATCACCTCTACAAAAGATAACGCTGTACTTCAGACTATTTTTGAAAGCAATGTGAATTCTATCAAGCAGATTGAAGAGCTTGTCATTGCAGGTAATATCAGAATGGAAAGAGCGGCAGGCGAGCTTGCTCAGATGGAAGCTAATCCGCAGATTTATCAGGATTATCAGATTGCAGATAAAAGAGATTTCATTGCAAGGCTAGACAGGAGAATGGCTGATCTTAAAGTGGTTCGTGTGATTATGATGCAGTCACTTCCTCAGATCAGACTGGTACAGAACAACAACGTTTCTATCGCTGAAAAAGCACAGACGATTCTTACCACCACACTTCCGGTTTGGAAAAACCAGCTTTCCCTTGCGGTAGCGATGTACAGACAGCAGCAGAATATTGAAATCCAGCAAAAAGTATCTTCTACTACAGAAGAGATTTTAAGAAAGAATGCAGAGCGTCTTGGCCAGAATTCAGTGAATGTTGCCAGAGCCAACGAGCAGACTATCGTATCGGTGGAAACATTGAGAGAAACAACATCAATGCTGATCAATACATTGAATGAAGTGAAACAAATCCAGAAACAGGGAGCAGATAACAGAAGAAAACTGGATCAGGATCTTCAGACATTGGAGCACGAACTAAAAGCAAATGTCAGAGGTTAATTTATAGGATACCAAGGTGGGGGATGATGCAGCAACCATATTGTCGCAAAGCAAAAGAAGGTTAACAAAGCTTAAGCTTCTCGCTAATTTTTTTGAACATATTGATATTATATCTATTTACATCAAAACGGATATTATCCACAATCTGTTCCAGGAAAATACGGCTTTAGATTATAATAAACTGGAACTTTTCCACCTGCAGTATACCGACAGCCTTATAGAACTTCTGACTAAAATTAAAAAACAGAAAGAAAATGACATGCTGGCGGTCATCAATGAAATTAACATCAACAGTAAATATATTTCAGGTTTTGAAGAAAGAAGGGTAGATAGTTTTGAGACCGACAGAAAAATGTACAGCGGTGTCTTTTCCCAGCACTTGAAAACAGTGTATAAAGACCTGACGGAAGATCGTTTTACGGCCAATTGGGACAATGTACTGTACTTTCATAAAAAATATGCCCAGGAATTTTACAGATCGGAGGCGGATGAAACACTGCTGAAACCTGATCCTTTTCCTTCCTATCAGTATAAAGAATATTCCATTGAAAGGAAACTGTTGGGAAGGCTTAATATACAGGGATTTAAAGTTCGTTTCGTATGTGGTTACCTTATCGGAACCCACGATTATGAACTTTTTAAAATCTTTCAATCTGATGATTATTTTATTTTCAGTGTAGACGAAAAGAAATTGTATCTTTTCGACAAAGAACTGGATAAGCTGGATATTTCCGAAAATCAGTCTAATCAGAGTTCCATTATTGATCAGCTGAGAAGTAAAAACGAGCAGCTGGAACATAGTATGAACGAAAGAAAGCGTACTTTGCCAGCTGAAGTGGAAGGAGTTTTGAAAGATTATATCAAAAACCTGGAAAATATGGATATTATGAGCAAGATATTTGACTTCGACGAAGAAACGAATATTCTGCGGGCAATGCTTAATTTGAATTTGAATAATAACTAGAACGAAATTTGAAAAGCAAAGAAGATTACCTTTTTTGCAAAAAAGTAAATAACAACTAAACATAGAAAGATGGCTATCAACTTACAAAAAGGTCAGAGAATTAACCTTAAAAAAGAAAATGGAGCTGAGCTTTCCCAGGCTTGTGTAGGAATCAACTGGGGAGCAATCGAAAAGAAAGGATTTTTCGGAACAAAGAAAGAAGCAGTAGACTTAGACGGAAGCTGTATTTTATATGATTCAAACAAAAACGTTACAGAAGTAATCTATTTCGGAAATCTTAAATCAAGAAACGGATCTGTAAGACACAGCGGAGACGACCTTACCGGGGACGTAAACGGAGATGACGGATTGGATAATGAAGTAATCACGGTAGATTTCAGCCAGCTGGAACCGAATGTGGAGCATGTGGCAATGGTTTTGAACAGCTACAGAGGTCAGGATTTCGGAACAATTCCTTTTGCTTCTATCCGTATTTATGAAGGATCACCTACCAATGTGAGAGAAGTTTTTGCAAAATATGATATTGCGAATGATGCTTCTTTCAGCGGACATGTTGCCATGGTAATGGGGGTTTTCTACAAGAGAAACGGAGAATGGAAATTCAATGCGATCGGAGATCCTACAGCAGATAAAAAGCTGGAGCAGACGATTCAGACGGTACAGATGAATTATCTATAATCAATTGTCAATCAAAAGATAAATAAAATAGCAATATTTGTACTCTGTGCATCTATTGCTTTTATCATATAATAACATAACTCAAGTGGAACATCAAAGTATTTTAGAACTGCACCCTGGTCTGGTGTGGGGATTCGCAGTAACGGTCGTTATCATGCTGCTCCTGGACTTAGGGGTATTTAATAAAAAAAGTCATGAAGTCTCTTCCAAAGAAGCTACCATCTGGTCTATCGTATGGATTTCGCTTTCCATGGTTTTTTCAGGGGTGGTATATTGGGTATTCAATACCGACGGAAGCCCTGAAAGCCATGCTTTGGCAGTAGAGAAATTTACACAGTATCAGGCTGCCTATTGGATTGAAAAAGCCTTGTCTGTGGATAATTTATTTGTATTTATCCTCGTTTTCGGGTTCTTTAAAGTTCCGAAATATCTTCATCACAAAGTCCTTTTCTGGGGGATTATCGGAGCGCTGATCTTCAGAGCTATATTCATCTTTGCAGGAGTAGGACTGATTAATCTTACCTATCTTCCTGAAATGAATATCTTCGGTGAAGCAGTGAAAATCAACGTAGTCATGACCTTATTCGGATTATTCCTTGTCTATGCAGGAATCAAATCCTGGGGTGACGGTGACGATGATGACGATGAAGATTACAGCAATACGGCAGGAGCAAAGCTGATCAAAAGTTTCTGGAAAGTTTCAGACAATTACGATGGAGATAAGTTCTTCACCATCCAGAACGGAATCAAAATGGCAACTCCTCTTTTAGTGGTAGTAGGAGTTATTGAATTTACGGACGTTCTTTTCGCTGTAGATTCCATCCCGGCGATCTTTGCAATCTCAAATGACCCTTTTATCCTTTATACATCAAATATCTTTGCAATTTTAGGATTAAGATCATTATACTTCCTGCTGGCAAACTTTATTCATATGTTCAGCAAACTTCCATACGGATTGGCGATTATCCTGTCCTTCATTGGAGTTAAGATGCTTATTGCGCCATGGATTCATATTCCGTCTCCGGTTTCATTAGGAATCGTAGGAGGTGTATTGGTGATCTCTGTTCTTTTATCCGTTATCTTCCCTGAAAAAGAAGAAGAGAAGAAAGAAGAACTGGAAGAGTAATCCTATTTAAAATATACTATCAAGCCTCTGGAATCTATTTCTGGAGGCTTTTTCTATTCATATTCTTAGTTGGACAACGCAAAGGCGTAAAGAAGATAAAAATTATGCTGCTTTTTAAGACGCAAGAAAATCAAGGATTTTCAGCAAGATTACTTCGCAATTACGCTTTCCAAAATTCTCAAGGAAAAATTTTTAAAAATAAAACAGACAGACCGGTCTGTTTTATTTGTTTTTTTTCATACATTTGTTCCAGAAAAGAAAAACATATGAAATCTCCGAGAGAAAGAATCATAGAGACTACATTTCAATTGTTTGCCAGACAGGGTTATAACTCAACCGGAATCAATCAGATTATTTCCGAAGCTGAAGTTGCCAAGGCAAGCTTTTATCAGCATTTTAAATCCAAAGAAGATTTGTGTGTAGCGTTTCTGAAGGTAAGACATGAATATTGGTTTGGTGAGCTCAATCACTTTATAGCAAAAGAAAAAAGCTTAAAATCCAAGATCATCAATGCTTTCGATTTCCTCGTGTATATGAATGAAAAGGAAAATTTCAGAGGATGTAGTTTTTTGAATATTTTATCTGAGATACCAATGGATAATACTAAAATTCTGAGTGTTATTCAGTCTCATAAAGCCGATCTCAGAAACTTCTTTTCTGAATTGCTGAATAATGATGAGCTTTCCGATCATGTCTACATGCTTTTTGAAAGTAGCATCATAGAAAGCCAGCTTTTCAAATCCAATGAACTCATTGAAAAATCAAAAAAGATAGTCACCAATTTAATACAATAAGTTATGGAACAAAAACATCCGCTTCCGCCTTTCACTCTTGAAATGGCCCTGGAAAAAATTCAACTCGCAGAAGATGCCTGGAACAGTCAGGATCCCGAAAAGGTTTCAAAAGCATATACCATCAACAGTGAGTGGAGAAACAGAGATATCTTCGTGAATGGAAGAGAAGAAATTGTAGCTTTTCTGCAGAAAAAATGGGAAAAAGAGCTTCATTATAAGCTTAAAAAAGAATATTGGGCACACACCGACAATCGTATTGCCGTTCGTTTTGAATATGAGTATCAGACCAAAGAGGGAAACTGGTTCAGGGCATACGGAAACGAAAACTGGGAGTTTGATGAGAACGGACTGATGGCGAAAAGATATGCAAGTATCAATGATCTGGCTATCCGGGAAGAAGACCGAAAGTTTAAATAAAATGTAAAGACTGTTATGACAACAGTCTTTTATTTTCAGTTGGACCAATCTTTTTCACATCACATGCAAAAATTCATCATTTAAAACTCATAATTCATCATTAATCTAGCTGTTTTTCCCATGCAGCAGTTTGTTAATCTTCCTTCGGGTCTGCACAGAAATTTTATAGGCTTCATCACGCAGCTTCTGTATTTTTCCCACAGGCTGAAAAAATATTTTGCTCTCAAAAGGATTGAATGATAACAGCTCATTTGTACAGTCCCGCTCATCCAGCAAAGAGCCTTTATTTATTGCAACCTCACCGATTTTGATAAAAGGAGAGTTTTTCCACTCCACATTCAGTTTGTTGACAGGCTGGTCTTTCAGGTCATAACATATCTGTATCAGGACATCTGCAGTAAAGTCATTCGTTTGCAGATAATTTTTTAAAGAATCCTTGACCTTTTGTTTTTTTCCAATGTTCTTATCCACAGATTGAGGAGACAGTTTTATTTTGATGATATGATCTCCAAGCCGGTAAGCTCCTATAGAATGATAGTCGAATGAAAGAATAAAATCATTTCTTTTACGAAGGAGTTTAATCATATTACGAACCATATCAGCTGTTAGCAGGGAAGGAGTTATTTTAATCATCTGAAGCAGCAGTGTAAACAAACTGCTCCATTTTTTGGTGTAAAATCTGTTGACCGCAGTAAACAGTTTCAAAAAATTTGAAACAGAATTCATAGGAAACAGGGGAAAATTCACCAATGGATAATTGGCAAGAAGCCCACCATTTTCATCCTTGATCTGCACAGCAAAGCCGTAGGCAGGAATATCCTTTCTTGTATTCTTAATTTTCAGCTGAGCATTGGAAAACCGTATAGTAAGATCAAATTTTTCCTTATCAAAAAAAGGCTGCAGTGATTCCGGAATATCAGGTTCTATGTGGAATGTACCTTTTGCTGCCGCATACGTTTTGGCATGGGCATTTCTGGTAGCATAGTTGACATCGCTGATGGAAGAGGATTGTTCAACAAAATCAGCTATTGTTTTTTTATTGATTTCCAGAAGCTTTTTTTCCTCTTCATTCAGTTCATCAAACTTCTTATTATATTTTAGTGGATTTGGCATTTAGTTTTTAAAATCCAATTATAACGCCAAGTTTCGAAATCTGTGTTAAATAAGTATTACAATTATTTGAATTTTGTGGAAAAGCTCTTTGAAAATCAAAAATGTATGACTATATGATTAATGAATATTGAAAAATAATCTTTTTAACTTGTTGATTATTAGTGTTTATTTATTTTTAACGAGAATGAATTAAAGTCATTTTCTTTGAGAGGATTTTACTTCCGGCTTTTAAACTTCCCTCATCGTGCTCCCATTTTCCAAACCCAAAAAGCCTTATCTTTGTAAAAAATTATAATATGGGAGTAGCAGATATGTTATTTAAACGTAAAAAGGAATTAGCAGAAAAGAACCTGAAAGATGGTAAAGAATATATGGAAGAGTATGGTAAAAGAGAAAGCGTTGTGCAGTTACCAAGCGGCTTGCAGTATGAAATCATTACAGAAGGCGACGGCCCGAAACCAGGACCCAAATCTACTGTAAAATGCCACTACCACGGAACTACTATTTCCGGGAAAGTATTCGACAGTTCTGTAAAAAGAGGTACACCTGCATCATTCCCTTTGAACAGAGTGATTTCAGGATGGACGGAAGCACTTCAGTTAATGTCTGTTGGCAGCAAATGGAGATTAATCATTCCTCCACACTTAGCGTATGGCGATCAGGAGATCAGCAAAGAAATCGGGCCTAACAGTACGCTTGTTTTTGAAGTTGAACTGCTGGATATTAAATAATCCTTCTTAAAAATAGATTAAAAATTTACCTGATTTCGGGTAAATTTTTTTATTTGTATTATATTCGTATAGGAGAATTGGGAAAATGGAGAAATTTATTTTGCAATATACCTGATAACACAAAAAATCACTGAATGAAAAAACTTTTTTACCTATTGATTGTTTTCGGGCTTCTTACTTCCTGTGTTTCCAGGAAGAATCAGGCTATTCAGCAGAATATTCTCACCCTGAAAGACAGCTACTGTAAAGCGCCGTTCAAATATAACTACAGCAACAAACTTCCGTCTTATAATTCAGATTCTATACTGGCAGCCAATAAAGAATTAAAAGAGGTCTTTTCTGACCAGAGTATTCTTATCTTAAACGCACTGGATAATCTGGATGAAGTTCATCAGATTATTGATCTTAAAAAAGATTCATCCCTTGCTTCCCAGGTTAAGGTTTTACAGTTGAAGACAAAAATAAACAGCAAAATAACGATTGCTCTTACGGAACTGGATGCAGTAGCCGCAGAGTTCGACTGTGAAGGAGAAAGAGTAGCCCAGATTGGAAATTATGTGGATAACTTAAATTCATCAAGAAATAATAAGCTTATTTTATATTCAATTGTTGCAGGAGCGGCAGCTTCAATAGCAGGAGGAATTGTGCATGATCAAGGCTGGAGTAATGCCATCGATATAGGCGGAGGGGTTCTGGGAGCAGGTTTTGGTTTAGCTACCCTTAATCCTAAAGGTAAAAAAGTAGAATTTATCCACCAGAGAAATCTTTTGAGAGATATCTGGAGAGAAAAACTGGAGTCGCCCAATTTTCCCCCTTTTATCTGGTATATGTATACAGAGAAAAAGTTTTCCAATAAAGAAGAGCATTCCATTATCGGGAATATGAAACAGAGATGGCTGCATTATCAGTTTGATGATAGTAGGGAAGCAGCGGATAAATCTGTGATTTTCAGTGATGGCGGGTTTTACAGGGCTGATGATCTTCATAACCGTGCAGCCATGCTGAATCAGATGCAGTCGGCAACCCGTACCATTAATCAGAATATCAATTATCTGTTACTGGATCTGGATAAACTGATCCTTTAAGAAAAATTTAACTGTAATAAATTTTGTTACATTTAAAAAATGTGTATCTTTGCCCTGTAATTACAATGAACAATACAAGATTTGCTACGGCAGTACATATTATGACATTATTGGCGAAATGTCCTCAGGAGTGGCTTACTTCTGACTGGATGGCCGGTAGTATCAATGTGAATCCGGTGATTATCCGAAAGGAGATCAGCGTATTGAGAGAAGCAGGCCTGATTATCAGCAGACAGGGAAAAGAGGGAGGAAGCCAGCTTGCAAAGAATGCTGAAACGATCACTATTTCCGAGATCTATAAAGCAGTAAAAAATACGGAAGTATTAGGTAAAAAAAATCAGAATCCCAATCCGGCATGCAGTGTTGGAAAGGAGATCAACAATCATTTAAATACATTATTTGAAGAAACAGATCAATTGGTGGTAAACTTTTTAGGAGACAAGTCATTACAGGAATTCACTGACCAGTTTGAATAAAAATTTTTTAGCCTTAAATGTAACAAAATTTATTACAATTTAATTAAAAATAAAACATTATGAAAAAAGTAGCAGTAATCGGTGCAACAGGATTTGTAGGAGCACACGTAGTATCAGAATTAGCAGACAGAGGATATGCGGTGGAAGCATTGGTAAGAGATGCATCAAAAGTGAAAACACAGGAAAATGTAACTGCAAAAAGTGTGGATGTAAACAATGTAAACGAACTGGCTGAGGCATTGAAAGGAAGCGATGCCGTAATCAGTACATTCAATGCAGGATGGACCAACCCTAACCTTTACAACGATTTTTTAAATGGTTCCGAGAACATTGAAAAAGCTGTAGAACAGTCGGGAGTAAAAAGACTGATTGTAGTAGGTGGAGCAGGAAGCCTTTACACACCGGATAACGTACAGATTGTAGATACTCCTGATTTCCCTGAAGCTTATAAACCAGGGGCAACAGCGGCAAGAGATTATTTAAACAAGATCAAAGAGAATAATACGCTGGATTGGACATTCTTCAGTCCTGCTATCGAAATGAATCAGGCTAATGTAGGAGAAAGAACAGGAAAATACAGAACTTCACTGGAAACTCCGGTATTTGATGAAAACGGAAGAAGCCGTCTTTCTGTAGAAGATGTAGCGGTAGTGCTGGTAGATGAATTGGAACAGAATAACCACATCCGTGAACGTTTCACAGCAGCTTACTAATTGATAAAAGAACAGAAATGATACAAAAAAAATTATGGTCGGTATTGGCATTGTTGGGATTCATCAGCATATTTGCAGGGAATCTCAAAGTGAAAGTTTATAATCCGGGAACCAAAGCTATTTTTCCCATTACGTCTACCATTATTTATGGAGATAAAGATGCGATACTTGTAGATGCTCAGTTTCAGAAACAATATGCAGAACAGCTCGTTAAAGAAATTAAAGCAACGGGAAAAAATCTGAAAACCGTTTTTATTTCTCACAGTGATCCGGATTTTTATTTTGGATTGGATGTGATTAAAAAAGCTTTTCCCAATGCTAAAATTATCTCAACGGCACAGACTGCTTATCTTATATCAGCTTCAAAAGATGATAAAATGGGAGTCTGGAAACCACAATTGAAGGCAGATGCACCATCGGAAATTATAATTCCAGAAGCAGTTACTTCAATTCCTGATCTTGAAGGAAACAAAATTGAAATCAGACAAAATCCTGAAGATCCTGCACATAGCTTTCTTTGGATTCCGTCCATCAAAACCATTGTAGGCGGGATTTCAGTTTCTGTTGGCTCACATCTCTGGATGGCAGACACTCAGAATGTAAAAGCCATTGATCAATGGATAGGGCAGATTGATGCTATGAAAGGTTTGAAACCTGAAAAAGTTATCCCTTCTCATTTTGCAGAGCTTTCCACATCACCACAATCTCTTGATTTTGTGAAAAACTATCTGGAAAATTATAAACAGGCAGTTACTGAAAACAAAACTACATCTGCAATTGTAGATTTCATGGTAAAAAAATACCCTGATCTGCCAGGAAAAGAAGAATTGGAAATGGGGGTAAAGGTTTATCTTAAAGAAATGGACTGGGATCTGAAATCACCTTATCCGGCAATCGGACATAAAGTGGAAGTGGACTTTGGAGAAGTTAAATTCGTTCTTGATTTTAAAGATAATAAAACCATGACATTCACAGGAACAGCCGGAAGTTCAAAAAACAGTACAGATACTGTAGAATATACTGCCGTAGAAGTAGCAAAAAATGTTTTTATGGTCTACTGGCATGAGCCGCACCTTGGTTTCAATGTAACCCATATTCAGGATTATAATAAAAATATCGTGTATTCAAATATTGCAGGTCCGGACGGTACATTCACCCATCCGAAAGGAACGCTTAAAATCTTAAAGTAAAAAAACAGCTGCCAGTGCAGCTGTTTTTTATATCATAAGAATTAACAATGAATATCCTCAACGCTTCGTTAAATCAGCTTGCTGATTCCAACTTTGCCTCCTTAGACTCAAAAGAAAGCAAATTAAAAACTTTTCGTTAAAATAACCTCTCACAGATTTTCAGATTATGCAGATCGATGATCATGAGAATTATAATCGTGAAACTATTCGTGTTCTTCGTGTTTAAAAAAGACCTCTAAATGAATACTTTAATTTTTAAAACCAAAAAACTGCCTCACATGAGACAGTTTTCTTTTTATAGATTCATAAACAATTTCGGGTTAATCGGAGTATTGTTTTTGTGTACTTCATAATGAAGATGAGGTCCTGTAGAACGCCCTGAGTTTCCGGATTTGGCAATGACCTGGCCTACTTTTACTTTATCGTTCACCTTAGCAACAAGTTCAGATAAATGTCCGTATAGTGTGGCCAGTCCGTTTCCATGAGAAACAATCACACAGTTTCCATAGCCTCCTTTCTGTCCGGAGAAAATGACTGTTCCGGCAGCGGCAGCTCTTACATCAGAACCATAGGCAACAGCAATATCCAGTCCTTTATGGAACTGCATCTGATTAGCCTCAGCTGGTGGGTTGTTTTTTTCAACAACAGCAGTTCTTGTAGCAGTACCCGCAACAGTTTTCGTGGTTGAAGGAGCTGGAGCAGCAACCACAGGAGTTGCTTTCGGGGTCACCATTACTTTTACTTCTCTTTTATTTCCATAGCTGTCAGTAAGCTCTACAATTTTCTCAACGGGTTCGGCTTTTAGTTCTGGTTTTGCAGCTGCAACGGCAGCTGGCTTTGTCTCAGTCGCTGCACCAGATTTTACCGAAGCAAAAACAGTTTTGAACGGGATAGGATTTTTTCTTATCCCGAAATTGGACGAAATATAGCCGTCAGTAGGCATTCCTAGAGGAACCTGCATCAGTTTTTTCTGAAGATCCATCAGATACTGGCTGTATCGGTTAGCCTGCTTGGAAAGATAAATAGAATTGGAAATACTGTCCTGACTGAGCATCATCAGCTTTTCGTTGGTAATGTCTTTGGACTTCAGGAAGGAGTTGAGCTGGGCAACAGTCTGATCTACAAGAGTAAGATCAGTTTTCATTTTTAGATAATCTACACTGTCTTTTTCAGTGTTTATTTTTACAAGGTTCACTTCGTAGGTTTTGTCATCTCTTTCAGAAAAGAGCTTGGCAATGAAGACACCCTGTGCAAAAACTACTAGTAAAAGTCCTCCCAGGAGAATGTTTACGTTCTTCTTGCTGCTTAGAAATTTTTTCATATTTCTTCTCTTAGTCAATTTAAAACGGTTTTGAAGCTGCAAATTTAAATAAAAATAAGTTTTGTGAGTTATTTTTATTTAAAATTCAGTTTTTTCTGTATTTAACGGCTAATTAACTATTTAATTGTGTTGAAGTGTTAATTTTTTCAGAAAATGGCTTTTATCATAGTTTCAAAGCCCGCGTTACGTCTTTGTTTTAATATCTTTGCAGTTCACATTCCAATTATGGCTAAAAAGAAAATTATTTCAGAATCTTCGAATCCAAAAAAGAATAAAAAGGATATTTCTGTAGGAGTTGTAGGAAGCGGAAGTTTTGCAACCGCTATCGTAAAAATGCTTGTTGAAAACTGCAAAGTTGTACACTGGTGCGTAAGAAATGAATTTGTAAAAGGAGCTATCGAGCTGCGCGGGCATAACCCAACCTATCTTACGGCGGCACATTTTAATCTTAAAAGTTTAAAACTGACAACAGATATTAACGAGCTGGTATCTGCCTGTGATGTTATTGTGCTGGCAACGCCGTCTATTTACCTGTCCGATACTCTGGATAAGATGACATGTGATTATTCAGATAAAATCTTTATCTCTGCAATTAAAGGAATTATCCCAAAAGTAAATGATGTGGTGGCGCATTATCTGCGTGATGAATTTAAAATTGGTTTCAGAAACCAGGCTGTTATTGCAGGACCTTGTCATGCCGAAGAGGTAGCCATGGAAAGACTTTCTTATCTTACGATTGCAGCAGTAGAAGATGAAACTGCTGAAAAACTTGAAGGAATATTCAGTTCAGATTTTATCAAAGTGCATACAAGCAAAGATATTTTAGGAAATGAGTACAGTGCGATCCTTAAAAACATTTTTGCCATCGGAGCAGGAATTGCCAGTGGATTAGGATATGGAGACAACTTTACAGCCGTATTTGTTTCCAACGCAATCCGTGAAATGGAAACTTTCCTGGAAGCGATTTATGAAGCACCAAGAGATGTGAACGAAAGTGCCTATCTGGGTGACCTTTTGGTAACGGCGTATTCACTTTTCTCAAGAAACAGAAACCTTGGAAACCTGATCGGAAAAGGATATACCGTGAAGTCTGCCATTCAGTCCATGAACATGGTAGCAGAAGGATATTACGCAGCAGATTCCATTTATAAAACAGCGAAACAGAAAAACCTTAAACTCCCGATTATTGATACGGTATATGCTATTTTGTATGAAGGTAAAAATGCTGAAAAGCAGTTTAAAAAACTGACCGCAAAATTGAATTAAAATGGAGCTGGAATAAAAAGCCCGTTAAACATACATAGAAAAACTTAGGCAGTAAATGCTTAAGTTTTTTTATTGACTAATCCTGGCAGAGAACCGTACTGCTATTTTATATTATCAATCATTTCAATGGTACTTTATTGAAATTTTCCATGGTTTTTTGTTGTGTACTCAAGAAGTCCTCTGAGCAAAAAAATAACGGATTAAATCGTGCTGATTTTTAAAACTTTTCCCGAAATTTGAAGTAAAATTTTAAAATTATGTCACAATCGCTTACAAGCAGAACACCGAAACCTAAATACGACGTTGTACTGATAGGCGGCGGAATCATGAGCGCCACTTTAGCAACGCTGCTTCATGAATTTGATCCAAGTCTTGAAATCGCTATCTTCGAAAGACTCGGAAGGTTTGCCAAAGAAAGTACAGCTGCATGGAACAACGCCGGAACAGGCCACTCCGCTTTTTGTGAGCTCAACTATACCCCTGAAAAACCGGACGGATCTATTGATATTACCAAAGCCGAAAGCATTGCAGAGCAGTTTGAAATTTCAAAACAATTCTGGTCTTATCTGATTACCAAAGGATATATCCGTGAACCTAAAGAATTTATCAATTCCTGTGCTCATATGAGTCTGGTATTCGGAGAAAAAGATGCTGAATACCTTAAAAAACGCCACGATAAAATGGCAGAGTCTGTTCTTTTTTCAGGAATGGAATTTTCTACAGATCACGAAAAACTGAAAGAATGGATTCCTCTGGTAATGAGTAAAAGAAACCAGTCTGAAGTAATGGCTGCAACGAAGATGGATATGGGAACAGATGTAAACTTCGGAACATTGACGAGAAAAATGGGAAGACATCTTCTGGAAGATTCTAATGTTGAGGTTTTCTTATACCACGAGGTGAAAGATATCAGCCCCAGAGAAAACGGTACTTGGGAAATGAAAGTGAAAGACAGAATCCATAGCCATAAACAGGAAGTAGTGGCAGATTTTGTATTTATCGGTGCAGGAGGATACGCGCTTCCGTTACTGGACAGCTCAGATATTAAAGAAAGTGAAGGATACGGAGGCTTCCCGGTTTCAGGGCAGTGGCTGGTAAGTCATAATCAGGAACTGGTAGAAAAGCACCATGCTAAAGTATATACTCAGGCTACGGTAGATGCTCCGCCAATGTCTGTTCCACACCTTGATCTTAGGATTATAGATGGGAAAAAAGCGCTTCTTTTCGGACCTTTTGCAGGATTCTCAACCAAATTTTTAAGAGAAGGAAGTTATCTTGACCTTCCTGAAAGTGTAAATACGAAGAATTTAAGATCACTTTTTGGAGCATGGTGGCATAATATTCCGCTTACAAAATATCTGATTCAGCAGGTTGCCATGACAAAGTCTCAGAGAATGCAGCATTTGAGAGAATTTATCAAAGATGCTAAAGAAGAAGACTGGGAACTGAAAGTAGCAGGACAGAGAGTTCAGATCATCAAAAAAGATGAAAAAGAAGGTGGTAAACTGGAATTCGGAACTGAGGTGGTCGTAAACAAGAGCGGAACGATTGCTTCTCTGCTGGGCGCTTCACCGGGTGCATCCACAGCCGTATATGCCATGCTGAATGTGCTGGAAAAATGCTTCCCTGAAAAACTGCATGGAGAATGGAAAGGAAAGCTGCTTGAAATGGTTCCTTCCTATGGTCAAAAACTGGCTGATAACCCTGAACTGACCCAGGAAGTAAGAAATTACACCAAAGAAAAATTAGAATTAGAATATTAACATCCATAATGAGCAATAAGTAATCCTATTATTTATTGCTCATTACTTATTACTTATAAAAAGGTGGAAGAAGTAATTGTAAAACCAGTCATTGCCAAGGAACTCCTTGAATCTCTTCAGGCGAAAACAGAAGAGGAGAGGCAGGTTATTGTACACTGTTGCTTTCCGGCATCTCCATTCTTAGGAAACCTGATCAGAATCTGGCATTCAACCTATCTTTTTGACAATCAGTCTGAGCATAGAAGCAAAATGATTCATGCGGAAAATATTTCAATTTCTCCGTACTGGACACCGGTTCCCTTTATGAAAGACTTTTGGTTTACCCTGATCTTTTCCGGGCTGCCAAAAGACTGCAAAAGTTTTGATCTGAAAGAAGTTATTCCTGAGGAAGGAGGATTCTTTGTAGAATCAATCAAGAGAAATTCTTCCGACGTATATCGCGTGAAAATATCAGAATCTTATTAATATGAAAGGAAGGGAAGAAAAGCTGGAACAGATTATTCACTGGGCTGAAAATAATCCTGATATCCGTACTGTTCTCCTGACCAGCTCATTGGTAAAT
Source organism: Chryseobacterium sp. CP-77 (assembly GCF_036362765.1). Lineage (NCBI taxonomy): Bacteria > Pseudomonadati > Bacteroidota > Flavobacteriia > Flavobacteriales > Weeksellaceae > Chryseobacterium > Chryseobacterium sp. CP-77. Next base: position 4,395,649 of record NZ_CP143637.1, read on the forward strand.
CCTTATGCACCCGTAGACGATTTCAGTGATTTTGATTAGCCTCTTTTCCATGATTGAAGAAGACGATTATAAAGAACTCCTTAATTGGAGTTCTTTTCATTTCTACGGTTTTCCGTAAACTGATTACTTATAGAATATTTATTTTTATTACGTAATTATCCTTAAGCGGTCGGTATCCTGTACTTATTCGATTTTTCTTAATAATTTTTTTTTTCACTTTTTTTTCAGTCCATTTTAGTTGTACATAAAATCAAATTACATTATATTTATTGCAAATGGGTAAAGTGTACATATGTTAATTGGTTATGCAAGAGTAAGCAAGTTTGAACAAAATCTCGATTTACAAACTGATGCTTTAAAAAGTTTAAGAATTGATAAAATTTATGTTGACAAAGTTAGCGGCATAAAGTCAGAGAAGCCACAGCTTAACGAATTATTAAATTATCTACGTAAAGATGACACTTTAGTCGTATGGAGATTAGATCGAATTGGAAGAACTACTGTTGGTCTGATTCAATTTGTAACAGAACTAAATGAAAGAGGAATCCAATTTAAATCTATTACTGAAAATATTGACACATCATCAACTAGTGGAAAATTGATCTTTCAAATATTCTGTGTGTTGGCAGAGCATGAAAGAAACGTATTGATCGAAAGAACTAATGCCGGGTTAAAGTCTGCAAGAGCGAGAGGCAGAAAAGGTGGGAGACCAAAAGGATTAACTGAAAAGTATAAGAAAATTGCTCCCGTAGTTAAAGCTTCTTACCAAGCGAAGGAACTACCAGTAGAAGAAATAATGAAAGCTTTCAATATTGGCAGTAAAACAACATTTTATAAAATAATTAAATCTTAGATAATGGGAAACAAAAATTTAGAAAATACAGAAGAAAATAATATTCAGCTTTGTAAAGATTGTAAAGATCTTATTGGGGAGCAAAGGCATACTCCGCCTCATAAAAATCTAGTGCAGACAGATTTTAAAGAAGTAAAATCACAGTTTGGAAATGTTGATGAATATTATTACAAATGTAACTCTTGTTCTAAAACATGGCTTCGCGAAACAGGTAGTTATGGCGAGGGTTGGATATAAAATTATACATAACAGCAATATGAAAAATATAAGATTCAATTTGACCAAAATTCTTAACAATGTAAATAGCAAAATCAACAGTTACGAAAAAGTTGAATTATTACTTGATCATGATTCTATTTGTTTTAGAACTGGTGGAATAGTTTACTTCTGTGACCATAAAAAATTTTTAGATGTATTAGAAGTTAATGAATTTAGTTATGATAATTCTGATGCTGAAGATTTAGATATCGATTTATTAGGTAAGCATATCGTTAACCAATTAACGGCTGCTATAGGTAGAAAATTTTATCCCGAAATTAAGACCCTTTCCTCAGATTTAAATCAAAATTAACCTCATATATAGATGGAAAAAGAAAATTTATTTGAACTTATCAGAAGAGAGGAAGTGATAATTTGGGCAGGTGCGGGAATGTCTCTTAATTCAGGATATCCTTCAGGAAGAGAACTTTGTAATTTATTATATGAAAACTTAACAGTTTCAGAAAAAAAATTGTTTGAAAATAATTATAATCTATTAGATATTTCAGAGCAAATATTTAGAGTAAGAGGGCACAATAAAAACTATATCATTAAAACATTAAAAGATGTATTTGATAAAGAGCCGGAAAATATCAAAACTCACAAAATAATTTCGGAAATACCTCATTTTAAAACTATTATAACAACCAATTATGATAGACTATTTGAAATTGCTTATAAATCCACAGCGGATCTTATATTATCAAGTTCTAATTTGGGATACATTAGCAAAAATAAAACTCAAATATTCAAAATCCACGGTGATTTGAACGATCCTGACAGTATAATTATTACACAGTCTGATTATAATAACTTTTTTAAATCAAATAGTGAATATAGTACATATTGGTCTGTTTTAAAAGAACGACTTTCAACAAATTCAGTTCTCTTTTTAGGGTATAACTTAGAAGATCCAAATGTGTCAGTTATATTTGAAAGAATAACAGATAATTTGAAATCTAATCGAAAAGAATGCTTTTTAGTGGCTCCTAATTTACCTATTCATAAAATAAATGATCTCACACTAAAAGGCATTAAATACATTGATTCTACCGCAGAAAAATTACTAGAAGAATTAGTTAAAGTTTTAAAAGATAATATAGTAAAGGATTTAGAAAATAATAAAGTTTCTGCAAATTCATTTAAGCAATTTGTACAAAATTTTAATATTCTCCCAAAGTTAGATTCTTCAAGAGATAATTTCAAAGTGGAAGGTTTCAAAAGTCTAAATGGAACGCCTGCAGAAGGTATGCTAAGTTTAACATTATCAAATGAGAATGATTTTTTGATTGAGTTTAGAGATTTTATGCAAGGAAAAAGTTTTGGCGAATTTGAAATTTCTGAAAATATTATAAAAAATGCTGAAATATCATTCGAAGGTATTAGGTTATCTAATTATACGGAGGGAGTGAAATTTAATTTTAAATCTCATGCCATATATGATGATACTGTAAATATTCGATTTGCGAATGGAGAAGAATTTTTTGAATTTCCAGTAAAACTTTACGGAAACGAATCTTTGATAGAGGTACATTCTAAGTTGAAATCATGTAAAATGATTTTTAAAATTAATTTTAAAAATTTTCCTAGTTGTGACTTTAATTTTAAATATACTCGAGAAGAAATCTGTTTAAATACTCGTAATGCACTTGAAATGTATAATTTTCTGAGAAATTTCGCAGAGGGTTATGAATTCACTATATTTTTGAAAAGCGGACAAAAAATTTCAAAATCTTTACAAAAGTTCCCAGAGCTTATAGATCACTCTTTATTTTATATTCAGTATTTTCAAAAATTACAGATAATTGAGAAGAAGTATAACGTTCAATTTTCAAATTTTAGTTTTAGCCAAATTAATCAAGATTCTCTTAAACTTGTTGATGAGTTAATTGATCTTATTCAACATGGATTCATACTTTATGATTACAATGATGGATTACAGATGGAACTAATACCTAATTGTTCTCAAGAAACAATTGAAGCGTTAAAAGAAATTGGAGGAGAAGGCTCTCCAATTGTTGGTGCTGAAAATAATTTTTCCACTGAAATTTTACATGGACAAAAAATTAATTTAGGATATAAAAAAGTTGAGATTTTAGATCCAATAATCATAAATATTAATGATATCATTAATAGGACTACAAATATTGCATTAGCTGAAAGTAAATCTAAAACTATGCGTATGACATATGAAGACTCCCCCTTTACAAGCGAATTGTAAAAACCTTTTAGTTGTATTACTAACATCAGAAAACGATTTAAAAAAATGAGCAATATTCGAGATAAAATTTTGCGTGTAAAATACATTGAAGATAGAAGATCCTAATTATCAAAAAATGATTAAAATGATATTTTTAAAAATAGATAAAATGTTAATTTATGTTTGAAACAAATTCCATAGGGATTTTACTTTTCTTATTCTTTATAGTACTATTTATTATTAGTTTTATTTATCAAATTAGTGGGGAGATCTTCAATCGATTCTTCACTAATGAGGATAATGATTATAAGACCAATCTGTCACAGAAAGTTATTTTTTTAGTGTTGATAGCTATTATCTTTTTAACTTGTTCTATAATAGCAGTGCCATTATTTACTAGACCTGGATTTATGGCTTTTTTTGATCCCAAGGAAACTGGCTATATAGGTGATACAATAGGAGGAATAACAAATCCATTTATTAATTCAGCAGCTGTAATTGTTACTGGATTAGCTTTTTATATGCAGTATAAAGCTAATAAATTGCAAGTTTCGATTTTTAAAAAACAAATTGACGAAGCAAGAGACCAATTCGATAAAAGTTTGAAAGAGGACAGACTAAAAGATATAAGAAATGAAAAGTTAGATTCTTATCACAAGTTAGAGTTACTCTCTGTCAATCTAAATTCTATTTTAGAAGATCTTAATGAAAAAGGTGAAAAAATCTTTAAGTATGGACAAGATCTGAATAACGAACCATTTAAGTCTCATATCCTCAGAAGAACACCTTCACGAGATTATTTAAGAATTTTAGAAATTGATAGGCTGGCTGTTTATAAAGGTTTTCGTTTTTTTAACGTTAATGATCAAAGCAAAAATTTTAGCAGACTTTATAATATTTTGGATTTTTTACCTGAATTTTTTCAAGATTTCTATTCTAAAGTTCAAAACTATATCAAAGAGTCTTTTGAAGAAAAAATGAATATAAGAAATAAGATACTTCAGTTTTTAGATTTTAATGCTAAAATTATAATTGATTATGAAGATAACCAATCTCACCCTGTAGCAATCATAGCTAATGAAGCTATTAGGGTTAATTATGAAATAATAGAATCTAGTTATGATGAATTTGGTAATCCTGTTTCCGAAACTGATTGGCAAGAAATCGATGAGAAATTACTAAAGAATTTTATTGAAGAAGCATTGAAATTACGAGGTAGCATATATTTTGATCCCGCTATAATTCCAATTATTGAATTTGCTAGTAACATAAGAAAAGATATTATTTTGTTAAAACAGAGAGCTAAAGAATTTTCTTTTGAAGTTAACAGTCAATATAATAATCTATTGGTTGATGGTGAACAAGAAAGTGTTGGAAAATTACTAGCAGACTTACAGACTGAAATTAATGATAGGCTTTCAATAGCTAAACGTGAAATAGAGATGTTTTATGACGTTTAATTAAATCATCAACTTTGTATTTGGAACAAGCGTTTGTTATATAGCTGGTGAGCTTCCAGTGGAATCGGTTCAGGAATTGCAAAATCATTGGCTGCAGCAGGAGCAACAGTCATTGTCAATCATTCTTCAGAAAGATCTACGGATGAAGCCAAAGCTGTTTTAAAAGAAATAACGGATGCCGGAGGGAAAGGAATGACCTACCAATGTGATGTTTCCAAAGAAGATCAGGTCATCAGAATGTTTCAGGATGTCATTGCTGAGTACCAGACTGTAGATATTCTGATCAATAATGCAGGGATTCAGAAAGACGCGAAATTTACTGAAATGACTCTTGACCAATGGAATGCTGTCATAGGAGTTAATCTGACGGGACAATTTCTATGCGCCAGAGAAGCCATTAAAGAATTTTTGCGAAGGGGAATAGATCTTTCACGGTCTGTTGCCTGTGGAAAAATCATTCATATCAGTTCAGTCCATGAAATTATTCCGTGGGCGGGTCATGCTAATTACGCTTCCAGTAAAGGGGCCGTCAGAATGCTGATGCAAACGCTTGCTCAGGAATATGGTGCGGATAAAATCCGTGTCAATTCCATTTGTCCGGGAGCGATTCAGACGCCGATTAACCGGAATGCATGGGATACGCCGGAAACCCTAAACTCTCTCCTCACGCTTATTCCCTATAATAGGATCGGACAGCCGCAGGATATCGGCAACCTAGCAGCATTTCTTGCGAGTGATCTTGCAGATTATATTACCGGAACAAGCATTTTCGTAGATGGCGGGATGACTACCTTTGAGAGCTTTTCTACGGGAGGATAGGGGAGTTCAAAGTTTAATGTTCAAGGTTTAAAGTTTAATGATTTGAGGTTGTTCTTATAGTTTGAAACGGAATTAAAATATTACTCATTGCTTATTACTCATTACTCATAATTATCGCTTATGTCGGAAAAACAGAGAATTTCAGATGTTTCATGGAAAAAATGGGGCCCTTATGTAAGCAACCGCGAATGGGGGCTCGTTCGGGAAGACTACAGTGAAGACGGGGATGCCTGGAATTACACAGGCCACGATACCGCAGAAGCCAAAACATACCGTTGGGGTGAAGAAGGGATATGCGGAATCTGTGACGATCTTCAGAAACTTGTATTCTCTGTAGGTTTCTGGAATAAAAAGGACAAAATGGTGAAAGAGCGGTTCTTTGGACTCACCAACGGACAAGGGAATCATGGTGAAGATGTAAAGGAATATTTCTATTATCTTGATTCTACTCCTACCCATTCTTATATGAAGATGCTGTATAAGTATCCTCAGAATGCTTTTCCTTATGAAGACCTGGTAAAAACCAATGCGCAGAGAGGAAAAGAGGATCCGGAATATGAGCTGATTGACACAGGAATTTTTGATCAGAATGACTATTTTGATATTTTTATAGAATATGCAAAGGAAAGTCAGAATAATATTCTCGTAAGATTAACAATTATCAATAAATCTGAAAAAGAAGCATCTCTGGTCATCTTGCCGACAGTTTGGTTCAGAAATACCTGGAACTGGGGATATGATGATTATAAACCCCAATTGTCTGCGGAAGATGCTGACCATATTAAAGTCAATCATCAGGATATTGAGATTAAAAATGTGTACGCAAAACAGTCCTTAAAGACCTTGTTTTGTAATAATGAAACCAATAATGAAAAGCTTTATCAATGTTCTAATGAATCAAAATACTGTAAAGACGGGATCAATAATTTTGTGATGACAGGAAATTCCCAGTCTGTAAATCCACAAAATGCAGGAACCAAAGCTTCTTTCTTTATTGATGAGGACTTTCAGGATGGAGAAGCGAAGATATTTGAATTCAGACTTTCAGATAAGGATATTCGAGAGCCTTTTAAAGATTTTGATATCCTTTTTGAACAAAGACAGAAAGAGGCAGATGAGTTTTATTCAGAAATCCAGAAAGGAATTGCTTCGGAAGATGAAAAACTGGTTCAAAGGCAGGCTTTTGCCGTCATGTTGTGGAATAAAATGTTTTACCATTACAATGTGGAAAAATGGCTGAAAGGTGACCCTTCTGAAATGCCGCCGCCAAAGTCCCGGGAAACAATAAGAAATTACGACTGGAAGCATCTCAACAACGAACATATTATTTCTATGCCGGATAAATGGGAATATCCGTGGTATGCAACGTGGGATCTTGCATTTCACACCATCAGCTTTTCACTGATAGATCCGGATTTTGCCAAACATCAGTTAAAGCTTTTCCTGTTTGAATGGTATATGCATCCCAACGGACAGCTTCCTGCCTACGAATGGAACCTGAGTGATGTGAATCCTCCTGTACATGCCTGGGCGGTTTTCAGGGTCTTTAAAATTGATGAATATTTAAAAGACAAACCAGACCTGGAATTTCTCGAAAGTGCTTTCCAAAAACTGCTCATGAATTTTACCTGGTGGGTTAACAAAAAAGACCTTAACGGTAATAATATCTTTGAAGGTGGATTCCTGGGACTTGATAATATCGGTGTTTTTGACAGGAATTCTGTTTTACCCAACGGAGAACAGCTGGAACAGTCGGATGGAACAAGCTGGATGGCTATGTTTGCCCTCAATATGATGAGAATTGCCCTGGAACTGGCCCTCTACAATAAGGTGTATGAAGAAATGGCTATGAAATTCTTTGAACATTTCCTGTCGATTGCCCATTCATTGGATAATATGGGTGATGAGAATTTCAGTCTTTGGGATGAGCAGGATGAATTTTTCTATGATGCAATTACTTCCAGTGACGGAACTCATATGTATCTGAAATTAAGAACCATCGTTGGGTTGATCCCGATGTTTGCTGTTGAGGTTATTGATGATGAAATGATTGAAAACCTTCCCAATTTCAAAAAAAGAATGAAATGGGTACTGGATAATAAACCTGAACTCGCTTCTCTGGTATCAAGATGGGAAGTGAAGGGACAGGATTCAAAACATCTTTTATCCCTGCTTCGGGGACATCGTCTGAAAAGGCTGTTAAACCGGATGTTGAATCCGGATGAATTTCTGAGTGATTACGGAGTAAGAGCCTTATCCAAAGAGTATGAAAGAAATCCTTATACTTTAACTCTGAATGAAACGGATTTTACTGTTAAATATACCCCTGCGGAAAGTGACAGCGGCTTGTTTGGTGGAAACAGCAACTGGCGTGGCCCCGTGTGGTTTCCGATCAATTTTCTTATTATTGACAGTCTTCAGCGTTTTTTCTTCTATTACAGTCCGGATTTTTTGGTAGAATATCCTACGGGCAGCGGTAATTATTCAGACCTTGATCAGATTGCAGATGCCTTAAATAAGAGACTTGCGAAAATATTTTTAAAGGATGAAAATGGTAAACGCCCCGTTCATGGGCAGTATGAAAGATTTCAGACCGATCCGGATTTTAAAGATTATATCCTTTTCTATGAATATTTCCATGGAGACAACGGCCGTGGAGTAGGGGCTTCCCATCAGACAGGCTGGACGGGACTTATTGCTAAGATTCTTCAGCCCAGATTTTCCAAAAAAGAAATGGCAGAATCCGAAACTGAAATGCCGGATAATGCAGAAAAACAATAAGCTGGTTTATTCAAATATCTGTTGAATAATTTCAAGTGAGGCCGGAGTTTTGAAGTCCGTGATATGATAATGATAGTACACCAAAAGACTGTCAAGAAAATCTTTTCTTAATGAAGAATGGATTTTTGTGGCATAAAAATCTTCTGCACAAAGAGCTTCTTTCCATACCATTGAAATTTCTTCATTGAAAAGCTGATGGCTTATTCCTGAAGAAAAAGTTCCGGTTTCCGGATCTAAAAAATTTCCTTCGCTCAATAATGGAGCTACACCCTGAATTTTTAAAAAAGCCAGCAAAAATAGAAGATGTGCCTGATAATTTCTATTGGTCAGCTCACTGATAAGATGATCAATACCGGAATAGACCGGAATATTTTTATTCTCATGCTTAAGGATATGACTCAGAAAATCCGAGATAAAGAAAATGACAGTATTGACCTTTATATCTGTATAAATATCATTGTTTTTTACCAGTTCAAACTTTGAAACAGTCGGGATTCCGTTACCCCGTGCTGGATTTACGGAAAAATTGAGCTGGCTCAGCGGCTGAAGCAGGGCTTTCTTTTTGTTCTTTTTGGAATAAATTCCTTTCAGAAAATAGCTTTGAAAGCCCTCTTCTTCTGTAAAACAATGCAATACCGCATCATTTTCCCCGTATTTGATAAATGAAAGTAAAAAACCGTTTTGTGAATTCATTAATTAACCACTCCTATTTTGGCGGTAGCTTTATCGGATCCGTCTTCATTCGTCATCAGGACAAAATAAATCCCTGAAGCTACTCTTGTTCCTTTCTGATTATTGAGATCCCATTCATAATAACCTCCTCTTGCAACGGCAGAGTGTACTACATTTCCTGCAGCATCCACGATTCTTATATTGGTTTTTTCTGCAAGACCTTTTATCGTTACTTTTCCTTTGAAGTTAGAATACACAACAGGATTAGGATAGACCATAACGTCGCCAAAATTAGAAGTCACGTCTGCTACATCTCCCTGGTAAGTCACAATACCATTATATGTTACAAAATATACCTTACCTGTTTTTTTATCAACTTTTATATCGGTAACACTATTGGTAGGTAGCGGTGAATTTTCCTTTGTAAAATGTTTTATGGTTCTCTGACCGTCTGAAGAGAGGTAGTAAACACCACCACCGTCAACAGATACCCATTTATGATCACCTGCATCTACTGCAATCTGAAGAATTGCTGATTCTCTGAAAAGCTCTTCACCCAAACCATTCTGCTCTATCACTATAGGTTCCACTTTAGGCTGGGCACTTTTTATTTCTGATGCTGCGTTTGACATGATCCTCAGACCTCCGTCCGTACCAATCCATGCATCACCAGCCTTATCAAATGCTACGGATAAAATTCCTCCTGAACTGTTAAATCCATTAGATGTTCCCAGGATATAATCTGAATCATCGGAAAGGTTAAGGGCATTTTTATAATCATACACCCAGAAGTTATTGGATCTCGGTAGCGGAGTCCACAACATATTTTCGTGGAAAACCGGTTTTTGAATACCATCACTGGCCAGAACTAATTTTTTGATAACAAAATCATCAGCCGCTTTATCATAAATTCCCATAGATGGGTTTCCATCATTAAAACCAAATGATACAAAAAGATTGCTCTGAGCGTCTGTAGCAAAACCTACTGGGCGTCTGTAATAAGGCTGTGCTCCCAGATTATAATATTTTACCAGTTCAAAATCTTTGCTGGTAGCATTGTACTTCATTTTGTAAACTCCATTATCCAACATTGTATAATTGGTAAAGAGTACTTCATTATTGTTATAAGGACTTATAATAGCATCCAGTACATTGATAAAGGTTGGGCGGTTTGGATTGTTTTTATTGAAAAAAGAAGGATAAATCCATTCCGTACCATTAAAATAATAAAATCCAGGTTCTTGTGGCTGAATAAACGGATGATTATAATTATTAGCTCTGGCACCAGAGGAAACCAGGAGCTGACCGTTATCAAAAAGATTGATATTATAAGCAAAATTGAAATAAGGACCGGAAGGTTTAAAAGTATTGTTACCTTCATCCTTAATTCCCGATAATACCGTTCCTCCTAAAATCTTTCCGCCAGCTGTTAATGCAGTATTGCATTCTTCACCAAGACTTACCGCATTTTGTGATACTCCATTGATTCCATAGGTGTATACTCTGTTATCTGTAACCACAATACTATTGGAAGTAATAACAACATCCCTGATTTTTTCGAAAGTAGTAGGAAGTTGTGTCGGGGTACCGTTATTATAGATATAAGCTGCCGTAGCCGTTGAGAAAACCAGTTCTGATTCTGAATCTATATGTTTGAAAGCTCCGGGAGCTTCCGTTGTCCAGGTAGAAAATACAGGAAATGTAGTATTCATTTGATGGCTTTTCAAACCTGTATCTGTTACAGAATATACTTTATTACCGAATATGGTGGCTTCATTACTTGCCTGATAAACCCCGCCGGTCAGGAAAAATGCAGAATCACCAAATTCTTTATTCTGAAGATTAAAGATTGAAACTCCATATCCAACAGAAATGACAGCCTGATCTCCGGTTATGGAAATGTGGTTGATCTTTTTGTCTCCATTATATCCTGTAGCAATGGGAATATCAACAATATATTTGATTTCCTGAGGTGTAATAACATCCATAGATCCGTTTTCATAACCGATAAGTCCGGTTTTAGTCTGTGGATTATAGTCGAAAGCTGTAATTCCGATATTATGAAGCCCGTTGGCTTTGGATAACTTCGTAATTTCTCCTGTTGCTATTGTATAATAGAATATTCCGTTTTGGGTGGCTGCAATGATTTTTCCATTGTCTTCTTTCATGGCTAAGACATTATTATAGGAAAACAGGTCTGCCCACTTTTTGGATGAAATAACCTGTGCTTTTGTCAGCTGCAGGGATGCTAAAATACCAAGAGAAATTATAGAGAGTTTTTTCATATTATGCGGTTATGCTGCTATCTATCACCTGATTGTTCCAGGAAATATGCTGTACGTTTTTGTTTGTATCAAAATAAAAATCGATCCTACCTAAAAGAAGACCAGCCCATCCTACTTGATTGACAAGGACATTTTTGCCCAGTCTGTTGGTAAAGGATTGTGGTTCCGGTAAGAATGTATGAGTATGGCCTCCTAAGATAATATCAATATTTTCTGTATTGGCCGCTAAAATTTTATCACTTATTTTATCCGGTTCGTCTCTGTAGTCGTAGCCGATGTGCGAAAGACAAATCACCAGATCACATTTCTGATCTTTTTTCAGGAAATTGGAATAATGCTGTGCAACATCAACCGGGTTGGAATAAACGGTTTCCCCGTACTGTTTTTTACCTACAAGACCATCCAGCTGGATCCCCACCCCGAAAATCCCTACTTTAATTCCATTTTTGTTGAATATCTGGTAGGGAGAAGTTTTCCCGTCAAGAACCGTATTTTTAAAATCATAATTGGAACAGATAAATGGAAACTTCGCATTAGGAAGCACCTTTAAAAATCCATCAAGTCCATTGTCGAAATCATGATTTCCCATGGTAGAGGCATCATATTTCATCATAGACATTAATTTGAACTCCAGTTCTCCTCCGAAGAAATTAAAATAAGGAGTTCCCTGGAAAATATCTCCGGAATCAAGAAGAAGAACATTACTTTCCTGGCTTCTGATCTGTTGGATTAAGCTTGCCCTTCTTGCAAAACCTCCCTGATTGGGATTTTTGGTATAGCTCGCGTCAAAAGGCTCTATTCTGCTATGTTGATCATTGGTATGAAGAATAGTCAGTTTATTTGCAGATTTTAAATTAAGAATTTTTAATTCCTCTGCCATCATAATATTGGGAGCTAAAGCCATTGCTAAAGATCCGCCTCCTATTGCTTTTAAAAAACTTTTTCTATCCATTATTACTTTCCGATAAAATTTAAACGAACATCCGAATTAACCACGACTTCAGGTGATTTTTTAAAATAATCGATAAACATATCTCTCATTTTAATCCCTGTTGCAATGGATTCTCCTTTAGCAAAGAATTTCATATTGTCTCCGCCCAGCGCAAGATAATCTGAAGTGGCAATATAATAATATTTAGCCGGATCTACTGTGTTGCCGTTGATTAAGGATTTGGTTACCTGTCCGTTTTTTGTTTCAATATATAAATGTGAAACAGGATTGTTGACCTGCGTTTTTGCATAATACTCAAAAAGACCCTGTAAATCTGCTCCCTTCATTTTCACAATCACCACTTCATTTTCGAAAGGCATTACTTCAAATACATTTTTAAGTAAAATATCTCCCTTTCCGATAGTGGTACGGATCCCTCCGATATTGATCAGTGCAGCGTCTACATTTTGCTTAAGATGAGTTTTGATCCACTCATTACCTCCTTCAAACGTATAGTCAGCTAAAAGATTACCCAGATTGCTGTTATCGCCCTGTTTGGTAAGATCCACATTGGTATGTGAAATCTTCTGGTTCATTTCTTGATCCAGTTTCTGTTTATAAGGTTCGATCAATTTTACAAACTCCTCATCATTCTTTAGCTCATTATTAATAGAAATATTTTTCTGGGTCTTTACATTCACAAGCTGCGGCGCAGAAGCCGTTTTGCATGCAGTAAGTGACACCAGGGCAATTCCTAATAACAAGAATTTATTTTTCATAATCTCTTTTAGTATATGCAAATATAACTATATGTATAATAAAACATTATTATTTATTACAAATTCTTACCGTAAATGATTAAATTTGGCAAAAATAATTCTAACAGATGAGCATTTTAAAAGGAGTAGGTGTTGCATTGGTAACGCCCTTTAATGAAGATTTATCCGTAGACTTCGACAGTTTAACAAAACTGGTGGAGTACAATATCGAAAACGGAACCAATTATTTGGTAGTATTGGGAACAACGGCAGAAGCCGCAACGCTTTCTGCAGAGGAGAAGAAACAGGTAATTGAGCACATCATTAAGGTGAATAATAAACGTCTTCCTTTGGTTTTGGGAATTGGCGGCAACAATACTCTTGAAGTCAAGAAACAGATTGAAGAAGCAGATCTTTCTGCATTTGAAGCAGTACTTTCAGTGTCTCCATATTATAATAAACCGAACCAGGAAGGGCTTTATCAGCATTATAAGGCATTAGCTTCCACAGGAAAAAATATTATTATTTATAATGTTCCGTCAAGAACAGGGCAAAATGTAGAAGCTGATACTACACTTCGTCTTGCAAAGGAATTTCCTAACTTATTCCTGATTAAGGAAGCTTCTCCTAATATTCTTCAGTATTTTGATATTCTGAGAAAGAAACCTGAAGGATTTTCTTTAGTTTCAGGAGATGATGAATATACATTGCCGGTAACTCTTGCAGGAGGAGATGGAGTAATTTCCGTAATCGGACAGGCGTATCCCAAAGAATTCTCTACTATGGTACAGCTGGCTTTCGAAGGTAAAGTAAAAGAAGCTTATGAAATTCACAACAAACTGGTAGATATTACCCGTCTGATTTTTGCTGAAGGTAACCCTTGCGGTATTAAGGTAATATTGGCTGAAAAAGGAATCATTAAAAATTATCTTAGACTTCCTTTGGTAAAAGCTTCAGAAGGTCTTCATGCAAAAATTAAAGCTGAAATGACCAAAATTTAAATAATGAATATCGTTATGGGAAACGAAAGATGATTTTCCGGTAACATTTTAACATTATAATAAACATATTAAGGTGAAAGTGATCTACTTTCACCTTTTTTATTTCCATCTTTGATGTATAAAAATATGGAGTGGAAATTTTTGTCAACTTTGCATTTGAAAGTGAGAATAAAAACAAAATTTAGAATATGAAATTAATAGAAGCGAAAGAAAAGGATATTCCTTTAATCCAGGAATTGGCAAGAAGATCGTGGGAGAGTGCATATGCGGGAATTATTTCAGATGACCAGATCAACTATATGCTGGGAGAGATGTATTCTCAGGATGAAATCTTAAAACATCTCGATAACCCCAATTATCATTATTATTTAATTTTTGATGACAATAATGGTTCTTTCGAAGGCTTTATTGGTTATGAACATAGCTATGAACCCGATACTACAAAACTGCACAGAATTTATCTGGTCCCGGAAAGTAAAGGTAAAGGCTTCGGAAAAGGAGCCATTGATTTCCTGAAAAAGAAACTTTCTGAAAGCAATGACACAAGAATTATCCTGAATGTCAACAAAGAAAACAATGCCAGAAAATTCTACGAATCCCAGGATTTCAAAGTATATAATGAGATGGTTTTAGATATTGGAAACGGTTTTGTAATGGATGATTATCAAATGGAATATCTAATTCACAGATAAATGACTTAAAATTTTGTAACTTTATCCTGTAATTCTATAACAGGTGATTTCTTTTTTTGATTCATCTTTGCTTCAGAACCAAATCACTTATACAATACATTCATATGCTTGGTTTTGAGCTGAAAAGCTTTTTATCAGTATATTTTTTTCATCCTTAGTGTTTAAATTCCTGTATTCTAAAATACAGGAGTTTTTTCGTATTTATAGTAAAATATTAAAAATATACATCTATTTCACATTTACTTGAAATAAATTATTATATTTACTCCATAAATGGCTTATATATACTAGGATGAAAATGTATGTTAAATTTGATTTCAATGCTCTTTGTAAAAAGGTATTGGACGAGAAACTTAAAGAACACGGGCTGAAGTACAGGTTACTGAACTTCGGTGAGGTGGAATTCTATGAGCCCCTTACGCAAGAACAGCACAATCTTTTTAAGAAAAATCTTGAAGATTATGGGATCGAGATCATAGAAAGCCAAAAAAACGCGCTGGTACAGAAAATCAAAGATGCTATTGTAGAGCTCGTCTTTTCTGATGAAATTATACCCGTAAAAGCATCTATCTATATTTCTGAAAAACTCAATCATAGCTATGGATACCTTTCCAATCTGTTTTCAGAAGTTGCTTTTACCTCTATTGAGAATTTTATTATTCTGCAGAAGATAGAGCATGCGAAGGCTCTTATCATAAGAAACAAACAAAGCCTTACAGAAATTGCCCATAAGCTGAACTATTCCAGTGTGGCGCATTTAAGTACCCAGTTTAAAAATACAACAGGAATTACTCCATCCCAGTTTCAAAAAATTATTGGCAGGCGAAGAAGAGTACAAAGCACGGTAATAAACCCTAAAATGCAGTATGAATAAAGAATTTCTGAACGTAATAGTAGCAGATAACGATGAAAACACCTTGATTTTTTTTAAAAAAATTCTGAAAGAGTTGAAAATCTCTATAAAAGTTCAATGTTTCAGTAACGGGAACAGCCTGATGGAATACCTGAATAATGACGATGCCGTAGTTCCGGAACTTGTTTTTATAAATTATATGATTCCCGGAAAAGAGAGCATGGAATGCCTGGAAGATATCAGTTCGAATTCAAAATTCAACAATATGGTGACTGCTATTTTTTCTGATCCGATTCCGGAACATGAAGTAGAAGAAATTTTTGTGAAAGGGGCTCATATTTTTATGAAAAAACCGGATTGTTTTGAGAAGCTCAGAAAGGTACTTACGGAAGTTATTACCATCAACTGGCAGTATCATACTTCGGGTTTGAATAAAGATAATTTAATCCTGAAAGTATGATGAATAAAGGATTTATTAATTTAATGTTAATAATTTTAAAATCGTATTTATTGCATACTATTCACAAATAGGTGAAAATTTTATAACTAATCATTAAAATAATATAAAAGGCATCTGAATTAATATACGGACATTTGTAAAAGTAAACTGAGACACAAATTTGATTATATAGTAGAAGATACAGGTGAATGAAAAGTAATTGTTTCTAAAGAACAAAATTATATAAATCACGATGTTAGTTAAACAAAATGGATTATACTAATTTTCCAATTATAAAGCACAGAAGATCTTTAAACAAAACGGTACAATCATGAAAACTCAATAAGTAGTTGGAGATATTTTTATTCGTTTCATTCCCTCATCTCCACCGAAACACAGTTAGTTTTTATAATAAGCAAGTTGGAAAAAATAATTCATTTTGTTTTTTTATAATTTATTTTAATAGTAATGGTTTTAGCTCATTATTATATTGTTATATAAATATTTTCACACCACATCACAAAATATTAAACCTGAACTATTAAAATAAATTTTTTTTGGACACACCAAAAGTAATTTCTTCTAAATAACAGTTTTATAAGGGGGCCGCAGGAAATTTTTTCTGCGGTTTTTTTATGATATTTTACTCCACTTATTTTTTCCTTTGTAGTATCTGATATAATAATTTTTGATGATCAGATTGTCAGGTCTTGAAAGCATAGGATCTGCTTCAAGTATTCTTTCTACCGTATTTTTTGTTGTTTTGATGATTGCAGAGTCATTGATAAGATCCAGTCTTTTAAAATCTACCACACCACTTTGCTGGGTGCCCAGTATATCTCCGGGCCCGCGAAGCTGCATATCCACTTCAGAAATTTTAAAACCATCATTGGTTTCAGTCATTGTTTTGATACGTGTTCTGCTTTCTTTTGATAATTTATCGGAAGTCATCAGGATACAGTAACTCTGTTCTGCTCCTCTTCCTACACGCCCTCTGAGCTGGTGAAGCTGTGACAGTCCGAATCTTTCAGAACTCTCAATCACCATTACCGAAGCATTCGGAACGTTTACTCCGACTTCGATTACCGTTGTTGCAACCATTATTTCAGCTTTTCCCGATGCAAAATAAGCCATCGCAGCATCTTTTTCATCCGGTTTCATTTTCCCGTGAAGCATAGTGACATTATACTCTGAAAAATAATCCATCACATGCTCCAAACCTTCCATCAGATTTTTATAATCCAGGGTTTCAGATTCTTCAATCAAAGGATATACAAAATAAATCTGCCTGCCCTTTTTAATTTCATCTTTACAGAAGTTATAGACATACAATCTGTCTTTTTCCCGGCGGTGAGCGGTAATAATAGGCTTTCTTCCCACCGGCATTTCATCAATCACCGAAACATCCAGATCAGAATAAAAACTCATAGCGAGAGTTCGCGGAATAGGTGTGGCTGTCATCACCAGAATATGAGGCGGAATCTTATTTTTAGCCCATAGTTTAGCCCTTTGAGCCACTCCGAATCTATGCTGCTCATCAATGATTGCCAATCCGAGATTTTTAAATTTAACTTTATCTTCCAAAACAGCATGGGTTCCCACTAAAATAGAAAGTGTACCATTTTCCAGTTCTTCATGGATAATTCTTCTTTCTGCCGCTTTGGTAGAACCTGTGAGGAGACGGATATTGATCCCTGTTTTTTCCAACAGCTCTTTGATGCCATTGTAATGCTGCTGGGCAAGAATCTCCGTTGGAGCCATCAGGCAGCTTTGAAATCCATTGTCCATGGCGATTAGCATGGTAAGAAGAGCAACCATTGTTTTTCCAGATCCTACATCTCCCTGTAAAAGCCTGTTCATTTGGATCGGCCTTTTCATATCCATACGAATTTCCTTTAAAACTCTTTTTTGTGCATTGGTAAGCTCAAAAGGAAGATGGTTTTCATAAAAATCATTGAAGTGATCTCCAATAATCGGGAAAGGATTACCGTGGGATTGTGTTTTATGATGAAGTTTCTTTAAACCATATCCTAACTGAAAGAAAAATGATTCTTCAAATTTCAGCCGGTAATCCGCTTTATCGAAATGTTCCTGATCTTTGGGAAAGTGAACATTCAGAAAAGCATGTTGCCTGGACATGAATTTAAAGGTTTTCATCAGATATTCCGGGAAATTTTCTTCAATAAGACTTGGAATTTCTTTGCAGATATTTCTTAACGCATTCTGGAAAAATCGTTGATTTAATCCTCTTTTGGTTAGTTTTTCAGAACTTGGATAAATAGGTTTAAGGCGGGTGTCGCCTTCTTTTTTCTCTTCCGCTTCAATTTCCGGATGCGGCATAGAAAACTGACGGTTGAAAACATTGATCTTTCCAAAAATATAAACTTCCTTGTTGATGGGAAGCTGTTCTTTCAGCCACTTGGAATACTGAAACCAAACGAGATCCATACTGCCGGTTTCATCATTGAATTTTGCAGATAATCTTTTGGTTTTCCCGGTCTGAATTTCCTGTACCTGAGTAATTCTTCCCTTCAGCTGTATTTCCTGACTGGTCTCTTCTCTAAGCTGAGAAACAGTATAGATTTTACTTTTGTCCAGATAGCGGATAGGGTAGAAATTCAACATATCTTCTACAGTAGATAAGCCCAACACACTTTTGATGAGTTTGGCTCTTTCCGGACCTATTCCTTTTACATATTCTATGGAGGTTTCGAGATTCATTGTCAGGTTTCAGGATACTGTTTTTCGAACTTTTTGATTCTTATTTCGGATCATAAAAATAAAGGTCCGAATTTCGGTAAAATAAAAAAGACTTCCAAAAATTGGAAGCCTCTATAATGAATTTTTTAGCATTGAAACAGAAAATCGGTGTTTCAAAGTTCTGAATTAATCTTTGATTTTAGATTTGAATTTTTTCTGGTAATCCTCCCATTGCTCTCTGGTCTTAATTTTTTTAAACAAATCTTTGGAAATCAGTTCCAGATAAGGTTCCAGTTCCTTGGCAGACAATTCTCCCTGAAGAATGGTGATGGGATCGCCATGCTCATCCAGAAATACTGTACTTGGAACGGCTCCTACATTCATATATTGGGTAAACTCATGCAGAGAATTTTTTCCCTTTCTATGTTCAGTATTGGGATTGGAAAATGTTCTTCCGAAAATTTCAATACTCTTTTTTTCTTCCGCATTAAACTTTACAGGATAATAATTCTCATTTAAAACCTGAGCCAGTACAGGGTGGCCGTATGTTTTTTTATCCATGATTTTGCATGGACCACACCAGTCTGCATAGAAATCAATCAATATTTTTTTTGGACTTTCTTTTTGAGCTTTTAAAGCTTCTTCGATGGTCATCCATTTTACCTGTGCAAAAGTAAAATTTAATAAAAGTAAGAGAACTATGCTTAAAATTTTCTTCATATTGTGATATTTATGTAAAAATAAGCATAATTACTTATTTTTTATTTTACATCCTGCATTAATTTTTTCACGTACGGAGATATCAAAATTAATACCACTCCGGCAATTACTGCATACAAACCCAATTGTTTATATCCATCAGTATAAGTGATCAAAGCATCATAGTTGGTGGAACCTTCTTTTGAAGTAGCAAGACTTGCCCCGATAATCCCGGCAACGTACTGTCCATAGGCTGATGCAAGGAACCACATTCCCATCATCATCCCCTGGAGATTCTTGGTAGAAAGCTTCGTCATAATGGATAATCCGATAGGAGAGAGGCATAATTCCCCGAGTGTAATGATAAGCAGTGCCAGGGTAAAGAAATTCAGTGAAGTGATTCCCTGAAGGTCTGCGAACAGGCGCGTTGCAAATAAAACATAATATCCTAATCCTAAGAAAATAAATCCTAATCCGAATTTGATAATCGTGTTGGGTTCAATTTTTCTTTTGTTCAGCCAGATCCATAGAAGTCCGATCAATGGAGCAAGGAAAATAATGAAGAAAGCGCCTCCTGAGTTATTCACCCCATTTGGGTCTAATCCAAAAAGATCTTTATTCAGGTTTTTAGCTGCGAAAATGCTCAAAGAACCTCCGCTTTGCTCATAGATTCCCCAGAATATGATTGAAAATATAATGAAAACCAAAGCTGCCCAAAGTTTTTTGCGCTCTGAAGCCGTTACTTTAGACATTTCATAGAATAAATAGATCAAAGTTAAAGGCCCGATGGTCCACATAAAATAATCTGTATACTCAGTCTTGGCTACCATGGTCATGATGATGGGTACAAAAACCAATGACAAAACATATACTCCGTATTCTTTCCATTTTGGAATTGGAGCTGCTTTTACCTCTGCTAAAGGATGTCCTGGCTGTAAACCGATAGTTCCTAGTGTTCTCTGTGTAAATACAAAATTAATTAAGCTTACAACCATTACTATTGCGGCAAGACCAAAAGCAATATGCCACCTCATTTCTTCTGCAATAATGTTGCTTAAGAATTCTCCTTTACCAATGGCAATACATAAATAACCCCCTAGCAATGCTCCGAGATTAATTCCTGCATAAAAAAGTGAGAATCCGGCATCTGCTCTTGAATCATTAGGTTTGTAAAGCTGTCCTACCATAGATGAAATATTAGGTTTGAAGAAACCTGTTCCTACTACGGTAAAAGCTATTCCTAAGAAAAAGAATTTATGGGGATCGGTAGCCAAGATTAAACTTCCTACGATCATCAGGAGACCGCCCCAGAAAAGAGACTTTCGGAATCCTAAAATTTTATCAGCAAAAAGACCTCCTACAAAGGTAAAGGCATATACAAAGGCCTGAGTGGCACCGTATTGAAGGTTGGCTTCTTTTTCATGGAAATTAAGCTGTGAGATCATGAAGAAGACCAGCATTCCGCGCATTCCGTAGAAACAGAAACGTTCCCACATTTCAGAGAAAAACAGGCTCCAGATTTGTCTGGGATACTTTCCTTTGAAATTTTGTATTTCATCTAAAGTTAAGCTCATAATGATATATGATTAAGTTCTAATTAAGGGTTTTTATCTTTCTGATCCAGTTCAAAACGGATTTTGTCCTGGTCAATAATTTGTTTTAATTCTTCTTCTTTTGGGAGGTACAGCAGGTATTTGCTGGCAAATAAATTGTTTTTATCATTCAAAACGGAATATTTTACAATGGTCTCATCCTTTTCTGAACATAATAAAATTCCGATGGTTGGATTATCACCTTCACCGCGTTTCAGATCATCATACATTCTTACATACATATCAATCTGTCCGATATCCTGATGAGAAAGTTCTCCTGTTTTTAAATCAATAATGACAAAGCATTTTAAGATGTAATTATAGAAGACAAGGTCGATATAAAAATCCGATGTATCTGTTGAAATATGTTGTTGTCTGGCTACAAAAGCGAATCCTTTCCCAAATTCAAGCAAAAACTTTTGAATATGGTCAATAATGGCTGTTTCAATTTCTTTTTCAGAAAATTGTTCATCAGCTTTTAATCCAAGGAATTCAAAAATATAAGGATCTTTTAAAACACTGTGAATAGTTTCCGGAGAAGATTTTTTATGTTCCAAGACCCTTTCGTAAGCAAGCGAATTGATTTGTCTTTTAAGATCTCTGTAATTCCAGTTATTTTGAACGGATTCATTGAGATAGTAATTCATTTTATCAGCATTGTCAAGCCTTATCAGTAATCTGTAATGGGTCCAGCTCAATTCGTGACGCAATGCGTCACATATTGGAAATGCATGATAAAAAGAGCGCATGTTTCTTAAGTTACTTTCATCAAATCCTTTTCCAAATTCTAAGGTAAGTTTCTGAGAAAGTTTTTTCAGCGTATATTTTCCGTATTCTGCGCGTTCTTTTCCTTGTTGTTCATCTTCAACAATCAATTTTCCAATCTGCCAGTAAGTGAGCAGTAGAGTAGAATTCGCTATACGAAACACTTTTTCGCGCGACTGCCTAATGATTTCCTTTACGGATTGGAATAAAGAATCTTCGGAAATTTCCATCATACGAAAATAAAAAAAACCTCTGACTTGGCAGAGGTTTTATGATATTTTGTTGATACATTAGTTTACCCCATGCATCATTTTCTTTAAGATAGGTGAAATTAATCCTAAAATTACAGAAGCAATCCCACAAAGTACTACGAATACCATGAAGAATTCGAATAGATTGTGAATTTCAAATCCTACAAAAGTAGGGTTGTGTAGTGGTAACTGAGCTTTATCAAAAGCGGCAACCTGATCAGCTGTCAGGGTTACTTTTTTATCCAAAACATCCTGTAAATTAACACCCATTTCTTGAGCTTTTTTGAATTTATCACCTGTTGCAGGGATAAGTGCTCCTAATGAACCTGCCAATGCATAACCGGCAGCGTTAGAAATGAAGAAAACACCATATAGTAATGAAGCAAATCTTTTCGGAGCCAGCTTACCAACCAATGATAAACCAATCGGAGAAAGACAAAGCTCACCACATGTCTGGATGAAGTATAGTAACATTAACCATTTGATGGCTAATAAACCTGAGTTTCCAAGATCTTTTACATTATGTGCAATGATGAAATAAGAAAGAGCAATCAAAGCTAATCCCATTGCCTGTTTGAACGGAGATACCGGTTCTTTGCCTTTAGCTCTTAATTTATCCCAGATTAAACTGAAAGGAACTGCCAGAATAACAACGAAGATTCCGTTGAAGATCTGAACCATTGAAGGCGGCATATTCCATCCTAAAATGTTTCTGTCTGTTTGGTTATCTGCAATAAATGTTAATGAAGATCCTGCCTGTTCGAACGCAGCCCAGAAGAAAATAATAAAGAATGATACGATATAAATTACCCAGATTCTCTGTCTTTCCACCTTATTTTCTGCAGAAGACATAATTAAGAAGGCAAGAGAAATACCAGCTGAATAGATGAATGGATAAATAATTCCTTTAATCAATTGCCCCATTTCTACAGAATTGAATCCAAACTCACCTACAAGAAGATATCTGAAAAGGAAGAATAAAACTACAAATATTCCACCAGTGATTCCTAAAGCCTGGCCAGAGAATTTAGCAGTCTGCGTCTCTCCTTCTTCAAAGTCAGCACTTGTATTGTTTTTCGGTAATCCTCCGATAGGTCTTCCTTCCGGAGTTACTACATATTTGTTTTTAAGGATAAAGAATGTTACCGTTCCGATAACCATTGCGATAGAAGCTGCCAGGAATCCCCATTTGAAAGCGAAAATATCTCTTACTCCTGTTGCTGCATCTTTTACGTCTCCTACGTATGGACAGATGAACTGACCAAGGAAAGCCCCGATGTTGATCCCCATGTAGAAAATCGTGAAGGCAGAATCCAGTTTAGATTTTTCCTGCTTTGGATAAAGGCTTCCCACCATTGAAGAAATATTCGGTTTGAAGAATCCGTTACCGAAAATGATCACGAATAATGCCAGCCACATGATAAGTTTGGCACTACCAATATCCGCTGAAAAAGTTGAGGCACTGATGAATAATAAGAACTGGCCGATAGCCATTAACGATCCACCAATGATGATTGCATATCTGTTTCCGATATATTTATCAGCAATAAATCCTCCCAAAAGAGGGGTTAAATAACATAAAGCTAGAAATCCACCATAGATGATCGCTGCATCAGCTTCTTTTATCAATAAGGAATTTACCATGAAGAGCGTCAAAAGAGCTCTCATTCCATAAAAGTTGAAACGCTCCCACATTTCTGTTCCGAAAAGAACCCATAATCCTTTAGGATGCCTGGAATTCTTATTCTCTACAAATTCATCCGGTTTCGGACTCAATGCTTCAATATTATCCATTTCTATTGTTAATTTTTGTTAAGACTGACAAATATAGTTTATTTTGGGTTTTTGGCAAGGTTTTAATTTTATTTTTAAATAAAAAAGCTGCGGGACTATTCCGCAGCTTAGTTATCTTTATCATATTGAGCATTTTAATGCCCTTTTTCTGTCATAATCTTATTCAGTCTTTTTAACATAGAAAGACCTAAAAGTGTAGCAAATATTAACAAAGCGAAGTTAACAAGGAAATAATTCGTTTTGTTTTCATAATTGTACCATGTACTTGCAAGAATTCCTGAAAGCTTATTTCCAACTGAGTTAGCCAGGAAAAATCCACCCATCATCAATGCTGTAATCCTTGCAGGCGAAAGTTTAGATACAAAAGAAAGTCCCATTGGAGAAAGGCATAGCTCCCCGATAGTAATGACTCCGTAGCTGGCAACCAGCCATAGAGGAGATACTTTTACAGCGCCATTGTCTCCGGCCATTACGGCTAAAACCATGACAAGGCAGGAAAGTCCTGAAATAAATAAACCTAAAACAATCTTGGTAGGCGTTAATGGTTCTTTTCCTTTTCTTCTCAACAATGCCCAGAATCCTACAATAACAGGAGTTAACGCAATAACCCAGAACGGATTGATAGACTGAAACAGTTCTGTATTGTATAGATAAACTTTGTTTTCAGGGTTTTTCTCAAGAGCAGCACGCTGCTCTGGGGATATGTTTTTAAAGTATACATCTTTTCCCATTTCCTTTTTAGTCTCCCCATTATCATCTTTCTGAGAACGGAACTGGTTATCATAAACAGGAGTTTCTTTGTCTTCATAACTCTTACCATCCACCATATAGATACCTTCCAGAGGCTTTTCAAGAGAAGCCGGAACACTTCTGTCCGTGTAATAATTAGCCCATCTTGTCAATGCTGTACCGTTTTGTTTGAAGACCGCCCAGAAGAACATACTGATCAGGAATACAGAAAGTAATGCTCCGATAGAGGCTTTTTCATCAGGTTTAGCCTTAAAATAAAGGGATGCATAGAAATAAATAACGGGTACACAGGCGAAAATAAAGGCATCCGTACTGTCACTTCCGAAAATATTTCCAGGAATAAACCAACCTATTGCTCCGGCAACGATAGCAGGAACAAATACTTTGATCAGAATTTCTGAAAGCTTGGTATCTCCTTCCTGTACAGGTTTCATCTGTGCAGCATGAATGTAATGCTTTCTTCCGATGGTAAAAATAACCATTCCGATAAGCATTCCTACACCCGCAGTGATGAAAGCTTCACCCCAACCGAATTTATTACGCATGAAAGCAGCAATAATGTTACAGATAAATGCCCCGATATTGATTCCCATATAGAAAATATTATATCCGGAGTCTTTATTAGCTTTATAAGGTTCTTCTGAATAAAGATTTCCTAATAATGTGGAAATAGTAGGCTTAAAGAAACCGTTTCCGATAATAATTAATGCCAGAGAGGTATAAAACAGGGGTAGATCTTTAAAAACTCCCATTCCTATATATCCTGCAGCCATTAAAAAACCTCCAAGATAAATAGATTTAATATATCCTAACACTCTGTCTGCCAGGAATCCTCCAATAAAGGGTGTCAGATAAGTTAAAGCAATATAAGTTCCGAAAATGTCATCAGCAGTTTTATCCGGAAGTCCAAGTCCGCCTTTCATGCCTGTAGGCTCAATAACATAGAGAACAAAGATTCCAAGAATCAGGTAATACCCGAAACGCTCCCACATTTCTGTAAAAAAGAGATAGGGCAGCCCTTTAGGATGTTTAGTCTTCATATAATCAATTTTCAAATTTCCCAAAAATAGCTTTTTAATTTTAATTGATAAAATAAATAATACCCACGTAAATGATTAATGAAATAAATATAAAATTTTAAGTGTAAAGGGAGATTTATATTGCTGGATTTAACTTGTACACAGACTGTAAATAATGTAAATAGAGGTTGTACACATAATATACAAAATTATTTCTCTATAAAGTGATATTTGTTTTCTAGTTTCGAACTGTCAATAGTGACACGTAATTAAAAAAACATTTATTATGAAAAAATTAAAAAAAATTTCGAGAGAAGAATTAAAAAGTGTCCAAGGAGGTTTCAAAGATTTTTGTCAGCCGGGAGCTAATGATGTATGTGCACAATATGGATTAGAGTGTGGCTTTTGGTATACGGTACAGAATGGCGAGGTGGTTGAATCTCATAATGCTTGTATGTAATGATGTTAACTTGAATGACAGGTCATTAAAGAGGCTGTCTCAAAAGTACCCCCTTTCTCGGACTCCTGCCTGACAACTTTTGTCATTTAGGAAATTCTCAGAGCGTTAATTTACCTTTTGAGACAGCCTCTTTTTCTTTATTTTTTAATACTGAATACGGTTTATATCCTCATGAAATCATCACTTTTTATCTTATTACTCATATCGAATATTTTAGCTGGACAGAATATTACTTTTATATATGAGCTCACCTTCAGAACTCAAAAAAAAGATGTAAAACAAGAATATTACTATCTGGATGTTTTGGGTAAGCAATCTGTTTTCAGATCAGGAAAAGCACGTGAAGCAGACTCATTAATGCAAAAAAATGGGTATTGGAATAGTCGTAAGCCTATTTTTGAAGATATATATTCATTCAAAAACTTAATCAATAATAAAGTTTACAAAAGTGTCACACACCCTGCTATGTATGATTTATATTATATTAATATTAATGATCAGTTAAACTGGAAAGTTCTATCTGATACAATGAAAGTTGATGCTGTGGAATGCCAGAAAGCCACAACACAGTATGGTGGGCGAAATTGGATTGCCTGGTTTGATCCTAAAAGTCCAATACAAGAGGGACCCTATATATTTTATGGGCTTCCGGGATTAATTATTAAACTTTCAGATGAACAAAAGGATTTTGATTTTAATCTTATTAAAATTAAAAAGTCTGGTAAAAATAATATGTTCTATTTAAGAAAGGGAAAAGAAATAAGCTGGGATGCATATAAGAAATTACAAATAGATTATTATAATGATCCATTGGCGGAAATAAAAATCAGAAATATTAAAACAAAAATTGGCGACGCTAATGGAAATCCTGTTCATATAAGTTTTAAAGAAATTACAGAAAGTATTCAGAATCAGATAAAAGGAGGGAGTAATCCTATAGAATTGGATAGAGCGGTAAAATATCCTTAACCAATTAACGATGACTTATCCTTTTAATTAATATCTTTATCAATGACACGGAATACCCGGTTCAGTATGAAAGAGCAGATCTGGAGTTCTTTATCCCGGAATTATTATCCGAAAATTAAATTGTTATGAAAAGCTTATTATTTATATTGCTGGGAACATGCATGATGTTTGCTCAGAACAACAGGTTCATCTATGAGGTGAAATACAAGAAAGATTCAACCTCAAAAGATATCACCAGGGAAAATTATTATCTGGATATAACAAAAGAGGATATAGCCTATTATAACAGACTGAATTATATTAATGATTCAATATTTAATGCTACCGGGCACTATGGGTTTAAAGGTAATAGACTGACTTCATTTTTAATAAAAAAGAAGGATGATAATATATACCAAAACTATGAATATATCGGAGATGTGAATTTTTATAAACTATCTGAGGAAACGAAGCAACACTGGAATATTACAGACAGTATAAAGGTTTCCAGTAATTTCCAGCTTCAAAAAGCTACTACACAGTTCGGAGGAAGAAACTGGATCGCATGGTTTACTAAAGATATCCCAATGCCCTACGGACCTTATAAGTTTAACGGATTACCGGGATTGATTATGGAATTGTATGATACAAAAAAGAATTATTATTTTAATGTAATTAAGAGTGAAAAGATTCCGGATGATTATCAACGTAATTCATTAAATAATTATATCTCCAGAGCGATTCCCGTTACACAGAAGGATTTAAATAAACTAAGGTTGGACCTCTATTCCAATCCCTTTAAATACGCTTTTAATGGAAGTCTTACAATCCCTGAAGGAAAAAAGTTACTGCTGGATGATGGAACAGTTCTCTCCAAAGAACAGCTGAAACCCGCAGAAGCCAACGAAAGAAAAAAATTAAAAGCATTTAATAACCCTATAGAACTGGATAAAGCGGTGAAATATCCTCAATAAAAAAATACCTTTCAGAATTTCTGAAAGGTATTTTTTATGAGTTATAAATTGAATATTATAGATTATTCAGGATGAAATCCGTCATTTTCTGGTATAGCTGAGGTCTTGTCTGTCCACCGTAAATTCCGTGGTTTTTATCAGGATAAGCCATGAAATCAAACTGTTTTTTGTTTTGAATCAAAGCTTCTGAAAATTCCATAGAATTCTGGAAATGAACGTTATCATCAGCCGTTCCGTGGATTAATAAGAATTTGCCCTTTAATAAGTTAGCGTATTCCGTAGGAGAATTTTTATCATATCCATCAGGGTTTTCCTGAGGTGTTCTCATAAATCTTTCTGTATACACAGAGTCATAATATCTCCAGTTGGTTACCGGTGCTACAGCAATTCCTACTTTGAAGACATCAGCTCCTTTCGTCATGGCTAAACTGGTCATATAACCACCAAAGCTCCATCCGAACATTCCGATTCTGCTTTTATCAATATAAGATTGGTTTCCAAACCACTTAGCTGCTGTGATCTGATCTTCAATCTCATATTTTCCTAAATTCATATAAGTTACTTTCTTATATTTTGCTCCTTTATAACCCGTTCCACGGCCGTCTACACAAGCAACAATATATCCTTTTTGTACAAGGTGATTGAACCAAATAGCATTTCCGTTATCCCATGAGTTGGCTACCTGCTGAGATCCCGGGCCCGAATACTGGAACATAAACAGAGGATATTTCTTATTTGGATCGAAATTTTTAGGCTTCATAATCCAGGCATTCATCTGGTCACCTACTGCATTTGGAATGGTAATGAATTCTTTTTCAACAAAATTATCAGCTTTTAGTTTCTGCAACTGGTCATTGTTGTTCTGAAGCTCTTTTACTGCTTTCCCGTTACCGTCTTTTAAAACATAGGTATGAGGTTTAGCTGCTGTAGAAGATGTTTCAATGAAATAATTATAGTTTTTGCTGAAGTTTGCAGAGTTGTTTCCTTCTGCATTGGAGATCAGCTGGGTTTTTCCGTTTTCAATATTGACTTTGGAAATAACTTTATTGATACTTCCTTTTTCGGTAGTCTGAACATAAATTTCTTTGGACTTTGGATTAAACCCATAGTAATCGGTTACCTCCCAGTTTCCTTTAGTAATTTGTTTTTTTAGTTTTCCGTCTTTGTCATACCAGTAAAGGTGTCGGTTTCCATCTCTCTCAGAAGCCCAAAGGAATGAATCATCCTCAAGGAATTCAAGAGTAGGGCTGTCTGTATCCACCCATTTTTCATCTGTTTCTGTAAACAACTTCTGAACTGCGCCGGTTTTTGTGTTCACTTTTAAAATATCAGAAGCATTTTGTATCCTTTCAGAAGTGATCAGAACCATTTCGTCCGGCTTTGCGGTCTGAAATACATTCGGGATGTAATAATTTTTGAAGGAACCCAGGTTCAGCTGCATTGTTTTCCCGTTATCAAGACGGTATAGCTGTGCTGAAACTAAAGAGTTTTTCTCACCTGCTTTTGGATATTTATAACGCATTTCTGTAGGATAAAGCGTTTTTCCATAGATAGGAATATAGATTTCCGGAACCTGGCTTTCATCAGACTTTACAAATACGATAGCATCAGAATTTTTTGTCCATTCATATTGTTTTGCATGCCCGAATTCTTCCTCATATACCCAGTCTGCCAAACCGTTCAGGATTGAATTCTTTTTACCATCCGTTGTAATCTGTGTGATTTTTCCTGAATTGAGATCCTGATAGAAAAGATTATTGTCAGAAATAAAAGCCACTTTCGTAGCGTCCGGTGAAAATGAAGGCTCCTGAACAGGTTTTCCTTCATTCAGGCTGATTACTTTCCCGGATTTTAAATCTTTAACATCAAATTTCCCCAGAAAAGAATGTCTGTAAATAGGCTGGCTTCCTGTCTGTAAAAGAATTTTAGATTCATCATCAGAAAAGATATAACTTTCAAATTTTCCATCTACAAGATTCCCTTCTTTTTGTGAAGTTTTGTAAGAATATTTGGCAATGCCTGACGGTTCAATGACCAGGTAATTTTCTCCGTTTTTCATGGAAGTGATCCCTGCGATCCCCTTTCCACGGTAATATCCTGAATATATTTTATCTAAAGTGATTTCCTGTGCTGACACATTTTGGAATACCGCCGCAACAGTAAGAGTTAAGAGTAATTTTTTCATTTCTAATAGTAATGGATTTCAAAGATAATAATTTTATTAAATGTATAAAAAAGCTTTTCAAATAAGCTTTTTGGCAAAAAAATTGAATATCATACCTTATAATCAAATCAAATAATAATTATGGAAACGAATGCATACAACCAGAAACTGAACCGTTATGTATTAAACGATCAGATTGTTTATACAGGTTTTTCCAGTTTTAAAGACGCTGAAGAATGTGCTCATAAAAAAGGAGGAACATTGGTGGAAGTAGTTTTTAGAGACGGAAATGATAATCCCGAAATTACTGATGAGGCGGGGTTGATAGAGAAAAAAATTCATTACTATGTGTATGCAGGCGATGAGTATAAATTTATCCATTCCTCAGATCCGGGATTTAGAAAATATGCAGATGAGCTGCAGAAAATAAAAGCAAAACTGCAACAATCTCCACCGGATGAAAGATATTTAGCCAATTTTGAGATTGAAAATGCGGAAGACCCGATTATTGTGATCAAAAATGATCATTTTGAATCGGTAACATCGAGAGAGCGTTCAAAATATTTGAAACATGCCTGTGTTTATGAATTAGGGGTATCCCTGCCAAAATCTTAAAAAAATCTGATCATGAGCAAGACTAAATATTCAGAAAAAGCTCAGGACAAAGTAGGAAAAGTAATGCACGAATTCAAGGAAGGGAAATTAAAGTCTTCTTCCGGAAAGAAAGTGACAAGCAGAAAACAAGCCGTAGCCATCGGTATTTCTGAAGCGCGGGAAAAAGGTATGAAAGTACCATCGAAAAAGAAAAAATAAGTAATTCATCATCCGGAAAGATCAACTTTCCGGATTTTTTTTATCTGATTCGGAATTTCGAGATGAAGTGAGATAAATGGAGTCTATGAAAATCAAGTGATTTGCTTTTCTAAACCGTAATTTTTTTATGTCTTGATTCTGTTGTTTGTAAAATGCTGTAAATGTGTGATTTGTATATTTGGTGTATTTGTGATGTAGCTTACTTTGCAAGAGTTTGTGCTTTTTTGTTGCAAATTCGCATCACATTCATAACTTATTAGATCTTATTTCAAACAAAACACGAATGATGAAAAAGAATTCTTAATGTTTCGTGGATGTTTAAAGTTTTTCTTTTTTCAATATTAATCAATAACAGCCTTGGGGATCTTTTCTTTAATGTTGTAATGCAACTCACATTCTTACAAGGCTGATTTTAAAAACCAATTGATATGGTCAGAGTTTCAACTTTAAAATCAGTTTATATTTTGATTTTATCATTTACTGTAATTGCAGGACAATCCCCAAAAAAATCCAAACTCAATGTAATTTTTATTGTCGTTGATGACCTGAGACCGGAACTGGGAGTTTATGGTAATTCAATTATTAAAACACCTAATATTGATAAGCTGGCACAAAGAGGTACAACATTCACCAATGCCTATTGTCAGGTGGCTGTTTGTGCTCCTTCAAGAGCAAGTGCCTTAACAGGTTTAAGGCCGGATTCCACCAAAGTGTGGGTGCTGGGAGAAGAATTTCGTAAAATACATCCTGATGTCGTCACAATTCCACAGCAGTTTGAAAAATTCAATTATCATACAGTATCTATCGGAAAGATTTTTCATAATCATATGCCTGATTCCATCTCTTTCCGGGAACCGGATCTCCGTCCTGACGGATATGCTGTTAAAAATATGATAGACAGGGATCCCGAATCTTTTTATTTCAGTGGTGAACTTAAAACTGAGCTTGCTGCCAAAAGATTGGAAAGATTGGCCAAAGATCCTAAAAGATATGTAACGGCTGGGCATATGGACGTTCTGTAGAAGCCGCAAACTGCCCAGATGATTCATTGTATGACGGAGCTCAGACATCGCTTGCCATTGAGACGATCAATCGTATTAAAAATAAAAGGAAACCTTTCTTCCTGGCATTGGGGTACTTCAGGCCGCATTTACCCTTTGTAGCTCCCAAAAAATACTGGGATCTTTATAATCCTATGGAAATACCAATAGCGGATAACAGCTTTATTCCGTTCAACGCACCAAGTATGGCCATGTATAACCAAAGAGAGATGACTGCTTGCTATGACCTGGAATACGTAAAACATCCTGCCTACTTCAGGATGCCTGAAAAAGAAGCCAGAATGCTCAAACATGGGTATTATGCTTCTGTAAGCTACGTGGATGCCTGTATCGGAAGACTTGTAGATGAGCTTGAAAAACAAAAATTAATGGACAATACCATTATTGTATTATGGGGCGATCATGGCTGGAAACTGGGGGAGCATAACGCCTGGGGAAAGCAGACTAATTATTTAAATGATACCCGTGTTCCTCTTATTGTATATGCACCTGGAATGAAAAATCCGGGAAGTAAAAGCAATGAACTGGTAGAGATGGTAGATCTTTATCCTACCCTCTGTGATCTTGCAGGAATAGAAACTCCTGCTTATCTGCAAGGAACGAGCTTTAAAAAACTTCTGAATGAAAATAGCGTGGAATGGAAAGGAGCCGTATTCAGCCAGTTTCTGCGTCCGGAAGGAGAAGGGATAGACCTTAACAAAAAAAATTACATGGGATATTCAATGGTGACTAAAAATTATCACCTGATAGAGTGGTACTACTGGGATAAAGTAACCCAAAAGCCGGGAGAACTTGTGGCACGGGAACTTTATAATCTTACCTCAGATCCGAAAGAAAATTTCAATATTGCAGTGTATCCCGAAAATAAAGATATCCTTGACAAGCTTTCTGAACAGCGTAAAAAAGGATGGAAGGAAGTGAGAAATAAGCTGATAACAACTAAGTCTTATCAATAAAAAGAAAATGTATATCTCATGAAGAATTTCAATTTTTTAAAAATACTATTCATTATATTGATTTGTAACTGCATAGCGGTAAGAGGTGAAAATTTCAATAAAGCCAATCCTAAACCAAAAAGGACCACTATCAGGCAAACAAGACCCAATATCCTGTTTATTCCTATTGATGATTTAAGACCTGAAATGGGCTGCTATGGAAACACAGTTATAAAAACGCCTAATATGGACAAGCTTGCAGCAAAAGGAGTCGTTTTTAATAGAGCATACTGCCAGCAGGCTGTATGCAACCCTTCGAGGGCAAGCCTTCTGACTGGTTTGAGACCTGATTCTGTTCGTGTATGGGATCTTCAGACAGATTTCAGGAAAAACCTGCCGGATGTGATCACTCTTCCGCAGGTATTCAAAAATAACGGGTATTATACCGTAGGAATCGGAAAAACCTTTCATAACACTTTACCTGATGGTAAATCCTGGAATGAAGAACTTCATGTAAACGGATATCCCTTCGATCCTGATGCTGTGTATCAACTGGAGAAAAACAAGCAGATTCAGAAAGAAAAGGAACTTGCCCTTCAGAAAATAGGAAAAGGAAAACCGGATGTTTATGGATTTATCTATACAAAGGCGAATTCTGTTGAAATGGCCGACGTTGATGATGATGCCTATTATGATGGAGCGCAAACAACCATGGCCATTCAAAAGCTGAAAGAATTAAAAGGAAAAGATAAGCCTTTCTTTTTTTCAGTAGGTTATTACCGTCCACATTTGCCATTTAACGCTCCTAAAAAATACTGGGATTTGTATAACAGAAACGATATACCGCTTGCGAAAAATCAATTCATGCCTGAAAATGCTCCGGAATTTGCCGTACATGGTGACAGTGAACTGAGAGCTTATACAGACAGATCAGACCTGCCTTTACCATCGGAAAAACCTTATGATGTGGAAAAGCAAAGAGAACTTCTCCATGCATATTATGCGTCTGTCTCTTATACAGATGCCCAGATAGGAAGGTTGTTAAAAGCTCTTGATGAATCAGGACTGAGTGAAAATACAATTATTGTATTGTGGGGAGACCATGGCTGGAAACTGGGAGAGCATAACAGCTGGTGCAAACAGAGCAACTACGAGATTGATACCAGAGTGCCGCTTATTATCAGCGGGGCAGGAGTAAAAGCAAAAGGAAAATCCAGCAATGCTCTAACGGAGTTTGTTGATATTTACCCTACTTTATGTGATATGAGCGGAATAAAAATTCCCGATTATCTCCAGGGAACCAGTATGAAACCTTTGCTTTCGGATCCTGAACGTAAGTGGAAAGCAGCAGTCTACAGCCAGTTTTTATTAGGAAGATTCGGAGTAAAAACGAGAGGTGTGCAAAATGTAGAAAGAATGGGATATGCTATCCGTACCGACCGGTACCGGTATGTAGAATGGTTCGAATGGAATAAAGATACTGAAAAGCCCGGAGATTATCTGGCCAGAGAACTTTACGACCATAAAAATGATCCTGATGAAAATGTAAATATTGCTGAAGAAGTGTCATCCAAAAAATTAGTCGGTCAACTTT
Organism: Chryseobacterium sp. CP-77; assembly: GCF_036362765.1. NCBI lineage: Bacteria > Pseudomonadati > Bacteroidota > Flavobacteriia > Flavobacteriales > Weeksellaceae > Chryseobacterium > Chryseobacterium sp. CP-77. The sequence continues at coordinate 4,430,170 of NZ_CP143637.1, forward strand.
CCTTACAGTTGAAAAAAGGATGGAGATACAGTAAACCGAAATCATAAAACTGTAAATATTCAGACAAAAATGATGTTTACCCTCATAAAGATGATGATTTGTACAGGAATATTAAGTTTTGTAAGTTCCTGTCATAAAAATAAAATTGTGGAACCTGTGGGAAATAAGCCAGGACACACTTGCATGAATGTACCAAAACGATGGAATACTTTGGATTCTTCTCATGTCAGTTTTAATGGGAAAATTTCTCTGGAAGGAATGGTATTAATTCCTGGAGGAGAATTTGATATGGGAGGTGATAACAGCCAGGCTGATCCAGACGAATACCCTAAACACAGAGTAAAGGTTTCTCCATTTTATATGGATATAACGGAAGTAACGAATGCCCAGTTCTGTAAATTTGTAAATGCTACAGGCTATATCACAACAGCAGAACGGAAACCAGATTGGAACGAATTAAAAAAGAATCTGCCCAAGGGTACTCCAAAACCTCCGGATAGTTTATTGGTAGCTGCTTCATTGGTGTTTAAACCGACAACCAAGCCTGTGAATCTGAATGATTTCAGCCAATGGTGGATATGGGTAAAAGGTGCGAGCTGGAAACACCCGCAGGGGCCGGCAAGCAATATTGAAGGAAAAGACAATTATCCGGTAGTGCATATAAGCTGGGATGATGCGCAGGCCTATTGTAAATGGTCAGGTAAACGTTTGCCCACAGAAGCAGAATGGGAATTTGCAGCCCGGGGCGGATTAAAAAATAATATCTATCCGTGGGGCAATGAACCCATCAATAAAGGGATTCCTAAAGCAAACAGCTGGGAAGGAAAGTTTCCGTATTTTAATGAAAAGAAAGACGGCTATGGTACCCTTGCCCCTGTACAATCATTTAAAGCCAATGGATATGGATTGTATGATATGGCTGGAAATGTTTGGGAATGGTGCAGCGATTTATACAATTATGATTACTATCAAAAACAGGAAGGCAGGCTGGTTCTGAATCCTCAGGGTGCTGACAGATCTTATGACCCTCAGGAACCTTATAGTGTTAAACGCAGTCTTCGTGGAGGGAGTTTTTTATGCAATGATAGCTACTGCAGTGGATACAGGGTGGCCCGGCGTATGAAAAGCAGTCCTGATACAAGTCTTGAACATACCGGATTCAGGTGTGTTCAAGACATTGCTCATTAATTCTATTTTTGATTATTATAGAGGATTCTGTAGTATTCATCCGCCATTCTGTCACTGTTGAAATGATCTTTTACATCATCCATTGCATTGTGCTGGATTTTTCTCCATTCATCAGGACGGTCGTAATAGGTGGGAAGAATTTCATTTTCAAGAATTTCATACAACTTATTTAAATCATAATTATCCTGTTCGTAAATACTCATATTCAGATAATCTGCTTTGGGCACTACGAAGGAGTTTTCTCCATGTTTGGCAAATTCCGGGATCCAGCCGTCATCTGTAGATAAATTGACAGATCCGTTCATGGCAGCCGTCATACCGGAAGTTCCTGAAGCTTCCCTTGGAACCCTTGGGTTATTAAGCCATACATCAGAGCCCTGTTTTAAAGACTTGCTTAAAGAAAGTTCATAACCCGTAAGAACAGCCATATTTTTATGATTTTTACTTTCTTCTACCAGCGTGTTGAACGTAGAAATAGCAGAGTAGTCCATTGGGTAAGGTTTTCCTGCCCAGATAATCTGTACCGGATATTTTGGGTTGTTCAGAAGTCTGTAGAATCTTTCTTTGTCATGTAGAAGAAGTTCTGCCCTCTTGTAGCCGGCAAATCTTCTGGCCCATACCATGGTAAAGACATTAGGATTAAATAAATTTCCTGTCTGATCTGCAACAATGCTGAACAGTTTTTTCTTCAGATATTTCTTACGGAAATCAAAAACGGTTGCGTCGTTTTCATCTTTTGCATTGTATAAAGGTTTATCATACCAGTATTTAAATTCCTGAGCATTGGTGATAGACGTGATTTCACAGATTCCCGGATATTTATTCCACATGGCTCTGGAAACAACCCCATGAAGCTGGGAAACCCCATTGGCCATTCTTGCCATTCTCAATGCACATAGAGAATGATTGAAACGGTCATCATCAGATCCTTCAATCTTTTTCACTTCTTCCATGCTGTATCCTGAAAAATAGGACATGTCGTAACATAATCTGAAGCTGTGCTTTTCATTACCTGCTTCTTCAGGAGTGTGAGTGGTGAAAACCAGTTTTTCTTTAACTTTATTCAGATCTCCGTTATATTTTCTCAGGAGATAAAAAGCTGCCGGAAGCCCATGGGCTTCGTTAAGATGGTAAACTTCTCTCTCAATGTTCATTTCATCCAGTAGCTTGGCTCCTCCTTTCCCCAATAAAATATATTGAGCAAGTTTTGTAGATTCATTCGCATCATACAATTTGTGACAGATTGTTTTGGAAACATGATCATTTTCCGGAACATCTGTAGAAAGGAAAAACATGGGTGCCGTATTGAAGATTTCGGGATCAAGGTACCATACTTTTACCCAAACCGGAGCACTGTGGATTTCGATTTGAAATTTTATTCCTGTATCCTCAAGAAAACTGTACATCTTTCTCGTCCATACAGGTTGTAAAGTCTGATCGTGGTTTCTTGCCTGGTCATAATAACCAAATTTCCATAGGATACCGATTCCAATAAGATCCTGCTTAAAGTTATAGGCACTTCTCATATGAGATCCTGCCAGAAAGCCAAGTCCTCCAGAATATATTTTAAGTACCTGCTCAAGAGCAAATTCCATTGAGAAATAAACGGCTTTTTTTGAATATTGAGGATTAATCGTGTAAGGTATTCTGAAATTCCTGAAATCCATAAATGTGGGTTTGTGTTTAAAAAGGCAAAGGTATTAATTATGAAAATAAACTTTACATTAATTAATCGATAAATTAATTAAAAACTAAGTGTTGAATTATTTTTTTGCTTATCTTTAAGAGTGTAAATTTTTGATTATCAAAAACTTTTAATGATGAAAGCCAATGGCTGCATGTGTTCTTTAATTAAATAAAAAAATCACACATGAAAAAGACATTTTCTGATGAAGATCTGATCAAGAATCTGAGTTTATATTACCTGAACAGGCATTTGAAAAAAAAGCCCATAGAGAAGTATCACCGTACCATAGACGAATCTCCGCTGCACGACCGTGAAAAATACAGAAAGAAATCCGAGATTCTTCTTCTCAACTCTTTTATGCATCATTTTCCCGAAGTGAAATTTGAAAACCTTACCTGCGAGAGTCCGGACTTTATCGCCAAACTGAACGACAAAAAAATCGGAATAGAACTGACCGAAGTAATCAACCATCTGGAAATGAAAAAAGTGGAAAGCACTTTAAACAAGATGTTCCGTCAGGCAGAAATAGTATTAGAACAGGAAGACACTACGAAATATCGTGGTGTTTATTTTTTGGAATTCCACCCGGCAACCAAATTTGATAATCTGGAAGTACAACAGGAAAACGTTATCAGTATTTATAAAAGCATTAAAAAAAATAAGCCTGTAGGCTGTGTAAAAAGTCTGAGGAAATCTTTTCACCGCAGAAATGTCTTTATCACCCATGAGTACAGCATGAATTTATTTGATGAACTGTGCTCCGAAAAGATTCTGGAACTTATTGAAAAGAAGAACGAAAAATTCCCTTATTATGACACCTCAGTAGATGAATGCTGGCTGGTGATTGTTTCCGATATGAATTCTATTGCCTCAAGATATACCTTCATTCAGGATAAGGAACATCTGAAAGAAGTAAAAAGCCCTTTCCATAAAATATTTCACCTGGAAAATCTTTGTGGAAATATTACAAGTATAAAATAAATAGGATGTATATTTGATTATTTGCTGTATAATTTGATATAATGTGGATTATTTTAAATTATTCTATGTTTTAATTTGTAATAGTTTAAAATTGTTTAGATTTTATTGTTTTTAATTAAAATAAGGTTATATTTGATGTGTATTGATTATCAATGCAATGTGTAACTGATATAACCATAAAAACATTAAATCTATGAGGAAACTTTTACTTTTCATACTTCTATGTCTCTCTCATACTTTCTATGCCCAGGCTGACTGTGCTACTGCACTTTCCGTTTGCGGAAACTCAAATATCACATATAGCCCTACCGGATATGGTAATATTAAGGAATTGGTCAACTCCGGAAGCTGTATAGATTTTACGGGAGAACACAACTCAATCTGGTATAAAATTACAATCGCTACAGGAGGTACACTTACCTTCGACCTTGTCCCGAATAATCCTGATGCCGATTATGACTGGGCGATTTTTGGTCCTAATGTAAACTGTGGAAATTTAGGATCACCAATCCGTTGTAATGCTGCAACAGTTATCGGACCCGGGCCTGCTACAGGATTGAATATGACAAGCACGCTTCTAAGCGCTGCAGGAGGTTCCCTGACTCCTTATTGCAGATATCTTGATGTTTTACCGGGACAGACTTATTATTTGTTTATCGACAACTGGGTAAGCAGTACCAGCTCTACAACCGCTCCGTTTTCTTTGACATGGGGAGGAACTGCCACACTGGCTTCACCATTTACAGATCCGGCTATTCAGACCCAGCCATTTATTCCTCCGGGCATTCCTGCAGCGAATCCTGCAGACCCACGGGAAGTGGTAATATGCTCTGTTACAGCTTTATTTGATTTTTCTACATTATCCTCCGGAATTCTTAATGGAAATCAAAACTTTGGAGTAAGTTATCATCTGAGTCAGAATGATGCCTTAACGGGGAATAACCCTATTACAGCTCCTATTACAGTCAATACAACAACGGTCTATTATTACAGTATCAATTATACCGATCCGGCTAATGCATCTAATCCGCTCAACAAATGTAAGCAGGTTGGAACATTTAAATTTAAAAATGGTTCCATCACAGCTACAAACGCAACGTTGACCCAGTGTAACAATAATAATGCAGGGACAGCTTTATTTGATTTAACCACGGCAAATGTTATTGCAAACCCTAATGTTACTAAGAAATATTATCCTACAATGGCGGATCTCAATGCCGGAACCAACGAGATTACCAACCCAATGGCATTTGTGTCTGCAGAAGGGATTATTTACGTAAAAGTAGTATCGGAATTTGGCTGTACTGCAGTGGCACAGATTACGTTGAAATTTTATCCCGTTGTAGTCGTGAATGAAACAACTTTGAGATCGTGCTTCATCGAATCCAGCCCAGCCACCGCTTCTTTCAATCTTGTCAATGCTTCAGTAACCGGGCAGACCAATCCGACAAAAAAATATTATCCTTCATTGACAGATGCTGTTAATCAGACCAATGAAATCCTGAATCCTAATAATTACATTGCACCCAATGGTTTTGTGTACATAAGGGTTTCTAATGCTCAGGGTTGTTATAATGTGGCTAAAGTTACTTTGATCGTTATTCCGCCTGTCTATTCTGATAAACTTAAAGATGTGACTATTTGTGCAGAAGACCAGACTACGCTGGATGCAGGACCCGGATTTAAAAGTTATGAGTGGAGTACAGGAGCTACTACACAAACCATTAAGGCAGGAATAGGAGTATATTGGGTAAAACTTAAAACAGGAGAATGTGTGACAACACAAACGGTAAAAGTGCTTCCTTCCGAGCAGCCGGTTGTTTCCGGGATTGATATTTCGAACAACACAATCACAGTATCCGTAATAGGTGGAACTCCTGCTTATAAATATTCAATTGATAATATCATCTGGCAGGATTCCAATGTTTTCAGTAACCTTTCCAGAGGAGATCATAAAGTATATGTAAAAGATGCTTATGACTGTGATCCGATAGAAATTGGAATTGTTGTCCCTAATTTGATCAACGTGATAACTCCTAATGCAGATGGAATCAATGATATGATTGATTATTCAGCCCTGGCCGGGAAACAAAATCTGATCATGAATATTTTTGACCGTTATGGAAATAAAATCTTCCAGGCAGACCGATCCAACGGCTACAAATGGGATGGAACCCAAGGTGGAAGAAGAGTACCTACAGGTACATACTGGTATTCTATCACATGGAATGAAAATGATAAAAAGAATACGGCCATTAAATATACAGGCTGGGTTCTGGTGAAAAACAGAGAATAATAATAAAACAGATAGAAAAAACCACTTCAATTGAGGTGGTTTTTAGTTTTAAAAGTTATTAAATTAGGAAATAAAATAGAAAGAATGAAAGACCTGTTTGTAAAACGCTTTGAGTATTATAAATCGCTTGGTGATAAAACCTTTGAACAGTTAACAGATGAGCAGATGTTCTGGCAGTATAATGAAGAAAGTAATTCTATTGCTGTGATTGTGAAACATCTTGCAGGAAATATGCTTTCACGATGGACTAATTTCCTTACCGAAGATGGTGAGAAATCCTGGCGTAACCGTGACGGAGAATTTGTCAATACTTTTACAACTAAACAACAGGTTCTTGATTTTTGGGAACAGGGTTGGGAATGCTTTTTTGATGCTATTGATAAAATAAATGAGGAAAATCTCTACTCAACAACATATATCAGGGGAGAAGCACATCCGGTTATTGATGCAGTTCTCCGTCAATTGGCTCATTATCCTTACCACATCGGGCAAATTGTTTATATCGCTAAAATGATAAAGAATGAAAATTGGAATACACTTTCTATTGCCAGAAACCGGTCTCAGGAATTTAATACAGAAATGAAAACCAAATTTTCAGGTCAGGATCCGGCACCCAATTCGTCGCCCGTCTGCTTTCAAAACAGCCCCGAAGTTAGAGACGAATATAAACAATAGATTGAATCAATCTTGAGTTCTTATTAAAATTACTATCTTTGCACCCATAAAATTCAGGAGTAACAAATGTCTACTTTTCACAGAACTGCCGCGTTTCATACACTGGGCTGCAAATTAAATTTTGCAGAAACATCTACTATTGCCCGTCAATTAACAGATGCAGGTTATGAGAAGGTAAGTTTTGATGAAAAAGCCAATGTCTATGTTATCAATACCTGTTCGGTGACAGAAAATGCTGACCGTGAATGTAAACTTCACGTGAAAAGAGCAATGAAAGCCAATCCGGAAGGACTGGTGGTAATTGTTGGATGTTATGCACAGTTAAAACCTGAAGAAATTTCACAGATTGAAGGAGTTGACCTGGTTTTAGGAGCAAAAGAAAAATTCAATATTCTGAGCTACCTTGACGATTTGGAGAAATCTGAAAGTGAAGGTGTAGTTCACTCATGTGAAATTGAAGAAACCGATTTCTTTATCGGAAGTTATTCTATAGGGGACAGAACCAGAGCTTTTCTGAAAGTACAGGATGGCTGTGATTACAAATGTACTTACTGTACCATTCCATTAGCCAGAGGAATTTCACGTTCTGATACGATCGAAAATGTTCTCAGAAACGCCACGGAAATCGCTGCAAAAGACATCAAAGAAATTGTTCTTACAGGAGTAAATATCGGTGATTACGGTAAAGGGGAATTTGGAAATAAAAAACACGAACATACCTTTCTTGATCTTATTTCAGAGCTTGATAAAGTAGAAGGAATAGAAAGAATCCGTATATCTTCCATCGAACCTAATCTTTTGAAAGATGAAAGTATTGAACTGGTTTCTAAAAGCAAAAGCTTTGTTCCGCATTTTCACATCCCGTTACAATCCGGAAGCGATGATCTCTTGAAAAAGATGAAACGTCGTTACCTAACCAAACTGTATAACGACAGAGTAAACAAAATCCGCGAGGTAATGCCTGATGCAGCTATCGGAGTAGATGTTATTGTAGGATTCCCGGGAGAAACAGAAGAAAGATTTATGGAAACCTATAATTTCCTTAATGAACTTCCTATCACTTACCTTCACGTATTTACCTATTCTGAAAGAGAAAATACGGAAGCTGCTGCTATGGACGGAGTAGTTCCCGTAGCGGAAAGAAAAAAACGTAATAAAATGCTGAGAATTCTTTCTGAAAAGAAGAAAATGGCATTTTATCAGACCCAATTGGGAAAAACGCTGCCTGTTCTTTGGGAGCACGAAAATAAAGACGGGAAAATGTTCGGCTTCACAGAAAACTATGTGAGAGTTCAGAAAGACTTTGATCCTGCATCCGTAAATCAAATTGAATTTCTAAATTTAGAAAAAATCCTGTCAGATGGCACGGTTTCTGTGCAATCTTCTTACCAAAATTTTTTAGCAAAAGCGTAGGCTCTTTGCTAAAATTCTACTAAATTTATTTTTAAACTTTTAAATACTACATTCATGAGAGATAAGTTTTTATCTTGGGGAATTGTATTAGTAGCTGCTACATGGATTATAGCAATACTGATCAGAGCGCATTATTGGATACCTACGCTGTTATCCGCAATTTATGCATTGGGTGTTTACAATGCTTACCAATCGAAACATGCTATTTTGAGGAACTTTCCTGTATTGGGATACTTCAGGTATTTTTTCGAAAGTATTTCACCCGAAATGCAGCAATACTTTATTGAAAGGGAAACAGATGGGAAGCCATTTCCAAGAAACCAGCGTTCTGCAGTATACAGACGTGCAAAAAATTTAAGCGATACGGTAGCTTTTGGTACGCAGCTGGAAGTAAATCACAGAAAGTATGAAGGGATCAAGCATTCTATTTATGCAAAATCACCATCAGAAGAACTTCCGAGAGTATGGGTTGGAGGAGAACAATGTACACAGCCTTATCATGCTTCTTTATTTAACATCTCAGCAATGAGTTTCGGGGCCTTGAGTGACAGAGCACAGATTTCACTGAATAGAGGCGCAAAAAAAGGAAACTTCTATCATAATACAGGGGAAGGAGGGATTTCACCTTATCACCTGGAAGGAGGAGATCTTTGCTGGCAGATCGGAACAGGGTATTTCGGATGTCGAGACGGCGAGGGAAAATTCAATCCTGAATTATTTACAAAATATTCCACTCTTCCTAATGTGAAAATGATTGAAATCAAATTATCACAGGGAGCAAAACCAGGACATGGGGGAGTGCTTCCGGGAGTAAAAAATACACCGGAAATTGCAGCGATTCGTCATGTCACACCGGGAATGACTGTTATTTCACCACCCTCACACAGCGCTTTTTCTGATGCAGCCGGATTGTTGAGGTTTGTACAGCAATTAAGAGACCTTTCCGGAGGAAAGCCGGTTGGTTTTAAACTTTGTATCGGTGATACCAAAGAATTTGAAGATATCTGTGTACAGATGAATGTTCTGAAAATTTATCCTGACTTTATTACTATAGACGGAGCAGAAGGAGGAACAGGAGCTGCACCACCGGAGTTTTCAGATGGAGTAGGGATGCCATTGGAGCCTGCTCTGATATTTGTGAACAGAACCCTTAATAATTATAACCTGAGAAGCAAATTAAGAGTGATTGCCAGCGGTAAAGTTCTTACCAGTCTTGATATTCTGAGAGCCATTGCTATGGGAGCAGATATGTGTAACAATGCCAGAGGGTTTATGTTCTCTTTAGGATGCATCCAGGCCTTGAGATGTAACTCCAACAATTGCCCTACAGGAGTTGCTACACAGGATAAAATGCTTATTAAAGGATTGGATGTAACAGATAAGGCAGAAAGAGTATATCACTTCCACAAAAATACACTCCATACCTGTAATGAATTAATTGCTGCTGCAGGAAGAAGCTCTTATGAAGAAGTAGATGCCACCATGTTTATGAGAGGCGATGAGTTTGATCACCTTGCAGACCTTTATTTCCCTGATATCTTAGGAAATGTAAAACAGAAAGCAAGACCGTAATTACAGTTTACATCATAAAAAAACACCGTTTGAATAACGGTGTTTTTTTATATAATTATTTTTTATTTTATTGCTGTTGTTCCTGTGTTTGTTTGTCATCACTTGGTCTGTCCTCTCGTCCATAAATCTGAAAGTTGAATACAAAAGATTTATTTCTGTAAGAGGTATTTAAATATGGATAATGGGGGTTTCTTGCAAAAGCAGCTCTGGAAGGAACAATGATTACTCCTTGTAAGTTATAAGGAGTCTCATTTTTCAGATTATTAAATGCTTTAAATTTCTGTAAAGCTTCTCTGAACCCAGGGATTTGATAATATTTTGCTTTTTTTGCAGCATCAGTAGTACCAGCTTCCAGTATTGATCTTTTTACATAATAATATGTAGGATCAATAACAGGAACACCTGTTCCGTCAATAGTATTTAAGAAAGCAGCTTTTGATGTAAATGAAGTGTTTCCGTCAGAATTAACTGCCAGGTAAGAGTATGCTCTTCCCATGATTTTAATAATATCAGTATCTCCGATGGTTTTTGCAGAATCAGCAGGTGTAGGCTGAGCTCCGCTTCTGACAATGTAAATGGTTCCTGAAGGTAGTGTTATGGGACTCAGTTCAGAAAGCTTCTTTTCAGTATCATCCGCAGTATCTGTAGAACTGAAAGCTTTTATATTACCCTGTGCATCCAGATAATTCTCATCCATGAATTTCTTAATGGCCTGATCATCATACGTATTTTGCGTAGCAACATCTTCCGGCTCTACATAGGTTGATACATCATCATCTTTCTTACAAGCAGAAAAACACAAAGATCCTGCAAGGATATATAAAAATATTTTTTTCATTTCAAAAAACTTTAATTACTTTACAAATAATATAACGGCAAAAGTATAAAAAAATATGAGAATAGATAAATTTTTATGGAGCATTCGTTTTTATAAGACGAGAAGTATTGCAGCAGAGGAGATTAAAAAGAACAGAGTTTCTATAGGAACGTCTGCCGTAAAGTCGTCTAAAGAGGTAAAAGAAGGAGATACGATCAAAATCCGTAAGAATCAGATTGATTATAAAATAAAGGTAATTCAGATTCCTAAAAGCAGAATTGGAGCCAAGCTGGTGCCTCTTCACATTCAGGACGTCACAGATAAAGAGCAATACGAATTGCTGAAACTTCGTAAAATGTCACAGGACTATTACAGAAACAAAGGAGAGGGAAGACCTACCAAAAAAGACAGAAGAGAAATGGATGAATATGTAGGCAATGATATCGACTCCGATTTTACAGACTGGGATGATTTCTTTGGTGAGACCGGAGGTGAAGGTGAGGATGAAGATTAGTATAAAAATAAAAAAGCTCTAGAGATAGAGCTTTTCTATTATTTCGTTAACGATGTCTTCCGGTTCTCTGGAATCTGTCCCGACAGTGAATTGTGCTTTGCTGTAAAACTGATTTCTTTCAAATAAATGTTTGGCAATAAATTCCGGCAGGTCTTCATCTGATATATTGGCAATCAGCGGCCTTTTTTCTTTCTGTTTTGAAAGTCTTTCCACCAGTGTTCCCACTCCGGTTCTTAAAAAAACGCTCTTGGAGTTGTGATTAATGATCTCCATGTTATTATAATATACCGGGGTTCCTCCGCCCAGACTTAAAACTACATTTTCTTCAGAAGCCAATATCTCTTCAAGTGCCTCCCTTTCCAGTTTTCTAAAGTAAATCTCTCCCTTTTTCTCGAAAATTTCAGGGATGGTTAATTTATTTCTTCTGGAAATCTCTTTATCGAGGTCAATTAATTTAAAATCGATTTTTTCGCTTAATATTTTGGAAATGTGCGATTTGCCACTTCCCATGTATCCGATCAATGAAATTACCATGAATTTTTTTTAAACAAATTTGCGAAAAAGTTTTGAGATAAAGAAAAAAGTCATATCTTTGCACCACTTAAAACAAGGGACATTACTTAAATGAAAACTTGTTGCACAAGTGGCCGACTCGGTAGCTCAGCTGGTAGAGCAATACACTTTTAATGTATGGGTCCTGGGTTCGAATCCCAGCCGGGTCACTAGCAATAATAATTACTTAATTTGTGATTTTATTGCCTGCGTGGTGGAATTGGTAGACACGCCATCTTGAGGGGGTGGTTTCCTAAGGATGTGCTGGTTCGAGTCCAGTCGCAGGCACTGCAAAGAAAATTTTATAATTAATATTGAAATTTATTTCATTTTAATTGTGGCCGACTCGGTAGCTCAGCTGGTAGAGCAATACACTTTTAATGTATGGGTCCTGGGTTCGAATCCCAGCCGGGTCACAAGTTTACTGAAAAGTAAATTTTTTTCATATTAATATTTTGTGATTTGGTGTTTCAAAGGCTTCCTTCAGGAGGCCTTTGATTTTTGTATGAATCAAGGTTGTGAATGGTGTTAGCCTTACTTTATTCAATAAAAAAATCCCCAACTAAGTCAGGGATCTGATATTTAAATCCGGAAAGATTAATCCAGATGCATATTGTCAATTAATCTTACACCATCTACTACCACTACAATAAATGCTCTGAAGCTTCTGTCTTTATAGAAAAAATCAGTCTCCTGTAATGTTTTTTCATCAGCAATCAGGAAATATTCCAGTTTCATTCCCTGCTGGTCATCAAAAATATCAGCTACTCTTTCCTTGATTTCCGGAATCGTAACAGTTCTGAACCAGTCGTTTACTTTTTTTAAAGTCTCATAAATTACTTTAGAAGCTTCTCTCCGGTCTTCATGAAGCCTTTGATTTCTTGAGCTTAGCGCCAGTCCGTTTTCTGCCCTGTAAATAGGAACTCCGGTTATTTTAACTGGAAGATGCTTTTTCTCTACCATTTTTTTAATAATAGCAAGCTGCTGGAAATCTTTTTCACCAAAATAAGCATTATCAGGCTTTACCTGTCTGAAAAGTTCTTCTACAACAGTTCCTACACCATCAAAATGGCCCGGTCTTGATTTTCCTTCCATCTCATTTTCCAGTCCGTCAAAATCATATCGCTGGCTTTCTGCTTTCTCAGGGTAAATATCTGCTACCTCCGGAATATACACTGCATCTACAAGACCAGAATTCTGAAGAATAAGTATATCTCTGTTGACGTCTCTTGGATATTTTTCAAGATCTTCAGGATTGTTAAATTGAGTTGGATTTACAAAAATCGAAGAAATAACAAGATCATTTTCCTTTCTTGCCTCTTCATACAGAGAAAGATGGCCTTTGTGCAGGGCACCCATGGTAGGGGCAAAGCCAATTCTTTTTCCCATTTCTTTCTGTCTTTCAATGAAATCCTGAAGGACTTTTCTGTTTTTTAGAACTTCCATAGTTTATTTTAATACTATTTCAAAAATACTAAAAATATCGCATAATAATATGTGGTTTTAATAATTTGAAAAGGGAATTTTCGTAAAAAAATGTTAATTAAAATAATGTTGGATGTTTTTTTGTAATTTTGCACATTAAAGCATTTTTACAAAAATTAGATAGAAAGTTTATGCCGAATCAAAAAATACTGTACATTACTACAGAGATGTATCCATATCAGGAAGATACAAATATGGCTGCAGTGGTAAACAAAATGGCACTTAAGATGCACCAAGAAGGCAATGATGTAAGAGTTTTTATGCCAAGATTTGGACAAATAAGTGAGAGAAAATTCCAGCTTCATGAAGTAATCCGTCTTTCAGGGATGAATATTATTATCAATGATCTGGACCAGCCTCTGATCATTAAAGTAGCGTCTCTTCCGGGGGAAAGACTTCAGGTTTACTTTATTGACAATGAAGAATACTTCAAAAGAAAACAATATTATTTCGACGATGAAGGAAACCCTTTTGAAGACAATGACGAAAGAGCTATTTTCTTTGCAAGAGGAGTTATTGAAACCATTAAGAAACTAAACTGGGTGCCGGATGTTATCCATTTAAATGGATGGATGTCTTCTTTTGTTCCAATTTATCTTAAAACGTACTACGAATCAGATACGTATTTCAAAGACGCGAAAATCATACTTTCTCTTTACAACGAGAAAGATGCCGACCTGGATAAAAAGATTGACGAAAAACTGCAGTTTGATAATATTTCAGGATTAAAAGCGTTAGATAACCCAACGATTAAAAGTTTTGTTATCGAAAGTATGAACTATGTAGATGCCGTTGTGAAAGGTGACGAGTTTCTGGATGAAGACCTGGATAAGGCTTTCAATGAAACTGCTACCCAAAAATCAGAGTATCTGGACATAGATTCAATAAATCAACTTTATTAAAAAACACATTTTTAATGACTCATAATCTTAAAAGGACCTTCGCCATACTTTTGATGGCGTTTTTCGGAAGTACATTCCTTCATAACTGTGAACCGGACCCGGATTCTCTTGGCGAGCAGTTGTTTAATGATGATGCAGCACAAGGTAATGAAATTGCATATCCCGTTATCGCATACAATTATAGTAACAACGATTCAATCAGAAGTGATGCTGCCAGATTGATCAGTGCGGTAAGCGAATCTGGTGCGGCTTCCTATGTAGGTGTTCTTGGAGCATTTACTGAAAGCCAGTTTGGAATGCAGAAAGCTTCTTATGTTACTCAGCTGAGAATGCCGGTGGATAATTATGACTTTAACGGAGCCAATCCAAAAGTAGATTCTGTAGTTCTTGTAGTGAGACCACCTGCTAATACTGCTGCGAATACCTACTTCTTTGAAGGCGATTCATTAAAAACAAAAACACTTGAGAAAACTGATTTCCCGGTAGATGGAGTTGCTACAGCAGTTTCCATTGAAAAGAAAACGTATCCTGTTCGTAAATACGGTAAAACAACAGGTTCAAAATCGATGAAAATCAATGTACATGAAGTAACCACGTTCATCGATGCAAATGATGACAGTTTCAAACGTTCCAATAAAACAATAAGTACTGGTGAACTGTTAGGATCAGGAGTATTTGACGGTACTATAAGTTCTACATCTATCACTAAAAAATCTGACAACTCAGTTGTATTTACCGGAAACTTAGGATTCAGAATGAAGCTGAGTAATACGGATTTTTTCCAGACTCATATTCTTGATAAAAAAGGTAAGCCTGAACTTCAGGATGCTTCCAACTTCATCAGATATTTTAAAGGAATAAAAATTTCTGTGGATGAAACGGATAAATATCTTTACCAGTTCTCTCCTAATGATTTGCAGCTTATCATGTATTATAAATATGATAAAACAGAGAACGGAACAACAACAAGGCCACAGACAACCCTTAATTTCAACTTAGGAGGTTCTAATGCTCACCTCGGTCTGTATGAATATAGCAGATCCGGATCATCTTTTGCGGCTGCATTAGCTGCAAGTAACCCTGCTGAAGGAGATGAAAGACTTTTTGTTCAGGGAATGGGAGGACCTTCTGTGGTAGTTAAGATTAAAGATGAGACGATTGCAAAGCTTAAGGATATTTTTGTTAAAGATAAAGCAGGTATTGTAAGTGCTAAAATCAGAATCTATCTTGATGCTGCAACGTGGAAAAATACAGGTTCTACTGAAGACCGCAGATTTTCACTTTTAACCAATACATTAGATGCTGGTGGTAAAATTGATTACAAAAAACTGGCGTTTACTTCAGATCTTACCAACGGGCTTGGATTATATTATTTTAAAGATAAACCTGAGCCAGGTTATTATGATTTTGTTGTAACAAAAACAGTTAAGGATCTTGTAGAAGGTAAGAAAGAAACAGTAGATGGAACTGAACAGCTGGTTGTTAATAAACCTTTAATAATCAGTGCAGGAACATTTGCTGCCAATGCTACAGGAACCCTTTTAGGAGTTCGTAATACAACAAGAGCATTTGATATGAACAGAATTATTCTTACAGGAGTAGATAAAACCAATACGAATCCGAAGAGAATCCAGTTATTGGTGACTTACGGAACGAAAAAATAGAACAACAAACAACACTATACAAAATAAAATATGTGCGGAATAGTAGGATATACAGGATTTCAAGACGCTTATGAAATTGTAATTAATGGTCTTAGAAGATTGGAATATAGAGGGTATGACAGTGCCGGAATTGTTTTAGAAGGTTCAGATAACAAGCTGGAAGTAGAAAAAACAAAAGGCAAAGTGGAGGATTTGGTGAATATTTCCAAAGAGCTAAAAGGAAAGTCTAAAATTGGAATGGGACACACCCGTTGGGCAACCCATGGAGTTCCAAGTGACAGAAACTCCCATCCGCACTTGTCAAACAACGGGAAAATCGCAATTGTACACAATGGTATTATTGAAAACTATGATACCATTAAAACAATGCTTACTGAAAAAGGATTCACTTTCAAATCAGAGACAGATACTGAAGTATTGGTAAACCTTATCCAGTATTTTATGGATCTTAATCCTGAAATTGATTTCCCTACAGCAGTGAGATATGCATTGAATGAAGTATATGGAGCATATGCAATTACTGTACTTCATGAAGATTATCCAGGGGTATTGGTCGTAGGAAGATTAGGTTCTCCTCTTGCAATCGGAATCGGTGATAAAGAATATTTTATCGCTTCTGATGCTTCTCCATTCGTAGAATTTACAAAAGAAGCTATTTATCTTGAAGAAGGACATATGGCAACGATCTCTCTTGAAAACGGAGTAGATATCAGAACCATCAATGAAAACTCTAAAATTGAGCCTGAAATTCAGGAGCTTAAATTAAGCCTTGAACAGATTGAAAAAGGAGGATACGAGCATTTCATGCTTAAAGAAATTTTTGAGCAGCCTAAATCTGTACACGATACAATGAGAGGTAGACTTCTTGTAGATGAAGGAGTTATTAAAATGGCAGGAATCTGGGATCATGTTGAGAAATTCAAAAATGCCAACAGGATTATTATCATTGCCTGTGGTACTTCATGGCATGCAGGTCTTATCGGAGAATATCTGATTGAAGAATATGCAAGAATCCCTGTTGAAGTAGAATACGCATCAGAGTTCAGATACAGAAACCCGATCATTACAGATAAAGATGTGGTAATTGCTATTTCTCAGTCCGGAGAAACTGCTGATACAATGGCTGCTTTAAAATTAGCAAAAGAAAAAGGTGCATTTATATATGGTATATGTAATGTTGTAGATTCTTCAATTGCAAGAATTACAGATGCTGGTTCTTATACCCATGCTGGTCCGGAAATCGGGGTTGCTTCTACCAAAGCATTTACAGCACAGCTTACCATTCTTACTTTAATTGCCTTTAAATTAGGAAAACACAACGGAAACCTGGGAAATGCAGAATTTATGAGCTTAATTGCTGAGCTTGATGCTATTCCTAAGAAAATTGAAGATGTGTTAAATACCACTCATGAGCTTACGCAGAATATTGCAAAAGATTTTGTGAAAGCTACCAATTTCCTTTATCTGGGAAGAGGATACAATTATCCTGCAGCCCTGGAAGGAGCATTAAAATTAAAAGAAATTTCTTATATCCATGCAGAAGGATACCCGGCTGCAGAAATGAAGCACGGTCCGATTGCCCTGATCGACGAAAACATGCCGATTGTAATTATAGCGCCTAGAAAAGGTCACTATGATAAAATTGTGAGTAACGTTCAGGAAATTAAAGCGAGAAAAGGTAAAATTATCGCTGTAGTAAATAAAGGAGACCGTCAGGTGAGCGAAATGGCAGATTATGTTATCGAAATCCCTGAAACTTCAGAATGTTTCTCTCCAATCGTTGCTTCCGTACCTCTTCAACTGCTTGCTTATTATATTGCAGTATATAGAGGAGCCAACGTAGATCAACCGAGAAACCTTGCAAAATCTGTTACCGTGGAATAAAAAGTTGTTGTAAATAAAATAAATTTAGATTTCTTCCGTTATTTCAAAAAAAATCTTAAAAGTTTCTTAAAAAAATTATATATTTACGGCTTAATTATAAAAATTAACATGAAAAGGATATTTCTTTTATTATTGTCTGCGTCGGTAGCATCGGTATCTTGTTCAGGTGGTGGCAGCTCTTCTGTAGGGAAGCCAGGAACAAAAGGAGAATTGATACCAAGAGAAAAAACTAAATCATTTGTTGCGGAAAGACCATACGGAATGGTCGCAATTCCTGCAGGTTCGTTTGTTGCTGGTTTAGCAGACCAGGATCCGACAAATACGCCTGAAAAAGCATCATTGAAGACAGTTACTGTTTCTTCTTTCTTCATGGATGAAGCAGAAACTACCAATGCGGAGTACAGAGTATTTATCAATTATGTAAGAGACTCTATCGCAAGAACTTTACTAGCTGAAGCTGCCGGAGAAGGTGGTGATGAAGGCGGACGTAAAGGAGCAAGCATAGGAGATTACGCATACCTTGCTAAAAAAGAAGAAAATTTAACACCTTATCAAGAATATATGGAAGGCCAGGGAGGCCGTGAAGATGGAAGTTATGATGCCAGCAAAAGATTAGATTGGAAAATCCCTTTACACTGGAGCACATCAAAATATCCGGATGTAGAATACGCAGAAGTTTTAGAATCTATGTATCTGCCTTCTTCTTCAAGAATTGGAAACGAAAGAATTTTAGATGTTAGTAAGCTGAAATATACTTACCGTTGGGGAGATATGGACGCAGCTGTTGCAGATAACGAAAGAGGAGCTAACTACCTGAAAAGTGAAAGTATCGCAATCTATCCTGATACTACAGTTTGGGTAAAAGATTTCCACTTTGCTTACAATGAGCCATTGTTTGAACAGTATTTCTGGCATAAGGCTTATAAAGACTATCCTGTTGTCGGGGTTACCTGGGATCAGGCAAGGGCTTATTGTAACTTCAGATCTAAATTGAAATCAGATTACAACGAAAGTTTAAAAAGAAAAAAACAAAAACCATTAGTTTTCCGTCTTCCAACAGAAACTGAATGGGAATATGCTGCCAGAGGTGGTATGCAAAATGCTACTTACCCTTGGGGTGGTCCATATTTAATGGATGACAGAGGTTGCTACCTTGCCAACTTCAAGCCTAAGAGAGGTAACTACATGGAAGACGAGAAAAAAGGTACTTATACATATACAGCTCCAGTTAAGAAATTTAAGAAAAATGGGTTTGGGTTATTTGATATGGCTGGAAACGTTTCTGAATGGACATTATCTTCTTTTAACAACTCTTCAGCTGGATTCACTTCTACATTAAATCCTTCTACTAAGGATAAAAAGGATACGAAGAAATCCGTAAGAGGTGGATCTTGGAAAGATATAGGATATGCACTGATGACAGGTGCTAGAGATTGGGAAAGAAAAGATTCCGCAAGAAGCTATATCGGATTCAGAACTGTACAGGATATTCCTGAAGCAGCCGTTAAGCCAAGAAGAGTTAACAGATAACGAATCAGACAATTATTTTTCAATAACAATTTTATTTAACATTAAAAAAACTAACTCAATATGTTTAAGACTAAAGATGCTTGGATGAATTTCTTTTATTCATTCGGTGCTGCAATTGTAATTCTTGGAGCTTGGCTTAAAATTACTCACATTACCTTAGGACCTATTAACGGTAACATGGCTCTTACTGTAGGACTTATTACTGAGGCTATTATCTTTATCATCTTTGCATTTGACCCTCCGAAAACTGAAGAGTCTTATGCCTGGGAAAATGTTTATCCTGAGTTATTAGATAAACATGCGAATCCAAATCCTTTACATTCTAATGTAACAACTAAAAATACAAGCGCTCAATTTGCTGAATTGGAAAACTCTCTTTCCAGCAAATTGGATAAAATGCTTGAAGATGCCAGATTAGACGTTCAATTATTTGAAAGATTAAGAACAGGAATTGATAAATTCTCAAACTCTGTTGATCAGATCAATCAGACTGTTGACGTATCTGCTTCTACTCATAAATATAACGACCAGTTGAATAAAGCAGCTCAGCATATGGAAAGTATGAATGCACTGTATGCAATGCAGCTTGAAAGCGGTAAGAGACAATCTGAATTTGCTAACAAGTATGTTACTGATATGCAGAAATCTGCAGAGCAATCTGAAAAATTCAACCAAGAGCTACAAGGTTTAACATCTAATCTTAATAACTTAAATAGAGTTTATGGTGGTATGCTAACTGCTATGAAGTCTTAATTCCTAACCATTTCTAAATTAACTACTTAATCAAAAAAACAAAGAAAAGAGAATGGCACAAGGAAAACAGACCCCTCGTCAGAAGATGATCAACCTGATGTATTTGGTGTTCATCGCGATGATGGCCCTAAATATTGATGCAGAAATCATCAGATCATACTATGACTCTACCAGAGCATTGAATGAAACCAGAACTTTAACAGAAAGAAAGAACGAGAAGATCTTTGAAAGAACGTTGGAAGCTAAAGCTCAGCAAGTTCCTGATACCTACGCACAGCCTTGGGCTCAGTACAAAGTACTGAAAACCAAAATTGATGCATTGGTGAAATCTGCTCAGGATGTTAAAGATTTGTTGAAAAAACAATCTGAGTTTCACGACAAAGATCCTCAAACAGGAAAAGATATTGATGTAAGTGAAAACTTTGCTGCACTTAACAATAATGAAGCAACTACTGAATATTTCTTTAAGGAAGGAGATGAAAATACTCCATCAAAGAATGCACTGGATCTGAAAGCTAAAATTGATGATGTAAGAAACTACATCAACGCTACTTTCGGAAGCAATGCCCAGTTACAGGATTTAGTAGCAAGAGCCAATAAGTCTCTTATTGCGGAGTATCCTAAAGGAACATCTCCCAATGAAAAGACCTGGTTCCAGAATAAATTTTACCATCAGCCGCTAATCGCTGCAATATCTAATTTGGAAATTATCCAAAATGATGCCAGAAATGTTCAGTCTGATGCATTGGCACTATTACTTCAGGAAAAAGTAGATGCGAATATCAAATTCTCAAGCTATGAGCCTATTGTTTCAGGTCCGGTAGATATCCAGGCAGGAAAACAGGCTGAAGTAAAAGTAATGTTGGGAACTTATTCTAACAGTAACAAGATCAGCATCTCTGGAGTAAGCAGAGTAGAAAACGGTAAAGGTGTTATGCAAATTTCAGGTTCTGGAATTGGTGAACATAAATTAGGAGGTACGATTACATTAACAGATGCTTCAGGGAAACCTCAGTCTTTCCCTTGGACACATACTTATAATGTAATTGCAGGACCAAGAGAAGTAAAACTTGAAAAAGGATTATTACTTTCTGCCGATAAGATGAATGTAATGTATAGAGGACTTGAGAACCCTGTTTCAGGATCAATCTTAGGTGCTGACAATTCTAAACTTTCATTATCTGCAGCAGGAGCTACTGTGAAGAGTACAGGTCAGGGTAAATGGAATGTTACTCCTACAACAGGAAATGTAGTGAAGTTAACATTATCAGGAACAGATCCATATGGTAAAACAGTTTCTCAGGTATTTGAATATAGAATTAAGAATATCCCTAGACCACAAGGTCAGATCAGAGGTAAAGCTGTAAACTTTATGCCGGTAGGTTCTATTCCTAACCAGATTGTTTCTGCTACTTTACCAGACTTTGACTTCCCTGTTTCATTCACGGTTAATAGCTTTATTATTAAGCTTCCAGGAAAAGCAGGTACTCTGATTCAAGGTAGCTCACTATCAGGAGCAGAAGGTATGCTTAGAAACCTTAGACCTGGTGATGTAGTTCAGATTTATGATATTCAGGCTACGGCTACAGGATTGGGTAACCAGAGACTTAAGGAAATTTCACCTGTAATTATTAATGTTCAATAAGGTTAATTTGTAAAATCATATTATGAAAAAATATATTAGCACCCTTTTAGTTTTAGTTTCGGGATTCGCTTTTTCCCAGACTATTCTGAATGCTGCTTCTCCTGAGGAATTCAGACAAATGAGAGCTGAATCAATGAGAAAAGCAGGGGATACTGTTATCAGCAATAAAGTAAAGCCTCTTGAATATGGTTTCGTTGATGACAAGGATATTTACAAAAGTATGTTTGTTTGGGAAATCATTGATATGAATGATAAGATCAACCAGCCGTTTTATTATGACAATCCGGATGGTCTTCTTTCTAGCTCTACAAGATCATTATATCAATTATTACTTGATGGAGCCCTTAAAGGTGACATCAAAGAAGTTTATGATGACGAAAACTTCGTTACCAGACTTTCACCGGAAGCCATTCAGAAAAGATTGGAAAGTGTAAGACTTGACGAAGAAGCTATCGATATCCTTAACTCTGGAAGAACACTTACAGAAGACGAGAAGAAAAGATTAACAGATATTATCAGAACAACTACTGATAAAGTAAAAGTTCTTAAAGTGATGGGTATGTGGTTTATCGATAAAAGAGATGGTCAGATGAAATACAGACCGCTTGGTATCGCAGCTATGGGTCCGGATCCGACATCTGTTGGAAGAATTGGTCCTGATGGTCAGCCCTTAGCTGGTGCTGATGAACTGATCGATTTGTTCTGGATTTACTATCCAAGTGCTCGTGATATTTTAGCAAACAACTATGTTTTCAACAGAAAAAATTCTTCTGCTGACTTATCTTTCGATGATGTTATCAATGCAAGAAGATTCTCTTCTATTATCTACAAATCTTCAAGCGGTTTAGGAGATGGTACTATCAAAGACTATATTCCTAGAAACGCTGAGGAGCAGCTGGAAGAAAGCGACAGAATCAAAGCACAGATTCTTGACATGGAAAATGATATGTGGAATTACTAAATTTCACTTGATATTTATAGAAAACCTGAGTATTTTTACTCAGGTTTTTTTATGATGAAATCGCCCTTTTTTATTACCGATCAATAATCAGTGGCATAGGCGATTACATATGACCTTTAAACAAATGAAATTTCTCATATGAAAAATGTAGATTATATTATTGTAGGAGACGGATATGCAGGACTTTTTCTGGCTCACCAGTTAATTAAAAATAATAAATCCTTTGTCATCTTTACGGAAGGAAGAAAAAGTGCTTCCCAGGTTTCAGCAGGTATTATCAATCCTGTGGTCCTGAAGAAGTTTACCACATTCTGGAAAGCACAGGAACAAATAGATTTTCTAAAAGACAGTCTTAAAGAAATAGAATCATATACCGGGGAAAATTATCTGATCAATGCTCCTATTCACAGAATTTTTCATGATGAGAATGAACAGAACTTATGGTTAAAAAAATCAGCAAATGAAGAATTGTCGAATTTTCTTGATCAGAATTTTGATCGTTTAGAGGTGGTAAAAAACGACTTTCTTACCGGAAAGGTGAATCAATCCGCAAGATTAAATGTTAATGGATTTTTTAGTGGTTTATTCAATTATTTTGAAAAAAATGATCAATTGATAAAGGAAAAATTCGATTATTCAAAATTAAATCCATCAGAATCCACTTATAAAGATTATACCTTCAAAAATATTATTTTCTGTGAAGGAATGGGTGTGAAAGATAATCCCTATTTTTCAGAGATCACTGTGAATCCCAACAAAGGCCACCACATCAGGGTGAAACTTTCCCAGCCAATTCCTGAAAACATAACCATTAAGAAGAAACATTTCTTATTTCCAACCGGAAACGGACTGTATTTTTATGGTGGAACCTATGACAGAGAGCAGCTTCATCATCACATTGATGAATCAGCAGTTGATCAATTGATGAAGGGACTTTCAGAATTTTATCCTTATGATTTTGAAGTGGAAGAAGTACATTTTGGATTCCGCCCCACAGTAAAAGATAGAAGACCCATCATTGGAAGACATGAAACATTCGGTAATCTGTACGTTTTTAATGGGCTAGGTGCCCGTGGTATCCTTAACGGTTGCTATTTTGCAAGAGATTTATTCCATTTTATTGAACAGGATATTCCATTACATGAAGAAGTTTCATTGAAAAGATTTCAATAGTGTATCTTAGTATCAATTTCCAAACTGAAGATCTATGGATGAAAATATATTAGGTATCGTTGCCGGAGTTCTCACTTCCATTTCAATGATTCCACAGCTTGTCAAAGTAATCAGAGAAAAAAATGTGGAAGATATTTCCTTACTCATGCTGCTGGTTCTTATTTCAGGGCTTTCTTTGTGGGTATGGTATGGCTTTGCAAAAGATGAACTTCCCATAATTTTGTCAAACGCATTTGCTGTTCTGGTCAATGTCAGCCTTCTGGTATGCTATATCATCTACAATAAAAGAAAATAAAAAAAATACGCCTCATCATAATGAAGCGTATTTTTTTTATGTAAGTGAAATTTAATTATTGAAGAACAAATTTAGCTAAAGGAGCCATTCTTGCTTTGTTTAAAGTAAGGGTATTTCCGTTTACAGAGTAATTATCTGCTGCCAGGATTGCTTTCGTAAATTGATTTTCAATATCAAGATCTTCACAAGCCATCATGGTAGACATTCCCTGATTGAACTTAATTCTCATTACTTCAGGTTTGATCTCAAATGTTCCTCCCAAGCCATTACATCCGGCATGCCCCTGATATCTCATTCCATCCATTTCAAGTTTGAAATAAGGATTGTTTTTAGGATTCTTCAGTTCAATCGGTTTCCCGTTAAGCTCTGTCAGTTTCCACGTTTTTCCTGTAATATCAGTCGTCGCTTTTTGAGCATTTTGTGTTTTACACGAAACAACTAAAAATGTTGCGATAATAAGTGCCGAAAAATAATAATATAAACTTTTCATAATGTTTATTTTTTTAATTAGAATTGCTAATCCCTATGCTAATACGATGCCATTTTTGCAGGACCAGACTCTTTTTTTGCCTGTTTAAGATGAAACAGAACCATATCTACATTCTTTTTCAGGAAAGTGATATTGCCTTTAATATCAGAATATTGATACTCTTCATTAGAGGCTGTATATTCAGGTAAAGCATCACTTTTTTTAAGGTCAAAAGTTTTACCGTTTAAATGTATTGTTGCTGTATTTTTGGTATTGTTGATGGTCACTTCTATTTTTTCTCCATAACTGTCAACATACACATTTTTTGAAATGTCATCTGTATTTTCTGGGGCAGCAGCGGTAATGGTTTCAGCTTCTTTTCCGGGATGCTTACACGCTGTTAGGGAAATAAGGGTCAATCCGAAAAGGATTGGTACTAATAAATTTTTCATAGTGATAAGTGATTTTAAAGTGTTTCATGAATTATGATATTAATGCTATATAAATTTACAAATATTTTTAATAAATATGTGTTAATTTTTCATAAACTAACAGAAAATTAAAATATTAGCTCATTTAACTCACAGTTTTTTGAAACAGAATTCACGAAACAGAAGGTAATAATTATTGTGGAAAATTTAGGATAAACCTTGTTAATTCAGGATTTTTAAAAGAAATTGTTTCGAGGTGGATAGTGTAGTTTTTCTTCATTTTTCATTTGTTGTGTTAATTTTTGGCAAAAATAATTCAAAAAGAAGAGAAGAACAATAAGTTAATGTTAATAATCTGAAATTATGACAAAGTTTAGGTTGGAAAAGAGATGTGCTATAATAGAATACGGGGATACCCGAAAATGTTCAAAAAAGCAACAGCATTAAAATTAAAATTTCCTTAAATCATAAAAAGTGGCTTAATATTTGAAATTTTAAATGAGCACAGATGAAAGATTAGAATTGCTTGAATTATGCTTAAATAAAGGAAATGTTAAATACTTTTCAGTGTTTTATTTTCAGGTATTTTAAAGGAGAGTTAAATTTTGTTAATCTGCTATGATAGTATCATAATCTGGGTGTACATTTGCAACTTCAAAATGAGAAACTTTATAGTATACTTTTTAACCGGTCTTTTTCTGCTCTTTGTAGTGGAAAGCAGACTCAACGTTAAAACGCTTCGAAATGACTATTCCGGTCATGTTTCTCATCATATGCCAAAAAGAGCCAACCGCCTGAATCAGACTTTTGAAAAACTCTCTATTCAGCAAATGGCAGATAATGTAGACAATTCCACTTTAGAACTTACCGAAAATGATTTCCAGCTGTCCGATGTATGGCAGGCTATTGTCGTTTTTGCCGGAGTTTTCAGTCTTGTTTATATTTTTGGATTAAAAAGTTGTAAGCGGTCAAAACCGGATATTCATGGTTTTGTTCTTGGCTTATCCACCAAAAGATTCATTCTTATCCGTTCCATTAGAATTTAAGAATTTCCCGTTTTATTGATTTTCTGCCTGATTCCGGGTAGAAATACTTTGCGCTGTGTATGCCGGTAATCATCACACCGTACCCTTTTATTACCGTTTTTATTTCTATCAAAACATTAACGATTTATATAAACTCTAGAATTATGATAAAGAGAGTTGTTTCGGGAATTGCGCTGAGTGTCCTTCTGCTGGCAGTTGGCTGCAATAAGAAAAAAGAAGAAAAAGAAGAAGTTACCGTATATCCGGTGACATCCCCTGTGGTAATGGATACCGTAATCAATAAAGAATACGTAGCCCAGATTCAATCTGTAAAAAACATTGAAGTGAGAGCTCAGGAAAAAGGTTTCCTGGAAAAAATCTTTGTAGATGAAGGACAGTACGTACAGGCCGGACAAACATTGTTCCGGATCATGCCTAAATTGTATCAGGCAGAATTATTAAAAGCAAAAGCAGAAGTGGAGCAGGCTTCCATTGAGCTGAAAAATGCAAGTACACTTGCAGGAAACAACATCGTTTCTAAAAATGAAAGAGCAATGGCAAAAGCCAAGCTGGATGCTGCCAACGCAGAAATGAAACTGGCTCAGATCCATCTTTCCTTTACTGACATCAAAGCACCGTTTTCCGGTATTATCAACAGAATTCCTCTGAAGTTGGGAAGTCTTGTAGATGAAGGCGATCTGTTGACTTCGTTGTCAGACAATACAAGTATCTACACCTATTTCAATGTCTCCGAACCTGAATATCTGAGCTATCAGACTCATGCTGCAGACCGTGGCAGCAATCAGGTTTCTCTGATTACGGCAAACGGAGAAATGTATACACAAAAAGGAGAAATTCAGACCATTGAAGGAGAATTTGATAATGAAACAGGAAATATTGCTTTCCGTGCCAAATTCCCTAATCCTGATAAACTTCTGAGAAACGGAGAAACCGGAAAAGTACAGATGTCAATGCCGGTTCATAATGCATTGATCATTCCACAGAAAGCAACCTATGAAATTCAGGATCAGAAATATGTATTTGTGATTGATAAAAATGGAGTAGCTAAATCCAGAAATATCAAAGTAGCCTATGAACTTCCGGATTTGTATGTGGTAGGCTCAGGAATTTCAAAAGGCGATCAGATTCTTCTGGAAGGCGTTCAGAAAGTAAAGGATGATCAGAAAGTGAAAACAAAATTCCAGGATCCTAAGAAAGTTCTTCAATCATTGAAACTAAAAGCAGAGTAGTGGTCTCTAAAACGAAACAGTATGTTTAAGAAATTCATTCGCAGACCAGTTCTGTCCATAGTAATCTCATTGATTATTGTATTTATGGGAATATTGTCATTGGTAAAACTTCCGGTGACACAGTTTCCATCCATCTCTCCGCCTAAAGTAAATATCACCGCAGAATATCCGGGAGCTAACAACGAATTGTTGATTAAATCCGTAGTAATCCCCTTAGAAAGAGGATTAAATGGAGTTCCCGGTATGAAATATATGACCTCAGATGCCGGAAATGACGGGGAAGCTTCTATTCAGATTGTATTTGATCTGGGTACGGATCCCAATGTAGCTGCAGTAAACGTTCAGAACCGTGTATCTTCAGTGGTCAATAAACTTCCGCCTCTGGTAGTACGTGAAGGAGTAAAGATCACGCGTGAAGAACCCAACATGTTGATGTATATTAACCTGTACAGTGATGATCCTAAAGCTGACCAGAAATTCCTTTTCAACTATGCAGATATCAATGTAATGTCCGAATTGAGAAGGGTAAGCGGTGTAGGTTTTGCCGATATCCTGGGAACCCGTGAATATGCCATGCGTATCTGGCTTAAACCGGATAGATTAACAGCTTATAATATTTCGGCAGATGAAGTAATGGAATCTCTGAATGAGCAGAGTTTGGAAGCTTCTCCCGGAAAAACAGGGGAAAGCTCCGGAAAACGTTCACAGTCTTTCGAATATGTATTAAAATATCCCGGACGTTTTAATAACGAAAAAGATTATGGAAACATTATTTTAAAAGCCAAACCGAACGGAGAATCTGTAAGGCTGAAAGATGTTGCCGATATTGAGTTTGGAAG
Source organism: Chryseobacterium sp. CP-77 (assembly GCF_036362765.1). Lineage (NCBI taxonomy): Bacteria > Pseudomonadati > Bacteroidota > Flavobacteriia > Flavobacteriales > Weeksellaceae > Chryseobacterium > Chryseobacterium sp. CP-77. Next base: position 4,458,171 of record NZ_CP143637.1, read on the forward strand.
TTCCATGTATGATATTTATTCTACACTGAACGGAAAACCTTCCGCAGCGATCACCGTAAAACAATCCTACGGATCCAATGCAAGTGACGTTATCAAAAATGTAAAAGCACTGATGAAGGATCTTGAAAAAAATAACTTCCCTAAGGGAATGCATTACGATATCAGTTATGACGTTTCAAGATTCCTGGATGCATCCATGGAAAAAGTTATTCATACTTTATTTGAGGCTTTCGTTTTGGTTGCCATCGTGGTATTCTTATTCCTTGGAGACTGGCGATCAACATTGATTCCGGCATTAGCTGTTCCGGTTTCATTGGTGGGAACATTTGCTGTCATGTCTGCTTTCGGAATTACCCTGAACATGATTTCCCTCTTTGCCCTGGTAATGGCCATCGGGGTTGTGGTAGATGACGCGATTGTAGTTATTGAAGCTGTTCACGCCAAGATGGAAGAAAAACATCTTTCCCCATTGAAGGCTACCGAAGAAGCAATGCATGAGATCAGTGGAGCAATTATCGCAATTACACTTGTAATGGCATCGGTATTCATTCCGATTGCATTTATGTCCGGACCGGTTGGGGTATTTTACCGCCAGTTCTCCATTACAATGGCTTCATCCATTATTTTATCAGGGGTAGTGGCACTTACTTTGACACCGGCTTTATGTGCTTTGATTTTAAGAAATAATCATGGAAAAGCGAAGAAGAAAACTCCGGTTACTATTTTCCTTGATAAATTCAATAACCTGTTTACAAAAGGAGCCGGAAGATATGAGAAGCTACTGAATAAAACAGTGACAAAAAAGACAATAACCTTACCATTGTTATTGGCATTTTGTGCCTGCACATTCTTCCTGAGCAATTCTTTACCTTCAGGATTTATTCCGGCCGAGGATCAGGGGATGATCTATGCTATTATTCAGACGCCTCCGGGTTCTACATTGGAAAGAACCAATCAGATTGCCAGAGAGCTTTTGAGGGAATCTGAAGATATTGATGGAGTACAATCCGTTTCTTCTCTTGCAGGATATGAGATTTTGACTGAAGGTACCGGATCCAATTCAGGAACCTGTCTGATCAACCTTAAAAGCTGGGAAGAACGTAAAGAATCAGCTGCAGAAATTATTGAAAAGCTTGAGGAAAAAGCCAAGAATATTCCGGGAGCCAATATAGAATTCTTCCAGCCGCCTTCCGTTCCGGGATATGGAGCTGCAGGAGGTTTCGAGCTTCGTCTGCTGGATAAAGCAGGAAGTGGAGATTATCATAAAATGGAGCAGGTAAGTAATGACTTTGTGAAGGAGCTTAAAAAGCGTCCGGAGCTTGGTTCGGCATTTACATTCTATTCTGCGAGTTTCCCGCAATATATGCTTAGGATAGATAATGATCTTGCGGAGCAAAAAGGAGTAACCATTGAAAAAGCAATGGATAACCTGTCTACATTGATCGGTTCCAACTATGAAACGAGTTTCATCCGCTTTGACAGGCCGTATAAGGTCATTGTTCAGGCTGGCCCTCAATATCGTGCACTTCCAACCGACCTGTTGAAGCTGTATGTTAAAAATGATAAAGACCAGATGGTTCCTTACTCAGATTTTATGAGGCTTGAAAAAGTATACGGACTATCGGAGATTACAAGACACAATATGTACAACTCTGCAGAAGTAAGCGGAACGCCTGCTCCCGGATACAGTAGTGGCCAGGCGATCAAAGCGATTCAGGAAGTTGCAGATAAAACACTTCCAAGAGGTTTTGGTATCGACTGGGCGGGGATCTCTAAAGACGAAGTAAGCCGTGGTAATGAAGCCATATTTATCTTCCTGGTTTGTTTAGGATTTGTCTACCTGATTCTTTCCGCACAGTATGAAAGTTTCATCCTTCCGCTTCCTGTTATTTTATCTCTGCCTACAGGTATTTTTGGAGCCTTTTTATGCTTAAAGCTTTTAGGACTTGAGAATAACATTTATGCACAGGTGGCAATGGTCATGCTGATCGGACTTTTGGGTAAAAATGCAGTGTTGATCGTTGAATTTGCCGTACAGAAGAAAGCCGAAGAAGGAATCCCTGTGGCAAAAGCAGCTATTGAAGGAGCTGCCATCCGTTTCCGTCCGATTTTGATGACCTCATTTGCTTTCATTGCCGGTTTAATTCCATTGGTGATTGCAACGGGGCCGGGAGCAATTGGTAACAGAACCATTGGTACAGCGGCAGCAGGAGGAATGCTAATCGGAACTATTTTCGGATTGATGATTATCCCCGGATTGTATTATATCTTCGGAACCATTGCTGATAAGTCACGATTGGCGAGATATGAAGAAGAAAATCCTTTAACAGAACAAACTGAACCTTATGAACATGATGGAAAATTCGAAGACTAAAAATATAATCACAGCCATTGCCTTATCGCTTGTACTCGTAAGCTGTAAGGCGCCGATGGCGACTGTCATAAAAGACGAGGTAAAAGAAAATATTCCTCAGAACTTTAATCAGGAAGAGCAGCAGGATGCTAACAATAATAGCGGAACAACACCGTGGAGACAGTTTTTTACGGATCCAAACCTGGTAACCCTTATTGAAACTGCTTTAAAAAATAATCAGGAGCTGTTGATCACTCTTCAGGAGATTGAGATTGCTAAAAGTGGTGTTTTAGCTAAAAAAGGAAGATTGAGTCCAACTGTTTCTGCAGGAGTAGGAGCCGGTCTGAAAAAATCCGGTCGCTATACCAGCGAAGGAGCCGGAGATGCTACCACAGAAATAGAGCCGGGTAAGGAAATGCCGGATCCGCTTGGAAATTTTGAAGCGGGCTTAAATGCGAGCTGGGAGATTGACATCTGGAAAAAGCTCAGAACGGAAAAAGAATCTGCCGTAGCCCATTATCTTTCTACAGTAGAAGGGAAAAACTTTGTTTTATCTAATCTTATTGAAGAAGTTGCAGATAATTATTATGAATTGCTGGCACTTGATAACCAGTTGGATATTATACAACAGTATATCAAGCTTCAGCAAAGAGCATTGGAAATTTCCAAAATCCAGAAAGAAGCCGCTGCTGCAACGGAACTGGCTGTGAAAAAATTTGAAGCAGAACTGGCGAAATCCAAAGCTGCAGAATATACCATCCGCCAGCAGATTACTGAAAAAGAAAATGAAATCAATGCTTTGCTGGGAAGATATCCACAACCAATTGTTAGAACGAAGGAAAACTTTATGTCTACCATTCCTCCGACAGTCTATACCGGAATTCCATCTCAGTTATTAGCCAACCGTCCTGATATCAAACAGGCCGAGCTGGAATTGAAAGCTTCAAAACTGGATGTAGAAGCAGCAAGAAAAGAATTTTATCCTTCTCTGGAAATTTCGGCAACATTAGGCCTGGAGGCTTTCAAACCTTCGTACCTTGTTAAAATGCCGGAATCAATAGCTTACAATCTTGTAGGTGAACTGGCAGGGCCATTAATTAACAAAAGTGCGATAAAGGCTAATTTTCAGACAGCAGATGCCAAACAGGTTCAGGCGTTGTACGAATACGATAAAACTATTCTGAATGCCTATCTGGATGTTGCCAATCTGATGTCAAAGGTTAAAAATATAGATCAGTATTATCAACTGAAATCTCAGGAAACGAAAGCCCTGGATCAGTCTATAGATATTGCCAATCAGCTATTTCGTAATTCCAGAGCAGATTATCTTGAAGTTCTTTTAAACCAAAGAGATGCTTTGGATGCTAAAATGGAACTTATTGAGGCAAAACAGAAACAGCTCAGCACAGTAGTTGACATCTATAAAAGTTTAGGTGGAGGCTGGAAATAAAACATCATAATTCTATCAATAAACAGTTAATGTTTTTTGGAAGGGTCAATTCTTTTGAGTTGGCCCTTTTTTATTTTTATGCGACATGCTTTGAAGTTGTGGCCGCGCCAGTTGGAGGATCATGTTAAATGAAACAGGTCATCTCAGAATATTTTAATTTCCTAACTTTGTAATATTCAATAAAAATCAAAACAAAACGATGTCAATCACCAACGAAGATCAGATGCTTGGAATGCAAAAAGTAAGTGAAGCTGTTGCCTATACGCTGAAGAAGATGATGGATTACGCCGAACCCGGTATGACTACCAAAGATCTGGACGAATATGGAGCCAAAATACTGGAGGGTTTCGGGGCAAAATCAGCACCTTATCTGACGTATGGATTTCCAGGCTGGACATGTATCAGTGTGGACAATGAATTCTGCCATGGGATTCCAACAGATCAAAGGATTTTGAAAGAAGGCGATCTGATCAATATTGATGTTTCTGCAGAATTAGATGGATATTGGGCAGACAACGGTGGTTCCTTCGTGATTGGAGAAGATATTCACGGACATCAGAAACTGGTGGAGGCCTCCAAAGATATTTTAAGAAAAGCTATCGACAATATCAAAGGTGGTGTGAAAATAGCAGATATAGGGCATTTAATGGAAACAGAGGCGAAGAAAAGAGATTTTAAAGTTATTAAAAATCTTGCAGGCCATGGAGTAGGGAGAAGCTTACACGAACAGCCTGACGAATTGCTGAACTACAAAAACCGCTATGATTCCAGACGTTTTAAGAAAAACTCTGTCGTGGCGATTGAAACATTCATCTCCACCGATTCCAATATTGCTGTAGAATTAAAAGACGGATGGACTATGGTAGGCAATAAAGGCGGTTACATGGCCCAGCACGAGCATACCATCATAATCACTGATGGAAAACCTATCATTTTAACCAAAATGAACGAAATCCTGAATTAAAAGAAACCGCAACGGTGTGAAAAACGATTGCCTTAAAATATATCAGTAATAAAAAACTTTGCGCCCTTGCGTTAAAGAAAAATACAAAGTACTAGAAAGCCTCAAAGCTTCATCAATCAACTTGCTGATTGCAGCTTTGCTTATATTCAGTTTTAGGAATAGAAAACTTTGCGTTTTTACTATAAAGCACTCCGTTATCTATACTTCGAAGAATCTGCTGTAAATATTCCATTGATGAAAAAGCCAGGCTTTAAATTGTTGGGCATAAAATACTTTGTTATATTTATAGAATAAAATCACCTCACAAACTATTCACTATGAAAAAATTTCTTTTAATCCTTTTGGGAATCATAGTCATTCTGGCTGCTGTAGTATTAATTAAAACCTATACTTATCCGTTTAAGAAAAATAATATCGGAGCAGGTGAAGGCTGGAAACCGGTAAAAAATGATTCTGCAGTCATGAGACTTTCAGGAGGAATAAAAGTGGCTACTGTTTCTACAGGGAGTTTGGGTGAATTCGACTATGCACCGTTTGAACAGTTCAAAACCTATTTAAAAACCTCTTATCCTTTGGTCTATCAGAACACAGAAAATGTTGAGGTCAACCAGTATGGACTGGTGTTCAGGCTTAAAGGAAGCAATCCTGCTCTGGAACCCATTTTATTCCTTTCCCATATGGATGTTGTTCCGCCGGGAGATGCCGATGTTAAAAATAACGAAGAAAACATATTCCGTCCGGATGATAAACCATTAGAGCCTGTTTCAAAAGTTGCCGAAGACTGGGATTTTGCTCCTTTTTCAGGAGCGGTAGCCAATGGAAGAATCTACGGAAGAGGAGCGATAGATATGAAAGGAATGCTTTTCTCGTTGATGGAATCCATGAATTCTATGATTAAAAACAAACAGATTCCACAGCGTGATATTTATCTGGCTTTCGGTTTTGATGAAGAAGTGGGCGGGCAAAAAGGAGCGATTCAGATTGCCGGTTATTTTAAGAAAAGAGGATTAAAATTCGATGCTGTTTATGACGAAGGAGGTTTGATTATGCGAAAAGGAAATGTAGCAGGAATTGATACAGATGTTGCCGTGGTAGGATGTGCAGAAAAAGGTTTTCTTTCTGCAAAGATAAAAGTTAAAGGACTGGGCGGGCATTCCTCAATGCCACCAATGGAAAGTGCTATCGGGAAAGCAGCTGTTATCATGCAGCGTCTGGAAGATGATCAGATGAAGCCTGTTATTACCCCTTTAATCAAAGAATTTTTTAATAATATTGGAGGTGAAATGCCTTTTGCCACAAGAATGGCACTGGCGAATCAATGGCTTTTAAAACCGGTACTGATTTCCCAGCTTACCAAAAACAATACAACCAATGCTTTGGTGAGAACCACAACAGCTTTAACGATGATGAAAGGAAGTGATGGTACCAATGTACTTTCTCCCGAAGTGGAATTTGTTGTTAATTTCAGATTACTTCCCGGAAACTCGGTGAAAGATGTAAAAGATCATATTGCTAAAGCGACTGAAGGCTTTGATGTAGAAGTAGAAGAAATTGACAATACAAGAGAAGCTTCTGCTATTTCTCCAACCAATACAAGAGCTTTTAAAATGATAGAAGCCGGAGTGAAAGAAATTCATCCCGGAGCCATTGTTACGCCTTATCTTACTATGGCTGGAACCGATGCCGGTAAATATGAAATTGTAAGCAAAAATGTCTACAGGTTCATGCCGATCAAGATCAACAGTGCCGAGCAGCAGAGTATTCACAGCACCAATGAATACCTTAGCATTGAAAACTATCTGAAAATGATTCACTACTTTGAGTACATCATGAAGAATTACGACAGGTAATGTCAATAGTGAATGGTCAATTCGCTGCACTTGTGAATTTTAATATAAGTTCGCCTATTATTAAACGCGGCGTTCGCAAAGCTTCTGTGAGGTTTAATTTTTTTTCGATCGCAGAGGCGTTTCACTCAGCAATGTTAAGGCGTATATCCTGGCTGAACGAAGTGCCTTTGTGAGCCAGTAAAATCTGCATATTGATAAACCTTGCGAACCTTAGCGTTAATAATGATTGACGATTGACTTTGCGAAGCAAAAATTGACCATTGACAAAAATTTTTTTACAAAAAAATATATTGCGTCAAGTTTTGTCGCATTACACATATAGCTTTGTCATATCAAAATTACAGAGCTATGGAATTGCCATTTTACTTAAACTTTAACGACTTTGAAAGTAATTATTACGATAACCTTGAGAAATGGTTTGAAGAATATCATAATACCAGCGAAACAGATTATCTGGAAGCGCTTGCTGAGCTTTACAGGCCCTATGTGTATTATAACTTTGCAGATGATATGCTAAAGCCGGATGCTTCCATTGAAGTGAAAGACTGCTTTTTTCCTTATCATGAAAAAATAGGAATCTCTTTCTGTATTGATTGTGAAAATGAAACTTCTCCATCCAATGGAATGAACCAGGTATTTGAATTTAAAAATATTTCCATGATGGAGTATGCCCAGCATATTCTGGATAAGATCAATAAATTTTGTTCAAAAAATGCTCATGCTCTGGATGGCAGTAAAAATATTCAGGATTATATTAATAACTATACTATTGTTACCTCCATGGAGGGAGTAGGGTATTGTATCAGCTACAACCGTCATCAGAAAGCCATTCCTTTTTTAAAGGCATACCTTCCATACTATGGTCAGACGGTAAACATGGCGCTATACAGAGATTTCCTTTGTTCTGTTGTTCAGATTGCAGAATTTATAGATCAGAAATTAAAAACAGTACACGCTTTTAAACAGACTATCTATGCACGCTCAAGAGCGGAAGCTAAATTCAATGTGCAGCTGAGCCGTCAGTTTCTGACTTTGTGCAACTAAAATTTTACACCAAACATTCATACTTAATTATATTGCGGAAAACTTATGTTTTTCAACCAAAAATCCCGGTCAGTAATGATCGGGATTTTGTATTAATAGCTTATTTAGTATTATCTGTTTTTATTATACGGAATATTCCATACCAGATCGGCCGCCAGATAATGGACACCTCCATGATGAATACTTCTGCTGCCTCTGATCAGATCATCCATATATCCTATATCTACGGTAAAAGGGGAATTGGGAATCGTAAATATATAATAAGCTGCAATACGCATTTCACGATATCCAAACGAACTCCATTCAGAATCCGGCTCATTGAGATGGCTTATAGAAAACAGGGCTTCTGCGCTCAAGGCCAGTTTCTGATTATTTTTGGGAGATATATTATAGGTGAGCTGACTCTTGATCCGTGTTCTCAACTGAAAATCCTCTTCGACTTGATGAAAGTCTGCATCGAAAAACTTCCTGAATTCCTGACGGACGGTACTTTTAAGTTTCCATTTCCTGCCGAAATCAAAAGTATAGGCATATCTTCCGTAAATTCTGAATTCCTGTTCTGTATTTTCCTTAGCATAAGGAGCCGTGTTTTCATATTGTGGCTGACGTCTGTAACTTAATGCATAACTATACTGCTGGTGTGGAGCAAAAGAATGATAAACTTCATGATTTAAAACAATGATCGCTTGCTTCGAAAATAAGTTATGATTTTCCGGACTGCTTTTTCTTCCGATGGCGACATAGCTCAAAGCCTGCTTTTTTCCCAGGGAATCAAGTTGCCGCTTCACCCCGAAGGCTCCCCAGAACGCATTGTTGGCATCTCCTAATCCAGGTGGACTGATCTGCGCTTTGATCGATGTTCCTATACATCCCACTAAAAATAATGCTGCAAAAAATTTCTTCATGCTCAATAATTTGGATACCTGTTTTAGGGGTAATTTTAAATAACTGCGAAACCATATGACTGATGAGAATACTGTTGATACGCAGAGAGAATCTTTCGTGATAGCAAAATTAGAGGCTTTGTTCATAGAGTGTTTATTCAAAATCTTGTAATACTGTTTAAAAACAAGACAAAGTAAAGACCTGATTTAGGATAGAATTAGGAATAAGACTTCTAATGGAAAAACTGGATGTTTCAATAATATTTTAATTGTGGATAAAATGTGAGTAACTTGTTAGTAGTTTGTGGGAAAGTACTGTGGTATTTATTGGTTTACTATATAATTGTTTGATTTTGTATGGTATATAAAGTAAATTGCCACAATATAAATACTGTGGCAAATTGGTTTATGGACTGGTTTATTTACTGTTAATTCTGTCTTACTCCGCACATAGCATCCCATGTTGTCCAGAAATGGGCATTAATAGCTCCGATAGGCGGATTGGTACTGTCTGCAACAATTCCTACCATAGAAGCACAGTTGGAATTACAGCCTATTTCATTATGACTTCCAGCCTGAGGAGGAATCTGGCGCCATGTACCTGTTGAACCGCTTAATAATTCTACTCTGATTTCAAAGATCCCGGAAAGATTGGGAGTCTGAATCTGTTTGGTAGGATTTTCACTTGAGATGAAGTCGCTCCAGTCTCCCTGTGAAAAAGTTACACGCCATGTAGAAATCATTTTAGAGGTATCGTTTTGTGGGGAAAGATACACCCAGAATTGAGCTCCGTTTCCAAGTACTAACTGACCTGAAGAATTTGCATTTACACTTGTTGATGTCATTTTGGTTTGGTTTTTAGTTTGTTAGATTGTATTTCAAAGTAACGAAGAACAAGGCACTTGCAGTAGCGTATAAATGACCAATTATTAAACTGAGTATAAATACTTATAGGAATGCATGTAAAATAATCCGGAAATCTTGATCATAAAAAAAGCCTGTGCTATTCTTAGCACAGGCTTTGGTTTCTTGCAGAAAGGAAGGGATTCGAACCCTCGATACAGTTACCCGTATACTACCTTTCCAGGGTAGCTCCTTCAACCACTCGGACACCTTTCTTTTTGAGATTGCAAAAATAGTGTATTTTCTGGAATATCCAAATTATTCTTACAAATTAATCTGTAATTTCTCCACAAAGGCTTCTGGTGAAATTATCAGCAAAGCTTCCGGAGTAGTTAGGGTTATCTATTAAGTGCATGGCTTTGGTAATCGCTGTTTCCGCTGTCATGTCTCTTCCGCTGATCGCTCCGATTCTGGAGAAAATATTACTGTTTTCATACTTTCCGAATGAGATGCCTCCTGAAATACACTGACTTACCACTACGATTTCAGTTCCGTTATCCCGGATTTCCTGAAGCGTTTCCTGCGTTTTTGCACTGCTGAAAATGGTTCCCGAACCAAAAACCTGAAGAATAAGAACCTTCATTTTAGGAATTTCCCTGAAGTGACTCAGATGCATTCCCGGAAAAATTCTCCAGAATAAAATATCTTCGGAAATATGTTCATCCACATGAAATTCTACGGTCGGATCACAACGGAACAGATTATCTTTAATAATATTCAAATGAACTCCGGACTGCCCGAGAATAGGATAATTCGGGCTTGCGTAAGCATCAAAATATTCTGCGGAATATTTCAGCGTTCTGTTTCCTCTTAATAATTTGTATTCAAAATAAATAGCAACCTCCTGAATGACTGCTTCGTCATTTTCATAAAGGCTGGCATAATAAAGGCTGGTCAGAAGGTTTTCCTTGGCGTCTGTTCTCAGGTCTCCAATCGGAAGCTGGGAGCCGGTCATGATGACAGGCTTTCTTAATCCTTTCAACATGAAACTAAGCGCAGATGCCGTATAGGACATGGTATCCGTTCCGTGAAGAATCAGGAAACCATCGTAGTCGTTATAATTTTTTTGAATATAATTGGCGATCACTCTCCATTCCTCAGGTCCCATATCTGAAGAGTCCAGCGGTTTGGCAAAAGGATGAACAAAGACTTCGCATTCCATAAGCCTCATTTCAGGCATCTTTTCGAATATATTTCCAAAATCAAAGGCGCGGAGACTTCCGGTTTCATAATCTTTTTCCATTCCGATGGTTCCACCGGTATAGATGAGCAGGACTTTTCGCTTCATGTACTAATTTTATTAAGAATTGGAGCCCGATTAGGGTTCATAGGTCAAAATTACGTTAATTTGCAAAGATTTGAAAATGAATGAAACGTTTATCATGAAATTTTATAAAAATAGGATGAGAAATGAAAAGGTTTCATAGGGGCTATTGAAAAAAATAACGAAATGCAGATGAGTGATTTATCGCAAACTTTTGAATATTTAAAACAGTTTTTAACGGAAGAAAGACTGACGAAAATTGAACATTTCTCGCAGGAAAGTTCAGACTTTGTACTTCCGGTTGTAGAAGATGTCTACCAGTTCAGAAATGCAGCTGCAATTGTACGCTCTGTGGAGGCCTGCGGTTTCCATAAAGTAGTGGCATTGCAGGAAGAATACAGCTTCGAACCCAATCTTCGCGTAACAAAAGGGGCGGATACGTGGGTTGAAGTAGAAAAGCTTCCCAGAAATATGGAATCTTTTCAGAATATTAAAGACAGAGGATATAAAATAGTGGCTGTTTCATTGGAAAAAAATGCTAAAATGCTGCCTGAATATGAAGTGACGGAACCTATTGCTTTGGTTTTCGGAACTGAAATGGAAGGGGTTTCCCAGGAGATTTTAGATTTTGCCGACGAGACACTGGCTATTCCAATGTATGGATTTACGAGAAGTTTTAACGTTTCTGTCGCAGCTTCAATCTGTATGTATGAGTTAAAGCAAAAATTGATAAAGTCTGATATTGATTATAAATTAAATGAGGAAAAGCTTCTGAGAATGAAAATCCTTTGGGCTGTCAATTCAATCAGAAGCGGACAGCAGATTTTTGAAAAATATCTGAGAGAAAATAATATTGACTGGAAATAGTAATCTGAAATAAAAATGAGAAGGTTTTGTGCCTTCTCGTTTTGTATTTATATCATATTGTAATAATTCCATGCGGCCACAAAAACTCCCGCCGTTTCCGTTCTCAGTCTTTGATTTCCTAGAGAAACTGCTCTTACTTTGTTTTCTGCCAGAAATGCAATCTCCTTTTCAGAAAAATCACCTTCAGGGCCTATTAAAAAAGTAAGATGCTTCAGCTGAGGAATATTTTTAAGATCAATTCTTTCCAGATTTTGATGACAGTGCGCTACAAAGGTATGTTCCGGATCAATATTTTTCAGAAAATCCGTCAGTTTTACAGCATCATTGATAACCGGAAAATGAAATCTCAGGCTCTGCTTGGATGCTGCAACAGCCTGTTTCCTGATTTTATCGATGTTAATGTTTTTACGCTCCGTTTTTTCAGTGATAATAATGCTTATTTCTGAAATCCCCATTTCCACCGCTTTTTCCACAAAAAATTCAATTCTGTCAATATTCTTGGTGGGTGCAATCGCAATATGAAGTTGAGGATTGAATTCCGGCAGATTTTCTTTGATCTCAGAAACTTCAATCCCCGCTTTCTTGCCTTCTATAATCAGTTTTCCGGAAGACAGGTTTCCTTTTCCGTCTGTCACGTGAATCGTTTCACCATCTCTCATGCGAAGAACTTTTACAATATGCTGCTGTTCTTCGTCGTTGATTATAACTTTATTTCTGTTGATGTCTCCGTAGAATAGTTTCATATATCCTGGTTTATAAATGCTACTCCTGTTTTGATGGTTGTATATATATCTGTATCACATTCCCGGTAAGAACACATGTATATTTCTTCTATCCATACATTATTAATGAAAATCAGATTTAAATATTCCTGTTTTCTCAAATTATTTTTGATGGATAAATAATCTCCTTCTTTTGGAGTATAGGGAAAACTAAAAAGATGTTCAGAATTAATTAATTGTAAAACTTCTTCTTTGATATCCTGAATATATCCTGTCTCAGAACTTTCTCCGTTAAACTCTGAAAAAGTTTCTGAGCCCTCATGTCTTCCTGTGATAGTTTCTAATACCCAGTAATATTTTGAGTTCTTTTTAGAATGTGTTCCCAGTACTTTTTCTTCTAAGAGTATTTTCATAAATCGTATTTTGCCGTTGCGGAAGTTCTCAGATCGGTAAATTCTCCACGTTCAAACTTCAGTTTTGCTACCATGGCAATCATGGCTGCATTATCTGTAGTATATTCGAATTTGGGAATATAAATACTCCATCCCAGTCTTTCTTTGTTGTCTTCCATTGCTTTTCTAAGTGCGGAATTGGCAGATACACCTCCTGCAATAGCGACCTGATTTACATTGAGATCTTTGGCTGCTTTTTCAAGCTTATTCATCAGAATTTCAATAATTGATTTTTGTACGGAAGCACAAAGGTCATTAAGATTTTCCTTAATGAAATCCGGGTTTTTTCTGACTTCTTTCTGAACGAAATACAACACAGAAGTTTTAATACCGCTGAAAGAATAATCGTAGTTTTCAAGCTTCGGTTTGTTGAATGTAAAAGCATCAGGATTCCCTTCCTTGGCCAGTCTGTCGATGATAGGGCCTGCGGGGTAATCGAGGTCAAAAATCTTTCCGATTTTGTCAAAAGCTTCTCCTGCTGCATCATCAATAGTTTTGCCGATGATTTCCATATCAAAATAGTCTTTTACCAATACAATCATGGTATGTCCGCCACTTACAGTAAGGCATAAAAAAGGAAAGGTAGGCGGCACAGGATTTGCATCTTCGATGAAATGGGCCAGAATGTGGGCTTGAAGGTGATTTACTTCAATCAAAGGTACATTCAGGCTCATCGCCAAAGACTTAGCAAATGATGTTCCTACAAGAAGAGATCCTAAAAGTCCCGGTCCGCGAGTAAATCCTATAGCAGAGATAGCATTTTGTTGTATATTTGCTTTAGAAAAAGATTTTTCAACAACGGGGATAATATTTTGCTGATGGGCTCGTGAAGCCAATTCAGGGACAACGCCGCCATATTCTTTGTGGATGGCCTGGTTCGCGGCAATGTTTGAAAGAATAGAATTTCCCTTGATGATAGCTGCTGAGGTGTCGTCACAGGACGATTCAATACCTAAAATTATAGAGTCGCTCATAATAATGGCAAAGTTAGAGAATAATAACGAGAATGAGAATAAAAAATCAGTAGCTGAAAACCTAGGGGATCAGGTACAGAAAACTGTTGAAAATGTAGAGGGAAAAGTACGGGAAACAGTGAAAGAAGCATCTGAGCTTGCTTCGGATGCGATACATCATCCTGTAGAAACAGCTGAAGAGTTTGGGAAACAGGCTGTAAAGGATGTTACCAGCTATACCTGGTGGGCAAAGCTTCTCTTGATTCTCTTTTGGCTGGGAATTTTCCTTGTAGGTGGAGTTCTTATTGCCATCAACCTTCCGGTTACGAAAAGATGGGCCGCTGATCAGGCGCTGAAGCTTGTTAATAATGATTTTAAATCTGATTTTTCTACAGAAAGTGTAGATGTCAATTACTTCGGTGATGTAACCATTAAAGGTTTAAAAGTAAAAGATTATAAAGGTTTTGATTTTATTACAGCCCGTGAATTTCGTGCAGACTCAGACTGGATGTCTCTGGCAGTAAATGCCATCTCAGGAAACAGCAATTCTTTGAGTTTTAACTCTCTGGCTCTTGTGAATGCCGATGTAAAAGTAATTACTTATAAAGGAGACAGTATATCCAATTTTGTAAGGTTTGTAGAACTCTTTGACAACGGTAAGAAAAGAGATCCCAAGAAACCTCCTTTTCAGCTGAATTCCAGAATTCAGATCATTGATTCTAAGGTTTCCATCGTTAATGAAAATTCTCCCGGAGATCAGGGGAAATGGCTGACAGCCACAAAGTTCAATTTAAAAGCACCCAATGTAAAAGTCAACGGACCGAATGTTTCGGCGTTGATTAATAATATGTCATTTGTAACTTCAAGGTGGGGGAAATCTCACTTTGTGGATACCTTTTCAACAGAACTGTCTCTAACGAAGCAGTTTTTGTCGTTAAAAGACCTTACCCTGAATACAGATCATACCTTACTTCAGGGAGATATCAAATTTAATCTTCACGACGGATCCTGGGCAGATTTTGCAGACAAAGTACGCTGGGACATGAATATTAAACAAGGAAGCCAGCTAAGCGGATATGATATCAGCTATTTTGTAACCAACTGGGATAATATTAAACCTTTTAATCTTTCAGGGGTAATGACTGGGCCATTGAATAAATTCCACCTGGAAAACTTTCTGATCAGAAATCCTGACGTCAATATTGCTACCAAAACGATGAAGGTTGACAATCTGCTGAAAGGAAATTTTGCTATTGAAACAAAAGATCTTTCCACAGATTTTACCTACAAGGATTTAAAAGCTATGATGCCTTCATTCATCTCCAAAAAGATGAAGAACTTTGCAGATGATTTCGGAAAACTGAAATATAACGGAACTGCAAAAGTGAATCCGGATCAGATTTATGTGGATAATGGTAACTTAATGACAGGAATCGGGCAGGCGAAAATTTCCAAACTTACCTTGACTGGCTACAGTACTGCTATGCCGAAATATTCCGGTTATCTTGATGTAAAAGATCTGAATACCTCAGTCATCACAAAGAATAAAGCAGTAGGTTTAATTTCCGGTAAATTTGATCTTAACGGACAAAGTTTTGATGTCAATACCATGCGTCTGACAACGAAATCTCAGATTGCCAGTATTGAAATTATGGATAAAACGATCAATAATCTGTATCTGGATGGTTTATTGGATCATAAAAAATATAACGGACTCATCACTGTTAATGATGAGCAGGCTAAAGCTACGGTCAAAGGATTGATCGATTTCAGTACTTCAAGGATTGCTATGGACGTTAATGCAGACGTTACTTACCTGAACATGAATTACTTTACCAACAAGCCCGGCACTCAGGTGGTAAGTGGTCAGGTTGAAGGGAAAATGGCCATGTCTTCTATCAACGATCTTACTTTAGATGTAAATGCCAATAACCTTCACTTTGCTTCAGCTACTCAAAAATATAATATTCCGAATGCCAGGTTAAAAACGTTTGTTGAAGCAGGAGGTCGTGTCATTGATGTAGATGCTACGGGAGCAGCGACAGGTAAAATTTCAGGAAAATATAACCTTGCAGATCTTGCAGGAATGGTAGAAAATGGAGTAGGGAAAATATTAGTGGGACCGCCGCCAAGAAAATTATACCGTGGACAGAATTTTGCGTTGAAGTTTGATGTCCAGCAGGGCCTTGTTAATTATTTCTTACCCGAATTGAGATTACCACAGGGAGCTCTTGTAGAAGGGGAATATGATGGGAATTCCAACAACCTGATCCTGAATCTTGATGCGGCATCTTTAAAATATATAATGACCAAGGAAGAGGAGATTACAGATGCTGACCAGGCGCTGGCATCTTCAAATCCTGATTATAAAATTAATGACCGAAAAAATCTCAGCAGAGACAGTGCAATGGTGGATAGTGTTAAAGTGAGAATTAACACAGGTGACCTGAACCAGCAATTGTATGCTAAGATCAACAGAGTCATTTATAATAAAAATGTAATTAAAGATTTTGAGCTTAAAGGGAATAATGAAAATGGAAATACACTTCATTTAGCAACCGTGTTCAAGCATGGAAGTCCTGATGATGAGCTTAACGAAAAGCTTAAGGAATACGCCATCAACGTAGATCAGTCTACTGATGCAGCAGGTGATTATGTATTCAGGTTTGAACCTACCGAGGTAAAATTCAATGAAGTTACCTGGGCTATAGATACAAGTCCTGAGCTGAATCACTCTATTACCTACAGAAAGAAAACCGGAGATTTTGATATCAGGAATCTGAGGGTATATTCCGATAAAAGTGCTTTGTTTATTAAAGAAGCCCAGTTTAAGTCTGCGAAAGACTTTTATGTAGATGCAGATATCAACGATTTTGCGGTAGAAAAGCTGCTGGAAATGCAGTCCGGAGGAAACACCATGGACATTAAAGGTCTCGCCAATGGAAGTGTTAAGATCAAAATGGATAAAAGTACCCTTCAGCCACTGGTAGATCTTAATATTGATGATATCAAGATGAATGGCAATGATATGGGAGATATCTCTATTTCTGCCACCAATGGATTCTCACTGAATGTATATGATATTGATGTGAAAGTTCACTCTGCCGGCGTACTTGGAAACAACAGCCTTAATCTGACAGGAACAGTTAATAATAATACTTCTTCCCCGATTATTGATCTTACTGCAGAAATGCGTGATTTTGACCTCGCGTTTACCCAGCAGTTTGTGCAGACGGTTTTCGGAAATCTTCGAGGAAAAGCTACAGGAGATCTTAAAATCAATGGAAAGCTTAACAATCTTGATTATAGCGGAGATATTGCATTAAAAGATTTTGGATTAAAACTATTGTTTACCGGGGTAGATTATTCATTTGATGATACTGTGATTCAGCTTTCCAGAGGACTTGCTATCCTCAACAATATTGAAGTACACGACGGAAGAACCAATTCCAAAGGGAATATCTCCGGAGCGATTCAGTTTGAAACCCTTTCTTCCATGGGGGTATCTCTCGTAATGAGAGCAGACAACCTGTTGATGCTGAATACCACGCAAAAAGATTTTGACCTGTTCTGGGGAAGAGTGTACGGACAGGGAGATCTGTACGTGGACGGACCTGTTTCAGGATTAAGTATAACCACTCCTAATATGAAGGCGCTTAACGGAAGTACCTTTACCTTTAATTCCAGCTCAACGTCCAATGTAGAAGAATTTAAAATGCTGAGGTTCCTGAAAGAAGGAAAAGATGGTCTGATTACGCTTGAAGAAAAGAAGAAAACAGGAGCCAATATGAATATTGACTTCAATCTCGCGGTAGATAAAGGAACCACCGTAAATGTACTGGTAGGAGACGATGTGGGAAATATTACGGTAAAAGGATCAGCCGATCCGTTGAGATTCCATATGAACAGACAGGGGAATATTGCGATGAGCGGTACCTATAAAGTAGATAACGGAACATTTGTCTCTAAGGCCATTCTTAATAAAACATTCCAGATCGAAAGAAACAGCAGTATAAGGTGGGATGGTGATGCGATGAAACCTATGCTGGATATTAATGCCAATTACATCAGAATGGTTTCCAATGCGGGAGAATATCTTAGTATGGGGAAACTGCAGCCTATCAGTATTCTGCTGCAGGCCCATATCACCCAGTCGTTGGTAGACCCTCAGATTGATCTTAATGTGACTGCAATGGATGTGTCCAGTCAGGTAAGAGAAACACTAGCTGCGAAAATGAGCCAGGAAGGAGAGAAGGTTCTCCAGTTCGGATCTGTATTGCTATTGAGTACCTTTAACGTATCCAATACAGGTGGATTCGATGTAAATGTAGGAAATGTAGCGGAATCCTCAGGATATAATATACTTCTGAAGCAGTTGGGATCTGTTCTTAATACGATGAGTAACGAATTTCAGATTGACCTTAATTATGTGAAAGGAGATCAGAACTCGAACTATGGAGACAGGGCTAATGCGGGAGTAAGTGTAGCCCTTTCCCCGAGAGTTAATATCAAGACTGGTTTGGGTATTCCGTTATCAAAAACGGATGGTGCACAAAACAATTATCTGTCCACGGAAGGATCTGTAGAATATGATCTGTCTAAAAAGAATGATGGCTCATTGGTGATACGTGCGTATTCCAAGCCTACAAACATCGGAATGGTGAGTACAAACGGTTCTGCTAATCAAGCTTATGGAGGAGGGGTAGTGTGGAGTAAAAGCTTCAATTCTTTGTTTAAAAAGAAGAAAAAAGACAAAAAAACTTCAGACGCAAAAGGTGAAATAAAAACAGATTCTATAAAATCGAATGGTAAATAATTAGAATATTTTAATGATTTTTATCATCTGTGTTAATTATTGTTAATATTTGATATATATTTTTTAGTTAAATTATTTTTCGTAAATTTGCAAAAAATACATAGATTTTTTAAAGAAATTGTAATTTAACTAATATGAACTATCAACTGGACGAAATAGACAAGAAGATTCTTGATTTCTTAGTAGAAAACACAAGAATGCCTTTTACTGAAATTGCAAAGCAGATGGATGTTTCTGCTGGAACAATTCACGTAAGAGTGAAAAAGATGGAAGATGCAGGTATTATTTTGGGATCATCTCTTAACATCGATTATGGTAAGCTGGATTATCACTTTACAGCTTTCATAGGTATCCTTTTGACAAAATCAAACCGTACTCAGGAAGTATTGAAAGAATTGTCAACTATTCCTAACGTAATCGAGGCTAGCGTTATTTCAGGAAAATATAATATTTTCTGTAAAGTAAGAGCTAAGAATACTGATGATGCCAAAAGAATTATTTACCAGATCGACGACATTCAGGATGTAATGAGAACTGAAAGTATGATCTCTATGGAGGAATTCTTAAGTGACAAAAACAGACTGATCAACGCAATCTCTGTGTAAGTCAAATTTTAAACGAATAATTATAAAAGAACTTATGAAATCTCTCATAAGTTCTTTATTTTTGTAGATATGGAAGAATACAGCTATTTTGACGAAGACCCAAAGAAAGGATGGGGATTTATTTTGGCGTTTGCAGCCTTGATGTTGTTTACTATTATGGGACTTGGTATCGATGTGGATGAATATCTGCAGCATGAATACCTTCAGATTCCGAGGTGGTACTTCTATGTGATTTTTTCTATTGACATACTGATGATGATAGGGCTGGTGCTGATGTTCTTCTACAAAAAGGCAGGAATCTTTATGTTTCCGGCTTTACTGGTGCTGCATTTCTTTATGCACAATTACTATCTGTCTACATTTTTGTATACGGACGTCACCAATCTTTTTCTGTTTACAGGATTCGGAATGCTTGCCATTATCCCGAAATGGAAGTTTTTTAAATAAAATTTAATCAATACGATAAAATAACAAACCGCTTTTAAATTAGATTTAAAAGCGGTTTTCAATT
This sequence comes from Chryseobacterium sp. CP-77, assembly GCF_036362765.1. Lineage (NCBI taxonomy): Bacteria > Pseudomonadati > Bacteroidota > Flavobacteriia > Flavobacteriales > Weeksellaceae > Chryseobacterium > Chryseobacterium sp. CP-77. Next base: position 4,477,809 of record NZ_CP143637.1, read on the forward strand.
AACAAGGATTATGAAAAAAATTATCTGAGTACCAGGGAATTAAAAATTTCTTGTTTTAAAGGATTTTTTGACCAGTCATCCCAAGCGCCCGTATAAGGATTATAGCTACATTTCAGAGGTTTTGATATATTCAGGCCTTCTTTGTTTTTTAATGTGTTTTCAGTATATGCCCTGCAGTCTGTACAGACATAACGGAATTCACAGTCTTTGCATATTTCAATTTGATCTTTGGTGAGGTTCCAGTATTTTGTGAATTCAGGTTGATTGATAGCTTCTTCAAGAATCTTGTTATCAACGTTCCCAAAACTTTCATTCATCAGTGGACAATTTTTGATGTCACCTTTTCTATCGATACCTACCTTTTTATACAGGCAGGAATTGTGGTTCACTGCTTCTATAACTTTAGTGATATTGGTATTGAAGTATTTCAGTTCCACTTTTCCACAGGCAGATATTTTCAGATCATCTTTCAGAAAATTCAGTGAGAATCTATATTCATCTTTAACTTTGAAAGGAGCTTCCAGACAATTGTAAAAAATGAGACTGTATATTCTGACCGTATTTTTTTGAAGAGCCTTTATAAACGAGAGGTTGACTTCCTGGTGAAACGGTGAGAAAATTTCTATTCCTGATAACACTGAGGTTTTAAAAATTTCATCAATTTCTATACAATCTTTTAAGGGTAAAGGTTTTAAGCTGTAAATAACCAAATGCTTAATCCCAAGATTTTCTATTGACGGAAATATCTTCTTTATGATCCCGATATCTTCTATTTCGATAAAGAGATTGGTGATAGCGCTGGGCTCATGATGTTCAAAAGAAAGAGGAGGAAAATTTCTGTCCCAATCACTCTTTGTAATAAATCCATATTCTTTTTCCAATAGAAGATTGATGTATTGCTGAATAATTACTTTGGATTCCTGATCATAATCTTTCAGCAGGTCTTCAACAGAACTGTTTTTCAGCCCTTCTATAATTTCATACAACTCCAGCGGATACAGTTCCGATACATTTCTCTGTAGATCTGAAATGAGAATTCTGGTGGCTCCTTTGGTGATGAGGATGTTTGAGAATAAATTGAAGTATTTCATAGTAGCCGGTTCAATGATTTGATAGGTCTTTCTCTTATATAATAATTCGTCTGATATTTTTTGCACTCTAAAACATAGACGACATCATTAGGCTTTTTAAGTTTCTGATCATTGAATGGCTCTATATGTTTGAAGGTAAGTGGAAGCTTATTTTTTTCTTTAACTTTAATTTTCATAAGTAATCTGCTATTTCTTTGTCCAACGAATAGTTACAGGTATGAGACAATCCCAGAAACTGCCCAATAGTATTGACTTCTAAAAAATAAAATTTACCATCTTTTCCTTTGATAAAATCTAATGATCCGCAATTAAGATCTAATGCATGCATCAGAAGGTGTATTTTTTCTTCAATGTCAAATGTTAATTTGTAAGGAATAGTTCTATTGGGTTTTTCTAAATTATATTTTCTGAAATCTGTTTGGGTCTGTTTATCATTTTGAGAAAAAATAGCCATTGAATAGCATTTTCCATTGAGATAAAATGTTCTGATTTCAAATTCTTTATCAATCTTATCCTGAAAGAATGTAATGAAAAACTTTGCTTTCTCTCTTTTGTGTACCGTTGAGGTATACATGATACCATTTAAATCTTTATCAATGTCATCCAAAATAGGATTTCCACCAATGGTTTTTATAATAGTTTTATTCAGGGAAACCTGATCCGTATTATCTGCCAGGTAATATTCAGGAATTTCTAACCCTTTTTTTTTAGCTTCTTCCAATACCAGGAGTTTATTAATATCACTATTGCTTTCTTTGTTGATATGTTTTTTGGACTCCAGTACCGCTCTTACATAATCTTCCAGCCAATGCTGTACTTCATTCATGTGAGCATTTACAGAAGGGTTTTCATACCTTAAGCGTTTGATTTTTAATCTGCCTCTCCTGTACCACACACTTGCGATCTCATCCAGAAAAAAAGAACTTCTGCTACTCCTTAACAGTATTTTTTTGTTCTCCACTGCAATTTCAAAAATTTCATCTTCATGGATACGGATGAATTGCTTTTTCATTTCAAGAAGCCATTTTATAATTTTATTAGTGGTTCTTTCATTGTTGTTGGAAATAATAAGAATCATTTTTTGAAGTAATCTTTGGTGATTTTAGAAGAATGTTTAATACTGGGTATACCTATTTTTTTTCTTTCCTGATTGGCTTTTATTGTATCCACAATAGCATCATAACTTAGGTAAATACCATATAGGGTTCCTTCCTTGCTGATTTGCAGATTGTGGCGGTCGACCATATTAGCATAGTCTTTTGGGATGCAGTCTCCTGATTTTATATATTCCAGCATTTTTGCTTTTAAATAAGGATATTCTTTTTCATCTACCATATGACTGAACAAGGGATGCATGGGCATAAATATACCGTCATTTCCGATAAGTCCGATTTTTTGTACTGAAGGATAACCATAGTTTTCAAAGGTCCATTTCAAGAGTTGTGCATTTATTCTGTCATTTTTTTCCATGAGCTGAAAGTTTTCCCTATTTTCAGCCTGATCACGGACAAATGCCACGCTGAAAGAATCTACGAGCCGTCTATTTAAACCTTTTTTCCAGTTTGCAATTCTTTTTCTCACCTCAGTACTATCGATACCGTATTTTTGAAACAGACCGAAATAGCTTTTTTCCGAACCTTCATAGGGAGCTATTAGAGGGATAAGCTTATATAGACTTTTCTTTCCACCGAAATTCTTTTGATGTTGATCAGCCAGCTTAATATATGTCTCATATTCTTTAATACGTTCCTGATTTTTAGGGCTGTATTTTTTGAATAATTTCTTATACTGTTTTATTGCTTCTTCGGGTTGGTTAGCTATCCGGTAAAGACTGTCAATTTCATTTACTTTGTTATAATAAATGATATAATCCTTGCTTTTGCAGGAAAGAATAATGAAAAGAGTAATGAGGAGGAATATTAAAATTGAATTTCGTTTCATTAGGTGATCAGTATTTATTGTATTAACGATACTCTTATTGGTAAAAAGGGAGGAATTATTTTCCTCCCCAGACAATATATTAACACTCTTATTGATCTTAGCAGACATATAAAGTTGAATCAAGTTTATGATCAATCCATGTTTCTTTATCATAACAGTCTCCGCTATTTGTAGCAACATAATTGACAGCCGAGGATTCCATTAAACCTCCTTTGATCACCTTTAAATCATTTAACTTTTTGTTTTCCAAAGAAGAGAAGCCACTCTTCATTCCATTTAATTTTTTCATGTGTGTAATTTTTAATTGTTTTTATATAAATCATTTGTGTCAAATTAACCCTTGACTTTGGGTGAATAATTCTTCCTATTTATTATACACTGTACACTTGTATTGTCAATCTGAAGAATACATTTTGTCAACGTTGATGGGATAAAACTATAAATATTTAGATCACTTTATAGGGATAAAATGTGTAAATGATTTGTATTTTGCTTTGTGTACAAATGCAAATTTTACTCTGAATAGGAGCTGGGCTTTGGTGAAATATTTGAAATTCGAAAAAGTATAAATTACATAACGGCTATAAAAAGAAAGCTACTGACTTTAACAATAGTTTGTACGGTAATATTTTCTATTGTACAATACCGGAAAATAAGTGATGTAAGCCTGGAAATAAGATGTTGAATAACTTGTTTTTGGGTACTATTTGTATGCTTCTTGTGATTTGTTTTATATAAAATCAACTTTTTTAGCACCAAAAACCATGTAAGTATCCCCTCAGTTTTTATAGAAAACCTCTGATTTTAAAACTTTGGATATTAACAAATGAATTTTAAGTATAAAAAAGCTTTTCAATCTCAGGATGAAAAGCTTTCAGTTTAGTATAAAGTAAAATATATATTGTTACTCAGAAAACACCCCCTGGAAAAAAGATTCTAAAGCGGTATCATGATCCAGACCGAACTTCTTTTTCAGACGGTATTTGGTCATTCTTACACTTTTGGGTTCTACATTGAGGAGGTTGCCAATTTGTTTGGTGTCCATTCCCAGATAGAGGTAAGCACAGTATTTCAAATCCAGTGCTGTAAGTTTTTGTTTAGCTTTTTCATTGATATTTTTGAAGAAATCAGGATGCAGTTCCTGAATGGTGAATCTGATTTTTTCAAAATCATTGTCAACCCGATTTTCTCCTTTTACCACCTGATGAATATTAATATCCGTATCGGAAAGCTGGGTCTGAAGCTGCTGCAGAACCTCATTCTTATGCTGAATATGAAGCTGGCTCGCCAGTACCTCACTTTGAAGTTTTTGCTGCTGAAGGGTAAGTAGTTCCTGTTCTGCCCTTAATCTGGCCTGCTCTTCCTCCTGAAGTTTGACCTGCATTTCTGCTTCATGCTTTTCTGTATCAAGCTTATTTTCCCTTTCTATAGAATACCGCAGTTTAAAATGATAAGAACGGAACATAAAGAAGGCTCCAATCAATCCTATGATTCCCAGTATAATATAAAGAAGTTTTTCCTTTTTCAGACTGGCCGTTTTTTCGGTGAGAGATCTGAGTTCAGATTCTTTTTTCTGCGATTGATACTGAGCTTCCAATCTTTTTGCAGTTTCAGCCTGGCCTTCATCAAAGAGAAGATTGCTGTATTCTGTTACTTTTGTCTCATACTCATAAGCTTTCCGGTAATTTTTCTGTTTTGCATAAAGCTCTGCAAGATTTTTTACCACATTGATCATCACGTGATAATAAACCGGTTGCTGGGTAAGCAGAATCTGTTCAGCTTTCAAAAGGTATTGCTCTGATAAAGCATCATTCTGATCCCGTGAAGCAAGATTGCTTAAAATACCAAGCGCACCTGCCTGCATACTCTGATTAAGAGTGGTGTGCTGGGTAAGGGTCAGGATTTCGTGGGCATTATTCTGAATTTCCTCACGGATTTCGGGAGTCATAACCGGATAGCTCAGATAATAGTTGGTAAGATTCAGCAGTGCCATTGCATGCACATGGGATGAGACATGACCGGGAAATTGATGGTACAGGCCAACAGCTTTCTTACACATCTCTATGACGGGTTTAAGATCTTTTAAGTTTCCGCTTTTCTCATATTGAAAGGAGTAGCAGACAGCCAGCGCTGAATAGGTAGAGCTGAGTAAATTTTTGTTTCCCGCCTTTTCAGCAAGCTCTATGGATTTTTTGGCATATCTGGTGGCATTGTCAGCATCGTTCCATTCCGTATAAATTCCATACAGGAGATAATTGAGCTTTGCATTTAATAAGATTTCAGAAGGTTGTTTTTCAACGGTGGGAAGAACTTTCTGAACAAGCTTGATGGTACTTTCAAGTTCGCCAAGTGCATTTCTATAATAGATATTCAGATAGTTGGCATATAATTCAGCCGTTTTGTTATGACTCTTTTGAACAATTGCATTCGCAGCATCCAGAATAGGTGGAATCTTATCATATTCAGACTGATTAAGTTTGATGATTCCCTTTTGAGTAAGCGCTTTTACTTCTTCAGCATAATCATTTTCTTTTTTAGCAAGATCAATTTGCTGCTGAACATATTTCTCAGCTGTAGCATATTGATCGCTGACTCTGTAATATTCGGTGAGCTCATTGTAAATTCTGAATCTTTCTGCAGTAGAAATATGACCTTCATTCAACTGGGTCTTAAGACCATCAATAAATGTATTCTGTGCGGGATATAAAGTGCAGATAAAAAGTATACAGTATAAAAGTAAGTACTTTAATTTCATAAGGTGAAAGTACAAAAATTGTAGACACCTGTCAATTTCCTGTCTGAAAAAGTAGAACTATGTTTTGTTTTTAATTTATTGATTATTAGTTGTTTAATTGTTTTTGTAGACATTTTGTAGTCATCTGTAATCAGCATTGAAGATGTTTTGTAGTTGCTGAAAAGAAGTCTGAGATCTTTTTCTTCTGCAATTTTGGGCCAGAAAAAATCAAAGAATATTAATTAAAAATTTTACAGCTATGGACAACAAAACCTTATCAATTGTTTCTTACATTACGCTTTTCGGATGGCTGATATCCTTCTTTATCGGAAAAGAAAAGTCGAACAGCCTTTTAAAATACCATCTGAAACAATCATTGGGATTAATTCTTTTTTCTATTTTTTTATCTATCATTCTCAATATTGTATTGATGGTTACTAAAATCGGAATTCTGGGAATATTAGGTTTGATTCCTTTGGTGTTAATGATTATCGGGATTATTAATGCAGCCAACGATGTTGAAAAACCTTTACCCTTGATCGGAAAAATGTTTGAAGATAAGTTTTCTTTCATTAGATAATATCTGATGATTAACAGGGTACAAAAGACCATTTTGAAAATAATAAAATCAGACAGCCAAAAAATGGTAAAAATAGGATAGCTATAATCATGAAACTGGCTGGTCTTATAACGAATATAATGTGCTGATTTGACAGGATAAAGGTAATTTTAACGCCCATTTTAAAAAAGAAAAGAAGTATGGATTTTGAAATTTTGAAACAGCAAATTGAAGACGCTGCAAGGAAAGCTTTTTTAGAAGTGTATGAAAAGCATGGAGCAGAAGGTATTTACAGTTTTGCTTTGTACAGTGATGAGGGAGCAATGACGGTTTGCCCTGCTGCCAATACATTGAAATCTATGGAGAATACGGATGACGAAGATGCTCTTTATTATAAATATGAACCGGCAGAATGGACCTATGAAATGGAAGGGGCTAATGAAGAATTTGATGAGATCTGTACCCAATTGAGGGCAGAGCTTACTAAACATGATGACGATGGTCATTGGTTTGAAGGTTTTCAGATGCAGTTGTACTCTACCTGTATTGAAGTGCTGGAAAAACTTAAAAAAGAGAACTTTTTCACAAAGATCACGGGCAAAGAGATTTTCCTGATTTTCACGGTCTCAGACTATGAGTTTGAGAAGGAAAAGCTAAAAGATCTTATCGTCAGACTTAACGATAATGAATACAAAATTGAATATCTGAACTGGATGGCTGCCTGGGGCAATTAAAAATATGATGCATAAAAAAACACTTTAAATATATACATATGAAGCCCGATAAAAATAATTGTCTCAGAAGCCCTCTTATACAGTAATAATAACAGAAAAATCTCATCCAAAATATAAAGAACAATTACATTACTTATGAACAACTACCAATTTTATAAACAGGAAGGAAACCAATATATTTTTAAAAACCAGCCGGTATTTGTATCCGTGCTCTGTATTATTTTCCTGATTGTAGCAGCATTACTCTTTAATAGCGTAAGAACTTTCAGTTATGTTATTATTGCTGTAGTAGTGCTTATTATGATCAATTTCTTTACCAAGAAATTAGTTATTGATATGGACCGGAAAACGATTACCGGAAAACACTCCATTTTCGTTCCGGTAAAAACCTATCCCATAGAGAATTTCAGAAATTTTCATGTGGTGGCCACAAAATATATGGGTTTTATCACCACAAATGTAATGCTGTCTATGTACTTTGAAGTAGATGGAAAAGAAAAGCAGCTTACCATAGGCCAGGCACTTACTCAGAAAGGAATTCAGAAAATGGTCAATGAGACCGAAGATATAATGAACCTTAATAATCCTGAGAATGGATATCAGAGATCGCTATAGATTTGAAGAAAACGGAAGTGAAATAAGCTTTATGCCGAATTACAGTTTCCTGCGCACTCTGGTATGGTGGCTGGGACTGGGAGTGATTGCACTTCCTGTTATTGTGTATTATTTTAGGGATAAGATGTCTGGCGACCAGTTTAAAATAGCAATGGGCTTATGGAGTATTTATATTATTTATTTCCTGTTTGAACTTCTTTTCAGAATTCCTGTGAAATATATTTTTGATAAATCAGAAAAGTGTATTTACAGAAAACTGTTACTTTCCAAAAAGTTGATGAACTTTGATGAAATGACCTATTTTATTAACGATGAAAGAGGTGGATATTATTATTCCATCGGGAAGAAAAGAAATCAGTTTGTGAAAAACTACAGAATCAGCAATTACTTTTCCGGATCTAAAGCTTCTGACAGAAGAGAAGATGAATACATCAAAGAAATTTTATGTCCCGTTCTCGTGGCTGTTGGAATTCCTTTGAATCAACCGGAACAATAATAATCAGGGTAAAAACTAATACAATGAAGAATGGTGTATAACCATTCCCTTCCTCCGGAGGGTGGCAAAAATTCAAAGAATTTTTGATGGGGTGGTTGATGCATCACAAAAAACAGATTTTCACAAATCAAATCTGCCAACAAAAAACTCCGGCGGTTTCGAAGAAACCGCCGGAGTTTGCCTATATAATATCTTATTTTAAGCTAAAATTCTCTTTACAGCTTCTTTTACTGCAGCCGCATCAATTTGATACTTTTTCATCAATTCTGCTGGTGTTGCAGACTCTCCGAAAGTATCATTTACCGCTACAAATTCCTGTTTTGTAGGTCTTCTTCTTGCAAGCATACCTGCAACAGATTCTCCTAAACCTCCAAGATAGTTGTGCTCTTCAGCCGTTACAATTTTACCTGTTTTTTCTACAGATTTTAAAATGATCTCTTCATCAAGAGGCTTGATCGTGTGAATATTGATCACCTCACAGGAAATACCTTCTTTCTCAAGTTCATCAGCCGCTACAAGAGATTCCCATACAAGGTGTCCTGTTGCAACAATCGTTACATCAGTACCTTCCTGAAGCATGATTCCTTTTCCGATTTCGAAAGGCATATCTTCAGGGATGAATACAGGAACCACAGGTCTTCCGAATCTTAAATATACAGGACCTTCAAAATCTGCAATCGCCAGGGTAGCAGCTTTAGTCTGGTTGTAATCACAAGTGTTGATCACGGTCATTCCGGGAAGCATTTTCATCATACCGATATCTTCAAGAACCTGGTGAGTAGCTCCGTCTTCTCCTAAAGTAAGACCTGCGTGAGATGCACAGATTTTTACATTTTTATCAGAATAAGCAATAGACTGACGGATCTGATCATATACTCTTGAAGTAGAGAAGTTGGCGAAAGTTCCTGTAAAAGGAATTTTTCCTGTAATACTAAGACCTGCAGCAATTCCCATCATGTTCGCTTCTGCAATACCAATCTGAAAGAATCTTTCAGGAGCCTTTTCAATGAATTTCTCCATCTTCAGAGAACCGATAAGGTCTGCACAAAGTGCTACTACATTAGGATTTTTGTCCGCTAATTCTGCTAATCCTGCTCCGAATCCTGAACGAGTGTCCTTTTTTTCTGTATATGTATATTTCATTTTTTACTAAAGTTTTTGATCATTGATAAATGATGAGTGATTAATCATATTATAAAGTTCCAGAAGCATCATTTATCAATAATAATTTATCATTTATAATTAATAATCAGCCGGAGCTTCCAGGTACAATTGCTTGAATGCCGTGTCTAACTGCTCATCATTAGGAGCTTTACCATGCCACGCATGAGATCCCATCATATAATCAACTCCGTATCCCATTTCTGTATGAAGAAGGATGGCTACAGGTTTTCCTTTTCCGGTTTCTGTTTTTGCTTTCTCAAGAATTGCAATGACCGCTTCAAGATCATTACCGTTCTTTTCTTCCAAAACAGTCCATCCGAATGCTTCCAGTTTTGCATGAAGATTTCCTAAGCTTAATACATCATCGGTATCTCCGTCAATCTGGCGCCCGTTGTAATCAATAGTAGAAATGATGTTATCTACTTTTTTAGCAGAAGCATACATCAATGCCTCCCAGATCTGACCTTCCTGAAGCTCACCATCCCCGTGAAGAGAGTAAACAAGAGACTGATCACCATCTAATTTTTTACCCTGAGCTACTCCAAGTGCTACAGAAAGCCCCTGTCCAAGAGAACCCGAAGCGATTCTGATTCCCGGAAGACCTTCGTGAGTTGTTGGGTGTCCCTGTAATCTTGAATCTAATTTTCTGAAAGTGCTCAGTTCTTCAACAGGGAAGAAACCAAATCTTGCTAAAGTAGAATAGAATACCGGAGAAATATGTCCGTTTGATAGATAAAAATGATCTTCATTTTTGCCTTCCATTGTGAAAGGAAGTTTATAGTTCATCACTTTACCATAAAGGGCTGTAAAGAATTCTGTACAACCTAAGCTTCCACCCGGGTGTCCTGAATTAACAGCGTGAACCATTCTTAAAATGTCTCTTCTGATCTGCGTAGTAAGAGTCTTTAACTCCTCAATACTTTTACTCATTATATCTGATTTATTTGTATGCGAATTTACAATTTTTTACCGGCTTACGGAAATGCAAAAGCCCGGAGATAAAACCCCGATCGTTGTATGATTTTAATATTTTTCCGCTTTTAACAGCCTTCATTAAGGTAAACGGAGATTTCGGTCACTATATTATTAACAAATTTAAAGCTTAACAGCGTTCCTGCCTGGCTGTCTTCAAGATTAAAATAACCGGTGTCTTTAATCGGTTTGCCATTAGAGTCCCAATCCGGGCGTACACTAAAGTTGGGGTAATTTCTGTAGGCATTGATCAGGTCGTCGCGGGTGCTTCCAACTCCGATTCCGCTTTTGGTTTTGAACTTTTTACTAGTTGTTGTCATATAGGTAATCGAAGGAACACTTGGATTGGCCTCATTAATGTAATTATCAAAAAGATCAATCTGTATGGTTTCTCCATTATACTTTACCATGTTTTTTTTCTCTCCACCCGCGTTAACCAGCTTTGTTCCTGCAATTTTTTCAGCCTCAGCTTTCGGCATAAAGACTTTAAACGGCCCGATTCTTAATGTTGATAGTTCAAAATTGTCCTGAGCGCTCATAAAGCTGAATGTTAATAGGAAAGCGAAAAATGAGATAATTTTTTTCATGGTTTTTAGGGTTGTATTTTTTTATTTTGATTAATTTTTAATTCTGTTTATTTTATACATTTCAAAGATATTAAAATAGTAAAAGTAACTGTGTAAATAAAAGAAAAATTATAATTAATTTATTTTAGCTTAATGCCTTTATACAGGCGGATTTTTACATTTTCTATAGGTTTGTGTTTGATTTTTTATTTTTTGTATGTAATAATCTGATTAATTTAATTAATTTTATAATTCCAGATTATTTGAATTATTATTCCTTGGTTAATTATCTTTTAGCTTTGGCCTTATCATTTGAATGAATAAAAATTACAAACCATTATATATGAAAATTAAACAATTATTTTATCTGGGGATATTTATAATATCCGTTTCCTCCGGGAAAGCACAGGATTTTTTTACAGTAATAAGTGAAAGATCCATTAAAGCAGACCCTAAAAACAGAACAGTGCAGCCGGAAAAGGCACTGACGTACACACTGGATGTAGCCGGAATGAAAAGTTATTTTAATTCCGTTCCGGAGTTAAAAGACAGCGATCGTAAAGACAATGCTCCTATTATTGTTCTGCCAATGCCTGACGGCACCAAAGCAAAATTCAGAATCTGGAAATCTTCAGTGATGGCTCCCGGGTTAGCCAGCCAGTTTCCTCAGATTGTTACTTTTACAGGACAGGGAATTGATGACAAGTACGCCACCATAAAACTGGATTTTACAGAACTGGGATTTCATGCACAGATAAAATCTATAGTAGCCGGAGATTCTTATATTGATCCCTATGCAAAACAGGATATCAGCAATTATATCATTTATAAAAAAAGTGATTTGATTGATAAAAATCCAAGGTCTTGTGGAGTAAAGGATGAGGACGAGTCTCCCCTGGGAAAAAAAAACGCTCAAAAGACCGTAGCACCAAGCGTAGGAAATCAAATTAGAGTTTTCAGGCTTGCGGTGGCTTGTACGGGAGAATATGCTGTAGCAGCAACGGGTACCGCCACACCTACTGTAGCACAGACACTTTCAGCTATAGTAACCTCCGTAAACAGGGTGAATGGAGTTTACGAACAGGAAGTTGCTTCAAGATTGGTGCTGGTGGATAATGAAGCCAATGTGGTCTTTACAAATGCCGCTACAGATCCGTTTAACGGAAATAACAATGCCAGTACGTTAATTAATGAGAGCCAGACCCAGATTGATTTATTGATAGGAAATGCAAATTATGATATCGGACACACCTTCAGTACAGGTGGCGGAGGATTAGCCGGATTGGGAGTAATCTGTAATGCAACCAATAAAGGTAGAGGGATCACCGGTTCACCTAATCCTGTTGGAGATCCTTATGATATTGATTATGTAGCCCATGAAGTAGGGCATCAGTTTGGCGGGCCGCATACATTTAATGCCATTACAGGGAGTTGTAATGGTAACCGTAGTGCATCTAATGCCGTAGAACCTGGAAGCGGAATTACCATAATGGCTTACGCCGGAATTTGTGGAAGTACCAATAACCTGGCTCCTAACAGTATTCCGACTTTCCATACCAAATCATATCAGTCTATCACAACAAAAGTTCAGTCAACAACATGTCAGGTTACGCTTCCTGTTAATAATTTTGCTCCAACAGTAAACGCCGGAGGCGATTATACCATCCCGAAGAGTACACCATTCAGATTGGAAGGTTCTGCGACAGATATCGATAATAATCCGCTTACGTACAGCTGGGAGCAGAATGATGTAGGCCCGGCAGGCGACTGGAATGCTCCTACCGGAAATGCACCTCTGTTCAGATCATATGTACCTGTAACCGTTCCTTACCGATATTTCCCAAAACTTACAGATGTAATCAATGGTACGGTTTCCAAAGGAGAAGTTAGACCATCTTATGCAAGAACGATGGAGTTCAGACTTACCGTAAGAGATAATAATGCGGGTTGTGCAGGGGTAGCCAATGATGATGCTGTTATTACCGTTGATGGAAATTCCGGACCTTTCAATGTAACTGCACCTGCTACAGCGGTAAGCTGGGCTGGTAATTCCACTCAGACGGTAACATGGGATGTCGCCAATACAACGGCATTTCCTGTGAATGCTGCTACTGTGAATATTTATCTTTCAACAGACGGCGGTCTTACCTATCCTACACTGATCCTGGCTTCTACTCCGAATGATGGTTCTGAAGCTGTTACTATTCCTAACGTAAATACAACACAGGCAAGAATTATGGTGGCTGCAGAAACGAACGTATTCTACAACATTAACCCTGTCAACTTCACCATTACCCAGACATTAGGTGTGAATGAAACCGCTGCCAATAAAGATGTATTTGTCGTATATCCTAATCCAAGTAAAGGATTACTGAATGTGAAATTTACCAATTCAAATGAAGTATATGATATTACAGTATATGATGTAAGCGGAAAATTAGTGTTCACTCAGGCAAATAACAAACTGAATCATGATAAAACAGGTACTTTTGACTTGTCTCACCTTGTCCAGGGAGACTATCTGATCAAGGTTAAATCTAAGAACTTAGAGAAAACAATCAAGTGGATTAAAGAATAATCTATTTCATTGATTCCAATAAAAAGAAAAAGGCTGTCTTCATTGAAAACAGCCTTTTTCTTTTTATAAGTGTTAAACGACTTTTAAGTGCTGCTTGTTTTTTACCAGCCACAGACCAATGAAGGTTAGTAATCCGTTTAAAACAATGAGTTCGACTCCAATTTTGTAATCGGTATAAGTTGTAACAGCCAGATTGATTAAATAAGTTAATACAGGTGCCAAGAGGGTAACCGTAAGGATGGAATATTTTCTTGAAATCTGGAACCTGGTGAAAATTCCAAAGGCGAAAAGTCCTAAAAGCGGTCCATACGTATATCCTGCAATTTCCATGATCAGGTACACAATGGATTTATCATTTAATGCCTTGAAAACCATGATCAGAATAAAGAAAACGACAGTGAAAGTTAAATGCACTTTCATACGAAGACGTTTCTTCTCTTTTTCAGTTTTGGTTTTATCCTCATTAAGGTTTAATAAATCTACACAATATGAGCTTGTTACAGCTGTTAAAGCACCGTCTGCAGAAGGGAATAAGGCTGAAATTAATCCGATGATGAAAATAACAGAAATAGCCATAGGAAAATATCCCTGAAGCGATAAAGCCGGGAAAAGATCGTCTCCCATTACGTTTTTAATGTTTCCTGAAGGGTCTTTAAATCCGAAAATATTCGTTACCGTTTCACCGTTTATAGTTCCATATTCCGCTCCATGCTGCAGCGCAAAAAGGTATAGCAACCCTCCCAGGAATAAGAATGCAAGGTTCACGATAAGAAGCGTTCCGGCGAAGGTCAGCATGTTTTTCTTTGAATTCTTAAGGTTATCTACAGAAATATTCTTCTGCATCATTTCCTGATCCAGCCCTGTCATGGCAATGGTAATGAAAATTCCACCCAGAATGGTTTTCAGGAAAAAGGTTTTGGAATTAGGATCAAAATTGATGAAATGAGTATAGTTTTTCTGTTCCAGAATCGTATAAGCTTCACCGAATGATAAATTCAGGTTGGATAAAATATAAACAATACAAGCTACAAGGCTGATGATCATAAATGAAGTCTGCAGGGTATCTGTAATAACAATCGTTTTTACACCGCCTTCAAAAGTGTACAGAAGTACCATCAGCAGAAGTACAAGGGAAGTTACCCAAAACGGAACTCCCAACCCTTCAAGTAAAAATATCTGTAAAACATTTACTACCAGGTATAATCTTGCGGTAGCTCCAATTGCTCTTGAAATAATAAAAAAGATAGATCCTATTTTATGCGCCTCCACATTGAATCTTTTTCCCAGATACGTGTAAATAGAAGTCAGATTCATCTTGTAGTAGAGTGGTAGTAATATCGCTGCCACAATGAAATATCCGATGAAGAACCCGATTACCATCATGTAGTACTCAAAACCTCCATAGATGTATTCTGAACCGGTCATTTTTCCGACGGTTCCCGGAACGGAAATAAAAGTAACCCCACTTAAACTGGTTCCTATCATCCCGAATGCTACGAGCCACCATTTACTCTTTTTGTTACCGATAAAAAAAGACTGGTTATCAGAATTCCGGCTGGTGAAATAAGAAATCACCAAAAGACCGATAAAATAGACGAAAACAAATAACAAAAGGATAGTTCCTGGATTCATTCTTGATTTTTAAATTTTAGCAAATATATAAAAAAGATCAGTCGTGAATCATGAATTTAGTTCAGACACAATTTTTATATAATTACTTTTTTGAAAGTGATCCAGGCTTGGGATAAAACCAGTATTTTCAGAAAGGTCTGAAGCCTGGAGCTGGAAGTTATAAAGCTCATAAAAGAAATGATCCTCTATATTTTCATCTTTTTATAGTGACATCGGTAAAAAGTAACTTTACTTTTTCTGTCTTAAAGCCGGATACTGTTTTCTGAGTTAATAGAAACAGTTTACTTCATCAAACCAATTAAAAATTGATTCACTCTTTGCCTGCTTAAAATTTAATATAATTCAAAATAAACTTTGCGTTAACAGAGATCTGGTATTGAGAATAAAATAACTGCATAAAAAAACCTTTCAGAGCGATCTCTGAAAGGTTTGTATGGTAAGGGTGTAATACAGTGACTAATTCACTAAAACATCCTGAAGTTCCTCACTTTTCTGGAAACTTGCCTTAGCGAAAGGGCAGAGGGGAATAATCTTCTTGTCATTTTTTCTGGCAAAATCTACGGCTGCCAGAAGCATTTCCTTGCCTACGCCTTTTCCGTTGTAAGCTTCTTCCACCTCGGTGTGGTCTATAATAAATCTTTCTTCTCCTGCCCAGGTATACGTCATCATTCCTGCGCGTCTTCCATCTATGAAAGCTTCAAAACTTCCGTGTTTTTCGTCGTTGTTTTGTTTTACTTCGATCATATTAC
Source organism: Chryseobacterium sp. CP-77 (assembly GCF_036362765.1). Taxonomy (NCBI): domain Bacteria; kingdom Pseudomonadati; phylum Bacteroidota; class Flavobacteriia; order Flavobacteriales; family Weeksellaceae; genus Chryseobacterium; species Chryseobacterium sp. CP-77. The sequence continues at coordinate 4,493,640 of NZ_CP143637.1, forward strand.
GAGAATTTAGTTAGTATTTCTATGTCGTTGGTTAATATTTTGTGAACAGGGCATGCGTCTGCAATAGTGTGCAGCCTTTTACGCTGCTCATCATCCAGAATACCTTCAAAGCTGATCTCTCTTTTGAAAACTGCTCTTTTTGTTAATGGAAAGTTTTCAAGCTCTACTTCTACATTGATGTTTTCTATATCCCATTCCTTTCTTTCAATATACATTCTCAAGGTTGCTGCTGTACAGCTTGCCAATGACGTAGCCAGAATTTCCAGCGGATTGAAACCCTTGTTCTGTCCGCCTTTATCAATCGGTTCATCCGTAATGATTGTGTTTTCGCCGGCTGTTACTTCTGTATAATATTTTGTTTTTCCTAAACTTGCTTTTACCGTTACCGCCATTATTTTTCTGTATTGAATTTATAACTTAATGCACCTGAAGGACATAAGTCTATTTGATTTTTAAGTTCTTCAGGACTTGCGTTTTCTGCTTTTATCCAGGGTCTTTCTTTAGGATTATAGACTTTTGGAAGTGTTTTTACACATATGGCAGAGTGAATACATTTCTTAGGCTGCCAGATGACAGTAATGTTTCCATTAGGATATTCGTGTGTTTCCATATCAATTTTCTTTTAATGTTTTTTCGATTCTTCTGTCCGGAATCAGCCATATAAGAGCCACGATATAATAAAAACCTATGGCAATATAAGGATAAAAAAATGAAGTAGCGATTCCCAGGACATAAAATACAATTGAGATATACTCTTTATATTTCGAATGGATGGCTGCTTTCAGTTTTGAATCTTCCCCTTCACAACGGATAATAACATGTTCCAGAATAGTATAGGCAATAGCCGACATAATGAGCCCGATACCATAGACTGCAACGGGATTTTTTGCAAAATTTGTTGTTCCGATCCATTCCGTGGCAATTGGCATCAGAGAAAGCCAGAACAGAAGATGAAGGTTGGCCCAAAGAATGCTGCCATTTACTTTCTTTACTGTCTGGAACAAATGATGATGATTGTTCCAGTAGATTCCTACATATATAAAACTGAAAATATAAGCCAGAAACTTAGGAAGAAGAGGTTTGACACTGGCCCAGCTATTTCCTTCAGGTACTTTCAGTTCAAGTACCATAATGGTGATAATAATAGCAAGGACACCATCACTGAACGCCTCCAGTCTTCCTTTGTTCATTTACTTTATCTGATTTTTAAAGTTTTGTATTTTACCTTTCAGATCATTCAGCATATCAGGATTGATGACCCCGCTTTCCAGATCAAAATTTTCATAGAATTTTGGCAATGAAAAAGTATCCTTAATGTCTGCCGCAAACTGTGGGAAAAATGTTTTTGCCGTATTCATCACATTTCCGCCGCCATAGCCTCCTGGAGAAGTGCTCATCAGAAGCATAGGTTTATTCTGAAATACTTTTACGTTAATTCTTGAAGCCCAGTCAAAAACATTTTTAAAAGCTGCACTGTAAGAACGGTTGTGCTCAGCAAGAGAGCAGATAATCACATCACATTCCTCAATCGCTTTTAAAAACTGATGCGCTTCATCCGGAAAACCTTTCTTTTCAAGATCTACAGAGAATACGGGCATTGTAAAATCGTTAAGGTCAATCAGATTGATTTCCTCATCCTGAAAATCTTTCAGAACAAACTTTACCAGTTCCCTGTTGATAGACGTGGAAGATGTACTTCCGGCAAATGCTAATATTTTCATAGTTAATAATCTGAACTGAAATTATTTTCGGTTTAAAATAGCCTTAGGAAGGGGCACGTATTCATTTTCGTCACCTGGAACCAGAGGAAATGCTTCGTGATTCTGATCATTCCAGTTTACTTTTGCCTGTTCAATTAATTCTTTATCAGAGTTAACAAAATTCCAGAATATAAAACGTTCTTCATCGAATGGCTCACCACCGAAAAGATAAACCGTTCCGTTTTCGCTCATTTCAAATTCGCAAAGTTTGGTATCTTTAGCAATCATCAGCTGTTTGGAACCATAAGAATTTCCATCGGTAGTTACTGTTCCATCCAGAACATACATGGCCGCTTCTCCATAAAGATCTTTTCCTATGCTGATCTTTCTGGCTTCTTTTGTTTTAATTTCAAGGAAAAATAATTTGCTGTGTACCGGAACTGCAGATGTTCTTCCGAATGCTTCACCGGCAATTAATTTATACTGAATACCATCTTCTTCCCAAACCGGAATTTCATCTGCCTCAATATGATGAAAAGTAGGCTCAGACTGCTCAAGATGCTTTGGAAGACCTACCCAGATCTGAAATCCGTGAAGTCTTTTATCACTGTGTCTTAAATATTCAGGCGTTCTTTCCGAATGTACCACTCCTTTTCCGGCAGTCATCCAGTTAACGGCACCCGGTTTTATTTCTATAGCACTTCCAATGCTGTCTCTGTGAAAGATAGACCCTTCCAACAGGTAAGTTAAGGTAGATAATCCGATATGCGGATGTGGCGGAACATCAAGATTCTGATAATCTTTTAATTCTGAAGGCCCCATGTGGTCGATAAAAACAAAAGGTCCAACGGCTCTCTTCTCACGGAAAGGAAGAAGTCTTCCTACCAGGAAATTTCCGATATCTGCTGCTTTTTCTTCAATGATAAGTCCAATATTTGACATAATGATGTGATACTTTTTAAAATGTTATTTAAATAAATTGATGAATTCTGATGAAGGTTTACAGTTTGTCATAGCCTTCAAATCTCTCATCCACGATACGTTTCCATTCAGGGTGTTTCTTAATAAAGGCGAAAACATAAGGACAGAAGGGAAGAAGTTTTTTTCCGCTTTCCTCAATAAAATTCAAAGTTTTTTCTACTACCGCAGCTGCTGCGCCGGTTCCTGCCAGTTCCGGTTCTGCCTCTGTATGTATCAAAGAAATCTGGTGCATGGTTTCACGGTAATCGATGAATGCAAAATGTCCGTTGAACTCTATTTCAAATCTTTTTTCAGCTTTTACAAGAGGTATATTTTCAAATTCTGGTTTCATAATATTTGTACTAAGGGTGCCGCATTTCCTATAAATGCAGGAAATTGCGTGTTAAGACAATTAAACCTTATAGGTTTTAAAACCTATAAGGTTTGCCATTATATAAAGTTAATAAAAAAAGGAATAATCAAAGATTAAGATAAATTTAATTCTTTTAATCTTCCAGGTATCCGAATTTTCCGGTATTAAAATCCTCGAAGGCCTGCATAATCTCTTCTCTGGAATTCATCACAAAAGGACCATGAGGGTAAATAGGTTCATTGATAGGCTCACCGCTGATGATTAAAACAACAGCATCTTCCTTTGCTTCCAGGGTAAATGTTTCGCCTTCATTTTTAAACAATACAAAATGATCGGATTTAACGTTCTCTTCTCCATTAATAATAATACTTCCTTCAATCACCAAAGCCGCAGTGTTGAAATGAGAAGGGAAATTAAATTCCGCTTTTCCTCCTGATTTAAGCTTTGCGTTCATCATATGGACCGGAGTGAAAGTGCTTGCAGGTCCTTTATGACCGTCATAGTCTCCGGCAATCACTTCTATAAAACCATTATCCCCGAGATCAACTCTTTCCATTGTAGAGTTTTCAATAGCCTGGTATTTTGGGCAGCTCATTTTATCTTTTGCAGGGAGATTCACCCAAAGCTGAACCATCTGGAAAATTCCTCCTTCTTTTGCCCACTCCGTTTCATGATATTCTTTGTGAAGAACTCCTTTGGCAGCAGTCATCCACTGAACATCACCTTCTCCGATAACACCGCCGCCGCCGGCACTGTCATGGTGTTCTACTTTTCCGCTATATGCTATGGTTACGGTTTCAAAACCCCTGTGCGGATGCACCCCGACACCTCTCGGTCTGTCTGATCCGTTGAAATGAAATTTTGAATTATAATCCAGCATAATGAACGGATCCATTCTTTTCATATCCAATCCAGGAACTCCCGGAATGAAATTGTGAACCCTGAATCCATCCCCTACAAAGTGCGCAGGTTTTGGAGATACTACGATTTCTATTTTTTTAGTTGCCATCACATTGTTGATTTATGTAAACAAAATTACCATACATATATGCGAAAAGCATTGATCTGTGTTAAGTTCGTAGAAGGGTAGAATACAGAATACAAATTGGCGGAACCGCGTAGTAATCCGCCATAGATGCATTATTTTTATAATTTTACTTTTTTCCTGATTATTCCTCCTTAGACTGCATGTTCTTCCCATCCGAAATATGGAGTCTTCTGAATACCAATCCGGATAGAATTGTTAATATTCCTACTGTGAGAAAGGTTAACCGGAAAGCATTGTGGATTTCTCCTTTGATCAGATCTGTATTTTCGAACAGCTTTAAAACAATCAGTCCGAAAGCAATTCCGAAACCGATGGCTAACTGTTGATTGACAGAGAGTAATGAGTTTCCGCTGCTGGTCTGGAAATTTCGGAGATCGGCAATGGAAATAGTGTTCATGGAAGTGAACTGTATAGAGTTGAAAAAGCCCAGTACCGCAATGATGGGAACAAACCAATATAGAGAAGTGTGAATGTCAGGAATAGCAAGCAGGCAGATCAGCGTTCCGATAATAAAGGTATTCACCATTAAGGTCTGACGATAGCCATATTTATCTAAAATCTTTATAACAGAGGATTTTCCGAATATAGCTGTTAAAGCCATAGGAGCAATGATCCAGCCGGAAGTTACCGCAGATTGTTTATAGGCAATCTGAATCATTAGCGGAAGTAATAACGGAACGGAGCTGATTCCCAATCTGGTCGCCAGATTGCCCACAATACCCACACGGAAAGTTCTTACCTGAAACAGATTTAATGGGAAAATAGGATTTCCGCCTCTTTTTGCATGTTTATAATAATAGTACAGGAACAAAAATCCCATGATAAATACCAATAAGACAGGTGTGATATTCTGAATGTCTCCGAAAAGTTCCAGTGAAACAGAAAGCAGGAGAGAGGCTGCGGCAAAAATCAGGAACCCTTTTAAATCAAAATCTACATCATCAGATTTATAATTGGGCATGAATTTTAATCCTAAAAGAATTCCCAGCACCCCAATCGGAATATTGATCAGGAATATCCAGTGCCATGAAAGATAGTCTACCATATAACCTCCCACTAAAGGCCCGAGTACAGGTCCGATAAGTGCTGGAATAATAGCAAAGTTCATGGCTTTGAGCAGTTCGTTTTTGTCAAATGTTTTGATGAGTGCCAGTTTTCCGACAGGAGTCATCAGGCTTCCTCCAACTCCCTGAACAACCCTAGAAATAACAAGATGGGTGAGGTTTTGAGACAAAGAACAAAATAACGAGCCCAGACTGAACAATACCAGAGAAAATATAAATACTTTTTTGGTCCCGAACCGGTCTGCAAGAAATCCGCTGGCAGGCATAAAAACAGCAAGGGTTAGAACATAACTGATAATAGCATTCTGCATATTGAGCGGAGATTCATTCAGATCTTTTGCAATAGCAGGCAGGGAAGTATTCAGGATTGTGGAATCCAGCATTTGCATGAAAATTGCAGTGGCCAGAATTAAGGGAAGTATTTTTTTTACGGAGGTCTGTTGTGTATTTGCTTCTGTCATTTTGTACCGGCTGGGTTATAAAAAGATCCCCAGACTTATTTTATTTGAAGAACCGCTTACTCTAAGCGTTTTGATTCTTAGATAAAGAAATCCATATAAAATTAAAAAAGTCCTGTGAAATTTCACAGGACTTTTTGATTTATTTTCTAGGTTTTTCTACTCCTTTCCATTCATCACCGGCTTTTCTGTACTGGCTTAAAGTGAAAGTTTTGAAGTCCTTGGTTTTGTATTCGATGTTATCAGTATTCTGTTCAAAAGGCATGATATAATAATATTCGATATCCGTTTTGTCAGACTTGTTCCCTTTTTTTACAGTAGGAACATATTTTGAGAATTTATAGCTTGGAAGATATTGTCTTAATCTGGTATAAAAAGCTTTGTCTTCTTTTTCGCTAGGAATGATATCTACAATATTAAGATCATCTTTTTTCTTGTCGATCCAGAGATAATAGGTTTTTTCTTCTCCTATATTTCTGTTGAATGAGTTGAAAGCAAATAATTCTTTTGGTACAAGCTCTTTGATTTTTTCCGGATCAACCTTAGTATAATATTGCCCTTTTGACGGATCTACATACGTTTCAAGGTTATACATTAAAACAGAATTGTTTTCAAATTTTTTATTTTTAAAATATTGATTTAATGATAATTCTGCAGTTGCTCTCAGTTCTTTGCCTCTTGCATCCAGTTTTTTGGTCGGATTCTGAGGGTTTACATATTTTACAAATTCATATAAAACGACAGGTTTTATATCTTTAAGGTGAGGATAAGTTTTCAGTTGCTCTGCTTTTACCAGCCAGTAGAATTGTTGATAGTAGTCGTCCTTATCCTGGTCTTTCACACTCTTGTAAGCCAAAGCAAGCTTCTTTGAATTCAGATATTTGCCATATTTCCCTTGTCCAAAAGCAAAACTAATCGCTAATAAGGCAAATAAAACAGTAAGGTTTCTTCTCATTTTTTTATAATTGATATTTTCGTTTTCCAAATATAATTATTTATTAGATATTATTTTGGATTGTGAGTTAAATTATGCCATATTGTTATTGTTAATTCAAGAAAAAATCCTGTATTGCTACAGGATTGATAAATTATAACAGAGAGAGTTATATGTTTGAATAAAAAAAATATATATTTTAATTAGTAAATTAATATTATTGGCAAGGTTAAATAAACGCTATGGTCGCAAGGTTTAAATTTTAATCCCATATATTTCGTTCGCAAGCGCACTTCGTTCAGCGAGGATATCAGTTTGTCTGTTGCTAAGTGAAACGCCTTTGCGATCGTTCTTAAACACTAATGGAAATATCTTAGCGTACTCTGCGTTAAAATATCCCGAAACCCGAATCCCGAAACCCGAATCCCGCAACAAATTCACAAGCGCAGCGGATTGACCATTGACGATTCATCAATCGATTTTCTAATATGACGTTTCATGCACTTTCACTGCTCTTCCGCTTGGATCATTCATTTTTTTGAACGCTTCATCCCATTCCAAAGCAATAGGAGTAGAGCAAGCTACGGATGGAACCGATGGAACAGTAGCTGCAGCGGTTTCACTTGGGAAATGTTCTTCAAAAATCGTTCTGTATCGGTATTCTTCTTTGTTCTGAGGGGTGTTTAGCGGGAATCTGAATCTTGCATTCGCCATCATTTCATCCGTTACTTCTTTTTCAGCTACTTCTTTTAATGTGTCGATCCATGAATAGCCTACACCATCCGAGAACTGTTCTTTTTGTCTCCATGCAATAGAATCAGGAAGCAGATCCTCGAAAGCTTTTCTCAATACCCATTTTTCAATTTTTCCTTCAGCAGTATTGATCATTTTATCTTTAGGGTTAAGCGTCATCGCAATATCCATAAATTCTTTATCAAGGAAAGGTACTCTTCCTTCAATTCCCCAGCTCATCAACGCTTTGTTGGCTCTTAAACAATCATAAAGGTGAAGTTTGCCCAGTTTTCTCACCGTTTCATCGTGGAATTCTTTTGCATCAGGAGCTTTGTGGAAGTACAAATAACCTCCGAACAATTCATCTGAACCTTCTCCTGAGAGAACCATTTTAATCCCCATAGATTTGATCACTCTTGCTAAAAGGTACATTGGGGTGGATGCCCTGATGGTGGTTACATCATAGGTTTCAAGGTGGTAAATAACGTCACGTACAGCGTCCAGTCCTTCCTGTACGGTAAAGTTAACCTCATGGTGTACAGATCCGATGTGTTCTGCAGCTTTCTGAGCTGCTGCCAGATCGGGAGAACCAACCAATCCTACGGCGAAACTGTGAAGTCTCGGATACCACGCTTCCTGTGTATCGCCGCTTTCAATTCTCTGGCGGGCAAATTTTGCAGTAATTGCGGAAATAACAGATGAATCTAAACCTCCTGATAGAAGTACTCCATAAGGAACATCACTCATCAGTTGTCTGTGAACGGCATCTTCTAGACCTTTTCTCAGTTTTGAAATATCCGTTTCATTGTCTTTTACATGATCAAAGCTGTCCCAGTCTCTTGTGTACCATTGCTGAAGCTCAGCACCATCTTTGCTGTAAACGAAATGACCGGGCAGGAATGTTTCTATTTTTTTACATACCCCTTCAAGAGCTTTTAATTCTGAAGCGACATAATAGTTTCCGTTTTTGTCCCAACCCTGATAAAGCGGGCAGATTCCCATATGATCGCGGGCAATAAGATAAACATCATTTTCAGTATCATATAAAGCGAAGGCAAAAATTCCGTTGAGTTTCTCTACGAAATCTTTTCCGTATTTTCTGTACAGTGCAAGGATCACCTCACAGTCCGACTGAGTCTGAAATTCATAATCAGGAAATTCTTCTTTTAATTCTCTATGGTTGTAGATTTCACCGTTTACGGCTAATACTACTTTTCCGTCTTTCGTAAATAAAGGTTGTTTTCCGGAAGTTGGATCTACAATGGCAAGTCTTTCATGAGAAAAAATTACTTTCTCATCCTGGAAAACTCCACTCCAATCCGGTCCTCTGTGACGGATTTTTTTTGACATTTCCAATACCTGAGGTCTTAATACTTCGGTTTTTTGCTTGGCGTCAAATAAACATACAATTCCACACATAATTTTTTATTATTTATGGAACAAAAGTAAAAGTGATGTTTATAAATAACAATTAAAAATGTTTAAATGAGAAAATTTTTAATCAATTAATATTTTTAAGTTAAAAATTTTAACTATTTATTGGAATTAAGATGTTTTTGATTAATTTTTTTCGTTGGGACTAAAATTGCCAAATCTCTATACGAAATAAAAATGACATATTTATTAATCTATGGTAAGTAATTATATAAATTTTACCCCTTACTTTGTGGCTCGAAATAATTTTTTTTCATCATTTGTGTTTTTACCTTCTTGCAATTCTCATGCAAGAAGGTTTTGTTTTTATTGAACCCCCAGTAATACGCCGGAAACATTCCATGAACTGAAGCTTGTTCCTTCCGTAGGACCTTGTGGAATTTTTACCTGAATCGTATGTTTTCCTGCTTTCAAATCTCCAAGAGGAATGAATTCAGGATTGGTAACCGTTCCCGGACACCAGTTTGATCTGCTGAGGTCTGATGACGAAAGACCATCCTGGAAATTTCCGGAGGCCGGATTGTATAAACGGTATGAACCACAGTCTGTTCTCCACGGTACAAATGAAAAAACGGGTTTTCCATCCACAAATATAGAATTGGCTTTTGGAACAAATTCATCACCATTTTCCCAACCGCCATGTCCTGTTGAGGTATATCTTAGCTGAGCATTTTTCAGATCTTTATCCAAAGTGAAATCAACAAGTAGACCTTTGTCCTGACTGAACATGGTAGAATAGTCCTGTCCTGCCATTTCCATAATGTTTAAAGTGTTGAATAACGGGATGGCTACATTATTTTTATTAACGTTTTGATCGCTTTTATGAATCGTAATATCAAGACTTACTTTGTGTCCTCCTTTATCATAATTTCCAATAAAAGTGCCTATCCAAAGCTCTTTTCCGGATAAAGCAGGCTTTAATTCTGTAATATCCTGCCGGTAAGGGCTGATGGTCTGCCACTCTTTTCCCTTAAGCTGAATATGATTAAACTTCTGAATGCCAAAAGCGGTAAAAAACCGCATCATTTCCATAGCAGGGCTGTAGCTGCCGGTAGCCGTTACCCCGTAATATTGTTTTCCGTTTCCATTGTCATAGACAGGAAGGGTTTTTGCTCCGTTTTCCAAGCCGTCAAAAAACGACTTTTCTTTATCCTGCGGAATAAAAAATACAGTTCCGGTTCTGTCATACGCATCTCCGTTCGACTGCTGTTTTAGTTCTGCAAAAATAGTCTCTCCCTCTGTAATAGCAGGAAATTTTACTTTTTTAAGGATAATAGTTCCCTTGGCGTATCTTTTTATCTGGCCGTCAGATTTTGAGGCATCAGAGAAGTTGATGATTTCGTTTTCAAAAACATTCAGCGTGGTAAATCTGCTTTTCCATAGAAGGTCTTTATATCCCAACTGATCAGTTGTCTGTATTTCTCCTTTTATGATACTTTCAATTCCGGCATTCTTTATTTTTTTGATTGAAGCGGCAGTCGTTAAAGAGTTTTTATTTCTTTCCACCTCCAGGACCAATCCTAAATTCTGCCCCAATACAGATGGGCCGCCTTTCAGCTTCAGGTCATTCGTATACCAGACTTCAATGGTATTTGAATTGACTTTCGTAACCGCTTTTTTACAGTTGTACCCTAAGATCTTTTTCGTTTCATTGGTCAGTTCAAAATCCTGTTTTCCTACAGATTCAGCATCTGAGGTTGAGATGATTGAGCCGGGTTTTAAAAAGGCATAAGAAACTATAGTATTGGATGGCTTTTCCACCTTAGTGATTTCATAAGGATAGCTGCTTTTTTGTTCTTTGATCGTGCTGTTAAGAATGAAATTTTCTTTTTCATTGACCCAGATAATTGTAGAAGGCTGATCAGTTAATGCTTTTCCGTTATAAGAACTGGAGTACTGAATTTCATAGGTCTGTGCAGAAAACAGACAGTATAAAAAAACAGCCAGAAAATTGAAAACAATTCTTGTATGCATAAATAAATGAGTTTGCTGCAAAGTTACTGTTAACTTCTCACAGCGTCAAACCGGTTTAATCTATACAGTTAGTAGAAAACGTACTGTAAATGTTACAAAAAATGTTACATTTTTTTAAATTAACAGAATATTGAGTTTGAAATAAATTGATCTATATTGCGTTCAATCAAAAAAACAATACCATTGAATAAGTTAATTCTTTTTTTTATATTTCTTGTGTCATTAAACTTTATAGAAGCACATAAACCGAAAGTTAGGATAGAAAACTTCGGAAATATAAAAACGTATTTTGTTTCAGGGTTTAATTTTGACCAAAAAACAATTGAATCAGAGGAGTTAAAGATGCAGGTTGTTGGAAGATTATCTAAACTTATTGCTGAAAAATTAGGCTGTTCTGATACGATTATGATTGAAAGAAAGACATACTATTCTCATGATCCTAAGCAAGAGTTTTTTATTTTAGAAAATAATAACTCTCAATATAAATTAGCAGTTCTTGATGAAGGTATTTTATTGAAAAGTAATAATAAAGGTTTATCTGTGAGGATTTTAAGTGGAAATATAAATGTGGTTGATGTTTTGAAACTTGTTGAATATTCCATTCTGAATCGGAAAAAACTTAATCGGAAACATATTGTTACCGCTTATTATTATGGAGAAGAAAAGTTGAAAATATTAGTTAATTCTGAGAATTTTATTAGAAAAATCTGCAAAATCCAATCCAAATTAGTTTCTGAAGTTATCAATAATAATATTGAATTATTGAACAATGGATTTTTAAGAACTAAAATTTCATGGAAAAGTGGAAAATTTATTTTTGGAATTGATCATAAACCTCCGGCAGGTGGTAATTATCTGGAGCCTTTAACGAATGATTTTAAGATTGAAGATTTCAGATATTATTTAGATTCTAATCATTCAAACTTCTTTCTGATTTTTCATAATTCAAACGAGTTTACATACTTCGATGGTAAAAATGAAAATACATCGGCTAAAATAGAAGTAAAAAATAGTTCGTGGTATCCGTTTCAGCTTTCAAAAGATAGATTCAGAGATAAAATAGTTTTATTTGATAATTATAGCTATTTCTATGTCTATAATTTCAAAAAAAAACTACTCCAAAAAATAGAGTAGTTTAAATATCGTTTAGAGGATTTGGATTAAGAAACTCTCTCAATCAAAGCCATGTAGAACCCGTCATATCCTTCGCTAGGCATTACTTTTTCATCTTTAATCATCTTGAATCCAGGATTGTTTTTGATAAATTCTTCTACCTGAAGATTGTTTTCAGACGGAAGGATAGAACAGGTAGCATATACCATTTTTCCTCCTTTTTTAAGCATTTTAGAATAGTCCTGAAGGATTTGTTGCTGCTCCTTTTTAATTCTGTCAATAAAGTCCTGGTCAATTTTCCACTTACTGTCCGGGTTTCTTTTCAAAACACCAAGACCTGAACAAGGTGCATCAATCAGAAGTCTGTCAGCCTTTTCATGAAGACGTTTGATCACCTTGTTATCAGAAATCATACGGGTTTCAATGTTGTGGGCTCCGGCTCTTTTGGCACGACGCTTCAGTTCTGCAAGCTTCCATTCAAAGATGTCTAATGCTACGATCTGACCTTTGTTTTTCATTAATGCAGCTAAGTGCAATGTTTTTCCTCCCGCACCTGCACAGGCATCTACCACTCTTTGTCCTTCTTTTACATCAAGGAAATACCCGATTTTCTGAGAAGAAGCATCCTGAACTTCAAATAATCCTTCTTTGAAAGCTGTGGTAAGGAAAACATTTTTCTTTTCTTCCAGCTGAACAGCGTCAGGATAACCTTTAACAGGATAAGAAACAACACCCTCATCTGAAAGATCAGAGATAAGCTCTTTGGTGGTTGTTCTTAAAGAATTGGCTCTTAAAACCGTAGGAGCCTGCTCGTTCAAAGCAATCATTTCTCTTTCCCAGCTGGCACCCAGTTCTTTTTCAAGAGTTTCAGCAAGCCATTCAGGAATAGAGTGTTCTATCGCTTTTGTAGGAACAGTGTTCTTTTTAAGTTTGGTAAGAATATCGGCGATTTTAATTCCGTCAAATTCTTCAAATTTTTTATAATTGGTTTTACTCCAAAGTAAGTACGCAATAATCAGTTTGTAGATATTGTTGGGTTTTACACCTTCACCCATATAGTATTCAAGGCGTTTCTTCCAACGGATAATATTGTAAAAAATTTCAGAAACAACGGCTCTGTCCTGGCTTCCCCATTTTCTGTTGGCTTTCAAAAGTCTTTCAATAACTTTATCGGCATATTTGTTTTTCTCAAAAAATGTCTCCTGTAGGGCATCGTGAATTCCGATTGCCAAGTTTCTGTGAATAAGTTCCATAAATTTGCTTCGCTGTTTGAATCTGCAAAAATACGACTTTTAATTGAGAGTTTGGAATTTGGGTGGGGAGATTGAGAATAGGAGAGGTAAAGGGGATCGTTGATGGTGAATGGTGAATCCGCTTCGCTTGTGAATTTTCGTGTTTCCTGTTGAGAGGTTATGAGTAATTATATTAATATTGTACAGATCAGTTTTCTAATGAAAGGTTGCGCATTCACGATTCAATTTGCAAAGTAAAAATTGACTACTGACAATCTGAGATTCAGTAGTGAATGGCCTGTGTGTTTATTAATTTTTTGCATAGTAGAAATAAATTTTAATGCTGAATTTGTAAAGATTTTCCGATTATTTGTATTTTTTATTTGTCGAAGATAGCCTTTTACTATAAGACGAATAAACCTGTGTTTTTGCTTAATGAAAAATATTTGTTAACAAAATATACACTGTTCATTACTATACTTTATTTTCTTTGCAGCAAGTTTATTTAATTTGTATTAATTCACCTGTCTGTGTAAAATTAACAGGCGCTTATGATCTACTATACTGAGCTTTATCTATTGACTTCAACCTCTAAAAAGTTCTACCTTTGCAAAAAATAAAAATATGAGTGACACAGTAATTTGTCCAAAATGCAGCTCTGAGTTTACCTACCCGAGCGATAATATGATGGTATGTTCCCAGTGTTTCTACGAGTGGGATCCGGCAGAAGCCGCTGCCGAAGCCGCAAATGAAGGAAAAATCCTGGATTCCAATGGAAATGAACTTCAGGATGGAGATTCTGTAGTGGTAATAAAAGATCTACCTGTAAAGGGAGCACCAAAACCGGTAAAAGCCGGAACTAAAGTGAAAAATATCCGTCTGAGACCGGGAAGTGATCACAATATTGACTGTAAAATTGATGGTTTCGGAGCAATGGCTCTTAAGTCAGAATTTGTTAAGAAAGCATAAGAAAACTTTGTTTTTCTATGCCCTGAAAATAAAGAAAAGGAAAAAATTGGACAGTGTAATCTTTCAACAGACTTAATTGCAAGATTGCTAATGTCCGTCTGGAAGGCAGAAAGAGAATTAACCAAAAATTTCCTTATACTTTAGAAGTACAAATGTAAGAAAAAGTTTTAAAACAGCTTCTTACGTCTGTGCTTTTTTTATTGATAAGTATAAGTGAATGTATAAGTTATGTGCAATTTGGTTTTTCGCTTACATAAACGAAATACAGATCGTTCCTGATATTTTCTCATCCGTATACACAACAAGCTCCTTTTCTTTTGCTCTTAATTTATTCCAGTAATAATTTCCTGCAAATCTGCTTTCAAGAACTTCGGCTTCAAGACCGGTTTCTGTGATTTTGATTTCTTTGGGATAATAAGAGAATTTGGTAAGCTGGAAATTTTCAGCTTCTGCTTCACTGAAAATATTCACTTCCCCGAATAGCTTAGCAACATAAGAATTGTAAGGATGTCTGTAGGTTTCCTCCGGACTGTCATTCTGAATCAGTCTTCCGTCCTGCAGAATGACAATCTGGTCCAGCCATGGCATAATATCCTGAAGTTCATGCGTGGAAATAATCAGAGAAACTTCATGCTGTTTTACATATCTGAAAAGTCTTTCCCTCAGTTCAATTTTTCTAGGAAAATCCAGATTACTGAAGGGTTCATCTAAAATAAGAAGTTTTGGAAGTACAGATAATGCTCTTGCAATAGCCACTCTCTGCTGTTGTCCGCCACTTAAGAATTTAGGAAGTACGTTGGCAAATTCCTGAAGTCCCACTACCTCAAGAAGTTCCGTTACGGTTTCTTTTTTCTGTTTTAAATTGATATTAGAAATAAATTTTCCTACGTTTTCAGCCACCGTAGCGTAAGGCATAAGATCAAAATTCTGGGCTACGAATTTCATTTCTGGTTCTCCGGGAACAAGATTTCCTTTCGGTCCCAAAAGCTTTGCTCCGTTAAAAATGATCTCTCCTTTTTCCCAATCCAAAAGACCATAGATAAGGTTAAGAAGAGTAGATTTTCCACATCCGCTTTCACCGGCCAGCGCTATAATCCTGTTTTCTTCAAACCTTAGATTAAGGTTCTGAAACAGGGGATTTTCTTTGTTATGAGAGAAAAATAAATTGTTTATTTCTAATAGCATATTACAAATGTAAGGTTTTTATGAAAACATAATTTTTTTTATTATATTAGCGGAACTAATAAAAATAAATCAAAAATGAGAAAAAAACTGTTTTCGTTAGCTATTCCTGCATTATTTATTGCTGCTGTAATGGTTTCTTGTAAAAAAGACAAACCACTTACGAGTGAAAGTAATGAGGTGACAACTACCAAAGAAGGTAGCCAGTTCACTTTGGATACGCTAAACAGTAAGGTTGAATGGAAGGGATATAAAGTATTTAAATCTGAGAATACAAGCCATTTTGGAACCATCAGGTTTGAAAGCGGAGATGTGACGGTGAAAGACGGAAAACTGGAAAGCGGAAAATTCGTTGCTGATATGAACTCTTTAACTTCTGTGGACTTGAAAGACAGCCCGGAAGATTTAGGGAAATTAAATGGCCACCTGAAAAGCGGAGATTTCTTTGAAGTTGAAAAATTCCCGACAGCTTCTTATGAGATTACAAAGGTTACTCCGGCTACAGAAGGGGATTATAATACTCTTTTAGATGGTAATTTAACGATTAAAGGAATTACAAAGCCTGTTCAGTTTAAAGCTAATGTTTCTGTGAAAGATGGAGAAGTAAGTGTAGCTACTGAGCCGAAAGATATCAAGAGGGAAGAGTTTGGAGTAAAGTTCCAGGCTCCTGCTGAAAACGGTGTAATCAAAGACGAGGTAACTCTTCAGATCAGCGTTAAAGCTTTAGAAAAGAAATAATTTTTTTATTTAAGTGAAATAAGTGATTGAAGTCTGCCTCCCGAAAAAGAGGCAGATTTTTTTTTGACGGACTTATTATTCAACTTAAAATCGTATTTTTGCAAAACATTTTGAAAGGGTAAAATAATGATAGAAAAGATAGAAGAACTACTGGTCGAAGTAAACGGCTTCAATGCTACCTCTAAGGAAGAGATCGAAAACTTCCGAATCAAGTACAACGGTAAAAAAGGGGTTCTGAATGATTTTTTTGAAAAATTTAAAGAAGTTCCTAACGACCAAAAGAAAGAATTCGGACAGAAAATCAATACTTTGAAGCAGGCAGTGGCTGTAAAACTGGAGGATTTGAAAAATGCTTCCGCATCGTCTGTTGTGATTGAAAAGGAAGATCTTACAAGACCTGCTTTTCCATTGGAATTAGGTTCAAGACATCCGATCAATCTGGTAAAAAACAGAATTATTGAAATCTTCAAATCTATCGGTTTTGCAGTAGCAGACGGACCAGAGATTGAAGATGACTGGCATAACTTTACAGCGCTTAACCTTCCGGAATATCACCCGGCAAGAGATATGCAGGATACATTCTTCATTGAGCAGAATCCGGATATTCTTTTGAGAACGCATACTTCTTCTGTACAAACGCGTTATATGGAAGAAAACCAGCCGCCTATCAGAATTTTATCTCCGGGAAGAGTGTTCAGAAACGAAGCAATCTCTTCACGTTCTCACTGTATTTTCCATCAGATTGAAGGATTATATATTGACGAAAATGTAAGCTTTGCAGACCTGAAGCAAACAATCCAGTTCTTTACGACTGAGCTTTTCGGAAAATCTAAAATCAGAATGAGACCTTCTTTCTTCCCTTTCACAGAGCCAAGTGCTGAAATTGATGTGTATTGGGGATTAAACTCAGAAACAGATTACAGGATCACAAAAGGTACAGGATGGCTGGAAATTATGGGATGCGGAATGGTAGACCCTGCCGTATTGAAAAATGTGAATATCGATGCTGAGAAATATTCAGGATATGCATTCGGAATGGGTATTGAAAGAATCACGATGCTTCTTTACCAGATGAGTGACATCAGAATGTTCTTCGAAAATGATATCAGAACACTTGAACAATTCAAAACGCTATAAAAAATCAAACCTCCGGAGCTCCGGAGGTTTTTTGTTTTTAATTACTGACCTAAGAAACAAAACGTAATTAAAAACTGATCTTATTGAAAAATTTACACGTGTCTGTTTCTTATGCCCATACTTCGGTTCGGAACCGCCAGGTACCTCAAATGAAGTATTGACATGCTGCAGCTCTTTGTCTGCCTCTATTATAAAGACAATCAATATTAATATTCTATTACATTGAACATACAAAAGCCTGTCTCAAAAGTGTCATTCTGAACGAAATGAAAGGGAATGAAGAATCTCAGGTTATTAATTATCGATGAGATTCTTCCTTCGTCAGAATGACAAAAATCAAATTATTTGACTTTTGAGACAGGTTTTATCTTTAAAACTGATGATTGTTATTTAGTGAACTTTAAAGGGTACTTCACATTTTTATAATCATCAATACTCGCTTTCAGTGATCCTACTGCAAGTTCAGCTTTCAACAGCATAGGAATGTGGTTGGAATCATTGGAAACCCACATGGTTACACCTTCTTTTTCCTTAAACACTCTTCCGCTTTTTACAGAAGGAATAATTTTTAAACAGTTAATAGTTCCAAATTTGGTTTTTAAATTTTCTGTTCCTGTTACTTTCAGCTGGAAAGGAAACATTTCATCATCAATCCACACATTCATATTGATAACTGTTCCTACTTTCAATTCATCGGGACTTTTACTTCTTAAATAATAAAAGCATGAAAGCATATCCTGAACACCTTTTACTGATTTCAGAACTTTAGAACCATTAGCTGGTGTCTTTTTATCTGTTAAAATTAAAGTGCTGTTATCGTGATTAAAAACGGTTTCAAAATGCTGGCGGTAACTTCCTTCACGTACATTTCTAACATAAAAGCTTGGTAATCCCGTTTGTGTATTGATGAAACTTTCGTATAAATCTTCTACTTTGAAGAATGCTTTTACGGCACCTGTAGTCTGTCCTGTCCCTTTTACATAAAGATGAGGAACTCCTTTGTAGGTAGTTTGTTTGGTCGTAAGATTGGCAGTTCCTGCATTAAGGAAACCATAGTGGATTCTAAGAGTAATAGATTCGCCATCTGCAATATTATCAATCTGGGCAGAGCCTAAAAAGAATATAAATACAGCAAAAAGGTTCAAAAGTTTATTCATAACAAGACATTTACAAAAATATTGCCAAATTTAAAATCTTAAAAGATAGATATTTGACAAATCTCAGGTTTTTATTTAGAATCAATTAAATATGCTTCGCATTAAAATTAGTAAATTTGCAGTTACATGTATAATTAAATTATCTTAAAGATTATGATAACCACTGATATATTGATCATAGGTGCGGGACCTACAGGACTTTTTGCAGTTTTTGAAGCTGGTTTATTAAAAATGAAGTGTCATATTATTGATGCACTTCCACAGCCGGGAGGGCAATTGGCTGAACTTTATCCTAAAAAACCTATTTTCGATATCCCTGGTTATCCTTCTGTGAATGCCGGAGAATTGGTGGATAATCTGATGGAGCAGATCAAGCAGTTCCAGCCTGGATTTACCTTAGGGGAAACCGCTGTTTCTTATACAAAAATAGATGATGAATGGTTTGAGGTGATTACCAACAAAGGAACCGTTCACAGATGCAAAGCGATTGCCATCGCAGGAGGTTTAGGGACTTTTGAGCCAAGAAAACCTACTTTTGAAAATATCGCTGACTATGAAGAAAAAGGTCTTGAATATTTCGTTAAAGAACCTGAACACTTCAGAAATAAAAAAGTGGTGATTGCTGGTGGAGGAGACTCTGCATTAGACTGGAGTATTTTCCTTTCTAACGTTGCAAGTGAAGTAACTTTGATTCACAGAAGAAATGAATTCAGAGGAGCTTTGGATTCTGTAGAGAAAGTTCAGGATCTGAAAAATCAGGGGAAAATTAAATTAATTACACCTGCCGAAGTTACCGGTATTAAAGGTGACGGAAAAGTAGAAGCAATCACTGTAGAAGTAGAAGGACAGGAAGCTTACGATATTGAAACAGATTATTTCATTCCTTTATTCGGATTGACACCAAAATTGGGTGAGATTGGAAACTGGGGACTGAATATCGAGAAAAATGCAATCGTTGTAAACAATGCTCTTGATTATCAAACTAATATTGATGGTATCTACGCTATCGGAGATATCAATACATACCCTGGAAAACTGAAGTTGATCCTTTGTGGTTTCCACGAAGCTACTTTAATGTGCCAGAGTGTATACAACAGACTAAATCCTGGTAAAAAATTCGTATTAAAATATACAACGGTAAGTGGTGTAGACGGATTTGACGGAAGCCGTAAAGAAGCAGAGAAGGCAGTTGTGAAAAAAATTGACTAATTTTGCAGAATTATGTCAGACGTTAATATTAAAATCACCGACAGAGAAGGGGTAACCCACGATGTCGTAGCTCCTACGGATATGTCCATGAACTTAATGGAAATTATCCGTTCCTATGAATTGGCAGAAGAAGGTACTATTGGGGTATGCGGAGGAATGGCGATGTGTGCTTCATGCCAGGTATATGTAATCAATGATCCGGGTCTGGAACCGATGGGAGATGAAGAGGACGCCATGCTGGCTGAGGCTTTCCATGTGAAAGACAACAGCAGATTGGGATGCCAGTTGCATATTGCCGATGCCATGGAAGGGCTCGAAGTGGAAATTGCTCCTTATCCTTAGAAAATATTTTTTAATCTTAATAAGAAACCCGTCCGGATTTTCCGGACGGGTTTTGTTTTCATATTTATTTCTGAGAACATATATACTCGTGTCTGATTAGCGTGTCTTCTTTAATGATTTCTAAATAACTTTCACCTTCATTCTTTATAAAGTAATCTCCCGGTTCTATTTCATCTTTATAGGAAATCCACCATTGGCCGTTGTCATAACATTCACAAGGTTGAATGCTTTCAGGAATAGTTCCCTTTAATTTAATAGATTTTATACCTTCAATGCTTTCGACTCTAATTTTACATTTTTGCTTCTTAACTCTTTCCATAGAAGTCTTGCAATCTTCCATAAAATAAGAAGAAAGAGCAGGAACAATAACGAATATAGTTACAAATACTGTGGCAACTCCGAGCATTTCTTTATTAACGTTGTAGCTATTCATGTGAAAGACTATAAAACTTAAATTTCCTCCTTAGAAATCCATTTCCCAACTGTAGGCGCCTGATAATTTCTCATCTTTTTCAGCAGATCATCAATGGTACTGCAGATCAGCATCATATCTCTGTTGATTTGCTTTAAAAATCCTTTGTCCACCATGGTTTGAACCAGATTGATCAGATCATCATAAAATCCGTCAATATTCAGAATTCCGATCGGTTTTTTGTGAAGCCCGAGCTGTGCCCAGGTGATCATCTCGAAAAACTCTTCCAGCGTTCCATAACCGCCGGGTAGAACGATAACGCCGTCACAAAGTTCATTCATTTTGGTTTTTCTTTCGTGCATGGTTTCCACGATGATAAGTTCTGTCAAGTTCTTGTGAGCAATTTCTTTGGATTGCAGAAAGTGGGGAAGGACTCCAATAACCTTGCCTCCTTCGGCTAATGCTCCGTCTGCTATCGTTCCCATCAAACCCACATCAGCACCGCCATAAATAAGCTGTATACCTTGTTGAGCTAGAGTTTGTCCCAATAAAAATGCCTGTTCTTTGTAAATGTCATGCGAGCCAAAACTTGAGCCGCAGAATACGGTGATACTTTTCATTGTATTAGATTTGTTTTTTATGCTATTGTTGAGATGCTTCGACAAGCTCAGCATGACATCTCTAATACTAACTGCTTTTTTAGAGATAAATTTTTAGCAGCGTCATGCTGAGCCTGTCGAAGCACTTTTTATTTTCAATTAAATAAATATATTCAGATTAAAACTAAAAATATCCAAAATCATAAGACTTTGGATATTAATATCGTTATTTTAATGTTCTATTTCTGAGGAATATTGGCTAAAATATCTTTCAGGAAGCTCCAGAATTTCTGAGTTGAAGGAATATTCGCTCTTTCATCAGGAGAGTGCGCTCCTCTGATCGTTGGTCCAAAGCTTACCATTTCCATTTCAGGATAGTTGGCTCCGATGATTCCACACTCAAGACCAGCGTGGCAAGCTACTACATGAGGTTTTTCGCTGAACTTTTCAGTATAAAGCTTCTCCATCAATTGTACAATTTCTGAACCTGGTTTTGGCTTCCATCCCGGATATGATCCGCTGAACTCAACATTCATTCCAGCCAGTTCCGCAACCGATTTCAATTGTTCTGCCACTGAATATTTAGAAGAATCTACAGAAGATCTTGTAAGATTTAAAATCTTAAGTTCTCCACCTTTCAGTTCTACTCTTGCCACGTTGTTGGAAGCTTCTACAAGATCAGCCACATCAGGGCTCATTCTGTATACTCCGTTGTGAAGCGCTTTTAAAGTAAGGATCACTTTTTTAGAATCTGCTTCTGAAATAGCTTTATCGGAAGACGTAGAGTTTTCAATATTGATCTGAAGTCCCGGTTCTACAGTGGCAAATTCTTCTAAGATCTCTTTTTTAAGAACCGTTACATTTTCAATAAATTCCTGGGCATTTCTCACTGAAATTACAGCAACTCCTTCTCTTGGGATAGCATTTCTCAACCCTCCGCTGTCGATAGAGATCAATTCAATATTCTGGCTTTCCAGTCCGGTGTAAAGAAGTCTTCCCAAAATGATATTGGCATTTCCGAAACCTTTATGGATATCCATTCCGGAGTGACCTCCCTGAAGACCTTTTACTTCAAGTCTTACAATTTGTCCTTTTGAAGCTTCTGCAGCATAGGTTTGGGTGATTGTCACATCTACACCTCCTGCACAGCCGATATCAATTTCATCGTCTTCTTCAGTATCAAGGTTCAATAGAATTTGTCCTGTCAATTGCCCTGGTTTTAATCCTAAAGCACCTGTCATTCCAGTCTCTTCATCAATCGTGAAAAGAGCTTCCAATGCAGGGTGTGGAATATCTGAACTCTCAAGGATAGACATGATGGTAGCTACTCCTAAACCATTATCAGCGCCCAAAGTAGTTCCTTTTGCTTTTACCCAGTCACCGTCAATTTCCATTTTGATTCCTTCGGTTTCAAAATCGAAATTCACATCATTGTTTTTTTGGCAAACCATATCAAGGTGCGATTGAAGCACAATAGATTTACGGTTTTCCATTCCTGCCGTGGCTGGCTTTTTAATAATAACGTTTCCTACTTCATCTACCGTAGTTTCCAGTCCTAAATCTTCACCAAATCCTTTGATAAAAGCTATTACTTTTTCCTCTTTTTTTGAAGGTCTTGGAACAGCATTTAATCTGGAGAAATTTTTCCATATAATCTGCGGTTCTATATTAGATAATTCCATTGAAATTTATTTTTCTCAAATTTACGAAATAAAAAATGCTTCCGTGAGATACAGAAGCATTTTTGTAGGATTTCGCTTTATTAACATCCGCATTCTCCATAGATCGGAGTGGTAAATGTAGTTCCGTCCGGTTTCTCTATAGTCAGAGTTCCTTCAAACAGTAAAGCCTCTTCGCCCTTTATTTTTTTACCTTTTACAGAAATTTTGTAATCATCATTTTCTATTTCCTTGGTAAGCAATTCATCTACTTCCATGTCACTTGATGAAATGAGATTCATCGCCAGTCTTTTACCGTCAAGCATCATGTATGCTGTTTTTCCGGCATCATCCGCGTAGATATATCTTTCATTTTCAAAATCAGATTTGCTGGCTGCAAAATAGCAGGAACATTCTTTGATTTCTTTTGGAAACGGAATGGTTCCCACCAGAATATTCCCTGAAGAAGGTCTTATAGAAGCAGTATCTTTAGTGATATGTAAAGAATCAGCAGGAGCAGAACCCGACACAGTTTCTTTTTCCTTTTTACAGGCTACCAATAGAAATGCGGAAAATACAATGATTACATATTTCATGTCTTTGTGGTTTTATTATTTGTTTATCCTCTTGCTCTTTCAAGAAGTGTCATCATCAATAAAGAAAGGATTACCAGGCTTTCTTCCTCATCATCAATATCGATCAGTCTGTCCAGCTGGAATCTTCTTCCGAAGAATGAAGGCATTTTTTTCAGTTTAAAATAAGCCTTTCCGTCAATACCCGTTACGGTGTAAGATGGATTAAGGAAATACCCTGTAAACATCCCGATGATAGGAAGTTCTCCTACAAAGCTGTCCCAGAATCTTACCCATGCACTGTCTTCCTGAATTTTAAACTTAGGCTGATCGTGTGCATCCAGAATATCATAACTTGCTTTCCAGATAGAACGCATTCCTTTTCTCGCCAGTCTGCCAAAATTTTTGTTGTCGATAAGATCATTCAAAGAATACGAAGCATTGAAATCAATCCATTGATTTGCCCTGATTCTGAAAAGTTCCTTAGACTTGCTTTCATCATTAAAAACAATAACATCTTCTTTTAACTTGAACATTTTCTGACGAACATATGCCACATAATTTCCATTTTTGTCAGTAATGTTGAAGTCACTTGCTAAAGTAGTGATTTTGAATTTGAAATCCAGTGGATAATTAAGATTGTTAAGTACCATGTCAGTTTATTTTTTTCATATTTAATTTAAGCCGCAAATATAAAGGTTTTTTAGTGTTCTCAGAAACACGGGAAATATAAAATATCATAATGGGACATTAATCTCATGGTCAATAGTCAATTTTTGCTGCGCAAAGTCAATAGTCAATAATTACTTTATACAAATTCACTAACGAAGTGAATTGACCATTAACGATTCACTATCAATTATCAACTTTAATCCTTATTTTTGTACCTATGGATTACCCTAGTAAAGTATTGGCAAAAGCAGTAGATGAGATTTCGGGATTGCCTGGGATTGGAAGAAAAACGGCTTTGAGGTTAGCACTCCATTTGTTGAAGCAGCCCAATTCAAGAGCTGTAAACCTTGGCAACTCCCTGATTAACCTTGTCAATGAAATAAAGTATTGTAAAGAATGTCATAATTTTTCAGATTTTGACATTTGTGAAATATGCAGCAATGAAAAGAGAAACGGTGAACTGATCTGTATTGTAGAAGATGTAAGAGATGTGATTGCGATTGAAAATACAGGAAAGTATACAGGAAAATATCTGATTCTCGGTGGGAAAATTTCTCCCATGGAAGGAGTAGGGCCAGGCCAGCTGAATATTCCAAGCATAGAAAAGAAACTGAATGACGGACAGGTAAAGGAATTTATTTTCGCACTGAGTGCTACGATGGAAGGAGATACAACGGCTTATTATATTTACAAGAAATTTAAAAGTTTCAATGTGAATTTTTCCAGCATTGCAAGAGGAATTTCTGTAGGGGATGAACTGGAATATGCAGATG
Organism: Chryseobacterium sp. CP-77; assembly: GCF_036362765.1. Classification (NCBI taxonomy): domain Bacteria; kingdom Pseudomonadati; phylum Bacteroidota; class Flavobacteriia; order Flavobacteriales; family Weeksellaceae; genus Chryseobacterium; species Chryseobacterium sp. CP-77. The sequence continues at coordinate 4,518,082 of NZ_CP143637.1, forward strand.
AAATTTCTTTGGGGAGATCTATTATCAATAGATTGCCTTACAACGAAAAGGATTAATATGAAGTTGTCCGTTATTATTGTTAATTATAATGTTACCCAATTGCTTAGAAGCTGCCTCCTGTCGCTCCGGAAGTATGTACAGGATATAGATTATGAGGTGATTGTCATTGATAATGCTTCTGCAGATAGCTCATGGCGAGATCTTATTTCTGAATTTCCCAACGTACATTTTATATCATCTTCAACAAATGGTGGTTTTGCAAAAGCAAATAACCAGGCTGTCCGGAAGGCAAAAGGAGAATATATTTTGCTTTTGAATCCCGATACGGAATTTGAAGGGTTTTATATGAAAGAACTGCTGGATTTTGCAGATGCACAGCCTTCATTCGGATGTCTGGGGGTAAGAATGCATGATGCCGGAGGAAATTTTCTTCCTGAAAGCAAGCGATCGGTTCCGGATATGTTCAATTCATTTGAAAAGCTGTTTACCAATTTTAAAAAGAACAACTCGAAATCCTATTACAGAAACGATATAGAAGAAAATGCTATTGCTGAAGTGGAAGTAATCACCGGAGCATTTTTATTGGCTAAAAAAGAGGTCTATGAAAAAATAGGAGGATTGGATGAAGCTTATTTTATGTATGGAGAAGATATTGATCTCTGTTATACTTTTTTAAGAAACGGATATCAAAACTTCTATTATGGGAAAGTTTCAATTCTTCATCACAAAGGGGAAAGTACCATTAAAGATGAAGTATACCTCAACAGATTCTACGGAGCCATGCAAATCTTTATTGATAAATATTATAAAGAATCAAAACCTGTACAGTATTCATTTTTAAAGGCAGGATTAAAGCTTCGGCATCAGATTGAAAAGATCAGGTTAAAATAAAAAAGCAACTCAATTTGAGTTGCTTTTGTTGTATGTAAGATGATATTCTTCTTATTTTGCCGGTGCAGGAGTCTGTGCCGGAGTGGTTGTAGAAGAAGCAGGAGCTGACTGTTTTGCCGGAGCTTCTTTCTTAGCAGGCTGTTGTGCAGGAAGTGCCTGAGAAGGCTTACCTGTAATAACAACGCTTAAAAGGATAAGAACGATGATAGTTCCGCCCAGAGTCCATGTTGCTTTTTCCATGAAATCATTGGTTCTCTGTACCCCGAACTGTGCAGATGATGCACCTCCGAATGTACTGGAAAGGCCTCCTCCTTTTGGATTTTGTGCCATAACAATAATTACCAATAAGACACTGGCAATCATAATAAGAACCATCAATAGTGTAAATATAGTATCCATTAATTCTGATATCTTTTTGAATGGGCAAATTTAATCTTTTTTTACTGAATTACAAAAAAAGATATCGCCAAATGTTGATAAAAATAAAAACGGCAACATTTGTTGCCGTTTTTTCTATAAAAATAGGATGTTATTATTTAAAATCAGCATCTGTAGCCTTATTGATCTCATAAGACTTTACATTCATGGTCATATCCATTCCCATCTGGCTTACAGAGATCGTGAAAGGCATTTTTACGCCTTCTACATCTTTGTAATTAGAGTAGGTTGTCGGAATGGTCATTTCCTGACCTTTAGCTTTTATTTTTTTAGTCTCTCCGGTTTTTAATCCCGTTGCCACACTGTAGTAATAGGTTGTATTTCCACCTTTAATAGCATAAGAGTCTTCCCCGCCAATTTTCTCAATTCCTCCTAATTTATAGTCGGGAGATTTTGCAAATCCCAATTCTTCGAAAATCTCAGGATTTTTTTGTTTTTCGGCAATTTCCTCCGGTGTGATGTCAACCTTTTGTCCCATTTGCATAGAATAGCCGGTTTTCCCGTCGAATACCTGCTTCTGAACAACCTGTCCCATTGCCGTTACCGTGGTAAGCTCTTTTCCGCCTTGTGCTTTAACGATTTTAAAATCGATGTTTTGTCCTTGCATAGACATTGAGGCGTTGGTTGTATAAGATGTGATTTTCGCCAGATTAGCTTTTCCTCCGATAGCATTGATGTATTTGTCAACAACAGATGCAACGGTTACATTGGCATCCACTTTTTGTACAGTTGGTTTTGCAACGGGGTTGGCTTCTTTATCGAAATATTTTACAGGATAACCCAGTTTTTCCAATCCTTCAGAAATATCAGATGCCTTACCAGCGATGAAAATTCTGCTCTGGTTGGGCAAAATTGTAGCTTTTACAGCATTGGAAACATCTGCTGCAGTTACCTTATCAATAGATTTTAAGTAATTGGTATAAAAATCAGCAGGTAAATCCTGAACCTTCAGGTTTAAAGCAAATCTTGCGATATTGGCAGGTTGTTCCAGGGCAAGAATGAAAGCTCCTTTTAATTTAGCTTTAGCGTTCGCTAATTCTTCTGGTTTTATGGTAGAGATCGCATTAAGTTCATTCATGAATTCCTTAACAGCTTTGTCTGTAACCTCATTTCTTACACTTGCACTCGCAGAGAATTGTGGAGAATACTTGCTGGCCACCATTTCTGAGTAAGCCCCATAGGTAAATCCGTTTTTCTCACGAAGGTTCATGAAAAGTCTGGCTTCACCGCCACCACCAAGGATGTAATTGGCGATTGTAGCAGGGAAGTAGTTGGCATCTTTCATTTTCAGGGTGTTCAGGTTGTTTAAAGAAACAACAGACTGTACTGCAGAAGGAACATCTACTACGTTGATCTCTGTTTTAGCAACATTAGAAGCAGGTTCCAATGGTGTAATAGGAGTGTTTGCTTTTTTCCAGCCACTGAAAGCTTTTTCGATCAAAGGTTTTACCTGGTCAAACTTTACGTCTCCTACAATTACTAAATAAGCATTATCCGGAGCGTAGTATTTTTTATAAACATTTTGTACGTCAGCAAGCTGGATTTTGTTGATAGATTCAACCGTTTCAAACTCACCTCTTGACGTATTCTTCCCATACATCAAAGCGTTGGATACTCTTTCAGCAATAGAAGAAGCATTTTTTTCATCAGCTTTTAATCCTTCAATCGTTCTCTCCTTAGAGTTTTGAATTTCTTCAGCAGAAAATTTAGGATTAATAATGGCATCAGCCATTAAACCTAAAACTTCAGGGAAATATTTTGAAAGTGAATTGGCAGAAGCACCCCCCGAAGAGAAATTAAGGTTTGCTCCAAGATAATCTACTTTTTTGTTGAAGTCGTCTTTGCTGATATTGGTAGTTCCGTTTTCGAACTGCTCAGCCATAATTCCGCTTACTCCGGTTACTGCTCCTTCGTTGTATGGAGGTCTGTCCATAGAAAGGCTGGCACTTACTCTTGGTAATTTGTTGTTCTCAACCACCATTACCGTAAGGCCGTTGCTTAGCTGGAAAGTTTTTGGCTTCGCAATGTTAATCGCAGGAGTAGGTCCCGGTTTCGGCATTGCATTAAGATCTATTTTTTGTGCTGAAACCATTCCTGTAAAGAAAAATGCTGCAGCTATATATGTTAATTGCTTTTTCATTTGTAAAAATTTAATTTTTAATAATCATATTATCTCCTAAGAAGCTGAATAATTACTTTTTCTCAGGAACGTAATTGATGATTATTCTTTGGTTGGAATTAAGATACTTTTTAGCAGCATTTTGAAGATCCTGTCTTGTGATAGATCTGTAAATGTCGATTTCTTTGTTGATCAGATTCGTATCACCCATCAATACATGGTTGGTTGCCAGTGAAGCGGCAATTCCCTGAATGCTTGAATTGGCATTTACAAACTGGTTTTCATACTGGTTTTGAAGTTTTTGATAATCTTCTTCAGAAATTAAAGTAGTCTGAAGCTTTTTGATTTCAGCATCAATGTCAGTCTGTAAAGCCTGTTTTGTAGTTTGTCCCATTGGAATCGCGAAGAATGCGAAAATACTGTAATCTTCAAGTCCCTGGTTGAAAGCAGCCACCTGAAGTGCCTTTTTGTCCTGGTCTACTAATTTTTTATATAAAACCGAAGATTTACCGCTGCTTAAATAAGAAGAAAGCATATCTAAAACATAAGCATCTTTCTCTTTGTTAGCCGGAGTTCTGTATGCGAACACATAAGCCGGAAGCTGGATGTTGGGATCTGTAGCAGTTACTTCTTTTTCCTGAGTGATAGGCATTTCTTTCGGGAAATCTTTGGGATAAAGTGTACCTTTTGGAATTCCTCCGTAATATGTTTCAATCCATTTCTTGGTTTGCTCAGGTTTGATATCTCCGGCAACTACTAAGGTAGCATTATTCGGAACGTAATATTTTTTATAAAATGCCTGGAATTCCTCTAGCTTAGCAGAGTTCAGATCTTCCATAGAACCAATTGTCGGCCAGTTGTATGGATGGTTTGTGAATAAATTTTTCTGAATAGTCGTGAAAAGATTCCCATAAGGCTGGTTATCCATTCTTAATCTTTTCTCTTCTTTTACAACCTCTCTCTGGGTATCTACACCAATCTGGTTGATAACAGCGTGACGCATTCTTTCTGCCTCCATCCAAAGACCAAGCTGTTCGTTGTTGGAAGGGAATGTTTCATAGTAATACGTTCTGTCATTGGTCGTGTTGGCGTTGTTCTGCCCTCCGTTTGAAGAAACGATTTTAAACCAGTCTCCTCTCTTGATGTTAGGAGTTCCTTCGAATAAAAGGTGTTCAAAGAAGTGAGCAAAACCTGTTCTGCCTTTTACTTCATCTTTTGCACCTACATGATACATTACACCTGTTGTTACCACCGGTGCCGAGTTATCCTGATGAAGAATTACATGCAGACCATTGGGAAGGTCATACTCTTCGAATTTGATTTGCTGTGCATTCAGCATGAGCCCGAAGAAAGCTACGGCAGCAGCAGAAAGAAGTCGCTTTTTCATAAAATTTAGAAATTGTTTACCAATTAGTATGAAAAGTGAATTAAATGTTACAGAATGTGTATAAATATAAAGGTGACGGTGAATAGTGAATGATGAATTCGCTTCGCTTGTCAATTGGTTACGTGATTCGGGTTGCGGGATTTGAGACCAAGAATAATCATTCACAATTCACTTGCGAAGCAAAATTGACCATTGACAAATACTATCTGAGTACTTCGAATTCCTAACTTCTCTATGAAAGTTTGAATTCTCCTCCGAATACCTTAATTTTGTGTTCCCAAAATTTTTTGCTGTATGGACTATTTGAAAGGACTCAACGAATCACAATATGAAGCCGTTACCTCTTTACAGGGACCTCTGATGGTGCTTGCCGGAGCTGGTTCAGGTAAAACGCGTGTACTGACCATGCGTATTGCCCATTTGATACACAACGGAATAGACCCTTTCAATATTCTGGCTCTTACCTTTACCAATAAAGCAGCACGTGAGATGAAAGAACGTATTGCAAAAGTAGTAGGGGACAGCAATGCAAGAAGCCTTTGGATGGGAACCTTTCACTCGGTTTTTGCAAGAATTTTAAGAATTGAAGCCCATTATCTCGGGTATCCTTCCAATTTTACCATTTATGATCAGCAGGATGCCCTGAACGTGATTAAAAAGGTGCTGAAGGATATGAATATTGATGCTGATCTTTATAAACCTAAAAAAGTTCAGGCAAGAATTTCAACCTATAAAAATAACCTGATTACGGTAAAAGCTTATTTCAACAATCCGGAACTGATGGAAGCGGATGAAAAAGCGAATATGAAATTCATCGGGCAGATTTATCAGAAATACGTAGATCAGTGTTTCAGAAACGGATCTATGGATTTTGATGATCTTTTATTGAAAACCAATGAACTATTGACCCGTTTCCCGGAAGTACTGGCAAAATACCAGGACAGATTCAGATACATCATGGTAGATGAGTATCAGGATACCAACCACTCGCAGTATCTTATCGTAAAAGCTCTGGCTTCGAAATTTGAAAATATCTGTGTGGTAGGAGATGATGCACAGTCTATTTACTCTTTCCGTGGAGCGAATATCTACAATATCTTAAACTTTAAAAAAGATTATCCGGATGCTATAACGGTATCTCTGGAGCAGAATTACCGCTCTACACAGAATATTGTAAACGCTGCTAATGTGGTCATCGCTAAAAACCTGCAGCAGTTTAAGAAAAATGTCTTCAGTGATAATGAAGAGGGAGATAAGATCAAAATATACCGATCTCTTTCCGATGCTGATGAAGCCAATTTCGTGGCAGGAAATATCTGGGAACTTCGTAACCGTGACCAGAGAAAATACAGCGATTTTGCTATTTTATACAGAACCAACTCTCAGACGCGTGCTTTTGAAGATGCCCTGAGACGTAAAAATATTCCGTACAAAGTATATGGAGGACTTTCTTTCTACCAAAGAAAAGAAGTAAAAGACCTTATTGGATACCTTCGTCTGCTGATCAATGAAAATGATTCTGAAGCATTGATGAGGATTATTAATTATCCTGCAAGAGGAATCGGAGAAACGACCCAGAATAAACTGATTGTTTTTGCTGATGCCCACAATATTGCTGTTTCAAAAGTATTGGAGAATCTTCCGATGTATGCACCGCAATTAGGTTTGAACAATGGAGTTTTAAACAAACTGAATGACTTCTGGTCCATGATCAAAGCTTTTCAGGTATTGCTGAAAACAGAAACAGCGTATAGTGTTGCTATGGAAGTGGCAAAGCGAAGCGGTTTAATCAAGTTTTTAAAAGATGATCAGACTCCTGAAGGAATTTCCAGAGTAGAAAACGTACAGGAATTGATGAACTCTATGCAGGGGTTCATTGAAGAACAGATGCAGCTTGAAGATGGAGATCCGAGTCTTTCCAATTTCCTTGAAAATATTGCCCTTTCTGCAGATACTCAGGATAAAGAACTGGAAGATGATATGGTTTCTCTGATGACGATTCACCTTTCAAAAGGACTGGAATTCCCGGTGGTTCACTTAGTGGGACTTGAAGAAAACCTTTTCCCTAGCTTTATGAGCTCTGCAACCAGAGAAGACCTGGAAGAGGAGAGAAGATTATTCTATGTGGCATTGACAAGAGCAGAAAAACAAGCCTTCTTCTCCTATGCTGTTTCCCGTTTTCAATGGGGGAAAATTACGGATGCTGAGCCTTCAAGATTCTTAAGTGAAATTGATGATGAATATATTGAATTCCTTAATCCTGCCCTGGAAAAAAGGTTTATCAATAATTCAGGCGTGAAATCCAATATCTTTGATGAGCATCCATCTGAAATGAGATCTTTCAAAAAGGTTGAGAAAAAGACCATCGACAGGGGAGATACTTCCAAACCTGCTCCTGAAGTCAGAAAGCTGAAACCGGTAAGCACGGCTAAAATTATCAATCCAAGCGGAGCTTCTTCTCAGGATATTGAAGTAGGAGATAAAGTGAGACACGACCGTTTCGGAATTGGGGAAGTGACTTTCCTGGACGGAACAGATCCTCAGAATATCAAAGCAAAAGTAGTTTTCATGCATGAAGGAGAGAAAAATCTGATCCTGAAATATGCTAAACTGACTAAGATTTAATTTCAAAATAAAATAAAGGAAACGGATTCAATTTTTGGATCCGTTTTTATTTTTAAACACAAAGTTCGCAATGTGATTATTGGATCTGCTATTTTTTGTTCGCAAAGGCGTTTCACTTAGCTAAGACAAGCCCTCTGCTGAACGAAGTGCCGTTGCGACCGAAAGAATAATCAATAAGCAATTTGTCTCTTTGCGTGTTTAGCGTTTTTTTCAAAATTTATTTTACTGTTAACTTTCTATAAAACAATGTTTTTTTACGAATGTTTCCTTAATTTATCATAACTTTAAATGAGGGATAGAAAGAAACGATAATAGTTTTTAACAAAAACAAAGTCTATCTGTTTTGTAGACTAATAAATAAATTTTACATTTGCACCTTGTAAAAACATAAATGTTAATCAAATTCTAAACTATGAATAATAAGAAAACTATTCTTTCGGCCTCTGTTTTATTTTTCCTCGGCGTATTTACTTATGGACAGGAAAAAGACAGTATAAAAACAAATAAAGACAGCATAAAAACCAATACTGTAGAAGAAGTAGTTGTACTGGGTTCAAGAGCCGGTGCCAGATCTAAAGTAGACAGTCCGGTTCCTGTAGATGTATTCAATGTAAAAGAATCTTCTATTATCCTTCCACAAACCAATATCGGACAAATTCTGAATGCGGTTGCCCCTTCATTTACTTCCACGATTCAGACCAATTCAGATGGAACAGATCACCTGGATCCAGCTCAGCTGAGAGGCTTGGGACCTGATCAGGTGTTGGTTCTGGTGAATGGAAAAAGAAGACATACTTCAGCATTGGTGAACGTCAACGGAACACCCGGAAGAGGAACTGTTGGTACAGATTTGAATGCCATTCCTTCTTTTGCTTTAAACAGAATTGAAGTACTAAGAGACGGAGCGGCCGCACAATACGGATCTGATGCCATTGCCGGTGTTATTAACCTGGACCTTAAAAGAGATACAGGAAAACTGGCAGGTCAGATCAGTTATGGAGGAAACCTTACGCCAACGGCTAATGATCATACCGGAGATTTTGACGGACAGAATATCCAGCTGGATTTGAACTATGGAAATAAAATCGGAACCAAAGGAGGTTTCTTTAATATTACCTGGTCTTCACAATTCAGAAATCCAACGTATAGAGCAGGAACAGAAAGTGGTCCTATTTACAACGCTTACAATGCCATTGAACAGCGTGCATTGAATGACGGAGTGAACCTTTCTTCTCTTTTTACCAATATTAATAATACACCCAATTCACAGCAGCTTGTGAATTACATTCATCAATATGCACAGAATGTAAGCTATTTCTCTCAGGATCTGCAAAATTCAATCCAGGGAGCGAATACCATTTCTGCGCTACAGAATGTTTTGAAATCTGCCAATTTTACCAGAGATCAGCTTAATTATATTACAGATCAGGAACTGGCTTACAGAGGTCAGACAAGAAAGGACTTTAATATGCAGGTAGGACAATCGAAGCTTAACAATCACCAGCTTTTTGTGAATGCAGAAATCCCTGTAAGTGACAACTGGAAAGTATATACTTTTGGTGGCTATAGCATAAGACACGGAACTTCCGGAGGTTTTTACAGAAGACCAAGTGAAAGCAGAACGTTTACAGGATTATATCCTAATGGTTATCTTCCACAGATCGGAACAGATATTCAGGATATCTCATTGGCAGCTGGAATTAAAGGAAAATGGGAAGGATGGAATATTGATTTCAGTAATACATACGGACAGAATTCATTTACCTATAACATCCAGAATACAGGAAATACCTCTTTGCGTTTTGCTTCACCAAGAGAGTTTAATGCGGGTGGATTAAGATTTTCTCAAAATACCATCAATTTAGATTTCTCTAAAAAATATGATGTATGGGAAGGAATCAACGTAGCGTTTGGAGGTGAACATCGTTATGAGAATTTTAAAATTACTCAGGGAGAAGAAGCCTCTTATGCAACCTATGATGTTTCTGGAAATGTTTGGAACGGAAACTCTGTAAGACCTACAGATTTTTTCGGAGCATCGCTTCCGGGAGGTTCTCAGGTATTCAACGGTTTTAAGCCTGGAAATGCAGTGGATAAAAACAGACAGTCGGTAGCAGCGTATGCAGATGTTGAATTCAACTTTACCAACTGGTTGTTAGTGGATGCAGCAGCCAGATATGAAAACTATTCGGATTTCGGGTCTACATTCAATTATAAACTGGCTTCAAGAATCAAAGTAGCGCCTGATTTCAATGTGAGATTTGCGGGATCTACAGGATTCAGAGCGCCATCAATCCACCAGATCTATTATAATGTAACTTCTACGTTATTTACGAATAATCAGCTTTTGGAAGTGGGAACTTTCAGTAATGATTCTCAGCTGGCAGGGCTTTTGGATATGCCAAAACTGAAGCAGGAAACATCCAAATCGGCAAGTGTAGGATTTACCTACAGAATTCCTTCGGCTAGTCTTACCTTTACTGCAGACGGATATTTCACGAGAATTGATAACCGTATTATTCTTACAGACCAGTTCTTAAAAGCAAGCGTTCCTCAGAAAGCACAGGAGGCATATGATCAGTTAGGAATTAATGCTGCGCAATTCTTTACGAATGCCATTGATACGGAAACAAAAGGAGTGGACGTTGTAATTTCCCATAATGTGAGATTTTCAGGAATAAAACTGGATAATAATTTTGCTATTAATCTTAATAAAACGAAACAAGTTGGTGATATCCATTCTGCAGGACTTCTGCAGTCGCCACAATTGGAGAAGGTATATTTCTCTGAAAAATCAAGAGTATATCTGGAAGAAGCCGTACCGAGAGTGAAAGCCAGTCTTTCTCATACGCTTTCATGGAAGAATGCGAGTCTTTATCTGAGAAATACCTATTTCGGAAAAGTAACAGGTGCTGATATTATTGATGTGAACGGAGACGGAATCATTGATTTTAATGAACACCAGCAGATCGGAGATAAGATCATTACGGATTTATCTGCTGCTTATCAGTTTACTAAAAATGTAGGATTGACTTTAGGAGTAAACAATTTGTTTGATATCTATCCAACGAAAAACCTTACTGCTTCTACCAATAATGACCAATTCATCTATTCAAGATCTACTTCACAGTTTGGGCAGAATGGAAGGTATATTTTTGCAAGATTGAATTTCAATTTTTAAATAAAAACAAAAGATAATGCTTAAAAAAACAGTTCAGAAATCCTGAACTGTTTTTTCTGTATAAAATTTGAATTTTATCTTTCTACCAGTTCTTTCACTGGTTCACCATAATGGTCGATTTCAGTTGTTTTGATTTGAAGCAGCTGGTACCACTTTCTGAAAGCTCCTGCAAATACAATAAGCATCAGAACCATGGCTGTTACTGCTAAAGTTGCCAGTAAATACTGTCCTTTAGGAATGTAAATGGCGGTCACCTGAATATAACCCGCCCAGAAGGTAATTCCAGCCATGAATACACCCGGAATAGCCGAGCATAAAGCATATTTTCCCCTGTTCATTCTGATCAGCATCGTTGTACAGACGATAAGCCCACAGGCTGCCAGCAATTGGTTACTGATTCCGAATAACGGCCAGATACTGTTTACATTTCCGGTATACACCAGATATCCCCAGGCAAAAGTGAAAAGAAGACTGCTGATAATGATTCCCGGAATCCAGTTTTTATCATTGAATTTTGGTACAACAGATCCCAGCATTTCCTGTAAAAAGAAGCGTCCGACTCTTGTTCCTGCATCAATGGCAGTAAGAATAAATACTGCTTCAAACATAATGGCAAAATTATACCAATAAGCCGTCAACTGATCCATATACGGGATTTTATTAAAGATATGGGCCATTCCCACGGCCAGAGATACTGCACCTCCGGTTCTGCCATACAGATCAATACCTATTTTCTGGGAGTAATAATCAATATCTACCCCGTGCAGGGAAGGATGCGCTGCCAGAAATGAATCATAGGCTTCTTTGGGCGTGTTGATCGCAAAATAATCACCCGGCATCAGCGTACAGGCTGCGATAAGTGCCATTAATGCGACAAAACCTTCTACAAGCATGGCTCCGTAACCAACAAAAAGAATTTCTCTTTCTTTATTCAGCATTTTTGGAGTGGTTCCCGTAGCAATCACCGCATGAAATCCGGAAATCGCTCCGCAGGCAATTACAATGAAGATAAAAGGAAGCACCGGACCGCCAATAATAGGGCCACCGCCATTAACAAATGCTGTGATAGCCGGCATCTGTATCGTTGGATGGATAACGATTACCCCTATAGCCAGCATGATAATCGTTCCGATCTTTAAATAAGTCGATAGATAATCCCTGGGAACCAAAAGAAGCCATACGGGTAATACCGAAGCAATAAATCCATACAAAGGAATGGCAATAGAAATGGTTTTAATATCCCAGGAAAACAGACCATTCATTGTAGGATTCTGCATTAGGGTGTGTCCTCCGATAATTCCTGCGACCAAAAGAATACCTCCCAAAATACTTGCAAACAGGACACTATTCTTTTTATAACGCATAATCAGACCCATAATAATGGCAATGGGCATGGTAATGAGAACGGTGAAGAGAGACCACGAAGCCTCATGCATGGCATTGATACAGGCCAGTGATAAACCCGCTAGGGTAAGAATCAATATGAAAAGGATTGCAAAACCAGCTACCGTACCCGTTGCCTTTCCAATTTCTTTGGAAGCAATCGTGGCTAGACTTTGCCCTTTATGTCTCACTGAAGCAAAAAGAACAATCATATCATGAACCCCACCTCCCAGTACACATCCTATCAATATCCATAAAGCTCCCGGAAGATATCCGAACTGTGCAGCAAGAACAGGTCCTACCAAAGGCCCGGCAGCAGCAATAGCCGCAAAATGATGCCCGAAAAGTACATTTTTATTGGTAGCCACATAATCTTTACCATCTGCAAATTCTACAGCAGGTGTTGTATTCCCGTCATTAAGCCGGAGAACTTTATTGGCAATGAAAATACCGTAAAAACGGTAAGCTATCGCAAAAAGAAGAACAGATACAAAGATGAGCGTAAGTGCATTGATATTGTTTAAAGATTCCATATTGCTTATTTTTGTTGATAAAAAATTAAGTTATTGGTGTTTTTATTGTTAATAATTTAAACAATAGCCAAGGTAATTAATTCTCAATGAAAAAGTATCAATATGTATATCAATCTAGCAAATTTGTACTCGTCTTTTATTTTATTGATTTGATTTGTCGTATTTTGTGTTGTGTTCTGATGGGTAAATGTATATCTTATTTCTTTTGTGAAAGAACAAACTCTACCATCTTATCTGTAAGCTGATCCAGATAAGCTTTATCAGTAGTGCCAAAGCCATGCACTCCGCCGTCAACGACGATCAGGGAGTTCTGTATTTTGGCTCTGTTTAATTTTCTGTGGAGCTTTTTAGACTGACTTAAAGGAACAATTTTATCATTATTCCCCTGGACAATTAAAGTTGGAACTCCTCCGGAAACAAAATAGACAGGGGAAATCGTTTTAAGATAATCAATAGCGCTGTCCTGATCTTTTCTGATATTATATCCGGAAATTCCTTTGACAAGATTTTCCTGTAAACCGACAATTTTTTTAGACATTAATCCGATCATTCCCACCGGAATTGTTCCTAATCTTGTATGGAAAAGTTTGTTGAGGTCTGCAGGGCCATAATGATCAATCACATAATTCACTTTAGCCGAATAAGAGGAAAGTTCAGGATTACCCAGATAAGTATTGTCTGGTGTATAGGCTGCCATCAGAGAAAGATGGGCTCCGGCTGAAGCCCCGAAAAGTCCGATATTGTTGGTGTCAAGGTTATATTTTTCAGCATTCTTTCTTACCCATCTTATGGCATCTTTGGTATCTTCCAAAGGCAGAGGAAAATGAATGCTGTCACTTAAAAGCGTATAATTGATACTGATCACCGCATACTGTTTGTCTATCAGTTTTTTTACAGTTGTTTCAAGATAATTATCTGAATTTACCACTTTGTCACCTTCTACCCATCCGCCTCCATGAACGTAGATCAATACCGGAAGTTTTTCAGTGGTGGCATTCTTGGGAGTATAGAGATCAAGAGCGAGAGGTTTGCCCTTTCTGTTTGTTTTGTATACGATATCTTCGGAAACTGTTGCAATTTCAGGGAGTAATGTACTTTTTACAGCAGCAGCTTTGTTTGGTCTTAATGGTAAGTCTTGTGAAAAAAATAAATTTGTAAAGCTCAAAAATAAAATAAAAAACAGGTTTGTGAAAAACCTGTATGTTGATATGTTGTTGATGTGTAATTTCATAATAAATTTTTAAGGAGTGTTATTTTACTAACTCCTCAAAAAGCTTACCAAAAGTGGCATTCAGGTCCTTTGATTTTCCCGGATGAGGTCTTGAGGTCTGTACGACAGAACTTCTTACCGCTGTTAGCCATCGGAAACGTTCCGGAATATCAAGAAAAGCAATAGGACCGCCATCTTTCTCACCGTTAGCAATTTTTTGAAAACTTTCCAGATTGTGGATGATATCATCGTAATCCAGTTTGCTGTGCATCAGTTTGAATTTGTCCGGACACAAATAGAATTCCACTCTAATGAATTTTTCCTTCTTGGAAAACATCACCAGTCCGATATTGAAAAATTCTTCTCTTTCAACTTTAGGTACTAGGCGTATTACCGCATATTCATATATTTTATCCTCTTGCATTTTTCGCTTCGTTTACAAAGATTTGAGAATTTTCTAATCTGGTTTTCATAAATTGAAAATAGATTTCACGAATTTCTTCTGGCGTTTCGTCAGCATCATTCCAGTGCAACCAGTCTTCAGGAATCATGTTGACAATGTCTCTGAAAAGAGTATCATTCAAAACTTCATGGGCAAATTTATCCGCTTCGTCAAGCATTTTGGCCTTAGGAAGAAGCACATGATCTTTCACATATTTGAAAGGCGTTTTGGCTGCTGCATCAAAATTCTGCCATGAGTGGTGGAAGTAGAACGAAGCACCATTGTCAATGATCCAAAGTTCTTTATGCCACATCAGCATATTCGTATTTTTAAAAGTACGGTCGATGTTGGTAATGAATGCATCCAGCCATACTATTTTTGAGGCCAGAAGCGGATCCACACTTACTCCCGGGTCATACGTAATAGAACCGGAAAGATAATGTAAACCGAGATTCAGCCCTTCAGAAAACTTCAGAAGATCCTGAATTTCCTCATCGGCTTCCGTTCTTCCGAAATCGGCGTCAAGATTAACGAAAACAAGTTCAGGAATTTTAAGTCCCAAAGCTTCGGTAATTTTCCCGCCCAAAAGTTCGGAGATCAGCATTTTTACCCCATGGCCTGCACCACGGAATTTTAATACATATTTGAAATCATCATCAGCTTCTGCCAGAGCCGGAAGAGATCCTCCTTCTCTCAGGGGCAGAATGTAACGCATCACGGTTACAGTTCTTAAATTCTGCATGCAGCAAAAATAAGCTTATTTTTTAATAATTTTTTTAGTGAATTCCTTTTCTCCTGTTTTATATTGCAGGAAATAAACTCCGCTGGTCAGATGCTGAAGTGAAATACTGCAGCCGGTGTCTGTTTTATTCAAATGATAAGGAATGATTTTTCCTGAGGCTTCTGTAAGGGAAATTACTTCAAATTTCTTTTTAGAAACAATGTTAATAAGGTTTTGAGAAGGATTTGGATAGATTTGAATTCCATTTTCTATAGTTGTTTCTGCTGTTTGTAATGTACTTACAACAACCAGTTTTGTTTTCGTTGTAGTTGCTCCGCAAGCATCTGTTGTAAGTTTTACATGATAACTTCCTCCCACAGTATAGTTGTGCGTCGGATTTTCCAGCGTAGAAGTCGTACCATCACCAAAATCCCATGAATAATTGGCTGCATTCTGGGTTGCATTCGTAAACTGAACGGTGCCTGCTCCGGTAAGCTGATAAGTAAATCTGCTGTGAACATCATTGTTGGTTACATACCATTGACCAGGCTGATTGTACACTTCTGTTTTCACAATTTCTTTGATCAGCTGGGCCTGTGCCGGAGTAAGATTTCCATTAAAAGGAATCTGCGTAGGATCTTTCTTGAATATAATAGTATAAAATGTATACGCAGCCGCCATAGAACCAATGTAGCTCGGGTGCGATTCATCCTGATCATACAATTCAATGGCCGGGTTTTGCTCTCTGATTGTTCTCCAGACTTTACCTACAGGAGAGACAATGCCTTCATTGTTCATTGCCATTTCCATATAACGGTTATAAATTTGAGTGTCCATTCCCTGATAGGTGCAGACTGTGGGAAGTCCCGGGCAATTGGCTGCATCACCATTTTTACGGCCCCAGGTCATATAGAAAATAACATTACCACAAGGATTTGATGCTTTAATTAAATTAGAAAGCTGAAGCGCATAAGGATACACCTGGTTTTGTACCTGGGAATCAGGAAACGAAGGAAGCTGGCTCTGTTCCTGCAATACCACGTAATCCCAGTTTCCCTGATTAATGTCTGTAGTGACATTCGGGTTATTGGCATGATCCTGCAGGGTAGCACCTCCCGGAGTCTGGCTGTGATGCTCGAATACATCACCATTAGATGCAGCAATGCTTTGAATAAGGCCAGGTAAATTGTTAACATAAGTATAACTGTTTCCAATAAAAAAGACCCTTTTGGTCGTCTGGCTCAGGATTAAAGAAAATGTAATTAAAGATAAAAGAAGTAGAGTTTTTTTCATAAATTTCAGTTTGAATTCATCCCATAAATATAAATAATATTAAATAAAACCCGTTTATTTTATGAATTTGATTATCGAAAAGAATATATATTTAGAAAATAAAGAAACAAAAGGCTTTCTTGCTGATATTTTTTATCCGGCTACTGAAAAAAAACTTCCCCTGATTATATTTGTTCATGGTTATAAAGGGTATAAAGATTGGGGCGCCTGGAACCTGATGGCCGAAAAGTTTGCGGAAGCAGGCTTTTTCTTTGTCAAGTTTAATTTTTCACATAACGGAACAACAACAGAAGATCCGTTTAATTTTGGAGACCTCGAAGCCTTTGGAAATAATAATTATTCTAAAGAACTTTCCGATCTTGGAGTAGTAATTGATCATTTCAGTAAAGATCCTCATGTGGATGATGAAAAGATTGTACTGATCGGACACAGCAGGGGAGGGGGAATATCCATTATCAAAACTGTTGAAGATGAAAGAATCAACGGTTTGATTACATTGGCCAGTGTTGACACATTAGATCGTTTTCCAAAAGGAGAAGCCTTTGAGAACTGGAAGAATAATGGAGTATATTATGCGCTGAACGGCCGTACAAAACAGGAAATGCCTCATTATTACCAGTTTTATGAAGATTTTGAAAAAGATATTCACCGTTTTGATGTAGAACGAGCTACAGAAATGGCTAAGGCTCATATGCTGATTATTCATGGAACAGAAGATGAAGCGGTAGAGGTGAAGCAGGCAGAACATCTTCATATTCTTCACCCCAATTCTGAATTGTTTCTGATTGAAAATGCCAACCATACTTTCGGGGCAAAAGAACCATGGGAAGGAAATGATTTACCAAAAGATCTCCATACTGTAACTGAAAAATGCATTGATTTTATCAAAGAAAAATTGAAATAAAACGTTTAAAACTACGTTATTATATAGTAACCACCATACAATATATTTATGAAAAAAATTATTGCAGGCGCACTTGCGCTTTCATTATGTGTTGTTTCATGTAAAAAAGAAACAAAAACAGAATCTTCTGTAAGCAGTGATACTTTGGCAGCCGTTATGCCTAAGGATTCCGTAACAACTCCAAAAACAGATTCAGCAGCAACTGCAGCTCCTTCTGCTCCTGCTCCGGATAATGTTATTACCAAAAACGTTGGAAAATATCCTCATGATATTAAATTCTTTGAAGATAAAGGTATTTCAGAAAGACTTAAAAAACTTACCGGTGCTCAGTATGATGAGATGGTAAAGAATTTCAATGTGGAAAGTCCTGTTGTATCAGAAAATGGAATCTACAAACTGACAGGATGCAAACAGCACGACTGTCCGGGATACGCGACAAGCATTTATTACGATGCTAAAAATGATAATCTGAACGTTTCCATAGATAAAAACGGTAAGGTAACAGAATTTGCTGAAAAAGGGAAAATTACGGTCTCAGAATCGCTGAAAGCAAAATAAGAAAGTAAGTGAGAAGCTGGAAGATAATAGTATTCGGTATCTATTGAAATCAAAATGGAACTATTTTCCAAAGGGTATTAATTGGGACAAAAATCTATTCATAAGACTTTATATACTTCCAGCTTCTTACTTCCAGCATAAAAAAATAAGCCTGAAATTTCAGGCTTATTTTTTTATTTAATAGTGAGTAAAACCCACGCTTCTTCTACTTTGCTTTCCAGAAGTAACTTCTGTGCGTCGAGATGAATGTTTTCATCAGCATGAAAGTCACCTTCAGGCAACACTTCCGTATTGGCAAGCATTCCAAGGTCATTTCCTGTAAAGACTTTGCTGTATTTAATAGAATCTGGTAACAGATCGAAACCAATTCCTTTTGTTACCAAAGGCTTTGGTACTTCAAAAAGACTGTTTTCATTGCTTCTGGAATACCAGTTGCTGCCTAAACGGGCTACCATATCCAGTTTTTTCTGATCCAGATTTCCGGCTTCATTCAGATATTCTTCTCTGATATGAATTTTCTGAACTTCACAGATTACCAGATTTCCTGCACCGCCCTGATCACCCAATGATTTTACCTCTAAAACCTTACATTCAAAATTAACCGGGCATTCTTCAATAAGTTTAGGCTGTACAAGATCTGCTTCTTTCATGGTAAGACCGGATTTGATAAACTCATTCACTCCGGTTTCGTATTCTGTAGACGCTAAAGAGATCTGTTGTACAATCGGAAAATTGACTGTTCCGATGACCACTTCCGGTACTTCAAGAACATTTTCCAGCGTATGTTTTGTAGTATTGTCACGAACCCTTCTCGATGGTGAAAAAATCAAAATCGGAGGAACCGTACTGAACATATTAAAAAAACTGAACGGAGATAAGTTATTATTACCGTTTTTATCCACTGTAGAAGCCAATGCAATGGGACGTGGTGAAACGGCGGTTTGCATGATGGTCTGTAGTTGTACGGAGGTTATCTCGGAGGGGATTACTGTTTTCATGTTTTTCTTTTTAACACTTAATTCAACTTAAGTATTCAAATGATATTAAAAGATGCTTCGACTCAGCTCAGCATGACACTCCTAATACTATCTGTTTAGCAGTATATTTCTAGCGATGTCATCCACCAAACCTTATAGGTTTTCAAAACCTATAAGGTTTAATAGTGGTATTGTGCAGAGTTAAAATTTAGATAAAAATTAAAGTGCTGGAATGATTTTACCTGAAACTTCACCGAAACCTACTCTCACACCGTCTTTTTCAGCCCAAGCCTTCATGGTAACCGTATCATTGTCTTCAATGAATTTTCTTTCTTCTCCGTTGCTTAATGATAAAGGATTTTGTCCTCTCCATGTCAGTTCAAGCATAGAACCGAAAGATTTCGGATCACTTCCTGAGATGGTACCGCTGGCATATAGGTCACCTACTTCCACATTACATCCGTTTACCGTGTGATGTGCCAGTTGCTGGGTCATATTCCAGTACATGTGTTTGTAGTTGCTTTCGCAGATCAGGTTTTGATCTCCGTTTTCAGGCTGGATATATACTTCAAGGTTGATATCGTAATTTTTATCGCCTTCAAATTTTAAATAGTCTAAAACCTCAGGATCCTGCACCGGGGAAGCGGTTCTGAACGGCTCCAGAGCTTCAAGGGTAACTACCCATGGAGAAATGGATGAACCGAAGTTTTTTGCAAGGAAAGGCCCTAGCGGAACGTATTCCCAGGATTGGATATCTCTTGCAGACCAATCGTTGAAAACGACCATTCCGAAGATGGCATCTTCAGCGTCTTTAGTAGAAATACTTTCTCCCATCTCTGTATTTTTATTGATGATGAAAGCCATTTCCAGTTCAAAATCCAGTTGTTTAGATGGTCCGAAAACCGGTTTATCTGCATCTGCAGGCTTTGTCTGACCTTTCGGACGATTGATCTCCGTTCCGGAAACTACGATAGAGGATGCTCTTCCGTGGTAACCTACCGGTAGATGTTTCCAGTTGGGTAATAAAGCGTTTGCCGGGTCACGGAACATTTTTCCTACGTTGGTAGCATGTTCGATGCTGCTGTAGAAATCGGTGTAATTCGGGATGTGAACAGGCATCATCATTTTTACTTTATCCAGGTCATAGAAAGCCTCTTCAATAGTTTTCTGATCTTTTGATAAAGTGGATCCTTCCTGCAATAAGGTTTGGATTTTAGTACGAACAGCATTGGTAACAGGCTTACCCAGCTCGATAAATTCGTTGATGGTATACGCTTCAAAAACATTGTCGTCTAATCCTTCAATATCTTCAAAATATCCAAGATCGTACAAGGTAGCAAGATCAATGACCTGATCTCCGATTCTTGTACAGCATCCGATATATTCTTTGTTAAAAACTGCGACTCCGAAAGGAATATTGTGTATAGAAAAATCCGAATTTGAGGAATAGTCTACAAATGATTTCATAAGTTTAGATTTTAGTTAGATTCAATATCATCCGGAGAATTCCCCGGAACATTTATTTGGTCTTTTTTGAGTAAGAGGCTTCATCAATCCATCTGTCTCTGGTATTGACATCGATAAGGTACAAAATATTGTCCTGTTGTGTCAGCAATAAAGTTTTCGTGACAGGCATTGGGATTTTTTTGTTTTCAAGCATGTCTGCCCGTAAAGAAATAATATTTTTTTTCCTGATGATATCACCGGTAAAAACATTGGAACTGCTTTCTCCAGTTGCTTTATCATCGAAAACTTCTACATACGTGGCATTATTTCCTTTGATGATAATAAAGTCCCGTTCCGTATGATCGGCTTCATCTTTGATGAAAACAAACTTTTTGTTATCAATATTCACATTTGCAAGATGCTGATTGATGCCTTTTCTTTGTTCAAGTCGGTTAAGGATTTCATTCAAAGTTCCATATTGTGCTTTAAGCCCTAAGGTTCCCAGAAGAAAAATCCCGATAAAAAGTTTTCTCATATACTGTGTTTTATAAAAAAGTTTTGCCAGAATACAGTATTCTGACAAAACTTATATTTTATTGTAAAATTTAAAGATTACCTCTTCTTTCCTGTTCTCTTTCTAATGCTTCGAATAACGCCTTGAAATTTCCGGCACCAAAACTTTGCGCACCGTGTCTTTCAATAATTTCGAAGAATAGAGTAGGGCGGTCTTCTACAGGCTTCGTAAAGATCTGTAATAAATACCCTTCTTCATCATGATCAATAAGTATACCTAACTCCTGAAGTTTTTTAAGATCTTCATCAATATGACCTACTCTTTCAGGAACCATGTCGTAATAAGCTTCCGGTGGAGCAGAAAGGAATTCAACACCACGTTTCTTCAATTCAGTTACGGTGTGGATGATATCTTTCGTTGCTACAGCAATGTGCTGTACCCCTTCACCTTCATAGAAATCAAGATATTCTTCTACCTGAGATTTCTTTTTACCTTCTGCAGGTTCGTTGATCGGGAATTTTGCATATCCGTTTCCGTTTGACATTACTTTAGACATCAATGCAGAATATTCTGTATTGATCTGCTTATCATCAAAAGAAAGGATGTTTACAAATCCCATTACTTTTTCATACCATTCTACGGTTGGGATCATTCTGTTCCAGTCAACATTTCCTACACAGTGGTCTACATATAGTAACCCTGCTTCTTCAGGCTTATAATCACTGTCCCACTTTTCATAACCAGGCATGAAAGCTCCGTTATAATTTTTTCTTTCCACAAACATGTGAACGGTTTCTCCATAGGTGTAGATACCAGACATTCTTACCTCACCCTGCTCATCAGTTAACGTTACAGGCTCTAAATAAGGTTTTCCTCCTCTTTTAGTTGTTTCTTCGAAAGCTGCATAAGCGTCATCTACCCAAAGTGCCAAAATTTTTACTCCGTCACCATGTTTTTTTACATGCTCACTGATAGGAGAGTCAGATTTAAGTCCCGTTGTTAATACCAATCTGATTTTTCCCTGTTGAAGCACATAAGATGCACGGTCTCTTACTCCTGTTTCAGGACCCGCATAAGCTACAGACTGAAAACCGAAAGCGGTTTTGTAATAATGGGCAGCCTGTTTTGCATTTCCTACATAAAACTCAATATAATCTGTACCATTAATTGGTAAGAAATTTTCTGCTTGAGCTATTTTCTCGGCAAATGTAAGTGTTGACATATTTTCTCTTTTACTTTTATTTTATTGGTATGCAAATTACAAAATTCTTAGACATTGCGAAAATATTCCCCTGGATTCGTTGAATATATTTAACATAACGTTAAAGAAGAGTTTACTTAAGTATATTTAAGTTTCATAAGTCTAAAATCATCTGCCTACATTTGTTATACAAAAGACAAGTGAAAAAAAATATTTCGAAACATGAAAGCCGTAGATTTCTCTGCGGCTTCTTATTTTAGATTGTTTCAATTTTTCGGTTGAGCATTCCTGCGTCGGGATTATAATTATCCCATATCTTCCAGGAATCATTTATTTTTCGGATAAAATAGATCTGGGTACTGAGTTGATTTACGAAATGTTCTTCGCCGGTTTCTCCAACTTTAAACAGAAGATTCCAGAACTCCTGAGACTCCAGGATTTTTTTGTCCGGTTCGTCTGTGACAACGTGAATATCAAATACTTCGTAATTGGATCTGTTGTTTTTTGTAATCAGGTGAAAATCTTTATCGCACAACTCTTTACTAAACTGTGAAGCTCTTTCCAGAAAAGGAGAATCGTCAAATACCAGACCTTTTAAAAGTTCGGTATTGTGAGTCGGAAACTGCTTATAAAATTCAAAAACGGCAGCACAGTAATCATATACCATCTGTGTAAGATAGGATTGGTCATCGGCTTGCTCATCATGCTCTTTTCTGTATCTTATCGTAAGAATATAATCATTAAGGTCTTTATATCCCAGGAAGATGCAAATCTTATCCAGTGTTTTTAAAAACCTGAGATCACTATGGGTTTTATCCTGATAATCGTTTTCAAAAAAGCGTTGAAGGGTAACATGGGAAATGGTATTTCCGATTTCAAATTTTTTTCCTCCCTTCAGTTCTTCAGCCTCAGAGAGTTCATCTTTGATAATTTCGGAAAGAATAATATAATGGCTTCTCTTCCATTCATTCACATTCCCCAAAACAGAATTCCTTACCTTGGAATGTTTTACAATTTCGTCTCGTATCGAATTATATATAGTTTTCAATTTCCTTGTTTTTGAATGAATTTTATCAAATATACTGCCAAAAAATTAATATTTTCATATGATTCTATGATGTTAAATTCAAAATTTGTTTTAATTTTTATAGCAAAATAGTTTTGAAAACTTTATAGTTTGATTATCAATGTTTAAATCTTTCAAAAGCAGCTCTTTCCAGCATTTCTCTGTCATCCGGATGGGCAATGCTGATAAGTTCCTGCGCTCTCTGGCGAAGATTTTTTCCGTACAGATAAGCTGTCCCGTATTCAGTTACTACATAATGAATATGTCCTCTTGTAGTAACTACACCAGCGCCTTGCTTAAGAAAGGGAACGATTCTGGAAATTCCTTTTTTGGTTCTTGCGGTAATGGCTATGATAGGTTTTCCGTCATCACTTAAAGCAGCACCGCGCATAAAATCCATTTGTCCTCCGATTCCACTATACTGGAGCGTTCCGATAGAGTCGGCACATACCTGTCCTGTAAGGTCTATTTCAATAGCAGAATTGATGGCAACCATCTTTTTGTTTCTCATGATATTGATTGGAAAATTAACCTCGCTTACGTCTCTGAAGGCAAACACGGTATTGTCATCCACATAGTCATAAAGTTTCCGGGTTCCGAAACAGAAACTTGTAATGGTTTTATTATCGTTGTAGCCTTTGTATTTGTTGTTGATCACATCATCCTGAATAAGGTCAATAACACCGTCGCTCAGCATTTCTGTGTGAATTCCCAGATCTTTGTGATTGGTAAGGCATTTCAGAACCGCATCAGGAATGGTTCCGATCCCCATCTGAAGGGTAGATCGGTCTTCAATAAGCTCCGCAACATTTTTTCCTACCAGCATTTCTTCAGGACCTACTTTGGAACCATAATCTACTGTTGGGAGTTCTTCTTCATGCCATACCAGTTTATGAATCCTGCTGATGTGGATCATCCCGTCTCCATGGGTTCTCGGCATTCTTGGATTAACGATGGCTACAATGATTTTTGCCGTATCTACAGCAGCTCTCGCAATATCGACTGAAGTTCCCAACGTACAAAAACCATGTTGATCTGGTGGAGAAACGGTGACGATCGCCACATCCAATGGCAGTATATTTTTTCTGAATAAAATAGGAATTTCACTTAAGAAAACGGGAACAAAGTCTCCGCGGTCAGAATTCACAGCATCACGCACAGGTGTGGAAACAAATAAAGAATTGATGAAAAAGCTGTCTTTGTATTGTGGTTTTGCAATTTCCACATTTCCCTGCTGGGTAATGGAAACCATTTCCACATTTTGCAACCGGCCGGACTGTCTCGCCAGCTCATCAATCAAATAATTCGGTGTACAGGCACTGCCGTGAAAAAACACACGGTTTCCGCTTTTTATCGTATATATTGCTTCTTCTGCGCTGATGTAATTATTCATATTTTGTTTTTTTTAAAATGTGTTCAACATATTTTAAATCTCATAAAAATACCGCTCTCCTTTCAAAGATAATCTTTATAATTTTATATTCATATAAATATTTTAAGGATATCGAACAGATTTTTGTCATATGAATAAACCTATTTTGATTTAAAATAAGAAGGACCAAATGCATTGGCATTCAGTCCTTTCGTTTTATCTTTTGTTTTGATGTAAATCTTAATTAGCGGCTTCTACAGCTGTTTTCTGTTTCATGCTTCCGGTTTCAGCAAATCGTAGATGCCAGCTGAAGGCTTCCTGTAATAAATGAGGAGTATGACCTCCTTTTTCGCAGGCTCTGTCGAAATAAGATTGCAATTCTTCTTTATAATCCGGGTGAACACAGTTGTCAATGATTTTCTGGGCTCTTTCTCTTGGCGCAAGCCCTCTTAAGTCAGCTAATCCAACATCTGTTACCAGAATATCAACATCATGTTCCGTATGATCGGTATGAGAAACCATTGGAAGCACGTGAGAAATATTGTTGCCTTTTGAAGCAGCCTGAGTTACGAAAATACTTAAATAAGCATTTCTTGCGAAGTCTCCGGAACCTCCGATTCCGTTCATGATTTTGGTTCCTCCGATATGAGTGGAGTTTACATTTCCATAAATATCGAATTCAATGGCGGTATTGATGGCGATCACTCCCAGTCTTCGGATCAGTCCCGGAGTATTGGAAATATTCTGAGGTCTTAAAACAAACTTGTCTTTATATTTTGAAAGGTTTCCTAAAACCCTTTCATAGCATTCCTGAGAAACGGTAATGGAAGATGCTGAGGCAAAGCTTAGCTTACCTGAGTCGATCAGATCGAAAGTACTGTCCTGAAGCACTTCAGAAAACATCGTCAGGTCATAAAAATTACTGTCTTTGAATCCTGTCAGAACAGCGTTGGCCACTTTACCGATACCTGCCTGAAGAGGAAGTAGTCTGTCGGTAAGCCGTCCTAAAAGAACTTCATTTTCAAAGAAAGCAAGAAGATGTTTGGCGATTGCTGTTGTTTTTTCGTCAGGTTCTGCAATATCTGCCGGACTGTCTTTACGGTTGGTAAATACAATAGCTTCAATCTTTTCAGGATTTACAGGAATGCTTTTTCTCCCGATTTTATTCCATGGTGCTACGATTGGAATAACATTTCTGTAAGGATAATCTTCAGCCTGGTAAATATCGTGGATTCCGTAAACTTCTTCTGGAACTTCGGTATTGATTTCAATGATCACTTTTTTAGCCAAAGCAGCAAATGTCACTGAATTTCCTACAGAAGTGGTAGGAACAATACTTCCGTCTCTTTCAATATAGGCCGCCTCAATAATAGCTACGTCAATACTCTGAAGATTTTTGGTGTGAAGAAGCTCTGCACTTTCACTTAAATGCTGGTCGATAAAGAGAATTTCGCCATTGTTGATTTTATTTCTTAAGACAGGATCTACCTGGAAAGGCATCCTTTTCTTCAGTACATTGGCTTCAGCCAGCTTTCCATCGGTACCGTGGCCTAGTGAAGCTCCCGTCATTAAAGTGACTTTAAGGTCTTCGGTTTTTCCTCTTTCTGCCAGTGCCGGTAAAATGGCTTTGCTGTCACCTGCTTTCGTAAAGCCGCTGGACCCGATGGTCATACCGTCTTTAATGATTTTTACTGCGTTTTCCGCGGTAGTTACTTTCTCGCGTAGACTTTCTAATCTGATTCTTTCTAACATGTAATATTGATTTTGTTTTAAACCACCATTACTTAGGATGCGTCATGAAAAATAATGATGGCCAATATGGTAACCATACCTCACAAATTTACGAAAAAAGACACTTTAAATAAAGGATTTAAAGCGTCTTTTGTATGTATTCAGTAATACTTTTTAATATGAACTTAATAGACTTTTTTAATATTAAATAAATCTATTTGAATTTTCAACCACAAAAGTCACAAAGCTTGGTTAAATACTCTTGTTTAATGAAAAAGCCAATATTAATACTGCATAAAGTTCACATTAGAGGAAAATCTTCGATTTTCAAAACTTTGTGTTCTTTATAATTAATAAAGATTCACCTATAAACCTTTAGTGTTTATATCTTTTGTGACTTTTGTGGTTGATAGTAAAGTTTAAAACTGTTTTAAATCTTTGTAGACTATTCCAGCCATGAAGTTTTATAAGATGGATCTTCCACTTTTAAAGCTTCTTCAGTAATTTTCAAAGGGCGGAAAGGGTCTACCATTACGGCATATTCTTCTGTGAATTTTTTGCCGATACTTCTTTCCATAGCACCTGGATGCGGACCGTGTACAATTCCTCCCGGGTGAAGGGTGAAGTCCATCAGGTCAATATGATTACGGCTCATAAAATCACCTTCGGTGTAGAACAGTACCTCATCAGAGTCAATATTGGAGTGGTTGTAAGGTGCAGGAATCGCCTGTGGGTGATAATCATACATTCTTGCACAGAATGAGCAGACTACGAAATTGTGTCCCTCAAAATTCTGGTGAACCGGTGGTGGTTGGTGAATTCTTCCTGTAATCGGTTCGAAGTTTTTAATATTGAATTTATAAGGATAAAAATATCCGTCCCAGCCTACTACATCAAACGGGTGAGTAGCGTAGATGAAGTCGGTAATCTGGTTTTCTTTTTTTACTTTAATTAAGAACTCTCCTTTTTCATCGATGGGTTCTCTGTAGGCAGGAGCTATTATATCTCTTTCGCAGAATGGAGAATGTTCCAAAAGCTGTCCGAATTCATTTCTGTATCTTTTCGGAGTGTAAATCGGAGAGTGGCTTTCCAATACGAAAAATACCGTATCATCAGACTTCAGTTCCACCTGATAAATTGTTCCCCTTGGAATAATAAGATAATCTCCGGTAACGAATTCAAGATCTCCTACAAATGTTTTTAAAATTCCCGTTCCGTTATGAACATATAAAAGCTCATCACATTCTGCATTTTTGTAGAAGTAATCCATCGATTTCCTTGGCTTGGCCAATCCCATTTTCAGGTCGTTGTTCATCAAAAGGATCTTTCGGCTGTCCATAAAGTCATCTTCAGGAGTTACGTTCATTCCTTTAAACATTCTTGGAGCAACATTCTTTTCCACAGCAATTTTGGGAGTAACATCTTTCGGCTCACCGATAGATTTGATCTGTGTAGGGCGGTGGATATGATATAACAGAGAAGAAATACCATGGAAGCCTTCTGTCCCGAAAAGCTGCTCATAGTAAAATTTATCTTCAGGAGACTTAAAGATCGTGTGTCTTTTTGGTGGGATATTTCCCGATTGATGATATCTCATTTTACTTTCATATGTAGTTTCTCAAATTTAATCATTTTTCATGAATTCAATCCATCTATATTTTTTTGAAGAAGTTTTGTATTTAAAAAATAATTGTTAGATTTGTCTAACAATTTTAATTTCATGAAGCGAATATTATTTTCTATTACTTTTTTATCTAGCTATTGCTTTGCGCAGGAGACGGACAGTTTGAGTTTACAGCAGTCTAAAAGTCAGGATTCTGCAAAAGTTATGAAGAGGGAAATCAAGACCAGTAACATTGAAGATGTAGTGGTTACCGGAACCATAAAACCGATGAGCAGGTCGAAAAGTCCTGTCGCTGTAGAGATTTATAGTCAGAAATTTTTCCAGAAAAATCCTACTCCCAGTATTTTTGAGGCCATTGCCATGGTGAATGGAGTAAAACCTCAGCTGAACTGTTCTGTGTGCAATACGGGAGATATCCATATTAATGGATTGGAAGGGCCATATACCATGATTCTGATTGACGGAATGCCGATTGTAAGTTCACTTTCCACCGTATATGGATTAAGCGGAATCCCCAATAGTCTGGTAGACAGAATTGAAGTTGTAAAAGGTCCTGCATCTTCTATCTATGGTTCTGAAGCCATGGGAGGGGTCATTAATATTATTACCAAAAATGCACTGACTGCTCCTAAATTAAGTGTTGACCTGATGACTTCAAGCTGGTTTGAAAATAATCTGGATCTTTCCACCAAATTCAACGTAGGAAAGAAAGCTGCTTCTTTATTAAGTTTAAATTATTTCAGTTTTCAGGAAAGAATAGATCAGAATAAAGATAATTTCACCGATGCTACTTTACAAAGCAGAATTTCGGTTTTCAATAAGTGGAATTTTAAAAGAAAGGAAAACAGACAGGCAAGTTTTGCCATGAGATATCTGTATGAAGACCGCTTTGGCGGAGAAATGCAATGGAATAAATCTTTCCGTGGCAGTGATGAGGTGTACGGAGAAAGTATTTATACGAACAGGGCAGAGATTTTCGGATTGTACGAATGGCCGATGAAAGAACATATTGTGACTCAGTTTTCTTATAATTACCATGACCAGAATTCATTTTATGGATCCAACCCATTCAATGCGACACAGAAAGTAGCTTTCATACAGACGTATTGGGACAGAAGTTTCGGGAAACATGACATCACTGCAGGACTTACTTTCAAAAGAACTTTTTACGATGATAATACTCCGGGAACATTAGCTGCGGATGGTATCACTAATGCGCCGATGAAATCGCCGATCTGGGGAGCATTTATCCAGGATCAGTGGGAAATCAATGATAAAAATACCTTACTGCTTGGATACAGATATGATTATGATAAAGTACATCATTCTGTACATTCACCTAGGTTGGCATGGAAATTTAATCCTAATCCATACCATACCTTGCGTTTCAACTTTGGAACAGGCTTCCGGGTGGTGAATTTGTTTACGGAAGATCACGCAGCATTGACAGGTTCAAGGGAAGTGGTGGTGAAATCTGACCTGAAGCCGGAAAGATCCATCAACGGAAACCTGAATTATATCTGGAAAATTCCTGTAGGCAGTCGAATGGTGAATCTTGATGCTTCTGCATTTTATACGTATTTCAGTAATAAAATTGTAGGTGATTTTGATTCCGATCCTAATAAAATTATTTATGACAATCTTCACGGGTACGGAATTTCAAGAGGAGCTTCCCTGAATGTGGATTTTAACTTTCAATTTCCTCTGAGTGTCAATCTTGGTGTTACTTATCTGGATGTCTATCAGAAATTTGATAATGAAAATCAAAAAACACAGCAATTGCATGCTCCGAAATGGAGTGGTACTTATAATCTGACTTATAAGTTTGCGAATAACCTGACCATCGATTTTACAGGACAGTTCTACGGACCCATGAGGCTTCCTGTTCTTGTGAACGATTTCCGCCCTGAATATTCGCCCTTTTATTCTCTGGCCAATATTCAGGTGTCCAAGAGTTTCAAATCCGGATTTGAAGTGTATTGCGGGATGAAAAACCTATTCAATTTCAGACCTAAAGATCCTTTGATGAGACCCTTTGACCCGTTTGATAAATATGTTGATGATCCTGTCAACAATCCTAATCATTATACTTTTGATACGGCGTACGGTTACGCCCCAATGCAGGGAATAAGAGGCTTTCTGGGTGTAAAATATACTTTGAAATGAAAAAAATAGCTTTATTTTTAATGTTAGTGCCCTGTTTTTATCTGTCTCAGATGAAGACAGGCACTTTTTCTGATCTTGAAGTTCAGCAGAAAGAAAACCCTAAACCGGTTGTGATCCATCTATATACAGATTGGTGCTCGGTCTGTAAGATTGAGTCTTTCCGTATGAATAAAGATCAGGAGCTGGTGAATATGGTCAATGATCACTTTTATTTTATCAACTTTGAGGCAGAGAAAACGAAGGAGAAAATTCATTTCCAGAATCAGGATTTTGAATATCTGCAGAATGGAAATTCGGGAATTCATGAGCTGGCGCTGGCATTGTCAAAAAATAAAAATCAGCCTGTTTATCCTTTGTGGATATTCCTGGATAAGCATCAGAATCTGGTGTATTATCAGGAAGGGCAGATGACGACTGAAAAAATGAAGCAGAAACTGCTGGAGATTTCTGCTTTGTAATTGAATGTTGTTTATATATCATTTCTCACAGATTACACGAATTACGCAGATGCTTGCGGAAAATATGAGTGCGTTTTTTTTTATGTTTCTGAGTTTTTGTTGGAAAAACGCAAAGGCGCAATTTTTTTTCTTTCTTCTGTTTTAAGTCGCAAGGATTTTTTATCCGTTTTTAAGACGCGAGGATTTTATCTTCGATAAAATTATATATTTCTAATACTTTATAAATAATTCTTTGCTGAAAATCTTTGATTTTCTTGCGCCTTAAAAACAATACATTAATTATTTTTCCTTGCGTCTTTGCGTTTTTCCAACAAATTAAATTTCTGCATCAATCAAAACCGCCAGCTGAATGCAAGGCTCGTCAGAACGGTTGCTCCAAGCATGATTCGTTCCTCTTTGAATGACAATGTCACCTGGTTTCAGAAGCGTTTCACCTTCTTCCATGATCAGATACAGCTCACCGGAAAGAATGATAATATAATCCAGTGTTGGCGTTTGATGCATCATTGGATGAGGTTTGTTCTTTTTCCATTCTACACCTAAATTTTTATCCGGAGGAACAACTACATACCGGAAATAAGTACCATTTTCAGGTGTTTGCGGAAATCCGATATTCGGAATTCTTGTTTCAAAGTCTAAACTTACAGGCATTGTTTTCGTATTCCATACATCTGAAATGATAAGTCCCGGAAAATGTTCTACAGCGTTTTCTACCTGCTGGTCTTCTATAATAACGGATTTTCCATCTTTAATTCCTGTTACGATTCGTCGTGGTATTTTATTCATCATTTCTCATGATAAGTTTATGACCCTGAGTCTGATTATTTTTTAATAGAGAATGCGCCTTCAGAACAGTTTCTAAAGAAAGGTTTCCTATGATTTTATGTTGAGAAGGAAGGATCGTTTCGTTTTCAATGAGTCTTTTTATTTCTAATAAACTGTTTTTATAATACTCATATTTTTTAATCATTCCGTAAGTGTAATTGGAAATATTCATAATCAGAGTTCCTTTGTTGAACAGTATTTCATGAGCTTCTTTTGTTACCAAAGCCGTGACATCCACATAGGTTCCGTTGATTTTCAAAACTTCTGCAGTCACTTCCGACATGTAGTTTCCCACCAGATCAATTCCAGATTCGAAAGGCTTATCGTTATTGGCTTTTAGAATATTACTGATAAGATTTTCTTCTTTATAATTGATGATCTGATGTTCTTTTAAACCCAGCTTAAGAAGGGTCTGTCTGTTTTCTTCACTGCCCACTGTGGCTGTGATCTGCCGGATATTATGTGCTAATAAAAGTTTGATCAGAAATGAACCGACTCCTCCGGTTGCTCCTGTTACCAAAACTGTATTTTCGGGGTTTAATTTCAAACGGTTAAAGATCTGTAAAGAAGTAAGCCCTGCTGAAGGAATGGCAGCCGCCTGTTCAAAAGAAATATTTTTTGGTTTAAAGGAAACAATGGCTTCAGGAACAGCAATATATTCAGCGTAAGTGCCGTTGCTTCCCATGGAACCGCTGCCACAATAGACTTCATCGCCAATATTGAATTCTGTAACTCCTGAACCTTTGTCCACTACAATTCCGGATAGTTCTCTTCCTAATATCGGGGAACTGATCAGTTTCCGTTCCAATTCATTTTCCAGCATCTGATAATCGATGGGATTGAAACCGCTTGCTTTAATATGGATTAAAACTTCATTGCTTTTGGGTTTTGGCTGTTCTGCAAATCCGTCTTCCAGCTTTCCGTTTTTATTTAAAATAACTGCTTTCATACTTTAAAATTTGATACACAAATGTAAAACGGGAATAGTTTATATTTGCTACTAGTTAACCAATGGTAACTAGTTACCTTCATGAAACTATTATGGCAAAAATCATTGAAAACGGCATTGAAAGAGAAGCCAGCTGCACAGAGGAATTGTTCGCGATGCGGGACAGTCTGGACGTTTTAGGAGGAAAATGGAAACTGATGATTTTACGATATCTGACGAACAGACCGGATCAGAAGATTCATTTTAAGAAGCTGGAGCGAAGTATTGAAGGAATCTCCGCCAAAATGCTGAGCAAAGAATTAAAAGAACTGGAAACCAATCTTCTGATCACCAGAACCATTCAGGATACAAAGCCGATTACGGTAACGTATGCAGTGACTGAGTACGGGAAATCTGTATTTCCGGTGACAGAAACATTGGTGAATTGGGGGATCATTCATCGGGAAAAGATCAAAGAATCAATGGGATAATTATGAGATATTGGAAAACGCAAAGACGCAAGAATTTTCCTTTAAATATGCCTTAAGTCGCAAGGATTTTATCTATGATAAAATTTAATTCTGTTGAATTTTAACTGAAACAAACTTGCTGAAAATCTTTGATTTTCTTGCGCCTTTAAGCCTTTGCGATTACTAATCAATATTATTTCATAAAGAAAAGATCAAATAATCTATATTGATGAAAAAAATCCTCAGACCCGTTTAGAGTTGAGGATTTTAAATACTACCAAATTGTTTATTAATTTTTATCTAACCAAGACTGTATCAGTTCAGCGTGATCTTCCACCCATTCTTTGGCCGTAGCTTCTTTGTTTTTACTCTGTTCCATTTTCATTAAAAGATCAGACATGTTTTCATCATCAAAATGAAGTTTTGAAAAGAATCTGGCCAGCTCAGGATGATCTTTTGCAAAGCTTTTTCTGGAGTAAGTTTTAATCTGTTCTGCTTCACCATATATCTTTTGAGGATCATCAAGAAACTTAAGTTTCATTTTACCAAACATCCAGTGGGGCTGCCATCCGGTTACTACAATCCATTCTTTACGTTGGATAGCATTCTGTAATTCGGTGATCATGGCAATCGTAGAGGAATTGATCTGTTGGTAATCCAGTTTATAATCAACAATAGCTTTATCCGTTCCGGTGGTTAATCCGGCTCCTTTTTCAATTCCAATGATTCTTTGATTGAACTGATTTTTATGCTGATTGAGCTCTTCGATGGAGTTAACAGGTACGTAATCAGGAACAACCAATCCTATACGGCCGTTGTTGTAATTGGTTCCAAGATGAACTAATTCCGGAAATTTAGCCAGCTTTTTAGCATGAGTGTAAGGAAGCCAGACTCCCATGAAAAGGTCTGTATCTTCATTATTCATCGAAGCCAGAATCATATCCGTAGAAGCTTTTTGAATAATCACATGATAACCTTCTTTATCCAGAATGGCTTTAGCAACGTGCGTCATTGCAACATCTTCCGCCCAGCCATCTACCATTCCTATGGTAATGTATTTTGAGTTTTTTATGTTTTCACACGAACTTAATGCTGTAAATAGTAACATTAAAATGGGTAAAAACAGATATTTTAGTTGTTTCATCTTATTGCTTTTTCTTTACAAATCCCTGGGTAATACGGTCGAGGATAATGGCTAAAATCACAACGGATAAACCACTTTCAAATCCTAATCCGATATCCAGATTATTAATTCCTTCCAGTACTTTCTCTCCTAAACCGCCTGCAGCAATCATTCCTGCAATAACGACCATGGATAAGGATAACAATATGGTTTGATTGATTCCTGTTAAAATCGTTTTCATCGCTAAAGGGAGCTCTACTTTGAACAAAATCTGACGGTTGGTGGCTCCAAAAGCTCTGGCAGCTTCCACAATATCTTTCGGAACAGCTTCAATTCCCAATGTTGTTAATCGTACAGCGGGCGGCATGGCAAAAATAATCGTTGCAAAAGCACCCGGTACTTTACCGATACTGAAAAACAGTACGGCTGGGATCAGGTAGACAAAAGCGGGCATGGTCTGCATCAGATCCAGTAAAGGACGAATAATTTTGTCGGCTATTTTGCTTTTAGCGGCCAGAATTCCCAATGGGATAGAAAGTATAAGGGCTGTAAGCGTAGAAACAAAAATAAGTGCCAGCGTTTCCATGGTTTCTTTCCATAGTCCCATTAAAAATATTAAACTTAATCCGGCAGCCGTTACTACAGCAATACCTTTTCCGGCCTTCCATAGCGCCAGCAGGGTAAAAAAGAGAATGATTACATAAAAAGGGGTGTTTGTTAAAACCCATTCAATCCCCATGATAGAGGCATTTCCTAAGTGTTTTATAACATCGAATACAGGTTTTCCGTTTTCTGTGAGCCAATTGATTGCAGTTTCTACATATTGACCTATATCTATAGTTTTATTCATCTTATTGGTTGTTTGCGATTTCTTTTAATTCAATAATCTCTTCTTCGTTAAACTTGGTCGCTTCTATGACCAGCGATAACTGGGTGACAAGACCTAAAAATTTATTGTCTTCATCAATAACAGCAATGGACGATTTATTTTCTGAGATCAACGGAAGCATTTCCTCTACAGTTACTTCAGGATACACCGAAGGAACATTACTGTTGATAATGGATTCTACCGTAGGTTCTTTCTTTCTGGCGATGCGGACAACATCGTTAAGCGTTACAAAACCAAGGAATTTGTTTTGAAAATCCACTACAGGTAAGTTTTCCAGACCCGTGGCTCTCATTTTTCTTAAAGCGCCTTCCGGCCCATCTTTTCTGAAGCGGACCACTGTCGCTTTATCAAACATTAAAGATCTGGCAGTAATAATCGTTTTACGGTCTACTTTCTCTACGAACGCTTTTACATAATCGCTTGCCGGATTGGTCAGAATATCTTCAGCAGTTCCTATCTGTTCTATGACACCATCTTTCATGATGACGATACGGTCTCCGATTTTAATGGCTTCATCCAGATCGTGGGTAATAAAGACTATGGTTTTTTGCAATGTATTCTGCAGTTCAAGCATCTGATCCTGCATTTCAGATTTTATCAGCGGATCCAATGCAGAGAATGCTTCATCCATAAGCAAAACTTCAGGATCATTAGCCAACGCTCTTGCTAATCCTACTCTCTGCTGCATTCCTCCGGAAAGTTGGGAAGGATATTGGTTTTCAAAACCGGTTAATCCAACGATATCCAGCGCTTTCTGTGCTTTTTTATCACGAGAAACTTTGTCTTCTCCTCTGATTTCTAATCCGAAACCTGCATTATCTAAAATGGTATGATGGGGAAGTAATCCAAATTTCTGGAAAACCATACTCATTTCCGTTCTCCTTACTTCCAGCAGTTCTTTGTTGTTTTTCCCGGTAATATCATCGTCATTGATGAATACTTTTCCTGAAGTGGGTTCATTCAATCTGTTCAAACAACGCAGTAAAGTTGATTTTCCACTTCCCGAAAGTCCCATGATCACAAAGAATTCTCCTTCATAGATTTCAAAACTGGCTTTGTTGATTCCTATGGTACAGCCTGTTTTTTCAAGAATTTCCTTTTTGGAAAAACCTTTGTCCAGAAGTTCCTGTGCCTTTTCTTTGTTTTTACCAAAGATGATCGTCAGGTCTTCCACTTTAAGTTTTACTTTTCGAGTGTTTTCATTTTTTTCCATATTCAGAATTTTTCAATTAATAATTTGATATAAAAAATTGTACACCAATTCATTATATACATTTAGCTTTCGTTGTTCTGATGTTGATGATAGGATAAAATAATTTGCCAAGCCTTTAGTGATAAAAGCTTTAAACAAAAAATAATAGCATAAAGACCTGCTGGCCTTATGTTTATTTTAAATATTTCAATAGATTATACTCTAGAAAAAGAGTGTATTATGTAAAAAGAAACTGATCTTTTACATAGATTCTACAATTAAATTACTGATGAGGTAATTACAGATATGTATACTGAACAACTTGAATGGCTACATTTCATCAAAATGCTTGCCAGCATCAAAAAACTGTATATCAATTTTTTATGACGGTGCAAATTTACGAATTTTATATTAAATGGATTTTTACTTATGTAAATTGTTGATTTTCAATATGGTTTTAAAGAGGTGATTTCATGGCGAATTTTTCTCTTATCATTAAAGGTAAGAGAGATGGGTATGGTAATTATTTTAAAAGATAACCCGTAAGGTTATTTCAATAAAACGGCAATAATAGCAAGAATGGCAGGTAGTGCCTGAACGAAAAATATTTTTTTAGTGGCAGAAATGGCTCCATAGATTCCGGCCACAGCTACACATCCTAAAAAGAATAATGCCACATTGGTCTGCCATTGCGGATCTTTAATCAGGAATGACCAGATCAGTCCGGCAGCCAGGAAACCATTGTAAAGTCCCTGGTTGGCAGCAAGTCCTTTCGTTGGTTTAAACATTTCTGCAGGCAGAGCTGCTTTAAAAACTTCTTTTCCTTTGGTTTCCCATGCGAACATTTCCATCCAAAGAATATAAAGGTGTTCCAGTGCAACGACAGCGATCAGAATTTTAGCAACGATTTCCATGATTCAATATTTTTCTCATTGTAAAACTAAAAAAATAAAGTTAAGTTTGAGTATTAATTCTTACCATGGACTTATTCAAATCACATTTAAACAAATTTATTACGGTAACTGACGAGGAATATACTTCTATTGTATCATTTTTCAAGGTAATGGATGTAAAAAAGAAGCAAAATCTGGTGCTGGAAGGTGAAGTCTGCCGGACCATGTATTTTGTAGTGAAAGGATGTCTGAGAAAGTTCTTTATCAATGAAAAAGGGGTAGAGCAGACAACGGAATTTGCCATTGAAAACTGGTGGATTACAGATACATTCGCTTACGAAAGGCAGATACAAACTAACTTTTCCATACAGGCGGTGGAACATTCTTCTGTTTTGATGATTGATCTGGACCGTCAGGAAGAATTATTACAAAAGCATCCTGTTATGGAAAGGTATTTCCGCATGATCTACCAGCGGGCATATGCTGCTGCGGAACGCAGGATCCGTTATTTGTATGAAATGTCCAGAGAAGAGCTTTATATGCATTTCAGTACATTGTATCCGTGGTTTATTCAAAGGATTCCTCAATATCTTATAGCTTCTTTTTTGAATCTTACTCCGGAATATCTGAGTGAAATCAGAGCAAAATTACGATCTTAAACCAGTTTAAGTTTTTTACGGATCAGAAGCCGGAAATTTGTC
This sequence comes from Chryseobacterium sp. CP-77, assembly GCF_036362765.1. Lineage (NCBI taxonomy): Bacteria > Pseudomonadati > Bacteroidota > Flavobacteriia > Flavobacteriales > Weeksellaceae > Chryseobacterium > Chryseobacterium sp. CP-77. The sequence continues at coordinate 4,555,343 of NZ_CP143637.1, forward strand.
ATGTGATTAAAAGCTAATGCAATGACAGATCAAAAAAATCAATTTCCTCAACTTTTTTTAAGACTGGCTCTCGCCGTTACAATGCTTTCTGCGGTGGCAGACCGGTTCGGATGGTGGAGTAAAGAAAACTCATCATGGGGAAACATGGAGCGTTTTAAAGAATACACAAGACAGCTTACCTTTTTTCTTCCGGAAGCTTTAAGTACGGTTTCAGCGTATACCGCAACCTTTTTAGAAATTCTTTTTCCTTTGATGCTCATTTTTGGATTTAAAACAAAATTTGCAGCCTATGGAAGCAGTGCTCTGCTGTTAATTTTTGCCATCTCTATGACCATTGCATCAGGTCCGAAAGCCCCACTAAACTATTCTGTATGGGTGGGAAGTGCAGCTGCGCTTTTACTGGCGGTACAGCAGCATTATTCTTTAAGTATAGATCAATTAACCAAAAAATAATACATATTATGAGCGCAAGATTAAATATTGCAACAGTAGATTCAGCAGCTTACAAAGCAATGATGGGATTAGAAGCATACTTACAGACCACTTCTTTAACCCATATTCAGAAGGAATTAATTAAAATCAGGGCCTCACAGATCAATAAATGTGCGTTCTGCCTTGATATGCACACCAAAGATGCCATCAAATACGGTGAAAATCCTCAAAGAATCTTTATTCTGAACGGATGGATAGAAGCAAAAGAATTTTTCACTGAAGAAGAGCAGGTACTTTTGGCAATGACAGAGGAAATTACACTGATCAGTCAAAACGGATTAACAGAAGAAACTTTCCAGAAGGCTAAAAAATTCTTTGATGATCACCAGATCGCTCAGATTATTATGGCGATTATTACCATCAATGCCTGGAACAGAATTGCAGTGAGCACGCATATTCCGATTGCAAAATAACGGAGTCAGGAAGTTGGGTGATGGAAGAAAGATGGAAGTTGATGAAGACTGCGTAATTACGGATGTTTACTTTTTATAAAAACGGCCTTTCAAAAACTGAAAGGCCGTTTTAATGTAAAATTCAAAGTGACAATGTAACACAGTTTGGGTATTAATTCTAAAATAAATTCTAAGGTTAGCTTTATTTTTTAAACCGGAATTACATTGTCTCTCCGTTTCTCGGATATAAAAGTTGTTTGAATTTTATCCAACCACAAAAGTCACAAAAGGTTTTATTTTAGAACACTTGAGCTCACTTAAGTAAGTTTAAAATGATACTGCAGAAAAGTTCACACGAGATGAAAATCAAAGATTTTCACAAAACTTAGGTGTACTTATTATGCACAAGACCTAGTTCTGAAAAAACTTAAGTGTTTAAAACTTTTGTGCCTTTTGTGGTTAAAGCAATGAATATAAAAGTTTAAATAGCCTCATACTGTAACATTTAATTTAATAAATAGCTACAGGATTCACATTCACCTGAGTAGAACCTACATATAAAGGCTGTCCCAGCACAAATAGAAATTCCCAGACTTTTTGTTTCACCAATGGACGGCTGTCTATCAGCTCCAGGTTATAAATTCCTTTTTTAGCCAGCATAAACTGGTTGATGGGAAATTCTTCCTTACTTTTCGGGTTAGGATATACTTCGGAAGCCCAGGTGTCGCCGCCAAAAGCTACGATTCCCTGATCGGCAAGCCATTTTGCAGCATCCATACCGATTCCGGGTTCTGTTTCCAGGAATTGCTGATTGTTTTTACCGATCAATTCAAGCCAACCGGTATTGAAAAGAACGATATCACCTTTTCTCAGGGTAAGGCCTTGTTTCTTTAAAACAGATCTGATGTCCTCTACAGTAAATTCTGTTCCTCCGGGTACAATAGATTTTCCGTAATGAGCCGTCATATCAAGCACGACACCGCGGGTAACGAAAGGAGGTACTTTTTCAACACCCAGTTTTTTTACGCCTTCTACGGTTACGAAATCTGTTGCCTTGTTTCCGTTATAGTAAGTGTTGTCAATACCAATGTGTCCGATACCGTTCAGTTGTGTTCCAACTCCGGTCCATCCGTTCACCAGTTCGTCATTAAAGGTAAATTTATTAGGACCAATGCTTTTTCCACCCTGTTCTCCGGGCTGGATATTGTATAAATTAAAACTTCTGTGTCTGAATGCCGGAAGATTTTTATCAATAGGAACGGCAAGCGCTAAGGTTTTACCTTGTTTTACAAGTCCCAGAGCCTGTTTGACAACTTCAGGAGTCAACAAATTGGCTGCTCCGATCTCATCTTTCGCACCGTAAGCCGAAGGATACCATGATTGATCTTCCGGATTGACAAGTGTCTGTGCCTTTAAACTAATGTTGTTGATAGTCAATAGAGTGGCTAACCCGAACATTTTGATCAGATTATTTTTCATTTTTATAAGGATTGAGGTTAAAAGAAAGGAGGCTGGAAGAGGGAAGTTATTGTCGTCGGATAATCAATGCAATTTAACTTCAATCGTCATTCCGACTTAGGAGGAATCTCTTTTGTTATATGCAGAATAGTGCAATAGAAACCTAATATAGCTTCCAACTTCCATCCTCCATCTTCCTGCCTTTACATTAAATTTCGCTTAAAGCAGAATTGATGAAGCTCAATTCTTCCTGTGAAAGGTCAATAGACATTGCCTTTGCGTTTTCGATGGCTTGGTGTGCATTTCTTGCTCCTGCCAATACTACTGTAATTGCAGGTTGCAGTGTCGTCCATCTTAATACCAGCTGAGAAAGGCTTGCACCTTTTTCCTGAGCAATAGGCTCAATTTTTTCTAAGAAAGTTTTTACCTTATTCAGATCAAACTGAGAGAAATATCCGTTTCTGTGGTCGTTATCTTTCAATTGGGTTTCCCTGAAATATTTACCGGTTAAAAGACCTCTTTCCATCGGACTGTACACGATAATTCCAGAATTGTTTTCCAAAGAATACGGAACAAGATCATTTTCGATTGCACGGTTCAGCATGCTGTAAGAAACCTGGTTGCTGGCAAGCTTTAAAGTTCTGTTAGCTTCTTCCATCTGAGCCACACTGTAGTTGCTTACTCCTGCGGCACGAATTTTCCCCTGCTGGATCAATAGTTCCATAGCTTCCATGGTTTCGCAGATAGGCGTAGTGCTGTCCGGCCAGTGAAGCTGTAAAAGGTCGATATAATCTGTACCTAATCTTTTTAAACTCTCTTCAACTTCTTTGATGATGTTTTCTTTTGAAGCCAGCTTATAAACCGGAAGAGTTTTTCCTTCGTCTTCTGCATCAAAGAAAAATTCTCCTTTTCCGTTATTGCTTCCGTCCCATACCAATCCGAATTTTGTCAAAAGCTGGATTTTTGAACGGTCTTTTCCTTTGATCGCTTCACCGATCATTTCTTCACTCAGTCCGAAACCATAGAATGGAGCTGTGTCGATAGAACTTACACCATGATCTAATGATGCGTGAATAGAATTGATAGAATCCTGTTTTTCATTACCACCCCACATATTTCCGCCGATAGCAAAAGCACCATGTGTGATGGTTGATAATTCCAAATCGGTGTTTCCTAATTTTCTATATTCCATTTTGTTTGTTTAAAAATTGTTGTTGTGTTAAACCACCCCGTCAAACCTTTTATTTGCTAAAATGTCATTCTGAATGAAATGAAATGTAATGAAGAATCTCAGATGATTGATTGTTAAAAAGATTCTTCCTTCGTCAGAAATCAAAGATTCGACGTAGTCAATGACAAAGTCCAAATAATTGGATTTTTGAGACAATCTCAATCAGTTTATCGATTATTTTGTTGTGGTTAAAAATTGTCTGTTATTTATTTAATTCTTTTACGATAGCTTCTCCAACGCTTTTTGCAGACTGTGGATTCTGTCCTGTGATCACTCTCTGATCGGTTACCACATGATTCTGCCAAAGTCCTGATTTTTCAAATTTTGCTCCTCTTTCTTTCAGTTTATCTTCCAGTAAGAAAGGAACAATGTTGGTTAATTTTACTTCAGATTCCTCTTCATTGGTAAAAGCATTGATTTTCTTACCGTCTACAAGATATTTCCCGTTATTCAATTTGATATTTACCAAACCTGCAGGGCCATGACATACAGCGGCTACAATTCCTCCGTTTTCATAAATCTTGGAAGCGATATCTGACAGTTCTTTATTGTCTGCAAAATCCCACATTGCTCCGTGTCCTCCTGCATAAAAGATGGTTGAGTATTCTTTTGGATTCACCTGCGATGGTGTCATGGAATGGTCAATCTTATTTTTATATTCCTTGTTCTCCCAGAATTCTTTGTTGACAGGATCTTTCAAATCGAAGCCGTCTACCGGAGGAGTTCCGCCTTTCGGACTTACAAAATCTATTTCATATCCTGCCTTGTGAAGAACTTCCCACGGATGAGAAACTTCACCCAGATAATATCCTGTATCTTCACCTGTACTGCCTTTTTTGTCATGACTGGTAACGACGAATAATATTTTCTTTTTCATATTCTTTGATTTTTTGGTTTGTGCCTGTACGAATCCTATCGTAAAGACCGCAAGCATTAAAAACGCTAATTTTTTCATTGTTAAATAAGATTGGTGGTATAAATCTGTGGTTTTTCCTGAAGTTTCTCCTCAACCAAAGCTCCGAAAGCCTGGATATAAGGCTGCTGATTGTGCTGATCCAGTCCTTCTTTACTTTTCCAGATTTCATAGAAAACAAATTCATTTTTGTCTTCAATTCCCTGGTGAAGGCTGTAAAGCTCGCAAGCTTCTTCCTTTCTTGTTTCTTTTACCATATTCTGAAGAACTTCCAGTACTTCTGCCTGATGTTCCTCCTTGGATTTTATAATGGCTGTAAGATGAATTTTCATAATTAAATAAAATTTTCAATAGAGTTATAGATAGGTTTCCAATCCAGTTCTGCTTTGGCTTTATCTGAACTGCATCTGCTGTTGGATGCAAAACCGAAATAACCTCCTGCAGGACCAAATCTGTCAACCGCATCCTGTATGCTTAATGATTTAGCTGATTGTAAGTTATATTTTTTACTGATATTTTCTGCAATGTTTTTCAGAGAGGATGAACCGTTTTCTGCATAATAGATAGAGCCTCCTTTTGCTTTTTCCAATGCGAGTACATACAGATCTGCGAGATCTTCAATATGTAAATTGGACCAGATATTTTCACCTTCACCAAAATAAACACCATGCCCTTTCTCCTTAGAAAAGTTGATAAGAGCCGGAACCTGAATGCTATCCTTTTTTATTCCAAGGCCTTCTCCGTAAACCATGGTAGGAACAATAACAATACTTCGTATGCCTTTGCTGGCAGATTGCAGGACGTAATTGTTGATCAATACCCTTGATGCCATTTCCAGTCTTGGCTGCAAAGGGAAATCTTCTCTGAAGATAAAGTCACTTTTTTGACCATTCTCCTTTCCTCCAAAAATGGCAGACCCTGAAGTGAATATAAACGTTTTCTGACTTCCTTCCAGTGCTTTGATAAAGTTATCCGCTGCATACGCATCATCTGCTGAATCTGCGTTATGGATCACAGCATCAATATCAGAAACCGCTGTTCTGATAAGATCTTCATCATGAATATTTCCCACAATGGTTTTGATTCCTAATGACTCCAGTTCCTGTACATGGGTTTCATTACGAACCAGTCCTGTCACTTCATAATTCCTGTCAAGGAGTTTTTTTGCGATAGTTCCGCCTATATAGCCGGTAATACCTGTGATCAGTATTTTTTTCATGATACCAGTTCAGATCTTAATTCTTTTTCAAAAACATTTCTCACATGTTCTCTGTAAAGCTTCATATCGCGTTCAATATTGGCGTTTTTCTCCACATCGTGGAAGTGGAAGCTTTCCATTTTTTCCATAGAAACAAAGGCATTCATTCTGTGGAACCCAAATAAAGGACCTTCGTCCACGCTTTTTTCATTAAAGAATTCTCCGGGAAGTGTGAAAGCAGTTGCAGGAGCATTCCAGCTTGTTGTTAACATATATTTTCTCCCGCCAAGCATTCCTCCTGTACCATAGTTGATTTCCGGATTCTCAGCTTTTCTTCCGTCACTCATATAAATTCCTTTTGCATGACCGGCAGTGAAGACTTCGTCAATATATTTTTTCAATCCGTTCGGAAGCTGGAACCACCAGATAGGAGTGTGGTAAATGATGTAATCTGCCCAGACAAACTTCTGCACTTCTTCATGTTTGTCATAATTTTCACTTACATTGGTTATCTTTACTTCTACATTTTCAAATTCTTTAAGAACGGCTAATGTATTGTCTGCGATAGTCTGATTATATTTTCCTCCGGAATGTCCGAAATTCTGTCCTCCGTTGATGATTAGTACTTTTTTCATTTTTTTATGATTATTTAAATTTTACTCTGCAAAGTTATAACGGATTCATGTATAATAAAAATAATATAAATTATAGAATGTTATTATTTTTGTGATAGTTTGTTTTTTTTCGGATTATGAGGTTCGGGTTGCGGGTTATGGGTTATGGGTTATGGGTTATGGGTTGTGGGTTTCGAGGTTATTTTAACCAGCAGCTAATCTTTCACTATTGACTTTGCGCAGCAAAAATTGACGATTGACAATTTCCCATTTCATGGTAAAATATCATATCATCTCTGAACCGGAATTATTTTCCGACAGGTAAATTTGTTAACAAATTGAAGGACAATGATACAGATAGCTGTTTTTAGTGATGTGCATGGAAATCTTCCTGCACTGGAAGTGGTGTTGAAGGATATTGAGCAGAGGGGAATAAGCCAGAAGTTCTGCCTGGGAGATCTGGTAGATTTTGCACCCTGGGGAAATGAAGTAATAGAAAAAATAAGAAGTCTGAACATTCCTTGTTTAATGGGAAATCATGATGAAAGAATTGCCTTTGATATTCCTGTTGTTCCTTTATCCAAACATTCAGAAGAAGAAACGAATGCCAGATTCATTGCGATAGATCATTCTAAAAAACATATTACAGAATCAAACAAAAAATTTCTTTCCGGGTTGCCTTTTCACTTAAAGTTAAATTACAAAACAGGTAAAAAGCACTGGAACATCCAGCTGGTTCATTCCAGTCTTCAAAGCAATGATATTTATTTGTATGAATCAGAAAATGATGAGGTTTTCACATCAATGCTGAAGAACGCGAATGCTCATCTCATAGTGATGGGGCACACTCATTTATCATTTAAAAAACAGTTCGGAGATAATACATGGGCCGTAAATTGCGGTTCTGTAGGCCGCTCCAAAGAAGAAAACAGACTGGCTTCTTATCTGTTATTGACTTTGGATGAAGAAAAAATCACCCCTGAAATTATACAGTTACCTTATCCGATTGATGAAACTGTCCGCCAGATACATGAAAGCGGGATTCCGGATTATTATGCTTCGTTTCTGAAGAATGAAAACGTATTAATATTATAATTATTTTGTAACTTTGCATTATAATATTAATAATTAAGTCATGGTTAATTTAGAATGGTATCGTACTTTTAAGGCGATCTATAAAACCGGGACATTGACGGGTGCAGCGGATGCCTTATTCATATCACAGCCGGGAGTAAGCCTTCACTTAAGTTCACTGGAAGCTTATGTAGGATACAAGCTGTTTGACAGGACCGGTAGAAAAATGATCCCGACAGAGCGTGGTAAAGTATTGTTTAATGCAGTTGCTGAACCGCTCACTAAGCTGGAAGATGTAGAAAAGAATTTTCAGAAATCCACAGAGAAACATACACCTACCATCAGTGTAGGGATGTGTTTTGAAACTTTTCAGACTACTCTGGAGCAATATGTTTCTTCATTACCTTTTAATCTGATCATCAGTTTTGGAGAGTATCCTGAAATGCTGGATCAGTTGGATAAAGGAATTCTCGATCTTATCATTACTCCTAAAAAAGGGTCTTCACCCAATATCGAGCATGAAGCCTTCTCTTCGGAACAAATTATTCTGGTTGGGGGGAAAGATGTTGATAAAGCAGCTTTCAATAAGGTGTTGAAAACAAAAGATGCAGAGCAGATTGAAGAGTGGCTGAAGAATGAAAAATGGTACGGAACCACCGGAGATATGGAACACCTTTTCCAGTTCTGGACCTTAAACTTTGGTCATAAACCGAATTTCCGTCCCAATTATATCGTTCCCAACCTGAATTCAATTATCCGCTGTCTGAAGGGAGGAACAGGACTCGCCGTTGTACCAGATTTTTTATGCAGAAATGATATTGAAAGCGGTGAAGTACAGCTGATCTGGGAAGGAAAAAAGAAACTGGAAAACACACTGTATTTCGGATGTCGTAAGAAAACCAATTACCAGACTGAAATAGAGCATATTAAAGGTTTATTCCGCCAGGTGATGGCTTAAGACAACCATATCGCGCATCTGTAAACCGTTTTCATAGATTGGATCAGGATAATTTTTAATAAAAAAGTCTTTCAGCATTCCACTTCTGATGAATCCGTTTTTCTCATAAAATCTGATTTGTTGGAATCCCGTATCCGAGGTTCCGACAGTCAGTATTTTATAGTGGTTTTCTTTGGCAATTTCTTTAGCCTTGTTCATCAGGATACTTCCGATTCCTTTGCTTCTGTAGCTTTCAATGACAGCAACATTTTTTATTTCCAGTTCGGTATCACTTTTTCTGTACAATGCCATCACCGCAATGCTTTCAGTGCCGTCATGCAGAAGATAGATGTCAGAATTGAAAATATATTGATTAATCGCTTCCTTGGTTTCATCCGCCAATAACAGGAGATGGTAGGGAATTTCCGAATCGGAATTTAATTGATGAAAAGTGAAATCTTCCATTACAGACTCATATGAATAAGTGGATAATCTTTTCCTGAACCATCTTTTTCAGACCTTCCGACTTTTTTGAAACCCATTTTTTCATAAAAACCGATGGCCTGAGGGTTTTGTTCATTGACATCTACTTTCGTCAGTCCGGTTTTTTCTTTCATAAACTGATAGAGTTTTTTTCCATAACCTTTTCCACGCGTGTCATTATGAATAAAAAGCATTTCCAGATTACCTTCTGCTACGGAAGCAAATCCTTTAGTTTCATGATCTTCAGTAATTAAATAGACTTCCAGATGAGGAAGATAGTCTCTTGGAATGACTTCTTTAAAATAATTGAAATCCTCTTCAGCAAGAAAATCGTGAGTTGCTTTTACTGCTGATTCCCATATTTCCATAATTCTCGGATAATCCTCTGCTGTAGCCAATCTGATATGTTGTGCCATGATTTTAAATTTTAAGCAAAAATAGGGAAAATAGAGGGGAGATGCCAGGAGAAGGGTGGATTTTGAGGCTAGAGGCTGGAAGATGGGTGATGGAAGTTAGAAGTGTGCACGATCGGTTTTATCGACCACTTATTCCCCTTCTCTGAAGGGGTGGATTTTTGCAAAGCAAAAAGACGGGGTAGTTAAAAATTCGGTATATAATGTTTTGGTTAACGCAAAGACGCAAGAAATCTTTCTAAAGACGTAATAGATAAGACGCAAAGATTTTATCTTCGATAAAATTGATTAATCAAAATAAACAACTTTACACCTTTACATTTTCTAACCTATTCTGGGGCTAATAAAATACCTTTCTTAGAAGAAAAACAGTAAAAATGGTAGGCAGAATTTTCAATTTTTTATTGCAAATTTGTTTATCACTTTATATTAATCATTAAAATAAAGATTTATGCAAAAGAAAACCTATACAGGACAACCTGTGGTAACATTAAATAACGGAGTGGATATTCCGGCCTTAGGATTTGGAGTATGGCAGATGGAAGATCTGAAAGAATGTGAAAATGCAGTAATCAAAGCTATTCAGACGGGATATAGAATGATCGATACCGCTGCTATTTATCAGAATGAAACTGCAGTAGGTACGGCCGTAAAAAATAGTGGCGTAAACAGAGACGAACTGTTTATCACCTCCAAAGTATGGGTTCAGGATCATGGATACGAAAAGGCGAAAAGCGCTTTTCAGAGAACATTGGACAGATTACAGATGGATTATCTTGATATGTATCTTATCCACTGGCCGTATGGAGATTTTCTGGGAACATGGAAAGCTTTGGAAGAGCTTTATCAGGAGGGGAAGATCAAAGCAATTGGAGTATGTAATTTTACCGTCGAAAAACTTGAAGAATTAAAAGCAAATTCAACTGTTTTACCGGTTATCAATCAGATTGAGCTGCATCCTGTATTTCAGCAGAAAGAACTGCAGGTGTATGACAGAGAAAATAATATCATAACACAGCCATGGAGCCCGCTGGGAAATGGTAACGCTAATCTTTTAAGCAATCCTGAACTGAAAGCTATTGCCGAAAAATATGGTAAAACAGTAGCTCAGGTAATCTTGAGATGGCACCTTCAGGAAGGTTTCGTTGTGATTCCAAAATCTGTGACACCGTCAAGAATTGAAGAAAACTTTAACGTATTTGATTTTGAGCTGACAGAAGATGAAATGAATGTTGTCCGTTCTTTAGATACTGGAAAAAGATTGTTCTTTGATCCTAAAGATCCTGAATGGGAACAAAAAATGCTAAATTCTGTAGCAGATATTTAATAAAAATAAAGAATCAAAATATTCCCGCAGTTTTCACTAGTTCAGATTACGATCTGTGGCATCCGTGTGATCTGTGGGAATTGTATTTTCATTCAGGGTGAGGAATATCATATCCTGTTGAAAATGAGGTGCTCTTATTTTTTGTACCTTTTAATTAAAATAATTTTTTATGTTCTGGCCCGATACAATCAGTAAAAAACTAGGAATACAATATCCTCTTATTCAGGCTCCGATGTTTGGGGTAAGTACTGTACAAATGGCTGTTGCCGCTGCAAAAGCAGGCTGTCTGGGATCACTGGCACTGGCTGATCTTTCGGCAGATCATTCTGTGGAATTGATCAGGGAAACAAAAAAACTGACTGATAAGCCGTTTGCTGCCAATATATTTGTCCATCACATTCCTGAAGTGACGGACGATTTAAAAGAAAAATATAGCAAAACCAAGCAGTTTATTGAAGAACTGGCCAAAAACAATAGTATTGAAGTACACCTTCCGGATCTTGAAGAAATCAGTGTCAACAGTTATCATGATCAAGTGGATGCTATTATTGAAGAAAACTGTAAAATATTAAGTTTTACTTTTGGAAATCTGGATGATCAGAGTATTCAGAAATTACATGAAAACGGAGTGACTCTTATTGGTACCTGTACTTCTGTGAATGAAGCTTTGCAGCTTGAAAAATCCGGTATTGATATTATTTGTGTGCAGGGAATAGAAGCTGGTGGCCACAGAGGTAGTTTTGAAGCTGAAAATATTCCTCAGATCGGAGGATTATCTTTATTGTCACAGATCTACGATCACGTAGATGTTCCTTTGATCTATGCGGGAGGAATTTATGGAGCAAAAACATTACAAGCCGTTAAAGACTTAGGTGCCCAGGGTTTTCAGGTGGGTAATCTTTTGCTGGCATCTCAGGAAAGCGCTTTATTGCCTTTTGAAAAAGAAAGATTGAAAAGGGTAAGAGAAGAAGAAATTGTTTTAACGAAGAGTTTCTCCGGGCGGTACGCAAGAGGAGTGAAAAACAAATTTATAGAAACGGTTGAAAATTCAGAATATATTTTACCATATCCTTATCAGAACAAACTGACCAATGCCTTACGAAAAGCAGCTAAAGCTCTGCAAAATCCAGAGTTTGCAGGAATCTGGGTGGGACAGTCCATTCACCGGTACAGCGAACAGTCTACAGAGGAAATTTTAAAGAAACTGATCAAAGAATGTGAAATGTAGATCCATATGTTTTCCATTTGCTGGTAATTTTCTATTTTCGTGAAATATAAAAACTAAAACCAGCCAATATATCCATGAAATATTCAGAAGGAATTCAGAGATCACTTCCATTCGGATATCTTTTTCTCGTCATAATGGGAATACTAAAAGAAAGTGTATTCTACTATCAGATCAATATCAATATTCTCAAGTATTCAACAATCATGGACATTCTGATAAGTCCGATTGCTACTTTAACAGCTCATCCTATTATATTGATTGCCCTGATTGGGGTTGTTGTATTTTCATTTGCTTTTCCCTCTTTTTTATCGAAACAAGCTAATAAAAATAAACGTTGGGCATTACAAATGGCATCTCTCAAAGAACATGAAAACATGAGTAAAGAAGCTATTGAGAATCATTTTACCAACATGTTTGTGAGATTTCTTGCCATGATGTTATTGTCTTTCTTTGTAGGAATAGGATGGGGGGAAGGTCTTGGGCTCACCAGGAAGAACAAGGAGAATAAGCTTAAATATGACTATAAATTAAACTATGATGGTGAAAGCTATGAACAGGTACATCTGATAGGATCCAACAGTATGTATTATATTTATCTGGCCAAAGGAAATAAAACGATAAAAATAGCACCGGTAGGGTCCATAAAAAGTATTGAACTTACCAATAATAAAAAGTTGATTGATTAAAACTAAACTACCATAAAAAAAGCTTCAGAAATATAATCTGAAGCTTTTGTATTTATTTTGTTAGATCGAGGCCTCCAAAATTTCCGGAACTCATCATGAGATAAACACCATCTGTTTTATCCAATGTATTCCAGTAGGCATGAAGATCTTCAGCATTGGTGAAAACCCTTAATTTTTCATTTCTGAATTTTTCTTTGATAAATTCAGGAGAGATAGGTTCCATTCTCTTGATCTTCAAGGCATCTTCTGAGTAGAAAACTACAGCCTCCTCCAGGCCGTCCATTGCATGATCATATTGCTCAAGGAAAGCCGGATTCAGACTGGAATACGTATGAAGTTCCAGGAATCCGTATTTCTTATTATTTTTAAATTGCTCTGCAAAAGCTTTTACTGCAGCCTTTACCTTACTTGGTGCATGGGCAAAATCTTTGTAAAGAATTCCCTTATCTTCTCTTTCCACTTTTTCAAGACGTTTGGATGCTCCTTTGAAACTCATGATCGCCTCATAGAAATCTTCATCCATAATTCCCAACTGCTGGCAGATATGTCTTGCTCCTTCAAGGTTCAGCAGGTTGTGTGCTCCAAAAACAGAAAGAGGAACATCTCCCATTTCAGTTTTTAAATATACTTTACCATTATTGATTTCGTATTCAGGAGTTTTGTAAGGGATTTTTCTGAAATAATTTTCAGCATTTTCCACTACTTTCACTACTTCCGGATCTTCTTCATTATACACAAGAACTCCGCCTGCCGTAATGCTTGCTACAAACTTTCTGAACTGCTCAATATAATCATCAAATGTTTTGAATACATTGATATGATCCCATGCAATACCGCTCATTAAAGCAATATTCGGCTGATACAGTAAAAATTTCGAACGAAGATCAATAGGAGAGGAAAGATATTCGTCACCTTCCAGTACCATGAAATCATTATCCTGAGTCAGTTTTACCATACAGTCGAAACCTTCAAGCTGTGCACCTACCATGAAGTCCACATCTTTCTGATGGAAATTCAAAACGTGAAGAATCATTGACGTAATGGTTGTTTTACCATGTGATCCTGCAATAACAACTCTTGTTTTGTTTTTAGACTGTTCGTACAGGAATTCAGGGTAAGAATATATTTTCAGGCCCAGTTCTTTTGCTCTTGCCAGCTCAGGATTATCCTGGTGGGCATGCATCCCGAGAATAACAGCATCAATATCCGGAGTAATCTTTTCCGGGAACCAGCCCATTTCCTGAGGCAGAATTCCTTTCTTTTCCAAACGGGTTTTTGAAGGCTCAAAAATAGCATCATCAGAACCTGTTACCTGATATCCTTTGTCTTTTAATGCGATGGCGAGATTATGCATGGCGCTTCCGCCAATGGCAATGAAGTGGGTTTTCAATTGTATTTACTGTTTTTTAACATTAATATTAATGATTTGCTGGAAAGCTTCAAGAATATTGTTCCAGTTGGTCTGATAATTCGGAATGATCATACTCGCATCCGATTTACTACCTTCATTGGGACCTTTCTTGACATTGATGGACGTTGAAATATTGTCGTACAATTTTTTACGGTCTTCCTGTATTCTTCTGAAATTATTCTGAGAAAGAACCTGATCCAGTTTCTTTAAATCTTCATCTGAAATTTTAAAATCCTGTTTATATTTTTTTCCCTGGCCTTCAAAAGAGTAGTGTACATTATTCCCTTTGATCAGAAGATTTTCATATACAGGAGCAAAGCCTCCGCTTTTCGAATAACTGATATCAAAATCCGAATATACTTTCTGGCTGTTGCATGAAACTAATACTATGATTGCGAATAATATTCCAAGTATTTTTTTCATAATTTTTCTATTTACTTTAATTATTTGAGTCCTTTTGTTCTAATTTTTTAGCTTTAAGTTCTTCATCATAACTGTGTAATAGATTGAAATCTTCTGTCTGCTCAATGGCAGTCATAATTTTCAATAAAATTTCCGGTGCTTTTTCATTATCATAATCAATATCCAAAGGAGCTTTGAATTCCATCGTAGGTTTTACACCGGTTACCTTTACGCGGAGTCCTTTTTTATCAAAAGCTCTTCTGAATCCGTTTATTTTGATTGGAATTACAATAGGACGCTGGTTTTTTACCAGTTTGGCAGTTCCTCTTCGTCCCTGTGCAAATGCCGATGTAGTTCCTTGAGGGAAAGTAGCTACCCAGCCATTGTCCAATGCTTTCATAATATTATCTACCTCGCTCATGTCTACCATTCTGTTGACATTTTTCCCTTCAGATCTCCATGTTCTTTTTACCGTTACAGCTCCTGCAATCTTGAAAATTTTGGGAAGAATACCTTTGTTCATGGTTTCCTCTGCTGCCACATAGTAAAAATCGATCTTCGGATTCAAAAGATAGATCGGGTTTTTTATTGTATTGAGATATCCGTTGTTCACAGCACAGAAGGCATGGTACATGGCCGCCACATCTGCAAAATAGGTCTGATGGTTGGATACAAACAGTACGTTAGAGTCCGGAAGATCCACAAGGTGTTCTGTACCGGTTATTTTTAACTTATTAAAGCCATTGAATCTTCTGTAAGATACAATTCCTAAAATAAAAATAATAAACCTTTTCAAAAAATAAGGAGTTCCGAATGCATCGGTGAAAATATTTTTCTTCGCCATCTCTCAATTAAACACGGTAGTGCAAAGTTACATTTTTTTCAGCAACTGACTGAATTCACTTAATATCATCGCTGTAGCTCCCCAGATAATGTATCCGTTGAAATTAATCACGGGCACTTCATGTCCGCCTGCACTCGGCAGAGCCATGATTTCCGGGGTGTCCGACAGGTTTAAAAAGGAAGTGATCGGAAATTCTATGGTTTCCACAGCTTCTGTCTGTTGAAGAACGAAAGCAGGATTCTTTATTGTATAAGAAATATAGGGATAAACATAAAAATTGCTTGGCGGAATATAAATCGGAGACATTTCTCTGATGATTCTTACATAATGTTTATCTATTCCGATTTCTTCGGAGGTTTCCCGAACTGCCGTTTCAGCAAAATCCCTGTCCATTTCCTCACGCTTTCCTCCTGGCAGAGATATCTGTCCGCTGTGTCTGTCGTGTTCATTAATCGTCCTTTGGATCAATGGAAAATACCACTCGTTGTCTTTCAGATATAAAACAATATTAACCGCCGCAAATTTGGGATTCTTTGACAATACTTCATCATACGTAAAAACGGGGCGGTAGGGAGGTGAAAATACTCCATGGGCGTGCTCACCGGGAAGTTCCACGCTTTTTATTTTTCTCAATAAATCTTTTCCAAAATTTTCCATAGCTCAAATTTAGCAATATATCTCGAAGAAATAAATGCCTTAACATTAATTAACCTGTGAAATATCAGGATTTAAAGCTTTAAACCCTTAATGTGACAGGGTAATTATTTAACTGAAATAACAGGGAGATGTTGTACCGGAAAATTGACGGAATTGGCAATGAAACAATATTCGCTGGCTTTATGATGAAGCTGTTCTGCTTTTTCTTTCATAGATTCTGTGGCAACAGTTACCTTTGGATGCAAAGTTACTTCTGTGAAATGGCCGCTGCCACCGGCTGTCTCTGCCATGATGCCCGTTGCGTCGTCAGTGTAATCTGTAACAATAATGCCCGCTTCAGAACAGAAATGAAGATACCAAAGCATGTGACAGGAGGAAAGTGAAGATAAAAACATTTCTTCAGGATTATATTTTGTCCGGTCGCCACGGAATGCCGGATCAGATGATCCTTCAATCACAATTTTATTCTCTGCTGAAATAGTATGGCTTCTCCCGTAATCTCTGTAACCGCTGGTTCCTGTTCCCTGGTTTCCCGTCCACTGGATGGTGATTTTGTAATGGTGGTTTTTCATATTTTAAAGATAAAAGATAAAAGATAAAAGATAAAAGATAAAAGATAAAAGATAAAAGATAAAAGATAAAAGATAAAAGATAAAAGATAAAAGATAAAAGATAAAAGATAAAAGATAAAAGATAAAAGATAAAAGATAAAAGATAAAAGATCTTGTTGTTAAAATTCAATAGGGGTGGGCTTTAGCCCAGCCTACATAAACAAAAAACATCTATTGGCTTTAGCCGAAACTTATAGCAAGAAAAATAATAAAAAAACCTCCAGAAAACTGAAGGTTTTAAATTTTTTAATTAGAGAATTCTATCAATTCTTCTTTTTTGGCATTGTAGATTTTGTATTCTAAATATTTAAAAGAATCCCTTGGAACAATGGTTACCCACTTTTTGTATTTGATAAACCATTTCATCTGGATACTTTTAATGCCTTTTGTAAGGTAGGCTTCCACAAATGGGTGTACGTGCAGGTAGATTTTTCCTTTTTCTTTCTGCAGGATATTTCTTAAGGTTTCACCCATTCTTTCAACGATAACAATAGGAGCTACAATTTCTCCGTCTTTGTTCGGGTTTTCTTCTTTGGTGTCGATCTGTTTTTCCGGACGGTTTCTCTGTCTGGTGATCTGGATCAAACCAAATTTACTTGGAGGAAGGATTTTGTGGCGTGCTTTGTCGCGCTTCATTTCCTCTTTAAGATGCTCGTAAAGATCTCTTCTGTGATCAGAATTCGGCATATCTATGAAATCGATAACGATGATACCTCCCATATCGCGGAGGCGAAGTTGTCTTGCGATTTCTGTAGCAGCCATTTTGTTCACTTTCAGTGCATGCTCTTTGTTGACAGCTGTTCCGGTTGTAATATTGTTTCCGGAGTTGACGTCCACTACGTGAAGTGCTTCTGTGTGCTCAATAACAAGATAGGCTCCTTTGGAACTCGGAATGTTGACGTGTTTTCCGAAGCTCTGTTTAAGCTGTTTTTCAACATTGTAATATTCCAGAAGTGGAATATGGGAATCATAAAACTGGACAATATTTTTCTTTTCAGGAGCAATTACTTCAATGTAATTTTTCATTTCGTTCACCATTTGCTCATCATCGCAAATGATATTGACGAAGTCCTGATTAAAATTGTCTCTTAAAATAGCTGAAGCTTTGTCTTCTTCGCTTAAAACTTTAGACGGAACTTTATTTCTCTGGATGTTTTTGAAAGTGCTTTCCCATTTCTGAACCAGCTGGTTCATGTCATTATGCAGGTCGGCTACTTTTTTTCCTTCTGCCACTGTTCTGATGATCACTCCGAATCCTTCAGGCTTGATGCTGTCGATAAGGGTTCTCAGTCTTTCTTTTTCCTCAGAACTTCTGATTTTTTTGGAAATAGAAACTTTATTGTCAAAAGGAATTAAAACCAGGAAACGTCCTGTTAATGAAATCTGGGTAGAAATTCTTGGACCTTTGGTAGAAATAGGTTCTTTGGTAATTTGTAACAGAACAAGATCGTCCTTGGCAATTACTTTGTCTACCGTTCCGTTTTTGTCTATTTCGGGTTGTATCTCGAAATTTTTTAAGCTCGAAGTGCTTTGTTTTTTAGAAATAGTATCTTTTAAAAACTTTCTGTATGTAAGATACTGAGGTCCCAGATCCTGATAATGCAGAAATGCATCTTTGTCATATCCGATATTGACGAATGCTGCATTCAGGTTTGGGGCAAGTTTTTTTACTTTTCCTATAAACAGATCTCCAACTATAAAATCGCTTTTGTCTTCTTGCTCATGAAGTTCACATAGTCTTCCGTCTTCCAGCAGCGCAATCTTTGTAAGATCATCTTCATGCGAAACTATTAGTTCTTTCTTCATTTTTTAATAAGATAAAATTGTTAAGATTATAGGAATTGGATGTTTTTTATTGATTAATTCATCTATTAAATATAAGGATTTTGAATGAAAACCATTATATTTTTATTAAAATAATATTTGAAACCCTCCGTTTTCCGCGGAATCTTATAGTTGCAAACAAAAATATAGTTAGTGAACTTTAAAAATTTAAATCCACCAACTATATTATTATATTGTAAATCTCGAGAAAAAGAGATTATTTTTTCTTATGTCTGTTTGCTCTTCTTCTTTTCTTTCTTTTGTGAGTCGCAACCTTGTGTCTTTTTCTTTTCTTTCCGCTTGGCATAATTTTAATTTTTTAGTAACTAGTTAATATTCAGTTAATGTTCTTATTTTACTGCAACTTTAGTTTTTACTTTCTCAACAAAAGATTTTGATGGTTTGAAAGCAGGAATGTTATGAGCAGGAATCTCAATTGCAGTGTTTTTAGAAATATTTCTTCCTGTTTTAGCAGCTCTTGTTTTAATGATAAAAGATCCAAAACCTCTTAGATAAACGTTATCCCCATTATACATAGAAGTTCTGATCTCCTGCATAAAAGCTTCTACAACTTTCTGTGTTTCATTCTTTTCTGTTCCCAACTTATTTGAGATGGTGTTTACCAATTCTGCCTTTGTCATTTCCTTATTTTAATTTTAAATTTTAGGTGTGCAAATTTAGTTAAAAAAATTGAATACTAGCAAATTAGTGGCAAAATATTTTTATTCAAAGAGTTGGACTTTTTATGTATACACTATATTAAGGCAGGATGGTGATAATTTAACAATAAAATAATGTAACCGGATAAAGGTACAAAAAATTGATGAACAAAATTTAATAAATGCTGGTTATAACTGGTCTGGCAGCACTTTATCGTCTTTATTATACTATTTTTGAGATCCTTTATCTGCCCTTATCCATCCACCCGGATTCGAATTTTTCAATTGAAATCAGATTTTTTTATAAACTGGAATTATAATATCCGTTTTCTACGCAGAAGCGGATAAGATGAAGTTTGGTTTTTAATCCCAGCTTTTCTGTAAGTCTGTTGATGTAGGTGTCAATTGTTCTGGTACTGAGATTGAGTTTTTCTGCAATTTCTTTATTGCTGAATCCTTCATAACAGAATCTCATGAGCTGTATTTCAGATGGGGAAAGCTCTTCCTGTCCTTTTTTCTGCCTGTCCATATATTCCTGTACGGCTAGCGGCTGCTGTTCCCATTCTTTGGAATAAGCCTGATAGTCGAAGTCGTCAGAGGCAATACTTCCTTTAATAATATCCTTTATAATGGTGCTTTTTTTCTGACAGTAATAGATATTGGGAATCTTTGAAAGGATTTCCGCCATATCTTCCTGATAAGTGCCGGAATACGTAATAATAGGGGTTTCAGTATTGTTTTTTCTGATGTACTTAATAGCTTCAATTCCACTTAATACCGGCATGAAGAGCTCAATAATGAACACATCTTCCTGTCTTCTGTAGATTCTGTTTACCAGCTCATGCCCATTGTTACAATCATTCAGAAGCATATAGAAAGGATTTTCCATAAGTGTTTTGATCATTATTTTTTTAAAATAAAAATCACTGTCAGCAATGGAAAAACGTACGGTATTAGATAATATTTTACTCATTCTTAATATCGATTTGGCGAATGATATTTAAAATTCAGAGGTCTAATTTATGAAAAACTTATCAAAGTGAAAATTAATATTAATTTAATCAGGGTTTTCACGAAACAGGGTTGGGGAAATTACGTATTGTGCATAAAAATTTTTTTTTATATTTTCACAGGCCAAACAAATCGCAAATTATGTCTTCTAACAGGGAAAAAAAATTAAACAAATCTGACGTCAGAACGGGCATTTGGAAGTTTATTCTGTCATTTGTCGTTTTGTCGGTTGTATCTTTTGCTTGCTTATTTCTCTTCTTTAAGAGTTATGATATACAGCGGGAAGGAATTAGCCGTGAAGCTGAAGCGTATAAAGAACTGATGCTTCGAAGCGACGTGCTTAAGGATCACATTGATGATATTTACGACAAAATGAACCAGCTTAGCATCAATAAGGTGGAGAATGAGGTATTTCTGAGAACCAGTATTATGGATAATGTGAGAGATGCCAAAAATATTATGGGTAAAGACAGTGTACAGAGCTTTAAACATTATGCCGTACTGATGAAGCAGATTGTACCGATGATGAATTTAAAAGCAAAGATCATCGAAGTAGAGTATCAGAAAAAAACCGTTTTACGGGATCTTGATGAATGCATGGGCAAGATTAAAGTAACCAATAATGAACTTCGGAAAGACCCTACGAGAAATTTCACAGGAAGTAGAAGAAGAAGATAAAAAGAAAAGATATGCAAGGACAAATCACATTATCGAAGAAAGAAAGGCATTATCAGTTTTTTTATTTAATACTGATGTTGGTGACTGCCATGTTATTTTTGGGAGTGATCTTTTTAAAAGGATTTGAATCCCCTTTTTCTGATGAAGATGTAAGAGGTATTCAGAATCTTGAGCAGAAAGCCGAATTTGAACAACACCAGAAAGTTGTTCTTCCCATCATGGACAGTACCTATACCATGATTACAAAACTTACTGATGACGGACCACAACCTTTTATCGAAAACAATATCCAGCTGGGCGTAAACGACCTTAACAGCTATTTCAACAGTACTGATGTTGTGGATATCCGTAAAGATGCCTATCCGCAGATCGCGAAATTCTATAAAATGTATTTTGATGACAAAAAAGTCATTTCAACAACCTCTGAAGACATTAAAATTTTCCAGAAACAGGTGGATGAATGCAGAATCGGATTTAAAGATAAGCAGAATAAGCTTTATCAGCGCGAGCAGGATCTGAAAGCAAGAATGCAGTAAGCAAATAAATACTAGGAACATACATAAAACACATCACAATTACTAACTATGAATTATTTTCAAAAGAACAAGAAAAACATTATTATCGGTGTTATTGCAACTTTGCTGATCGCAGCATTGGTTGCTCTGTGGCTGCAGAAAAAGGTAATACATTCAGCAGATGATATTGTTGGGGTGGTTTATCCGTCTTCACTGGCGGTAGGAGACACGCTTTTATTCGAAGATAAAACCCAGTTTGCCAAAACCAAGAGATGGAATTTCGGAGATGGGACAACTTCAGATAAAAACAGTGGTATTCACTTCTATAATAAACCGGGATATTATCAGGTGATTTTGATCGTCGACAACAAGTACACGAAATCTTTCCCTGTAATGGTAAGCGCAAGAAGCGTTCAGAAACCAAAAGATACTGCAACGGCAAAAACAACGATCGAAGCCGTAAGTCAGGCAATGCAAAATGAAAACGTGACCTTCCGTGCTATTTCCGATGCAAAACAGTTTGCATGGAAATTCGGTGAGTCCGGAAATACAGATGCTAAGGATAAATTTACCATCTATTCCTATAAAAAACCTGGGGAGTATCTGGTGACTCTTTACACAGAACAAAGCCAGGATCCTATCTATCACCGTATCAAAATTCTTCCGGCTTATGATGCTCTTGCTGAAGATGAAGTTTCAGTGGAAGACTCTTATGCCAAAGTAGACAATGATTTTAAATATCACCTGCAGCAGATTGCCAACGGAAACAGTTTCAATATGCACTACAATTACCTGCTGAAAACCTATCTGTGTAACAATGAAAATACAGTGGTAAAAGTAAATGACAGCAAAGTGAATAACTTCTACATGTATTGTGCAGGCCTTCAGTTTGACAAAAATACAGTGATTCAGACGGTAAAAGTAAACCTGGACGACACACAGAACTGTGTAACTAAAGTAGATATTAATCAAAGCAAATAATTTTGTCCGGTCTTACGGATGTACCAATCATAAAAAGATTAAATAGGATGAAAAATAAATTTCCTCTAGCAGCATATTATATAGGGTTAACAGTATTATTGACGAGTTGCCAGGTAAAACTGCCGTCAAAGAAAACCCCGGAGCCTTCACAGTATGGGCAGGTGGATGCATCCCCTGTCGTTAACGGCTATCCGAAAAAGTCAGTGCCATGGATCGTTATTTCAGACCGATCAAGAAATACGGCATATCTGGATAAAGATGATGAGAAGTCTTACAAAGAAGTAAAATTCCTTGAACCTTTAATGGTTTTAAAACATAGAGACGGAATGGTAAAAGTAGCGGAATATGTTCCGGATGCTTTAATGAAGAAAGTTTCGTCAAAATCGATCAAAACATATGGCTGGATTCAGGAGTCTGATCTCCTTCTCTGGAATAACGCTTTAAAAAGTGAAAAGACAGGTTATCCTGTAAGAGTGGCAGTAGTACCTAATAACAGCGAAGTCATCAGAAATGCTGAAAGATACTATAAAAACGACTCTATTATGGTGTTCAACTCACCAAGCCTTATTGAAACAGCCAATGTAAAAATTCCTAACGGACAAATTGTATATGTATACAAGATGGCCGAAAATAACAAACGTTTTCTGGTAGGTAAAAAACCGTCTGTTGATATGGACAGTATCAACAAAGGACTTTACGGCTGGGTAAGCTCCAATGTAATCTCCACCTGGGGAGAACGTTCCGCTATCAGACTTAAAAATACAACAGGAATTACCGATACAACGCTGGGAATTCATGAAGGACATCCGGGTGGATCAGCATCGGATGCGTCCAACAAAACAGCTATTCTTCTTACCGATGTGAATAAGAGAACACAGCTGGAAAATATCTTCCCGGTAAATCTTCCTTTAGAAGAGGCTCCAACACCTGATACCAAGACAAAATATTTCACCAATATTTTAGATTACAGTAAGAATTTCGTATCCAATGTACTGGGTGAACCGATTTATTTCGACCGTTACAGAGAGATCACGGAAAAAGATAAAAACATCAATATTGTTTTTGCATTAGATGTAAGTGCCGGTAATGCGCCTTATGCACCTATTGTAAAATCATTGTTACAGGATCTTCAGCTTAGGTTTGAAAAGCCTTCTTATTTTAGCAATGTTAAATATGGAGCGGTTTTATACAAGAACAATCCTTGCGGAGATAATGTTTCTGTCTCCAGCTTAAGCACAGATTACAGTAAGATTTCATCATTTATTGATCAGAAAACGAATGAAATGAACTGTGCCAGCAATAGCGGCTATCAGCCGGTAGGAGAGGCTCTTACGGCAGCAGGAAACCTTCTTTCCAATGTTCCTGATGAAACCAATATTGTTGTTACTGTAGGAACTTCTGCCAACCAAAGCGGAAATATGTACAGTGTAATCAGTTCTCTTACCCAGGCTCAGGCAAGACTGATCATGTTCCAGACCAGTGCAAGATCATCCGATACCTACAATGATTTTGTATTAATGGCGGAAAATGTGGTGACCAATACAGCCAAAAATATTGCCGAACTTAAAAAACAAAAGATCATCAACCAGAATGATGTGCTTACCAAGAATAATTTCAGCCTTGTGGAAGGAGATACAGGATTCTTCTCTTTAGCTTATCCTAAACAGAGTATGTCCCAGGGATTCGTTATTTTCCCCAAGAAAGGAGACATTACGACTCCGGGATTCCTGAAAAAATCTGTTGACAGCCTTATTGCGCAGGTTACTCTGGATAATCAGACTATTGATAAATCTCTTAATGAATACTTCCATTCATCCGTAGGAGCGGGTAGAACAGATGTGGATTTAAAATATAAATATCTGTATCCGGGACTTACCAATCCGGTTTCTGCAGGAATTGCCGCACAGCTGATCAACTATGGAAGCCCATTCCTTGTAAAAGGATATATTCCAAAAGATCTGAAAGAGTTTACTCCGGCAATAGAAAAGGGAATTCTTATTTCTGAATCGGAATATGATAACTTAAAAGCTTTCTACACGGAAGTATACAGAAATACTCAGGCAGACCGTGCAGATTTTAATCAGGGAAGAGCTATTAAAGAGTATGTTAAATTACTGAAGAAGTACAATCCTACAATAAAATTCTTAGATAAAGGAGCACTTTATGAGCTGCCAATGTCTTATGCGATCGGAATGAGTACCGGATTTGATCTTTCTGAAGAAGAACTGATGGCTAAATATAAGCTGAAAGGTTGGAAAAAATCAAAAGTAGTTCCTAGTGAAACAGTAAAAAATTATTTCCAGCACTATAAAAACTTAGCGGACAGAATGCTTGCCAACAGAAACAACCCGGCTGTAAAAATTCAGCAGAACGGGCAGACTTTCTACTGGCTTAATGAGTACTTTACTCCATCCAGAATTCCAACAGAACAACCGGAATATACAAAGCATTAAAAACATTTTTTTGTTATATCAAAAGCAGGAGTATATACTTCTGCTTTTTTTTGTAGTATAAAGAAAGATCAACCAACCTTAAATCTTAAATTTTTAAACTTTGAACCCTTGTTATTTCTCTTTGATGTGTAAAATTATTTTTTATCTAAAAAAAGAGAAATAATTTAAAACGCTGTATTTATGGTTATTATAATAAGGTTGATAAATCCATTGTCGTAGAATTACGACAAGAAATCGTAGAACTACTACAAATTCTCAGATTTATAGAGAAAAGTTTTTTTTAGCGGAAAAGAGCCTCTATATTTGCTAACACAATCACCGAATCACAAAATATTACTAACGATTAAATTTACTAATCATGGCCGAAAGAAATTCAAGAGGAATCTTAAAATTCAATAATGGAGAAGGGCAAAAGCTGTTAAAAATGAATTACAGCGTTTCCAGATCTACAGATGTTTCAGGACGTGTAGCATCAGATCCTTCCAACGCATTAATCAAGGTTACCGTAGAAGCTACTGAAAAATCAGATATCCTTGAAAGCTTGCTGAACGGTAAATATAAGCCAACTGTAGGAGAGATTACTTTTAACAAATCTCACGAAGAAGGAACATTGATTACACTGAAATGGCAGAACGGATATGTAATCCAGCATCAGGTAGATTTCGACGCCATCGACAGCAACAGTATGCTGATCAGCTTCGTAGTAAGTGCGGAGACAATCGACTATGGTACTTCTCAATACGCCGGGCTATGGCCATCCAGCTAAATACTGACACACATTATCAACATTCATAAGAAGAAAGACTGTCCCTATTTAAGACGGTCTTTTTTTGCCTGAATGAAAAATTATGACCTGAGAATTTTATTTTATAACGTGTTTATATAATGTTTGTTATATAAAATATTGTTATCTTTAATACTAAACACAAACACAAAGCATATGAAAACCGAATCAAAGACCAAAGGATCTTCTTTCCGTCCATCTCAGAATGCAGACGGGATATCCGAGAATCATCACGCAGGGATCAACCGGCTGGTCAAATTATCACTGGTTGTAGAAGGTAAAATTATTAAGTACTATAAGCATTTCACTCTTAAACAGAAGGCGGGTCACCACCACGAATTCAACCTTGTTCTTGCACACGATGCATTGGGAGACCGGCAGAGCCATACCCTTGAGGAAGCCAACAAATTTTTAGGAAAACGTCTTACAGCTGTTATTTCCTACAAAGATATTGAGAAAAGTCCGGAAAGGAATTTTGTTGGGGTTATTACCAAAGTAGGATTCAGTCAGGAAAAAATGAGTCTGGGAAATATTGTACTTTCCGGATACAGCCCGACGATCCTGCTGGACGGTGCTCCGCATATCCAGAGCTTTGGCGGCAGCCAGCCCGTTAATATGGGAATCATAGCCAAAGAAGTAATACAACAGGGAATAG
The DNA here is from genome assembly GCF_036362765.1 of Chryseobacterium sp. CP-77. NCBI lineage: Bacteria > Pseudomonadati > Bacteroidota > Flavobacteriia > Flavobacteriales > Weeksellaceae > Chryseobacterium > Chryseobacterium sp. CP-77. The sequence continues at coordinate 4,581,274 of NZ_CP143637.1, forward strand.
ATAAAGAACGGTTTGATATAAGAGTCGATACCAATGATTATTCCCAGATCATTTACAGCAGCCAGTATAACGAAACCCATTATAATTATCTGTCGAGAATGGCAGAAGCTTATGGAGAACAATTTTATTATGATGGTGAAGTTTTGCATTTTGGAAAGCTTCCTCCACAAAATAAGCCTATAAAATTATTATATGGGAGCAATGCTGATAATATCAGGGTAGAGCTCAAAGCAGCTCATACAAAACCTCAGTATTATGGCTATAACAGCAGTAAACATGAAAAACTGACTTCCGGGGAAACTCCAGTTGACCATTTAGGTGATCTGGCCCGTACCGCATATAGTCATAACAATAAAATATATAAAACTCCGGCACTGCAGGTTGCACCTATTAAAGCAACAACACACCTGGATGTGGAGCATTCTCAAAGAAGCGCGTCAGGAAGTGAAGCGGTTAATGTATTTTCGGTTTCAGGATCTACAACCGTTCCTTTTTTGCATCCCGGATGTATTGCTGATATTCATATGAGAAAACCGGACAGCAGTGAAACATCTTATTTTACGAAGGTTATGGTGACCGAAGCCGTTCATGAAATTGATACGATCGGACATTACACAGGAACTTTCGAATCCATTGCCGCAGACACGGGTTTTCTGCCCAAACCGGAATTTACGGTACCGGCTGCCCAGCCACAAATTGCAACGGTAATTTCCAATACCGATCCGGAAGGGCAGGGAAGAGTTCAGGTAAGATTCGACTGGCAGATGAATGATACCACTCACTTTGTAAGAGTAATGAGCCCCGATGCAGGAGGAACCGATCAGATCACTCAAAACCGTGGTTATGTAGCTATTCCCGAGGTAGGCGATCAGGTGATGGTTAATTTCGTGCATAGTCATCCGGACAGACCATTTGTAATGGGAGGAATGTTTCATGGCGGAATAGGCCTTGGTGGAGGTGCAGACAATCGTGTAAAATCTATACAAACGCGAAGCGGCCACAGAATCGTTTTTACAGAAGACGAAAGCATTATTATTACAGATAAAAGCGGAAATGAAATCCATCTGGATACAACCGGAAGTAATATCAACATTACAGCACCGGAAACCATGACCCTGAACTGTAAGAATATGAACATCAATGTAGGAGAGAATATGACGACGACAGTGGGAATGAATAAGTCTGATAGTATTTCAATGAATCATACGGAGAGTGTGGGAATGATGAAAAACCTTTCTGTAGGCGCCAATTTCATGACGAATGTTGTGGGTAGTTTAATGGAATTTGTTAAAGGAAATAGAGAATCCAAAGCAAAAGAAGTAAAAGAAAATTCTAAAAGAAGAGAAATTATTTCTCAGGAGAATAATGATATTCATGCACAGAATCAGTTTAATAATAATAGTGGTGAAAATTCAAAAATGCATTAAATCATGTCTATTATACGAATTACTGAAGGTGAAAATATTACAGCAATAGAACAAAATTGGACAGTTTTTACTGATCATTTTGAAGCGTATGCTGGAAATAACAGCCATTTTACAGCTAAGAATGGTACTTTTATCGGGGAGCCGAAAAAAGATAAGTCAGAAGAAAAAAAATATTTTGTAGAAGGAAAATGGTATTCAGATGCTGAAGGTAAAAATCTAATAACCGAGGCAGCTATAGGCCAGGTTGTATATTTTCATATAAAAACGCAAAATATTACAGATCCTGATGCAAAAGTAACCTTACAATTATATGATGACGATGGAGGGCTTGGGGGAGAACCTGATCCAATAAATGTAAGAGAAGTCAAAGAAGATGGAAGTCCTGGTGCTCTGGTTACTGAGAAACAGGTAATCAATAATAAAATTGTCTATAATCTCACTTTAAGTGATGGCTTGGCAAGTTTTATTGAAAATGATTTTGGAGATAATATTGAGCTTTATTTTGAATGCAACTATAAAGAAGATTTAAATATTAAGCTTCCATTAACATCTGATTTTTATCTTAATGTTGAAATCTGCGATAAAAATGTAGTGCAAAGCTTCAATAATAGACAATATGGAAGTTGTGATTTTTATCGTTTTAGGTATGATGATTTCATGCGTCGTCATAAACATTGTGGACACACTCCTCCTGTATATTATTTTGGAGAGATGAGAGAACTAAGTTTCTGGAGTGCAATAGATGATATCAAAGAATGGTGGACCCCAAGTCTCACTGAAGAAATGAAACAAGTAAGTATTTCAGTAAATGAGGTAGAAAAACAGGGGAATAAGTATAAACCTGTTCCTTCAAGCAGCTATGGATTTAAATATTGCACTCGTTTTTCTAGAATTCTTATGCCCAAGCTAACTTCACGCGGTAAAGCATGGCTTACAGAAGCCAGATATAAGCTGCAGGAATATATGGAAAAAGGTGTCATTGACAAAAATTATATCGCAACATATGATACAGTTTTGCCTGAAGGATTAGAAGATAATTTCAACGATCATTTTAAACCCACTTTATTTGAAAGAATTCAATACAGGAATGATCCCCGAAAGTTAGAAGAAATTAAAAAGAATAATATAGAAAAATATTATACTGATATAGAGATAGATAATGAACGTTTTCAGGAGTTTGCATTTGCTACCCATCCAGATGCTTATGACCCACTAAAAATGAGATATTTGCCAGCGGATGATTTATTAAAGGTAATGTCTACACCAGATATGAAAGAATGGTTGGGAGCTGCTACATGGAAACAAGCATTAATTATGGCAAGAAATTTAGATTATTGTGAAATAACTGAAGTGACTTTAGAACGATTTTTCAAAAAATACGTATTAGGAAATGATGAATTTAAATAATATAAAAAAGATAATTTGTATTATACTTTTAATCAGTATTAATTATGGATGTTCACAAACCACAAAGCTAGGGCAAATGAAATGGATCTCAAAATATGACTTTTTTGATTTATATAAGAAAAATATAAATAATGGAAATTTTGGTCCTGAGACTGGCCTGAAATTAACAACTTTAAAGTTTTTAAATGAAAACACTATTTTCTTAGCCGGAAGTAAAGATTTACATAGTTTTTACAATAAACCTGGATACTCAGCAGTATTGTTTGTTTCAACAGACAAAGGAAAGAGTTACCAGGAAATTACTTTTCCGGAAGAATATGTAACATTTATTTCTCCTTCAGATAAATATACTCTAATTGAGACAGGTAGCGGTGGTAATAGCCAATCTGGGAAAGTAGTGCTTTATCTCATGAATAATCATACGTTAGAATATAAAAAAATTGATGAATATTCTTCTAAATCTGAAATTATGTATTCGCAGTTTAATGGTGAAAATGTTGTTTATTCAGAAAATGATAATCAAAAAATATTAAATCTTCTGACAAAAGAAGAAGTCGAATTACCGGAGTATTTGAAAAAAACACCTTTTATTCTGAAAAAAGATAATACAGTCACTTCTTTATTGAAAGATGAAATACAAGAATATAATTTAAAAACCAAACAACAAAAAGTCATCAAAAAATTAAAAAGTAATTATGATGTTCTGTATTATGAAAATGAGGAATATTTATTAGGAAAGTCTGGAAGATTTAAAACTGAAATGACAATTTATAATCAGAATGAAGGCGAGCTATTTGTGGAGAATGAAAAAACAATAGAGTATTACCGCTACAGAAACTTCGCTTGCTATTTCAAAGAAACCCGTCCTTATGTTACATTCTATTATTCTTATGATTATGGTAGAACGTGGAATGAATATCATGCAAAAGATTTTTTTACTACTACTATTCCTAAAGGCTTCTATAAAGATCAGCTTATTGTTTTGGATGTAGCATTTTATGATAAAAATGATAATAGCCACATTATTGTAGGAGAGTTTCAGAAATAGAATATTTCATATGTAGTGTTAATAATTATGAAAGAATTAATTTATATCGTATCGATATGTAGTTAATTTTCATTGTTAGGATGCAAAAGTAAAGAGCAAAAATTTTTGGATAATCATAAAGTAATTCTTTATGAGACTAAGGAAGCAGAAGATTTTATTAATACTGCAAACATAAAACCTGACGAAGCAAAACAGATTCAAGCAGCTTTTGCTATAAAAAATAATAAGAAACCTGAATCTTATAGCTTCTTTATAATAGACAATAATTATGTTTTTACCTCTTATTTTCATCCGAAAGTTCCAGAAGCTTCAACAAGTGGAATATGGGTTGATAGTAAAACGGGGATTGCAAAATATATTGAAACTGGAATATGGTTAAGAGCTTACAAACCTTATCTTGAAAATGGTGAATCCTATCCTTTTCAATAAAAACTTAACCATACTATTCAAGTAGGGGGGGTAATTTGCCATAAAAATGGACCTTCAAAATCAGTCTTAAAACAAAAAACACCGTTGTTACTTCTCTAATTGAAGAATTAACTATCTTTATATCGTTTAGAATAAAATAATTAATTTTAGCATCACAAAAAGAACGATTTTTTATGTCTTGGTAAAAGGAATGAAAAATAAAGATCAAAATCATCAAATCTGCATAATAAACAGAACGCAAATATATTAATATAAGAAAATTATAAATGGGAGTACTAGTAACCAACGAAACAGTAAAGCAACTATTTCACATTGCTCAGTCGATAGCGAAGGAAAACTATAATGGAACTTATGGAGGCCCGCATATTCTGCAGGCTTTAATGCATAAAGATATCGGCCTTAATGAATTTCTGAAAAGTATAGATAAAGATCCGGGTTATTTCTATGAATGGGCAGATGTCCGTATCGAAGAATATCCGAAAACCAGCCATCTTCCGGATGAAGTAGGACAGGATGAAGCGGTAGATACCCTTATTGAAGAGGCTGATGATATCCGTTTAAAACTAGGACTGGATGAGATTACTCCTATCTGCATCCTGACAGCCATTGTAAAACCACAGGTTGTATTTTCTCTTCAGCAGTTAAAATCACTTCAGTTGAGAGAACATGAGATCTTCAATCTGTACAGAAAAGATACTCCGTTTACTGTTTCAGAAGATGGAGATTTTTCATCATTATTTTCAAATGGTTCAGCAGATTATTCAGACTCTTCCTTTCCTTCCATTAAAAGCTATTGTGTAGACAGAACGGCGCAGGCGAGAAAAGGAGAAATCGAAAATATCATCGGCAGGGACAAAGAACTCAGAATGCTGGTGGAAATCCTTTGCCGAAGAAGCAAACCGAATGTGATCATCATCGGAGAGCCGGGAGTAGGAAAAACAGCTTTGGTAGAAGGTTTTGCTACAGAAATTATTAAAGGAAATGTTCCTGAAATGCTTAAAAACGGTACCCTTTTAGAACTGGACACCGGAGCATTATTAGCAGGAACTTCTTATAAAGGTGAAATTGAAGACCGCCTGAAAAAAGTAATCAATGAATGTAAGAAAATTGAAAAAGCCATTCTCTTTATTGATGAAATCCACACCCTTTTAGATCCGAAAGGAAGCATCGGAAACGTTGCCAATCTCCTTAAGCCTGAACTTGCGAGAGGTGAAATTACCGTAATCGGAGCTACAACGCAGGAAGAATACAGAAAAATTATAGAGCCGGAACAGGCTTTCAACCGTCGTTTTGAAGTGTTAACCGTTCTTGAACCGGATGAGAAAACCTGTGTCAAAATGATTGATGTCCTATTGGAAGGCTACAAAAAACACCATGGTATTGAAGTGGAAAAAACAGCCCTTCCCGAATGTGTACGTCTGGCAAAAAGATATGCCAAAGGTAAAAAATTACCGGATGCCGCTATTGACTTATTAGACAGAACAATGGCAGCCATCAAAATGCTTGATGAACTTTCCGAAAAAGAACTTGAAAGCTGGAAAGAAAGTTATGATGCGATTTTAACAGAAGAATATGCCGACAGCAAAGATAAAGCGGATGAACTGATCTGGACTTACAACCTGCTGAGAGACAAAATAAGCCCGATTCTCTGGGGATCACTGAGTGAGCAGCCGTCCATCGACAACTCTATGCCGGTAGATCAGATCCAGAAGATTATTGAAGATACTTACGCAGAACTTTTACAGCATGCCGCCAAAAAAAGAGAAAAAGTTGACAGATTGGAGCTTGCTGCTGTAATGGCTGCCAAAACCAATATCCCAATCGGGAAAATCCAGGCTCAGGAAAAAGAAAAACTCCTGAATATGGAATCTCTTCTGTTGAACAGAGTCGTAGGACAGGACCATGCATTGAAAATCCTTTCCGATGCTATTGTTGAAAACCGAAGCGGATTGAACAAACCGGGACAGCCTATCGGATCCTTCTTCCTTCTTGGACCTACCGGAACCGGTAAAACAGAGCTGGCAAAATCAATGGCAGAATTACTGTTCAATGATGAGAAAGCCATGGTACGCTTTGATATGTCAGAATTTAAAGAAGAGCATTCCGCAGCTTTGCTATACGGAGCGCCTCCGGGATATGTAGGATACGAAGAGGGTGGTATGCTGGTAAATAAAATCAGACAACAGCCTTATACCGTTGTGTTATTTGACGAGATTGAAAAAGCTCACCATTCCGTTTTTGATGTATTCCTTCAGATTATGGATGAAGGAAAAGTTCATGATAAATTAGGTAAAGAAGGAGATTTCAGCAATGCGCTGATCCTGTTTACCTCCAATATCGGAAGTGAAGAGATTGTAAAACAGTTTGAAGAAGGAAAAATTCCGGAATCATCTTCACTGATGCAGATTATGTCAAACTCCGGACGATTCAGACCTGAGTTTCTGGCAAGAATTACAGAGATCATTCCTTTTGCACCGATCACGGAATCTATTGCAGAAAGAATTTTTAACATTCAGCTGAAGTCACTTCATACTTCATTAACAAGATTGGGAATTGCTTTAAAAATTACTGATGAAGCGGTTAAAAACCTTGCATTAGGAGGATTCAGCAGCAAATATGGAGCAAGACAGATCTCTGGAGTCATCCGTGCACAGCTTGCAAGACCGATCTCTAAAATGATTGTGAGAGAAGAAGTAAAATCCGGCCAGACGATTCATGTAGACTGGAATAAAGACGAGGAAAAACTAAGCTGGAAAGTAGATTAAGTATAAAGCAAAGGGGTATTTGCAGCCAGCTTTTACCCTTTTGCCTATAAATAAAATTAAAATGAAAACAATTGTCAGAAATATCTTTACAGGTTTTCTATTATTAGGATCCGTGATTATGATCAACGGACAGTTTCTTGCTGCTTCCGACACCTCGGAAAGCAGTGTGAAAAAATATAAGGGTATCATTAATGCCAATAAAGATCTTGTAGAATTTATTGAACAGTTACTCCTTCAGAAAGGCCTTCCCAAACATTTGCGAAACCTGGCCCTGATTGAGTCCCATTTTGACAGAAATATTACCTCAGGAGCCGGAGCAGTAGGGATCTGGCAGTTTATGACAGCCCATGCCAACCAATACGGACTTACTGAGCAGGGACGTACCGATATTTATAAAAGTACCAAAACAGCTGCTATTTCACTGAGTAATCTTTATAAAAAGTACAATAACTGGGTGACAGTAGTCGCTGCTTACAACTGCGGAGAAGGAAATATTGCCAAAGCGATGGAAGCTGCAGGTTCTACCCAATACCATGAATTTTATAAATACCTTCCGGGAGAAACCATTAATCATGTAAAGAAATATCTTAATGCATGCTATGCAACAGGAGAACTTCAGAGTGTACTGAATAATTATAACTCTGCAAGAATCAATAAGATTTTCTTCCAGGGAGACCGGAAAGAGACTGCTGCAGCGCTTTCAGAAACGGAGATCAATGCAGGATTCAACCTGAACGTAGTTGCCGCTGAACTGAATGTAGAAGTGGATAAAATTCTTGCCTGGAATCCCGGAATTATGGAAGAGCTTCAGAAAAAAGGAGAAAGCCCCTTCTATCTTCCGATGGATCTGATGCCGGACTTTCTGCTAAGAAAAAATAAAATATTGGTTCGCTCCCTAAAAGAAGGAGGAAAAATTCAGCAGTAAAATATACCAATGAAATAAAAAGCAATCATCAAAACTGATTGCTTTTTTTATGGTATAATCTGTTAAAAATACGCCAATGTTTTATTAATATAATCTTAATATTTCTCAATGATGTGGAAAATTGTTGATTTTCCATGCTTGTTTTTAATGAGTTAAAATCCTTTGTTAATAAGGTTTGTGGTAGGTTTTTTAAATCCAATGTCGTAGAATTACGACAAGAAATCGTAGAATTACTACAAATTTTCAGATTTCCATTCAAAAGCTTTGTTTAGCGGAAAAGAGCCTCTATATTTGCTAACACAATCACCGAATCACAAAATATTAACGATTAAAATTTACAATCATGGCCGAAAGAAATTCAAGAGGAATCTTAAAATTCAACAACGGAGAAGGACAAAAGCTGTTAAAAATGAACTACAGCGTATCAAGATCTACAGACGTTTCAGGACGTGTAGCATCAGATCCTTCCAACGCATTGATCAAAGTTACAGTAGAAGCTACTGAAAAATCAGACATCCTTGAAAGCTTACTGAACGGTAAATACAAACCGACCGTAGGAGAGATTACTTTCAACAAATCTCACGAAGAAGGAACACTGATCACTTTGAAATGGGAAAACGGATACGTAATCCAGCACGAAGTAGACTTCGACGCTATCGACAGCAACAGCATGCTGATCAGCTTCGTAATCAGCGCTGAAACCATCGACTACGGTACTTCCCAGTACGCAGGACTATGGCCTTCAGCAGGTAAATAAGCCTATTCATCATCTTAGTAAAAATAAAATTGGTACAGAACAGCCCTTGTAAAAGTTTGCTGTTCTGTTTTCTGCTTTACAATAAGTTTCAGATAAGTATCACTTACGGAAATCAATATCTGGAATTTGCAAAGCCTGTAATGATACCTACAGCATCAATTCAACATTTATTAACTTAAAAACACGTAACACTATGTTTCAAGATGATAAAATTACAGTAAAGAATTCTCAGCAATCTATCAGCCAGGATACAGAGACGATAAAAAAAACTGCGCAGGAAAATGCGGTTACGAAAGCAGAGGAAAAGGTAAACCAGGCAGGGAATAAAATAAAAAAGACAGCAGAAGCGGCACAGCATTTAAACTCAGCACAGGAAACAGGAAAGTTTCTGAATCAAACGCTGGTTTCTAACGACCCTTCCGTTGTTGAGACAAAAGTATGGGCCAAACAGCCTACTTCAAAAATACATAATGCAGAAGCGATTTCTCAGAGCTATATAGCAGGAATCAACCGGGTTATCAAGCTTGATGTAATCATAGAAGGTGAGATTATTAATCATTTCAAGCATTTTAAGCTGGTACAGAGTGCTACCAGGCACCATGAGTTCAGTCTGATGCTGGCCCATGACACTTTGGGTAAACCGGAAAATCACAATCTGGAAGAAGCTCAGAAGTTTTTAGGAAAAAGAATCACAGTTGTTTTCAAATATAAAGATATTGAGAAAGGAGCCGAACGTAATTTTGTAGGAGTGGTTACAGAAGTAGGCTTCAGCCAGGAGAAAGGAAGCCTTGGAAATATTATCATCAAAGGCTACAGTCCAACTGTACTTCTGGATGCAGCCCCTCATATTCAAAGCTTTGGAGGAAGCCAGCCTGTAAGTTTGAACAGTATTGCTGATCAGGTAATTAAAGAAGGGCTGGGACAGCATAAATTTGATTTCAGAGTAGATGCTCAGCATGGAAATATATCGTATAGCTCACAGTATGAAGAAACCCATTATAATTATCTCGCAAGAATGGCAGAAGCGTATGGAGAGCAGTTTTATTATGATGGAGAAGTTCTGCACTTCGGAAAGCTGCCGCCACAGGAGAAACCTGTCAGGCTTACTTACGGAAGCAGTGTAAGTGATATAGCCATCAAAATGAAAGCCCAGCATGTAAGTCCTACTTTTTATGGTTATAACAGCAGTAAAAATGAGAAGCTGACAGCTGGCAGTTCAAAAATTAATCATACTTCAGATATTGCAAGACGTGCTTACGAAATATCAGAAAAAACTTTTACCACTCCTTCTTTGAGAGTGGCGCCTATTAAAGCATCTTCCTTTATGGATATTAATGCTTCCCAGAAGGGAACCGCAGGAAGCAAGGCTGCAGAAGTTTTCGTTACTTCGGGAACTACAACAGTTCCTTTCTTATATCCGGGATGTATCGCAGATATCGAAATGCGTAAAACAGAGAGTAATGAAACCTCTTATTTTACAAAACTGATGATTATTGAAGTTTCTCACGAAGTGGATGCCAGAGGCTATTATGATGGCAAATTTGAAGCAATTGCAGCAGATACAGGATTTATTCCTCGTCCCGAATTTCAGATGCCCAAAGCAGAAGCCCAGTTTGGAAAAGTAATTTCAAATACAGATCCTTTAAATCAGGGAAGAGTACGTGTGCAGTTCGATTGGCAAAGCGGACCTGATACTACTGAATTTGTCCGCGTAATGACCCCGGATGCAGGAAGTAGTGATAAAGTAAGTAAGAACAGAGGATTTATGGCTGTTCCGGAAGTGGGAGACCAGGTTATTGTCAATTTTGTACATCAGCACCCGGACCGTCCGTTTGTGATGGGAGGAATGTTCCATGGGGGAATAGGTGGCGGTGGCGGAGCCGGTAACAATATCAAAAGTCTGAGCAGCAGAAGTGGAAATAAATTAGAATTAAATGATGGTGAAGGCTCTGTATTTCTGACGGATCAGGGCGGGGCTAATATGAAGTTTGACGGGGCAGGAAATGCCCAGACTAATGCCAATAACAATAAAACGGTTAACGTAGGAAATAATAATACGGTAAATGCCGGCAGTACAAATTCTATTAATGTCGGAGGAAAAGAAGGCGAGGCAGCCAATTCAGTCCTGACAATGGACGCAGCCGGAAATATTGCTCTGGAAGGAAAAACAAAAATTGAATTAAGAGTTGGTGAAAACAGTATCACAATCACTAAAGAAGGGATTACTATCTCTGCAAAAGAAGGAATGCTGGATTTGAATTCATTAAAAAATGCATTACTGGTAACACAGGATAACCTGAGTATTCACAGTAAAGCAGTCACTTCAATGAATGCTACAGGAGATATATTTATTACCGGAAGTAATGTTGATATCAACTGATGTCGCGAATATATTCTAAAACGTATTAAAACATGACTTTGGAACCGAATAAAGTTGAAAAAAATGACCAGCTGGCAGGATTCAAATATGCCTGGTATAAAAAAAGAGAATATAATATCAATATAAAATCCTATCTTACTTTAGGAACAGGAAAAGCCAACCAGACGGAAATAGAAGAAGACTGGGTAGTAATACCGGGAGAATATAATCATATTACCATACAGTCTTCTACCCAGCGATATATTCAGGCAGACGGGCAGATGCAGCCATTTTATGAAATTCTTGAAAAAATAAATAAAGCGACTGAGGTTGTTGAATTATCTTTAAATACAGATAAAAGTATCCACGAAGTAACCAATAAAAATGAAATTGTAAGCAGGTGGGAAGAGATAAAGAAGGATCTGCATTTTTTTGAGCTGGTAAAAGAAAGTTATAAGGTATTTATTCAGATCTATGATAAAGAATTTAACAATATAGATCGTAATATCAGACAAAACTTTTTGTATCAGATCATGTTTTATCCTTTACCGGCATTCAGCGGGGGAAGTTTTACAGATGAAATTCCTGTAAGAACAGCTTTGTCAACCCTTTTCCCGGGAGAAGAACTTGAATATAGTTCCTCGTATAAAATTTTAAAAAATAAAGAAGGAGGCTTCACTGTGAAACTGGATGGAAAAAGTAAAGGAAATCAGTCTCGCTTTGAAAGTATTTATAAAGATAAATATCAGAGAACGCTCGGAAATGCTTTGGAATATAAGTATGCCATCGAGGGAGAGTATATTTATAATAAAGATTCTGTACTATCAGAGGTCATATTTCATGTGAAAGAAGAACTGAATGAAAAGATGATCTATGTATGCAGGTACCATATAAGGTTAAGTGAAAAATAACAATTAATACGATCACTATGAGTCAATTATATATCGCACAGGATACTCCGCTTACTTGTAGTAAAGGCCGAAGACTTATAGGAATTGGAGTCAGTTCTCAGTCTTCCGTAAAATTGAAAAAAGGAGCTAAGCTGATGGCCACGGAAAAGGACCGTTTTAAAGACAATTTTATCTGTCCTGAAATGATGATGGCAGGAGCATTAGCAGGGGTAGCAGTAGCGGCAGCTTTCTCCGGTGGACTTTTTGTTTTAGCGGCAGCAGCCTGGGCAGGAAGTGCCCTCATAGATGACTGCCTCAATATCTGTTCATTTTTATGCAAGGGAAGCGACTGGCAAAATACCCATCCAAAAGTGAAAATTGAAAATAAAAAACCTCTGTTGCAAAATTCCAGTCTACACTGTTTCATAGGAGGTAAAATCACCTTTCATTTACCTGTTGCCCAGCTGCAGGAAGCCTCTATTGCCAGTAGAATGGCCCAGGATTCTTACGAAGATAATAACGGGAATAATACAAGTATTGATGGGTACACGCGAATCAATACAGATGATCAGGCTGAGCTGGACAAGCTGTTTGGTCCGGGCGTGTTAACCAGCAAAGATTTCAATACCAATAAAGATAACGGTTTCTTTTCCTCTTTATATTATAATAAAGAAACAGGAGATTATTTTGTGGCATTCAGGGGATCAGAACCTAAAGGAATGCAGTTTTATCATGACTGGTTCATCGAAGATGGAGGACAGGCGCTTGGTTTCGCAACGCCTCAGATAGAAAAAACGAGAATGCTTGCTGAAAAAATGGATAATGCGACCGGAGGAAAAGTGAAATTTACCGGACATTCATTAGGAGGAGGAAACAGTGCCATGGCTTCCTATTACACAGGACTTCCGGGATATACCTTCAATGCAAGAGGAGTACATGGCAATACACTTGATTATCTTGATAAAAAAGGAGCCGTAAAATCAACTTCCGGAATTATCAATTACAGTACAAGTAATGATATTCTTAACGGGCTGCAAAATAACAGGGAAGGTCTGCTCTCTACATTAGCTTTATCCAGAATTCCGGGGCTCAATAAAATTGCAATTTTCGGAGGTCTTACAGGAGGTGTTCCGAGAGCGCTTGGAGAACAGAATGAAATCTTCGGGTACATTGAGGATAATGAAGGGCTTGGCCTAAAAACCATTGGAAGCGGACATAGCGCATATAATGATGCGTTTCAGGCGATGCTGGCCACTATAAATACTGATGTTGTAGCTAATAATATATAATATGAAACCATTTATTTTAATAATACTTTCTATCATGACACTTTTTTCCTGTTCAGATTTTAATCTTAGGTCGCGTAAAAACGAAAATAGAAATCAATATCCTCCTTCAAGAATGTTTACAGGAGACGGTTTATCAGCTGCCCAGAAAATGTTTGATGGAGATCTGAAAGGCATGGAAGAAATTATTAAGGAAAAAAATATTGATATCAATAAATTACAGGAGAACACAGGGTATACCTTACTGATGTATGCTTCTATTATTGAAGATTTGAAAGCCATGGAAAAGCTTTTAGAGCTGGGAGCTGATCCCAATATTATAGTACCTCATGAAGGTTTTGAGTCTCCTTTGAATCATGCTGTAGCACTTAATAATTACGAAATGCTGCAATTACTTTTCAAATATAAAGCCAGTCCTAACCCGGCTGTAGGGAATTCCCCGTTATCTGATGCAATGACCCTTGGAGGTGAGGAAAGTACCGAAAAGAAAATGATTGATTACTTACTTCAGAACGGCGCTGACATCAATAATGTTTCTTATAACGGAAACAACATTATGGAAAGTGCCGCCAGGGATGATCTGGATATGGCAGAATACTTTCTGTCCAAAGGAGGGTTGCCTAAAATAAAAGGAACAGACCTTTGCCCAATGGCAGAGTATATTCAGTATAAGGAAAAGCAGAAAAGTGACCGTAATCTGCCAGACTCTCCTTATTATCAAAAATTATTCGGAATTAAAAAACAACTGGTTGATCAATATAATGTAGCGTTCCCGTATAAGAAAGACACAATAGAAGAAGCAAAACTTAGAATAAGACAGTATGAATCTTTAAGTTCTAAAGACAAGCTATCCGTGAATTTCAAAAAAAATTACGGTGAAAATCTTTATCAGGAAGATTTAAACAGAGTTAAAGGAAAATGACAGTGTTCATAACATGATTATTCCGGACGATTTTTTGTCTTTGATGGGGGAAATATTTTAATTTCAAAGTTTTCCTTATTTTTATGTAACGTATTTATAACCAGTGTTTTGATTTAATATATAAATCCATTGTCGTAGAATTACGACAAGAAATCGTAGAATTACTACACTTTTTCAGATTTGTATTTAAATTTTTTTTTAAGCCGTATAGAGCTTCTATATTTGCTAACACAATCACTGAATAACAATATTAACGATTAAAATTTACAATCATGGCCGAAAGAAATTCAAGAGGAATCTTAAAATTCAACAACGGAGAAGGACAAAAGCTGTTAAAAATGAACTACAGCGTATCAAGATCTACAGACGTTTCAGGACGTGTAGCATCAGATCCTTCCAACGCATTAATCAAGGTTACAGTAGAAGCTACTGAAAAATCAGACATCCTTGAAAGCTTACTGAACGGTAAATACAAACCGACAGTAGGAGAGATTACTTTCAACAAATCTCACGAAGAAGGAACACTGATCACTTTGAAATGGGAAAACGGATACGTTATCCAGCACGAAGTAGACTTCGATGCTATTGACAGCAACAGCATGCTGATCAGCTTCGTGGTAAGTGCTGAAACCATCGACTACGGTACTTCCCAGTACGCAGGACTATGGCCTTCAGCAGGCAAATAAGCCTATTCATCATCTTAGTAAAAATAAAATTGGTACAGAACAGCGGACAAGAGACGCTGTTCTGTTTTTTATTTAGCAGGATCAGAATTTTTAAAATCATATCAAAATAATAAATCTCTTGAAGGTGTAATAATGAATTTTCTGTTTCTCTCCTTACTATATTTGTTATAAGGTGTTTATCTT
The DNA here is from genome assembly GCF_036362765.1 of Chryseobacterium sp. CP-77. NCBI lineage: Bacteria > Pseudomonadati > Bacteroidota > Flavobacteriia > Flavobacteriales > Weeksellaceae > Chryseobacterium > Chryseobacterium sp. CP-77. Next base: position 4,596,358 of record NZ_CP143637.1, read on the forward strand.
TCGTTTTTAAATCTAATGTCGTAGAATTACGACAATAAATCGTAGAACTACGACATCAAATCGTACAATTACTACACTTTTTCAGATTTCCTTTCAATTGCTTTTTTTTCAAAATCAGGGGCTTTATCTTTGTTATATAATTATTGAATTACAATTTATTACTAACGATTAAAATTTACAATCATGGCAGAAAGAAACTCAAGAGGAATCTTAAAATTCAACAACGGAGAAGGACAGAAACTGTTAAAAATGAACTACAGCGTATCAAGATCTACAGACGTTTCAGGACGTGTAGCATCAGATCCTTCCAATGCATTAATCAAGGTGACAGTAGAAGCTACTGAAAAATCAGACATCCTTGAAAGCTTACTGAACGGTAAATACAAGCCGACAGTAGGAGAGATCACTTTCAACAAATCTCACGAAGAAGGAACACTGATCACTTTGAAATGGGAGAACGGATACGTAATCCAGCACGAAGTAGATTTCGATGCAGTAGACAGCAACAGTATGCTGATCAGCTTCGTGGTAAGTGCTGAAACCATTGACTACGGTACTTCTCAGTACGCAGGACTATGGCCTTCTTCAGGTAAATAATCCCATAAACTTAAATAAAAAAAGAAACAGTATGCCTTAGGGTATGCTGTTTTGTTTTGCATAAAGAGAACCAAAAGCAATAAATAAGGAGAACTTAGAAATAAGATGAAATAAAACAATTTCTCAAACTCTTATTGCTAATAAGTATTCTCCCTATCCCGAGACCCCACAACCCCGAACTTCGCATCCCGATACCCGAAACCCTTCCTCAAACTATCAACTTTTACTCCTATTTTCTTATATTTGTTCATTATTCAAAATATGGACGCAACACAAGATAAAAGGCTGTTTCTCATCGATGCTTATGCGATGATTTTCAGAGGATATTACGCATTAATCAGGAATCCGAGACTCACCAGCAAAGGTCTGGATACTTCTGCCATCTTCGGTTTTACCAATTCTCTCATCGAATTGATCAGAAGAGAAAAACCAACACACCTGGCAGTAGTTTTTGATGTTGGACAGGCCAGTGTAAGAACTGATGATTTCTCAGAATATAAAGCCAACAGAAGCGAAACTCCCGAAGCAATCAAAATTGCGATTCCATATATCCACAAAATTCTGGAAGCAATGCACATCCCGATTCTTGGGGTGGAAGGATATGAAGCCGATGATGTCATTGGAACTATTGCATGCAAAGCCGAAAAAGAAGGATACACCACCTTCATGGTGACACCTGATAAAGATTTTGCACAGCTGGTTACGGATAAAATTAAAATTTATAAGCCAGGTTTAAAAGGCGGCGACATTGAAATTTTAGGAGTAGAAGAAGTAAAGGCAAAATATGAGATTGATGATCCTAAGCAGGTGATTGATTTCCTTGCCATGATGGGAGATGCCGTAGATAATATTCCTGGATTGGAAGGAGTAGGAGAGAAAACTGCCATGAAATTCCTGAAAGAATTCGGCAGCATTGAAAATTTATTAGCCAATACGGATAAACTGAAAGGAAAACTGAAAGAAAAAGTAGAAGCTTCCGCAGAACGTGGTATTATGTCTAAAAAACTGGCAACCATCATCTGTGATGCTCCTGTAGAATTCCATCAGGAACAATATGACCTGGAAACTCCGGATTTTGAAAAAGTAAAAGAGGTCTTTGACGAAATAGAATTCAGAAGACTATACGAAAACCTTTACAGGGCTTTCGCTCCTGCAGCTGTAGAAACAGTGGTTGTAAGTGAAGTAGAGGTAAAGCAGACTCCGGCCGGAACTGAAGTAAAAGGGCAGGTGATGCAGCTTGACCTTTTTGCCAATTTTGAGGAACTGGAACAGGCTACTTCTACAAAGTCAACGATTGAGAATAATGATCATCTGTATCAGTTTATTAATAATCCAAAAGCTCAGAAAAAGCTGGTTGACAACCTGCTGCAGCAGAAAGTGGTGTGTTTCGATACGGAAACGACATCATTAAACGAACTGGAAGCAGAACTGGTAGGAATGAGCTTCTCTTATAAAAAAGGACTTGCCTACTACATTCCTCTCTCTGAAAACAGAGAAGAAGTGTTGCAGACCCTGGAGATTTTCAGACCGTTTTTCGAAAAAGAAGACCTGCTGAAAGTAGCGCACAACCTTAAATTTGATTACAAAGTTTTAAAACAATACGACATCACCGTGAAAGGCGCCATGTTTGATACCATGATTGCCCATTACCTCCTGAACCCGGACGGAAGACACGGGATGGATTATCTCTCAGAAGTATACCTGAACTATAAACCGGTATCCATTGAAACCATTATCGGAAAAAAAGGAAAAAAACAGGGGAATTTCAGAGATGCTGATCTGAGAACACAAACAGATTATGCAGCAGAAGATGCAGATGTAACTTTCCAGTTGTATGAGCTATTCGCACCACAGCTGAAAAAGGAGAACCTGGAAGAGCTTTTCTTTACCATTGAAATGCCTCTGATGGAAGTACTGGCAAAAATGGAACTTGCAGGAATTTCTCTGGATGAAAAATGGCTGGCGCAGGAAAGTGTTGACCTTGAGAATGATCTGAAACAGCTTGAAACAAAGATTTTTGAACTTTCAGGAGAAGAATTCAATATGAATTCACCGAAGCAGCTGGGAGAGATTCTGTTTGAAAAATTACAGCTCGATCCAAAAGCGAAGAAAACAAAAACAGGGCAATATGCAACATCAGAAGATGTGCTTCAGAAGCTGAATTCAAAACATGAAATCATCAAACACATCCTGGAATACAGAACATATCAGAAATTAAAATCAACCTATGTAGACGCTCTGCCTTCACAGATCGAGAAAAAAGATAACCGAGTACACACCAACTTCTCACAGACTACAGCAGCTACAGGCCGTTTGGCGAGTGTAAACCCCAACCTTCAGAATATTCCGATCCGAACGGTGAGAGGACAGCAGATCCGTGGAGCTTTTGTTTCCGGAGAAGGAAAGAAGATTATTTCTGCCGATTATTCACAGATTGAACTTCGTTTAATTGCTGAAATTTCAGGAGAAGATAATATGATCAAAGCCTTCCAGGATGGAGAAGATATCCACGCTTCCACAGCGGCAAAACTCTTTAAAATTCCTTTGGCTGAGGTATCCAAAACCCAGAGAAGCCAGGCTAAAACTGTAAACTTTGGAATTATCTACGGACAAGGAGCTTTTGCTTTGGCAGAACAAACCGGATTGTCCCGTACAGAAGCCAAACAAATGATCGAGGCATATTTCGAAACATATCCGAAACTGAAGGAGTACATGGCTGAGCAGGTGAGCAAAGCACGCCAGGTGGGATATGTGGAAACCATATTGGGAAGAAAGCGCCATCTGAAAGATATCAATTCCAACAATTTCGTGGTAAGAGGTCATGCAGAAAGAAATGCGGTAAACGCACCGGTTCAGGGAAGTGCTGCCGATATTGTTAAAATTGCCATGATCAAAATTGCCAGAGAGCTTGAAGAGCAGCAGCTTACAACAAAAATGCTTCTACAGGTACATGATGAACTTGTGTTTGAATCTCCGATAGACGAGATTGATGCCGCTTCAAAACTGATCAAAACTGAAATGGAAAGTGCCCTGAAAACACAGGTTCCTTTATTGGTAGAGATTGGAGTAGGAGATAACTGGCTGGAAGCACATTAATCAATACTGTAAATCGTACCTTAAATAAAAAACTTCCGTCTTTTAGGCGGAAGTTTTATTTTGTTAGAACTGGACAGCTTACTCTTGTTCTACAGAATTGTAAACATTGGTGACAACATCATCAGGAGAAACATTTTCAAATAAAAATCTTTCTTTTTTTACTTGTACTTTTTTAGTTTCTGATGGCATTTCTTCTACCATGGTATTTACCGTTTCCAGTGTTACTTTACCTTTCATAGGCTCATAATAGAGGGCAGAGTGGGAACCCGCACCCATATTATACGTTTCGACATAGGTAAGAATCAGGTTGTCATTCACATATTTGAATTTACTGAACTGATTACCATAAGGTCCGATATCATAAAGATTGATATTCAATATTCCTTTTTCAATGCTGATGTCTTCAGGATCATGTATTTTATAGCCAGATTCATTGTATTCATCGGGAAGAACGGTTTCAGAACTTTTAAATAACCGGTATGTTTTGTCAGTATTCTTTAGAAGGACTATCATAGTTCTCTGTGCTAAAGTGTCGTCTTTTTTTCTAAGAACCAAAGCTTTATCAGGAAGTCCGTCCTGGTTGAGATCACCTTCGGTTTCGTATTGAATTTCATATTGACTGGATACAAAATCTGAGACTTGTTTTCCTGCTGTCGACTGCTCCTTCTGAACTGGTGCCGTATCCTTTTTTATAATGGCCGAAGAGTTTTTCGGAGCCTGTGTTTTGGTTTTGTTACATGAATAAGCAATTAAAGAAGCAAAAAGTAAAGTAGAAATGATTTTTTTCAATGGTTTGTTTTTTTAAGATACAAATCTAGCTTTTATTTCCTGATAATGTAAAATTACGACACACAAACATCCCAGTACGGTAACAGGAAGAAAGGAAAGTGAAACTGTATATTGGATTTCCGAATTGAAGTCGTAAGTACTCCAGGAAGATTCCCTGTCTACAAATAGGGTGTAGTTCCAAAATAACCAGACAAAGATCAGGAATAGGAATTCGACTGAAGCCTTGAAGACAATCTTTTTAACAAAGAAAAGCAGAGAAAAGACAATTGATAAGAACCCACCGGCTATAAGGGATATATACACCGCATCTTCAAAAAATGAACAGTCTATACAGCCGCTTGAAACACGTTCTGAAAGGGTTCCCATTGACCAGTAAAATTGTAAGAATGTAACCACTGAAATAAAGATGGTAATAATAAGCCATCTCTTCAGAAAAGAGTAGAACTGATTAAGTTTGAATTCTTTCATGATGTTCAAATATCTGAATTATTTTATCATTCTTACAATAGCTAAATCATCTGTGGGTTTTACTCCGTATTGATGCTCCAACTGCTTTAGTTTCCTGTTAAGCATTTCTTCAGTGTCGATATTCTGACGGTCTATCATTAAATATTCAGCAAAATTGATCATTTCTTCAGAATTCGTTTTTTTAATTTTTGAAAAGCTCAAAATACCATCAGTAGCAATGGAAACATCATTCAGATCATCAAAAAATAATTTCTGAGACTGACGGGGATACCATTCTTCAAAGTCTTCATGGAGATGATAAGCTAAATAGTCCGGTTTATTATTACGGTCAAATTCTGTGATATTTCCATTGACACAGACAACTCCATCACCAATAGCTAGGATGAATCCTTTGTCCTTTGTGATGTCATAAATCAGGATTATAAGAGTAGATAACAACTCTTTTTCGTCCAGCATCAGATGATTTTTTACAAATTTGAGTTCATTGAATAAACCTTTTATGATTTCTTTAAGCTCTTTTTCCAGACTGTGCTCACTGCCTTTTTCATATAATGCCTTGTAACCGTTTTCAATAATTATTTTACGTAAAATCTTTCCAGTAAGTGTTGATGCAAAATGACTGTCCATAGCTGTGGAACACCCATCCATCACAGCACAAACAATCTTATCAGAACTGATTTTTTTGATGAGGAGATCGTCTTCACAATGGTTAATATGATAATCTCCGATTTGTAGAGTAGAATATAAATTCATTACATGCTAAAATAGATTTATTTTTTTAAATGTAACCTTATTTCATCCTCATTATAGATATAAAAATAGCAACAAGTGATCACACGTATCATGAAATCACTTGTTGCCGGTGCTGAGAAAGCAGTTTTGCTTTGGTTATTAAATATCGTATTCTATTTCTCCCACATAATGCAGTGAAAAATCATCATTTTCTACAGAAACAGGATTAGGAATAACAAATCTTGTGGCGAAAATAATAGCATTCACAGGCGTATCCAGACTGAGTTCGTTTAATTTATTTTCCAGAACCGGAAGCCATTGGTCAGCATAAGAATACTCTGCAAACTTATCATAAAGACTAAGGCTTTCATCCTCAAAACCATATTCTATAAAATCATCATCAAACCATTTGATGCTCTGTGATTCTGCAAACCTGGAAACATACTGATCATCAGTTTCTTCCTCTATATAGTAATTTTCATCCTCTTCTACAAAGTTGTAAAAGTCTTCTTCACTCTTGAAATATCCTAACCAGAAGTGTGAAATTTCTTTATCCATAATAGTATATAAGTATTATTTTTTTTAAGTGACATTTTCCGCGTTGATGAATATCCCTTTTATACAAGGAAATTTCCGCAATTAAAATGTAACATTACAAAAGTTTTTCGTGAAACAAATTTTTGGGCTGCAACGCAAAATCTCCTCAGCAAAGATAGTTCCTTAATAGTATTTATTGTAAATTTATTCTCAGTTTAAATTATAAAAGATGGATTTTCTTCAGGACCATTATATTATTAAAAATGAATTGCTGCTGATCCTTATTTCAGTTATTCTAGGACTGTTTATTGGTGCTGAACGTGAATACCGTAATAAGTCGGCCGGTCTCAGGACCTTTATTCTCGTATGTTTTGGTGCCTGCCTGTTTACCATACTTTCTATAAAAATAGGCGTGGACAATCCGGATCGTCTTGCCGCCAATATTATTACAGGAATCGGATTTCTGGGGGCAGGAGTTATTTTCAAAGGTGATAATAAAATTGAAGGAATTACCACAGCAACCACTATCTGGGCAACTGCTTCTATTGGAATGGCTGTAGGTTCCGGCTATGTTTATATTGCATTGTTGGGAACAACGTTGGTATTACTTATTTTAAGTGCCCTGACTTATCTCCAGAATTTTATTGATAATTATAATAAAGTAAGGGAATACAAAATTGCCGTAACAGACTCTCAGGATATTAAATATTGTGAAAATATATTCAAAGAAAATCACTTAAGATATCAGATGCTTAAACAGCAGTATTCTCAGGAAAGCTTTACCATCATATGGAGGCTTACCGGAAAAAATAGCCATCATGAGGAAGTTATCGGACGTCTGGTGAATGATCCGAAAATTAAAGCGTATCAGTTTTAGAGGGTAAAAGAGCAAAAAAATAAAGGCCGAAGCCTTTACTTTTATTTTTTCTTAAATACATAAAGATCTTTGTTGGGGCCATCGATCTCTTTTCCTTCCATATCCAGTTGGATCAACATATTCTCACCCACTTTATATTTATATTGGGCTGTTTTCCCTTTTAAAGTAATCATGCTTCCTGTAGCATCCCATTCAAAAGTGCCTTTATCCTGATTTTTTGAATTTCTCTCAAGATATTCTTCCGTGATACTGAATGTTTTATCATCATTCAATGTCAAAGAAGTCTTTATTCCCGGGCAGTCTGCACAAGGAACTGTTGCTTCATAAGTTCCGGCCCAGTCAAGAGCATTTTCAGACGTATCACCAGCAGCTGAAGGAGTAGCTTTAGTGATACTGTCTGCAGCAACAGGTTGTACAGCCGTAGCAGAATCTGTAGTCGCTGTTGTTTCAGTGGTTTCTTTTTTAGAACATGAAGCAAGGAACAGAGCTGATGCCATTCCCAACATGAGCATTTTACTTTTCATCATAATAATTAATTTAAGGATGTTTTTAACAATAAAGTTACTTCCAATCAACAAAAATTGAGCCAGAAGAACATTGGACAGCGGATTGAGCAATAGTGAATAGTCAATTCGCTTCGCCTGTCAATTTTTAATGAATTTAATTATTTTTTGATGATAAAAATTCACCATTCACTTGCGAAGCAAATTCACCATTGACGATCTCTATTTTCAAAAACGAACTCTTAGTAACTTTTCCGCCCGTTTTATAAAGCCTGTTCATATTTTTCTTTGTAAATTGGGGCAAAATTTTGATTATGACAAAAAAGATACTTTTATCTGTATTTCTTTTGCCAGCTGCAATGGCATTTGCGCAACAATATGGAGGAATGTGGATTCCTACAGAGCTGAATGAAAAGGAAATGAAGGATTTAGGAATGAAGATTTCTGCAAAAGATATTTTCAACCCTCAGAAACCAAGCATTAAAGATGCGGTTGTACAGTTTAACGGCGGATGTACTGCAGAAATTATTTCGCCTAAAGGATTGCTTTTAACGAACCATCACTGTGGTTTTGGGCAGATTCAGGCACACTCTACCGTTCAGAATGATCTTCTTTCAAACGGATTCTGGGCAAAAAATACAGAAGGTGAACTTCCTAACCCGGGAGTAAAAGTAGATTTTATTGTAGATATAAAAGAAGTTACTGATCCGATATTAGAAGGTACGGACAATCTTACAGAACCTGAACTTACTAAAAGGATCAATAACAATATTGAGGTGTATAAAAACTCTCAGAAAATTGAATCTTACCAGTCGATCATGGTAAAGCCGATGTATTATGGAAACAAATACTATGCTTACACCATCGAAACGTATAAAGATATCCGTCTTGTAGGAGCTCCTCCTCAAAGCATCGGTAAATTCGGAAGCGATACAGACAACTGGGTTTGGCCGCGACACACCGGAGATTTCTCGATGTTCAGAATTTATGCAGACAAGAACAACAAACCTGCAGAATATTCAAAAGACAATGTGCCTTACGTTCCAAAGCACTATTTACCGGTTTCTATCAAAGATAAAAACGAGAACGATTTTACTTTTGTTTTCGGATTCCCGGGAAGAACTACAGAATACCTTCCTGCAATCGCTGTAGAGAAGATTATGAAAGATATTGACCCTGCAAGAATTGCGGTACGTGATGTGGCTCTGAAAACGTTGGACGAAAAAATGCGTGTTGACAATGAAACCCGTATCAAATATGCTTCAAAATATGCTTCAGTAGCCAACTACTGGAAAAAATGGATCGGTGAAGTAGAAGGATTGAAAAAATCCAATGCTGTAGAAAAGAAAGTAATGTATGAAGGTTCTTTGGTCGCTAAAAATCCTGAGATCAAAAATACTTTGGATCAGCTGAATAAACTGTACAACGATCAGGCTCCTTATGCGTTAAACAACGCTTACTATACAGAAGTAATCAAAAATGCGGAGACTTTGAAATTAGCTGGTGATTATTATGATTTCGTTGCGTCTGTAGAAGCAGGAAGAATGGATGAAAAAGAACTTTCAAAGCTGAAAACGAAATTAACTTCTTTCTATAAAGATTACAGTGCTGAGCTTGATGCAAAAGTAACTGCAAAACTATTGGCTTTGTACGTTAATAAAACGGCACCTCAGTTTTTACCGGCAGGATTCAGCAAATATAAAGATGAGAATGCTAATATTCCTGTTGTAGAAGATATGTCTAAAAACTCTGTCATTACAGGAAGAACTGCTGTAAACGGAGGAACTTTAACTGCTGATATTGATAAAGCATTTTCTAATCAGGATAAACTGATCAGGACTTTAAAGAAAGACCCTATTTATCAATTATATGTTTCTATGAAGGAAACCTATATGAAAACTGCAGATCCGCAATACACCTCAATGCAGGCTAAAATTGATGCTCTGCAGAAAAAGTTCATGGCGCAGCAGATGCAGACGGATAAAGACAGAAAATTCTTCCCGGATGCGAACTCAACACTTCGTGTAACTTACGGTAAAGTAAAAGGTTCTACTCCTAGAGATGCCGTTTCTTACGGGTACCAGACTCACCTTGCAGGAGTAATGGAAAAATACGTTCCGGGAGATTATGAATTTGATGTTCCAAAGAAACTGATTGATCTTTACAACAAAAAAGATTTCGGAATCTATAAAGATAAAACAGGTGATGTTCCAGTAGGATTCACTGCTACCAACCATACAACCGGAGGAAACTCGGGAAGCCCGGCTCTTGATGCTAACGGAAACCTTGTCGGATTGAATTTCGACAGACAGTGGGAAGGAACAATGAGTGATATCAATTATGACCCGCGTTTCAGCAGAAACATCATGGTAGATACAAAATATATTCTTTTCATCATTGATAAGTTCGCAGACTCAAAGTGGATTGTTGATGAAATGAAGATCATAAAATAATTTTAAAAGTTATACCTTTAAGAATCTATTTGAATTTAATTTTGAATAGATTCTTTTTTATTTACAATAGGATGAAAGAAAGGATCATCAATGTTTTGGCAGCTTTTGAAACTGGGAATATCGGAAAATCATTTCCGCTGGACTATTGTCTGCCGCTTTATCACAGTGTTTCCGACAAAGAACTTCCTCATTTAAAACATGTGATCCGTTATAAAACGACTCAACAGTTTGAAGACGATCTGGATCACATGGCCAGAAATTTTCAGTTTGTGAACTGGCAGGAGTTTAAGGATTATAGGGCCGGAAGTTTTAAACCTTCAAAAAAAATTGCCCTTTTAACTTTTGATGATGGTTTCAGAGAGTTTTACGATATTGCGGCCCCCATTCTGGAACGAAAAGGAATATATGCCTGTAATTTTATCAATCCGGCTTTCATAGATAATAAAGAGATGATGTTCAGGTGCAAGGCAAGCCTTCTTGCGGATGCTGCTGAAAAAATAAAAACCATAGATCCCGAAATTTATTTTATCCTGTCGTTGAAAAATATGGATAGAAGGGTTTTACAAAAGAAAATTTTATCCATAAATTATCAGGAAAAAGATATTCTGGATCAGCTTGGTGAAAAACTTGAGGTAGATTTTAAAGCCTATTCAAAACAATATCAACCTTACTTAAATACAGAAGAATTACAGGAACTGACCCGTAAAGGTTTTGGAATTTCTTCGCACAGCTGGGATCATCCCAAATATGGTGATCTGTCTTTGAAAGAACAAATGGCAACAACCAACAGAACTTTTGCCTATTTAAAAGAAAATGGCTTTTTGTACGAAAGTTTTGCATTCCCTTTTACCGATTTTGAAGTAAAGAAAGATTTTTTTGATGAACTTTATAAAAATGAAGAGATCTACTGCAGCTTTGGGTGTGCCGGTATAAAACTGGACAGTGTGAAGAGAAACTTTCAAAGAATTCCAATGGAAGTGGGAGAGAGCGGAGCACAGATATTGAAAAAAGAAACAGCTTACTTCAGATTGAAAAGCCTGATGAATAAAAATACGATTGTGAGAAAATGATAGCGCTGAAAACATTCAATAGAAAAGAACTGGAAGATTTTATATCCTCCGGAGCTTTCCGGCAGTATGATTTCCTTCCGGTTACCAGACACCGTGCGCTGTCTCATATTCAGAATCCAAAAGCAGCAGACGAAGATACACTTCTTATTCTTGCTTTTTATGAAGAAAAACTAATCGGTTATGTGGGATGTTTTCCGGATTGTTTTATCATTGATGGAAAAGAAATCCGCTATGCCTGGCTCAGTACCCTGTATGTAAACCCGGAATACAGAAAAAAAAGACCGGCGAAAGCATTGCTGAAAAAAGTTTTTGAAGAATACGAAGGCCGGATTGCCATTACAGAATTTACCAAAGAAGCAGAAGCACTCTACAATATTATGGGTGTTTTTGAATATGGCTTTCCCAAAGAAGGCAAACGCTACTACTTCAGAACCGATGCCGCTAAAATGATTCCTGAAAAGAAACCGGGAACACAACCGTTGAAACCTCTTTTTCAAATTCTGGATGCTGCCGCCAATGGAGTGATCTCAATAAAGAACCTGGCCGCACCAAAACCAGATTTTAAATATGAAGTTCTGGATCACATCGACAAAGAAAGTACAGATTTTATGAACAGGTTTCCCGGGATGCGTAATGCAGATGAAATCAATACTTTTATCAATTATCCCTGGGTTTTGGAAGGCAAAAAAGATGAAAGGTATTTTTTTTCAAGTTTTGCAGATACTTTTACCTATTTCTGGATCAAGATTTTTGATCAGAATAGTAAGCTTAAAGCTTGTCTGCTGTTACAGCTTCGTGACGGGTATCTTAAAATTCCTTACCTCTTTTCGAATACTGATTTAGATGAGGTAATTCAGTTTTTAAATTATTTCATTGTTTCGAATAAAATAAAAGCATTTACTAGTTATCAAACCCAATTAAACGAGGCCATACAACAGTCAAAGGTATTTTCTCTTATCTACCAGCGGGATTTTCACAGAGAATATCTCTTCCATAAAGACCTATTGGAACTTCTTCCGAAAAATTTTAATCCCCATTACCAGGATGGAGACGGAGACTGTATGATGACGTAAAGCAATGATGAATTATAAATTATAAATTGTGAGTCATGAGTTATGAAATGATCATTCATCAATTATCAATTATCATCTATCATTTATCATTTAAAAAAACAAACCGCCTGATATTTCTATCGGGCGGTTTGTTTTTAATGTCCAAAAATATCTTTCAGACTTACTTCTTTAAATATTCCCATTTTATTAACAGCTTCCATATCAAGATTCTCTTTTTTGCCGATAATAGCGGTGTTAAAATGTATTGATTTGACTTCTGTCTGATAAAAATGCTTGATATCCTCAAATGCAAGCTGCTGGATCTGTTCATAAATATCTTTTCTGAAATCATGATAGATATTTAATTTCTGCAGTCTTAAGGTATTGAAAAATATATTGTTTCGGGTAACCCTTGTTGAAGCAATCTGTTTCAGTGCTGCATTTCTGGCATTCTCAAACTGAATAGGGACTTCCGGAAGCTCGTTCATCAGTTCATTCAGGGTATCCACCGCGATCATCAGCTTGTCAGGCTGGGTTCCGATATAGGTGGTCACATAATCAGGATGGTTCAGTTCAGAGTTCGCGGCATAAGAAACATAAGCAGAGTAGGCAAGACTTTTACTTTCCCGCATCTCCTGGAAAACAATGGAAGATAATCCTCTTCCGAAATATTCATTGAAAACATTGATCTTTCCAAAATGAAGCGGGTTCACCTCGTTTCCTTTACCAATCTTGCTCATTTCCATCTGAACCATATCATAGTTGATGAAATAGACGTTTCCTCCCGTTGCCGGTTCCGGATACAGTTTGGCTTCCGGTATCTGAAGGCTTTCAGGTTCTATGTACCCACCGATGTATTTTGTAAAGGTTTCAAAATTTTTACCATAGAAAAATACCTGATAAGGATATTGGAAAAGCTTTTTCATTCTGTCTGTAAAAACTTCCGCACTGCTGTTTTCAAGCTCTTCCTTAGAAATAACATCCGTAAAACGTGAGTTGCTGCCCAGCTTTGTATAATTGTTCAGGGCTGTTATAATCCGGTTTTTATCCTTCTTCATGGCCTGACGGTTTTCCAGTACTGTTCCCACAAACTGATTATAGATTTCCTGATCAGGCTGCACATCTCGCATCCAATGCTGCAGAAGGGCAATTCCTTTTTCTATATTCTCTTCCAGTCCGCTCAGCGAAATGGTCAGCTGATTGTTCGTTGTTTTAAAATCATTGCTGATTCCGATTTTGAAAAACTCCTTTTTTAAATCCTCCGGCGAAAGGGTATCAGTTCCCAAATACTGAAGAAGCTGAGTTGAAACCCCTAAATCTCTGTCATGATCACTTCCAAAAGAGAAAATGAAATGTACCTGAGCAATATCGTTGTATTTATTCTTTACGAAACTTAATTTCTTTCCGTTAAGCTGATCTGTAACGATTTCTTTTTGATAATCAATGAATTCAGGCTTAATATCCTCAGTTTTATCCGCTAAAATCTCTTTCAAAAACTCTGACTGCGTATCACGGTTGATCTTAACAGGAGTGATTCCTGGATTCTCAACCCTGATCAGTTTGTCGTTTACCCCTTTTTCTTTATTCACAACCACATAGTTTTCCTTGAAAAACTCATTGGCAAAATTCACTACGTCATCTTTGGTGAAAGAAGCATACTCATCCATTTCATTCAGTTCCTCTTCCCAGGTTCTTCCTTTGATATAAGAATCGTAAAGATTGGTGGCGAGACCTTCGGCAGTTTCAAGACCTTTCATTCTCTGCAGTTTGAAATCATTGATGATGGCTGGCAGCATCCAGTCCGGAAAATCTCCTTTCTTGATCAGCTCAATTTCATCCAGTACCATATTCCTGGCTTCCTCCAGAGTTTGTGTTTCCTTAGGAACAGCAACAATAGAAAAATATCCATACTGTCTTAATCCTACAGAAAAAGCCTGAGCCCAAAGCATCTTCTGAGTCTGGTTAATGTGTAGATCCAATAATCCGGCTTCCCCTCTGTTGCTGAGAATATTCGCAACCACATCAGCCAGCATTGCTTCTCTTGTTCCATAGCTATCCGTTCTCCATGCAAGCTGAGTACGTGGAGTAGTAGGGCTTTTTACCGTTCTGACTACAACTTCTGTAATAGGCTGTTCAGTAATGGCTGTCTTTTTAGGAAGCTCCTTATAAGGTAGAGTCCCGAAATACTGATCAATTAATTGGATTGTCTCATCGAAGTCAAGATCCCCAACCAGTACCATAGCATAATTATTAGGAACATAATATTCATCAAAATATTTATGAATAGCCTTCATCGATGGATTCTTCAGGTGTTCCGGTTTTCCCAGTGTTGTTTGCTGCCCGTTGGGATGAGTCGGGAAAAGAGCATCCATCAGTTCGTAGTTCACAAGTCTTGTGTCATTGTCCTGCGCTCTGTTGAACTCCTCATATACCGATTCCAGCTCAGTATGGAAAAGACGAAGTACAATTTCAGAGAACCTTTCCTTCTCTATTTTCAGCCATTTTTCAAGTTCGTTATTCGGAATATTGTTTTTGTAAACCGTTTCATCAAACCAGGTATGCGCATTGGTACCACTGGCTCCCAGAGAAGAAATCGCTTTATCATATTCATTGGCAATGGCATATTGGCTGGCTTCCTGGGAAACTTCATCGATCTTCTTGTAGATTTCCCTTTTCTTTTCAGGATTCTGTTCCGCTTTATGTTCTTCATATAAAGCCGAGATCTGATCAAGAAGTTCTTTTTCCTTTTCCCAGTTCTGAGTTCCGATTTTTGAAGTCCCTTTAAACATCATATGCTCAAGATAATGAGCCAGCCCCGTATTATCAGCCGGGTCATTATTACTTCCTGTTCTTACCGGAATGAAGGTCTGTATTCTCGGAGCATCAAAATTCTGAGCAAGAAAAACCTTTAATCCATTGTTCAAAGTATAGATTCTGACGTTATTTTCGTCATGGGCTACCGTAATATATTCGTATTGGTTTTTATCTGTATGTACCGTTTCCTTATATTTTCTGTCTGTCATATAAAACTCATTTCATTCCTTAGAAACCGGAATGGACTACAAATGTAAGGATTCAAAAAAAATGTTGATCCTTTTTTATCATTATTACATCTATTGCTGCGGTTGAAAAAGTGAATTATAAGCAAGAATCAGCTATGCAGAAAGGAATAAGCTTTTTAATTCTTCATCCAATACCCTTAAACTTTTTCACTCTCCAACCCTCCAACTCTCGAACTTTATAAGGAGCTATTTCCTGCTATCCATTCATACTCCTCGCGCCCACGCACTCCAACGCTCTCACCCTGAGCGAAGCCGAAGGGCCCCACACCTAAAACCCGCCATCCTCCGACGCAAGCTGCGGAGTAACCATTTCTATCAGGGCTAGGATAGGAGTCGTGAATGATGAGTGATGAGGTTCGGGTTATTGTGTTTCGGGTTTCGGGTTATTGAGTTGCGAGTTTCGGGTGTTTAGGTAGAAAAGGAACATTGGTATTGAATTTTCAGATTGTAGATTTCTATGGAAACTGGTTATTGAGTATCAATCCCTATTCCCTTGTATCATTCCGCAGGAATCCCAACTTCTTTACAAGAGCCTTAAAAGAAGTAAAATGACAGTATAATGTCTGAGATTTTTTTTAACAGTTAGTATTAGCAATGTCATGCTGAGCAGAGCCGAAGCATTTTAATTACAGGTATAGGAGCTAAACCTTATTACTCTATATAATATATAAATATATTCTTTAGCATTTCTATATATAATATAAATGTATATAATAAAGCAGGACCCTCTTATCTGTGTAAATCTGCGAGATCCGTGGGCAATGATCATCCCCATACATAAAAAACAACAATCTCCCTTCATTATATATAATCTTCCATCAATAGAAGCAGATTATAATCCCGAGCTCAATCGAAGGAGCTCGTTCTTTATATAATCTAGTCTCTATTATATAATATACACCCTTTTGATCATAGTACCCCAAACCCCGCATCCCGCACCCCGAATCTCAAATTCCCTCTTCACACACACAGATCTCCCCTCAAACACTCAGACATTCAAACACTCAAACACTCTCTCCCCGATTCTCCAAACAAATGTTTAAAATTTTTCCCCCTGCTACCCAGTCCTTTAGGAACAAATATCACCGTAATGTAAAATTTATGTTAAATAAACTTGTTTTGCGTTGTAGGAAGTTGCTATCTTTGCCCCACTGAAAACGAGAGTAGAACAGTAGCGCAGAAGCGCCTTTAGATAGGCATAAACGATATTACTTCAAAAAAGAAACAAGCGAAAAAAACTTCAAAACTTTTTGTAAAAAAAGTTGCCAGTTAAAAAAGAGTTTGTATCTTTGCAGTCCCAATTAGAGGGAGCGCAGGAGTATAGAGATTGAGGTTTTGAGAAGAATTAAGGTTACTTAAAAAACTTTAAAATTTTCTTCAAAAACATTTGGTCATTAAAAAATAAAGTTTTACTTTTGCACTCGCAAATACGGAGCAACACTGACAGAGAGATTGCTTCGTTACAAAGCGAAAGATATAAAGATCATTGACATACAATATAACAACCAAGTAAGGAAAAACTAAAGCGTTAAAAACTTTGAGTGAGTCAGACAAACATACAATGGAGAGTTTGATCCTGGCTCAGGATGAACGCTAGCGGGAGGCCTAACACATGCAAGCCGAGCGGTAGAGATCTTTCGGGATCTTGAGAGCGGCGTACGGGTGCGGAACACGTGTGCAACCTGCCTTTATCTGGGGGATAGCCTTTCGAAAGGAAGATTAATACCCCATAATATACTGAATGGCATCATTCGGTATTGAAAACTCCGGTGGATAGAGATGGGCACGCGCAAGATTAGATAGTTGGTGAGGTAACGGCTCACCAAGTCTACGATCTTTAGGGGGCCTGAGAGGGTGATCCCCCACACTGGTACTGAGACACGGACCAGACTCCTACGGGAGGCAGCAGTGAGGAATATTGGACAATGGGTGAGAGCCTGATCCAGCCATCCCGCGTGAAGGACGACGGCCCTATGGGTTGTAAACTTCTTTTGTATAGGGATAAACCTACCCTCGTGAGGGTAGCTGAAGGTACTATACGAATAAGCACCGGCTAACTCCGTGCCAGCAGCCGCGGTAATACGGAGGGTGCAAGCGTTATCCGGATTTATTGGGTTTAAAGGGTCCGTAGGCGGATCTGTAAGTCAGTGGTGAAATCTCACAGCTTAACTGTGAAACTGCCATTGATACTGCAGGTCTTGAGTGTTGTTGAAGTAGCTGGAATAAGTAGTGTAGCGGTGAAATGCATAGATATTACTTAGAACACCAATTGCGAAGGCAGGTTACTAAGCAACAACTGACGCTGATGGACGAAAGCGTGGGGAGCGAACAGGATTAGATACCCTGGTAGTCCACGCCGTAAACGATGCTAACTCGTTTTTGGAGCGCAAGCTTCAGAGACTAAGCGAAAGTGATAAGTTAGCCACCTGGGGAGTACGAACGCAAGTTTGAAACTCAAAGGAATTGACGGGGGCCCGCACAAGCGGTGGATTATGTGGTTTAATTCGATGATACGCGAGGAACCTTACCAAGGCTTAAATGGGAAATGACAGGTTTAGAAATAGACTTTTCTTCGGACATTTTTCAAGGTGCTGCATGGTTGTCGTCAGCTCGTGCCGTGAGGTGTTAGGTTAAGTCCTGCAACGAGCGCAACCCCTGTCACTAGTTGCCATCATTAAGTTGGGGACTCTAGTGAGACTGCCTACGCAAGTAGAGAGGAAGGTGGGGATGACGTCAAATCATCACGGCCCTTACGCCTTGGGCCACACACGTAATACAATGGCCGGTACAGAGGGCAGCTACACTGCGAAGTGATGCAAATCTCGAAAGCCGGTCTCAGTTCGGATTGGAGTCTGCAACTCGACTCTATGAAGCTGGAATCGCTAGTAATCGCGCATCAGCCATGGCGCGGTGAATACGTTCCCGGGCCTTGTACACACCGCCCGTCAAGCCATGGAAGTCTGGGGTACCTGAAGTCGGTGACCGTAACAGGAGCTGCCTAGGGTAAAACAGGTAACTAGGGCTAAGTCGTAACAAGGTAGCCGTACCGGAAGGTGCGGCTGGAACATCTCATTTTAGAGCGTCTTAAAGACGTTAAACAAAATCAGTATCGTAAGATACATTATACTTACTTAAAGCATAGCTTTAGTTTTTTGTTTGGTTGCTATATAAAAATACAAAACCCACTAGAAATTAGTAAAGGGATTGAGAGAGGCAAAGAAGATAAAAGCAGAGAGAGAAAGACGAAGAAATTAGTCTATTATCAATCAGTCTATCATCTTTTACGTCTAAAAGACAGTCTCGTAGCTCAGCTGGTTAGAGCGCTACACTGATAATGTAGAGGTCGGCAGTTCGAGCCTGCCCGAGACTACTAATTAAAGCGGTAAGCATTAAGCTGGAAGCAGTAGGCAATACGCCTAAAGCTTATAGCGTAAAGCCTGCAGCACCTAGAGGGGAATTAGCTCAGCTGGCTAGAGCGCCTGCCTTGCACGCAGGAGGTCAAGGGTTCGACTCCCTTATTCTCCACAGTTTTGGAAGACTGATTTAAAAGTTACGAATGGAGCCAAAAACAACATTTGTTCATCAGTTGGAAAAGAAGAAATTAAGATCATTGACATTAACGGTAAAGACATCACAAAGAGAAAACCGAGCGCATAAAGCGCTTGAGTAACCAATAGGAAAGAAATCGTTAAGGGCGTATGGCGGATGCCTAGGCTTTCAGAGGCGACGAAGGACGTGGTAAGCTGCGAAAAGCTGCGGGGATTGGCACACACGAATTGATCCGCAGATATCCGAATGGGGCAACCCGGCATATTGAAGATATGTCACCTCGTAAGAGGAGCAAACCCGGAGAACTGAAACATCTAAGTACCCGGAGGAAAAGAAATCGAAGAGATTCCGTAAGTAGTGGCGAGCGAAAGCGGATTAGCCCAAAAGTCTTTTTATGTTTAGAGGAATGTTCTGGAAAGAACAATCGTAGAAGGTGATAATCCTGTACTCGAAAGGCATAATAAGATGATAAATGAGTAGGGCGGGACACGTGAAATCCTGTCTGAATATGGGGGGACCATCCTCCAAGGCTAAATACTCCTGAAAGACCGATAGTGAACAAGTACTGTGAAGGAAAGGTGAAAAGCACTTCGAATAGAAGGGTGAAATAGAACCTGAAACCGTACGCCTACAAGCGGTCGGAGCAGCGTAATGCTGTGACGGCGTGCCTTTTGCATAATGAGCCTACGAGTTAATTTTACTAGCGAGGTTAAGGTATTAAGTACCGGAGCCGGAGCGAAAGCGAGTCTGAATAGGGCGTATAGTTAGTAGGATTAGACGCGAAACCTTGTGATCTACCCATGGGCAGGTTGAAGCTCTGGTAACACAGAGTGGAGGACCGAACCGGTTGACGTTGAAAAGTCTTCGGATGACCTGTGGGTAGGGGTGAAAGGCCAATCAAACTGGGAGATAGCTCGTACTCTCCGAAATGCATTTAGGTGCAGCGTCGTATATAAGTTTATTAGAGGTAGAGCTACTGATTGGATGCGGGGGTTTCATCGCCTACCAATTCCTGACAAACTCCGAATGCTAATAAATGTTCTGCGGCAGTGAGGGCATGGGTGCTAAGGTCCATGTCCGAGAGGGAAAGAACCCAGACCAACAGCTAAGGTCCCCAAATATATGTTAAGTTGAAGCAACGCGGTTGGACTGCATTGACAGCTAGGATGTTGGCTTGGAAGCAGCCATTCATTTAAAGAGTGCGTAACAGCTCACTAGTCGAGCGGTCCGGCATGGATAATAATCGGGCATAAACATATTACCGAAGCTATGGATTTATATTTTAGATATATCTGGTAGGAGAGCATTCTATTTGCGCCGAAGCAGTACTGTGAGGTATTGTGGAGCGGATAGAAAAGAAAATGTAGGCATAAGTAACGATAAAGCAGGCGAGAAACCTGCTCACCGAAAGACCAAGGCTTCCTCAGCCATGCTAATCAGCTGAGGGTTAGTCGGGACCTAACGCGAACCCGAAAGGGGTAGTGGATGGACAATGGGTTAATATTCCCATACTTGCTCACAATAAAAGGGGACGGTTGGATGTAGCTGCTGGAGACTGACGGAATAGTCAAGGCCTAGCCTTCGGGCGAAGCTGCTGTAGTGTAATCTGATCCAAGAAAAGCCGAAGTGAAGCAACCCGTACCAAAACCGACACAGGTGGTCGAGGAGAGAATCCTAAGGTGCTCGAGTGAGTCGTGGCTAAGGAACTAGGCAAAATAGTCTCGTAACTTCGGAAGAAGAGACGCCATCAGCAATGGTGGCCGCAGTGAAGAGGCCCAGGCGACTGTTTATCAAAAACACAGGACTCTGCTAAATCGAAAGATGCTGTATAGGGTCTGACACCTGCCCGGTGCTGGAAGGTTAAGGAAGGTGCTTAGCGTAAGCGAAGGCATTAACTGAAGCCCCAGTAAACGGCGGCCGTAACTATAACGGTCCTAAGGTAGCGAAATTCCTTGTCGGGTAAGTTCCGACCTGCACGAATGGTGTAACGATCTGGGCACTGTCTCAGCCACGAGCTCGGTGAAATTGTAGTATCGGTGAAGATGCCGATTACCCGCAATGGGACGAAAAGACCCTGTGAACCTTTACTATAACTTCGTATTGACTTTGAGTAAGTAATGTGTAGGATAGGTGGGAGGCTTTGAAGCAGGCACGCTAGTGTTTGTGGAGCCGACGTTGAAATACCACCCTTTACTTACTTGGAGCCTAACTTCTTTCAGAAGGACATTGCGTGGTGGGTAGTTTGACTGGGGTGGTCGCCTCCAAAAGAGTAACGGAGGCTTTCAAAGGTACCCTCAGCACGCTTGGTAACCGTGCGTAGAGTGTAATGGCATAAGGGTGCTTGACTGTGAGACCAACAAGTCGATCAGGTGCGAAAGCAGGACATAGTGATCCGGTGGTTCCGTATGGAAGGGCCATCGCTCATAGGATAAAAGGTACTCCGGGGATAACAGGCTAGTCTCCCCCAAGAGCTCACATCGACGGGGAGGTTCGGCACCTCGATGTCGGCTCGTCACATCCTGGGGCTGGAGAAGGTCCCAAGGGTTGGGCTGTTCGCCCATTAAAGTGGCACGCGAGCTGGGTTCAGAACGTCGTGAGACAGTTCGGTCTCTATCTATTGCGGGCGTTAGATGTTTGAGAGGGCTTGATTCTAGTACGAGAGGACCGAATTGAACAAACCTCTGGTGTATCAGTTGTACCGCCAGGTGCACCGCTGAGTAGCTACGTTTGGAAGAGATAAGCACTGAAAGCATATAAGTGCGAAACTCGCCTCAAGATGAGACATCTTTTAAGGGTCGTTGTAGATGACGACGTTGATAGGCTATAGGTGTAAAGACAGTAATGTCATAGCCAAGTAGTACTAATTACCCGTAGATTTATAGCCTTTGGTTGCTATATCATATAATAAATGACAAGTTCTTTATGCGCAGCGAAGGTTTTGTCTTTGTGAAAGTTTTTATCGCTTAAAACGCAATAAGCTTAAGGCTTCAAGCCTGATGCTTAAAGCTATATACCTTCTTTAGGGTGGTTTTAGCGGTGGGGCTCACCTGTTCCCATTCCGAACACAGAAGTTAAGCCCACCAGCGCCGATGGTACTGCTAACGCGGGAGAGTAGGCCGCCGCCAGTTTTTATTTTATTTTTAAAAAATCCTTTATCATAACGATAAAGGATTTTTTTTGTTTTATACCCAGCTCAATGTATGAGTAATGGGTAATGAGTAATACATCGATTATTCATCATTCATCAACTATGATTGATCATCCATCACTTATCATTCATCATTGATCAATTATCAATGGTAACCGGACAGTACACCCTCCAATGGTCACTCCACAGGAGTCTCAACAAAGTATTATCAAATAATTTACAGTATTAAATCGTCTGGATTAAAGGAATCATAAAGACTCTAATAAAGTAGGCTGGATTCCTGCGGAATGACACAGTGGAAAGAAACGGAGCAAATGAAAAAGAGAGACGCCATAGGAATTAATTAAATTACTCCATTTGGAAAAGATAACCACGGAACCCGTATCCCGAATTCGTCACATTATTTATAACGTATCATTGATCGTTCGTTCACTATCATAGCCCCGATAGGAATGGTTACCCCGCAGCTTGGGTTGGAGTGAATGTGGTGGAGCGTGGGAGTGTATGGGCGCGAGGAGTATGAATGGATAGCGGGAAACAGCTCCTGAAATCTCAAGTGATGTTAAGTAAACTATTTCCTTCTATTACCCCGTTTTCCTCGAATAAATTCAATAAGTTTGTAGTAGTTTTCCAAAAATAATTATAATGTCAGGAAATATTCTGATCATCGATGATGAGATCAAACTCCTTAAATTACTAGGAATGATCCTTTCCCAAGAGAATTTTAATGTAAAAGAAGCTTCTACGGCACGTTCGGCAATGACGATGCTGGAGCAATATGAATTTGATGTTGTTCTGAGCGATGTTCGTCTGCCTGATGCTTTTGGAGTAGAGCTGGTAAAGTCTATCAAGACCAAATATCCACAGCTTGAAATTATCTTGATGACGGCATTCGGGAATATTATGGATGCTGTACAGGCCATGAAGAATGGCGCTTATGATTATCTGGTGAAAGGAGATGATAATGAGAAAATAATCCCATTGGTGTATAAGGCTCTTGATAAGGTAAAAGACAATAAATCGAGGGTTGTTCAGCAGGTTGTGACGAAAGGATTTGATCAGATTATTGGTAAGTCACCACTTATTTTGCAGGCTAAGAAGTTGGCTGAGAAAGTCGCTTTAACGGATGCTGCTGTGCTTCTTACAGGAGAAACCGGAACGGGTAAAGAAGTTTTTGCGAGTGCTATTCATGAAGGGAGTGACAGGAAGAAAAACAGTTTTGTAGCGATCAACTGTTCAGCATTCAGTAAAGAAATTCTGGAAAGCGAGCTTTTTGGTCATAAACAAGGTGCTTTTACTGGAGCTTTGAAAGATAAGAAAGGATTGATTGAAGAAGCTAACGGAGGAACTCTGTTTTTGGATGAAATCGGTGAGATGCCCATAGAGCTTCAGGCAAAACTGCTCAGGGTTTTGGAAACCAGGGAATTTATCAAAATGGGTGAAACCAAAGTTTCTAAATCTGACTTCAGGTTAATTGCTGCTACCAACAGAGACCTGATAGATGAAATAAAGCAGGGAAATTTCAGAGAAGACCTTTATTTCAGGCTGAATGTCTTTGAGATCACGCTTCCGCCATTAAGAGAACGAAAAGAAGATCTGAAAGCTATTGCCAAGCATTTTATAGATATTTTTTCTCATAAACTTCATCTGACAGCGGTTCAGGTAGATCCTGATTACTATAAAGTACTGGAACGAAACGACTGGAAAGGAAATATCCGTGAGTTGAGGAACGCGGTAGAGCGCAGTTTGATTTTAATGGATGACAATATCCTTGACGCAGAAAGTCTTCCCCATTATTCGGAAAAAGCTGTTCCTGAAAGTGATTCTTTAAGTATCAGATCACTGGAAAAAATACACATACAGAAAGTTTTACAGTATACAAAAGGTAACAAGGCAGAAGCTGCCCGTTTACTGGAAATTGGTATTGCCACATTGTACCGTAAACTTGAAGAATATGGATTAAAATAAACCTTTTATCATTTTAATAAAGAGCCTATCATTTTGATAGGCTTTTCTGTTTTTATATAGTTTTGTGTTTTATCTTAATGTGTTGTTAATCAATTAATTGATTATTTGATTTTCAGAATGGACTTTCTTTTGGCATATAGTCTTCGAATAAAATATTTAAAAATGACAATTTCAAGAAAAACGTTTAAAAAACGGGAGCACTCGACTTTTAGTCTGCTGATTGTATCGTACGTATTGTTGACCCTTTTAACCCTAATGATTAAAATATGATGCTCATAAGTTTAATTCTGCTTTTTGCAGTATTGTTTTGGCTTTTGTATAAATCAGTTGAATTTTTTGATAGAATATAAATTATGTGGAGTTTATTTTTCCTCTCAATACTTGCCTTCGTGTATATCTGTTATGTTTTAATGAAACCTGAAAAATTTTAATTAGTCATGAATACAGAGATTTTAGGCATTATAGCAATGTTTGCTATCACATTAGTTATCGGAATATTTTTAGGGAAATATATAGCTAATGTCTACGGATACAAAAAGACTTTTCTGGATCCGGTTTTTGAACCCATTGAAAAGTTAATTTATAAAGTTTCGGGAATTAATCCTGCCCGCCAGATGAACTGGAAACAGAATATGTATGCCATGCTGGCAATCAATCTGGTTTGGTTCATCATAGGTTTCCTTCTTTTAATGAATCAGGCGTGGCTTCCTTTAAACCCTGACGGAAACCCGAATATGTCACCCGATCTGGCTTTTAATACTACCATTTCATTCTTGGTAAACTGTAATTTACAGCATTATTCAGGAGAAACAGGAGTAAGTTATCTGAGCCAGCTTTATCTGATGTTTTTACAGTTTGTCACGGCTGCAACGGGAATGGCGGCAATGGCTGTCCTTTTCAGGGCTTTTAAAGAAAAAACAAGTACCGAACTTGGGAACTTCTACGATTTTTTCACCAAATCAATGGTCAGAATCCTGGTCCCGGTAAGTGTAATTGTTGCTTTAGTACTTTCTATTAACGGAAGTCCGATGACATTCGAAGGGAAAGATCATGTCATAACACTGGAAGGCCAGAAAGCAGATGTCTCCAGAGGTCCGGTATCAGCATTTGTTGCGATCAAACACTTAGGAACTAACGGAGGTGGATTTTTCGGAGCCAACTCTGCGCACCCTCTTGAAAATCCCAATTATATGACCAATATGACAGAGATGATCGCTCAGATGATCATTCCGTTTGCGTTGGTATTTGCACTGGGATTTTATCTGAATAAAAGAAAACTTTCATGGGTAATCTTTACGGTAATGACGGTCGGTTTTCTGGCACTTACCATTCCGAATATAGTGAATGAAACAGGAGGAAATCCTTTGATCACAAAAATGGGAACAGATAACAGCCTGGGAGCTATGGAAGGTAAAGAAATCCGTTTCGGAAGTGCAGCGTCAGGCTACTGGAGTATTGCCACAACGGTAATTTCAACAGGATCAGTGAACTCAATGCATGACAGTACAATGCCTCTTTCGGGAATGAATGAATTGCTTGCGATGATGATCAACTGCTTCTACGGAGGCTGTGGAGTCGGAATTCTGAACTATTTTATCTTTATCATTCTGGCTGTGTTTATCAGTGGTCTGATGGTAGGACGAACGCCGGAATTTATGGGTAAAAAGATTGAAGCGAAGGAAATGAAAATTGCTATGATCGTCGCTTTATTCCATCCTTTCCTGATTCTTGCAGGAACCGCTTTAACGGCTTATCTGCCGGAATTTGGGACAAAAACATTGAACAACCCAGGTTTCCATGGTTTCAGTGAAATGCTGTATGAGTTTACTTCTTCTGCAGCGAATAACGGATCCGGATTTGAAGGGTTGGGAGACAATACACCCTGGTGGAATATCTCAACGGGAATTGTACTGTTACTCTCAAGATTTATCCCGATTATAGGACCTGTAGCGATTGCTGGACTATTAGCACAGAAGAAATATATCCCTGAAAGTTCAGGAACACTGAAAACAGATACGGCAACTTTCGGATTCATGACTCTGGCAGTGATTTTACTGATTGCAGCGTTGTCTTTCTTCCCTGCATTGACTCTAGGCCCTATTGCAGAGCAGATTCAGTATTTCTCAAAATAAATGTGAACATTAAAAATTAAAATCAATATTCAACCATTAAGGAAGCCGAAAAGTTAGGAAGCTAGTCTGACACTTACTGAAACGTTCACTTAATATTATCCATATCTATCCTCATTATCTGGCAAACCTTGATGGTTACTATTGATTTACAATGATATAAATTCTTTCAAAAAAATGAAAAATCAGTCACAAACATTGTTTCAAAAAGATTTGGTCAACGAAGCGATAAAACAGTCCTTCGTAAAGCTGAATCCGAAGATTATGTTTAAAAATCCGGTAATGTTCCTGGTGGAGATCGGAACTATCGTCATGTTTATCGTAAGCATGTTCAGCCTTACCGGTGATAAAACCCAGGGAAGCTTTTCCTACAACTTTTTAGTATTTATAATTTTATTTTTCACCGTTCTGTTTGCCAACTTTGCAGAAGCTATTGCAGAGGCAAGGGGAAAAGCGCAGGCTGATACCCTTAGAAAAACAAGGGAAGAAACTCCGGCCAAATTAGTGCTTAATAATAAACCGGGATTCCAGGTAGAAACAAGACTGAAGATGTCTGCTGAAATGACCTTAGGTGATATTTTCCTTTGTGAAGCCGGAGATCAGATTCCGATGGATGGAGAGATTATTGAAGGTCTTGCTACCATTGATGAGTCTGCTATTACCGGAGAAAGTGCACCTGTCATTCGTGAAGCGGGTGGAGACAAAAGTTCTGTAACAGGAGGAACGAAAGTATTGTCAGATAGAATTAAAGTAAGAGTAACCACAAAACCCGGAGAATCCTTCTTAGATAAAATGATTGCTCTTGTAGAAGGAGCGTCAAGACAGAAAACACCCAACGAAATCGCATTAACCATACTTTTAGCAGGATTCACGCTTACATTTATTATTGTTACCCTCACTTTAAAACCTTTTGCAGACTATGCGCAGACTCCGATTACCATAGCGGCATTTATATCTCTTTTCGTTTGTCTTATTCCGACAACCATCGGAGGTCTGCTTTCTGCAATCGGGATTGCTGGGATGGACAGAGCATTAAGAGCAAATGTGATTACCAAAAGCGGAAAAGCAGTGGAAACTGCAGGAGATATTGATGTATTGCTATTGGATAAAACCGGAACAATTACCATCGGAAACAGAAAAGCAACTCAATTTCACCCTGCCAATGGAATTCAGCCTGAAGAATTTATTA
Source organism: Chryseobacterium sp. CP-77 (assembly GCF_036362765.1). NCBI lineage: Bacteria > Pseudomonadati > Bacteroidota > Flavobacteriia > Flavobacteriales > Weeksellaceae > Chryseobacterium > Chryseobacterium sp. CP-77. Next base: position 4,623,577 of record NZ_CP143637.1, read on the forward strand.
AAGCTTCTGCATTAAGTTCCGTAGCGGATGAAACACCGGAAGGGAAATCTATTATTGAACTAAGTGCTTTAAAACCTGAAGATTTATTGGTTTCCAATCCTACGTATATCGATTTTACTGCAGAAACAAGAACTTCAGGAATCGATTTTGACGAAACAAGAATCCGTAAAGGAGCTTACGATACGATAAAAAAACTGACTGAAAAAGCCGGGAATATCTTCCCGCAGGAGACCCAGGATGCAGTAACCAAAATTTCTGAAAACGGAGGAACTCCTTTGGTAGTAGCCGTTAACGAAAAAGTATGGGGCGTGATTGAACTTCAGGATATTATTAAAACAGGAATCCAGGAACGTTTCCAGAGATTGAGAAAAATGGGTGTGAAAACGGTAATGGTAACTGGTGACAACCCTCTGACGGCAAAATTCATTGCAGAAAAAGCAGGAGTAGATGACTTTATTGCTGAAGCTAAACCTGAAGATAAGATGAATTACATCAAAAAGGAACAGCAGGAAGGTAAGCTGGTTGCGATGATGGGAGACGGAACCAATGATGCGCCGGCACTGGCACAGGCCGATGTTGGGGTAGCGATGAACAGTGGAACTCAAGCCGCAAAAGAAGCCGGTAACATGGTAGACCTTGACAACGACCCTACAAAGCTGATCGAAATTGTGGAAATAGGGAAGCAGCTATTGATGACCAGAGGAACATTAACGACTTTCAGTATTGCGAATGACGTAGCGAAGTATTTTGCCATTATTCCGGCACTGTTTATCACTTTTATTCCTTCTCTGCAGAAACTGAATATTATGAACCTTCACAGTCCTGAAACAGCCATATTATCAGCAGTTATTTTCAACGCGGTGATTATTCCGTTCCTGATTCCGCTGGCATTGAAAGGTGTGGCTTATAAGCCGATTGGTGCAAGTGCATTGTTAAGAAGAAACCTTTTGATCTATGGGCTAGGCGGAGTAATCGTTCCGTTCATCGGGATCAAAATCATTGATCTGGTAATCAGTTTATTCTATTAAAATTAAAAAAATGAAAAATCATATTGTTTCAGCATTCAGACTAACGCTTGTCATGTTGCTAGTTACAGGTATTTATCTGGCAGTGGTTTATGGAGGTTCTAAAATACTTCCTAACAAAGGAAACGGAGAAATTATTTACAACAAAGGGCAGAAGTTTTATGCCAATATCGGACAGGAATTCAAATCTGAAAAATATTTCCACGGCCGTCCTTCTTCAGTCAATTATAACGCAGCAGGAAGCGGAGGAAGTAATAAAGGTCCAAGCAATAAAGAATATCTGGAAATTGTACAGAAAAGAATTGATACTTTGAAAATGGATAACCCTGAAATGGGTAATGCAAAAGTTCCTGTAGAGCTTGTTACCGCAAGTGGAAGCGGACTGGATCCGGATATTTCTGAAGAAGGAGCTTTATACCAGGCAAAAAGAATTGCAAAAGTGAGAAATATTTCAGAAGAGCAAGTTAAAAGCTTAATTAATAATCAAACGGAAAAGCCGTTGTTAGGACTTTTCGGACCTACAAAAATAAATGTTCTGAAGCTTAACATTGCTTTGGATCAATTAAAATAATAAATTTAATAACCGATAATCATGTCAAGGTTTTAAACCTTGACATGATTCATACACCATAAAACTAAAGTGAAAAAATATCTATTTATAAGTGCACTATCAGGGCTGTTTTTAGCCAAAGCACAATCATCAGATTCATTAAAAACAAGTAATAAAGTGACATTTTCCGCTTATGCAGAACTCTTTTATACCTATGATTTTAATGAGCCTGGAAATCATATTCGTCAAAACTTTTTGTATTCCTATAACAGGCACAATGAAATGAACCTTAACCTGGGATTGGTTAAAGCCAATTATCAGAGCGAAAATACCCGTGCTAATGTAGCTTTAATGGCCGGAACCTATGCTCAGGATAATATGGCAGCAGAACAAAATGCATTACGGTACGTGAATGAAGCCAATGTAGGAATCAAAATATCAAAGAATAAGAATTTATGGATTGATGCAGGGATCATGCCTTCCCATATTGGATGGGAAAGTGCCATAGGAAAGGATAATGTGAACCTGACAAGAAGCTTAGCTGCAGAGAACTCTCCGTATTTTGAAACCGGAGCCAAAATTTCCTACACTTCAGATAACGGGAAATGGTTTTTAAGCGGATTGGTATTGAACGGATGGCAGCGTATTGCCAAACCTGAGGGAAACCAGAGTATTTCTTTTGGTCATCAGGTAACATATAAACCAACTGATAAAATTACCCTGAACAGCAGTTCATTCATAGGGAATGATAAAGCAAAAGAGGACAAAAGGATGCGTTACTTTCATGATTTGTATGGAAGCTTTCAGATAACGGATCAGTTTTCTGCTATATTGGGATTTGATATCGGTGCTGAGCAGAAATCAAAAGGAAGCGAGCAGTATAATATCTGGTATAGCCCGAATGTTCAGATGAAATATCAATTGGACAGCAAATGGGCATTAGCGGGAAGACTGGAATACTATAATGATAAAAATGGGGTGATCATCAGCACAGAAACGCCTAACGGATTTCAAACTTTCGGATATTCTCTGAATGTAGATTATGCTGTTTTCAAAAATGTTGTTTTCCGTACAGAAGCGAGAGGTTTTACATCTAAAGATGCCATTTTTGCTAAAAATGATGAATTTAAAAAAGGAAATTTCTTTATAACGTCAAGCTTAGCGGTTTGGTTTTAAAAAAGAATTTAGCCACAGGAAAGTGCTTAAAGTAAAATTAAAAAGAATAAAATCAATGTCATCAGCAAAAGATTTTTTAGAACTGATTCAAAAATCCCGTAAAGGAAAATTCAAAATTTATATCGGGATGAGTGCAGGGGTAGGAAAAAGTTTCCGTATGCTTCAGGAAGCTCATTCCCTTTTGCGAAATGGCATTGATGTAAAGATTGGCTATATTGAAACGCATGGCCGTGAAGAAACTGAAGCTCTTGTAGAAGGAATTCCTCAAATTGAAAGGAAATCAGTTTTTTATAAAGGAAAGAACCTTGAGGAGATGGATCTTCAGGCCATTATCAATGAACATCCTGAAGTAGTGTTAGTGGACGAACTTGCCCATACCAACGTAGAAGGTTCCAAAAATAAAAAAAGATGGCAGGATGTGCTGGAAATTCTTGATAACGGAATCAACGTCATCAGTGCCATGAATATCCAGCATATCGAAAGCCTGAATGAAGAGGTAAAGAAAATTACCGGAGTAGAAGTAACAGAGCGGGTTCCGGATAAAATTCTTGCATTGGCGGATGAAGTCGTGAATATTGACCTTACCGCAGATGAGCTGCTGACCCGATTGAAAGAAGGGAAAATCTATAAAAAAGAAAAAATTCAGACGGCACTGAGTAATTTCTTCCAGAGCGGACATATTCTCCAGCTTCGTGAGCTGGCTTTAAAAGAAGTGGCCACCCACGTGGAAAGAAAGGTGGAAACAGAGATCAAAACCGAAAATTTTAAGCCCATAAAATTCCTGGCCTGCATCAGCAGCAATGAGAAAATTGCCAAAACAATTATTCGTAAAACCGCCAGATTAGCCAGCTATTATAACAGTCCATGGACTGTTTTGTACGTTCAGAAGCCTTCTGAAAATCCGGAAAAAATTGCATTGGATAAACAGCGGTATTTAATTAATAATTTTAATTTAGCACAGGAATTAGGCGCCAAAGTAGTCCGCATCAAAGAAAGCAGTGTTCACAACGGAATTCTGGAATATGTAATTGCCCATAATATCACGACGGTCTGCATTGGAAAGCCCCATGCCAGTTTCTGGCAGCGAATGTTGGGGTACAGCTGGATCTATACCCTTATGAACAGGCTGAATGAAAGACAGATAGATATTATTATTTTATCTTAAAAGTAATGAAACTTAAAACGAAACTTACCTTAGGCGTGGGCCTTTTATTTCTACTGATCGTTCTGCTTTCAGTGATAGGTTCTGTATACATCAATAAATTAAAATCCGATACTGAAAAGATCCTTACGGCCAATTACAACAGCCTGGAATTTTCCAAAAATATGCTTTTGGCGTTGGATAATATCAGTACAGACAGTACCGTTGCCATAGCAGATTTTCGAAAAAATAATAAGCTTCAGGAAAAGAACCTTACAGAATTTGGAGAAAAAGAAGCCACGCAGAATCTGAATCTCCATTTCAACAGCTACCTTAAAGCTCCCGATATCCATAAAGAAAAGCTTATCCGTGAAGATCTTTCGAAGATCATGTCTTTGAATATGAAAGGGATAGAACGAAAAAGTGATATTGCGATTATTACAGCAGAAAATGCCACTTTTTGGATCGTAAGTTTAGGAACCGTATGTTTTCTGATTGCTTTTATCCTGCTTTTCAATTTACCACAAACCATCGCAGAGCCTATCAATCAATTGACCTTCAGTATTAAACAGATTGCCGATAAAAACTATAGTGAGAGGGTTCATTTTAAAGGAAGTGAAGAATTCAACAGTCTGGCAGACTCCTTCAACAGTATGGCGGAAAAGCTTCAGGAGTACGAAAGCAGCACGCTTTCCAAGCAGCTGATGGATAAAAAACGGATCGAAACGCTGGTTAACAATATGCATGATGCCGTGATTGGTCTGGATGAGAATCATTTTATCTATATGATCAATGATGAAGCTTTAAAGATCACCAATCTCCATAAAGAAGATATTATTGGAAAAACGGCTCATGAAGTAGCCATCAATAATGATCTGATGCGTGAACTGCTGAAAAATATCGACCATCCGGTAAAAGATCCGATTAAGATTGTCCGTGATAACAAGGAAAATTATTTCGAACAGGATATTATACCGATCAATATTGTAAAAACAGGGGAAAAAGAAAAAAAGAATATCGGAAAGGTAATCCTGCTAAGAAATATTACCCCTTTTAAAGAACTGGATTTTGCCAAAACCAATTTTATTGCGACCATTTCCCATGAACTGAAAACTCCGATTTCTGCGATCAAAATGGGTGTTCAGCTTCTTGGAAACCAAAAGTTCGGAGAACTGAACGAGCAGCAGCAGGAATTGTTGAAGAGCATCAATGAAGACGGACAGCGTTTATTGGATATCACAGGAGAATTGCTTAATCTTTCCCAGGTAGAATCCGGAAATATCAGACTGACCGTAGAAAAATGTTCCCCCAAAGAAATTGTACAGACTGCTGTAAAGAATGTTGAAAAGCTTGCCGAGCAGAAAAACATTTCCATCAGCACAGAATATTTTCTCGAAGACAATGATGCAGTGACTGCAGATTTTGATAAAACCGTCTGGGTGATGAATAATTTCCTGACTAACGCGGTAAAGCACTCTTTTCAGGACGAAAATATTAAGATTGTAGTAGAAAAGCTGGATTCATTCATTCAGTTCAGTATTATTGATACCGGAAGCGGGATAGATGAAAAATACCACCGCCAGATCTTTGACCGCTATTTCCAGGTTCCCGGCGAACATCAGAATGGAACTGGCTTAGGCTTGGCAATTTCAAAGAATTTTATTGAGAAACAGCATGGAGAAATAGGAGTGAAGAGTTCCCTGAATAATGGAAGTACGTTTTATTTCAGACTGCCGGTTTCATAAGAGTTATTGTTATATCTTTGAATAAGAAAATATTTGATTTTTCTTATTTAAAAATTTGTAATTCTATCCTTTTAAATTCATGGATCCTTTTTTCTATTTGCCATTGGCAGGTGTAGTATTTTTTATCATTTCAAGAATTTTCTTTTATAGCCAGAAAAATAAAATTATCGAAAAATATAAACAGCCGGATGCGGTAGTTTTTAAAAATATCAATGGTACCATTGTTTCAGTAACTAAAGGAGGTCTTCGCTATAGTAAAAGATTTCAATGGTGTAGTTTTGAAATTTTCATGAATCAGAATTCTATGTTTTTGTTTCCTAAAGATTTTTACATTGTTCCCGGTAAGTGTATTAATCTGAGATTTGGATCAGATCGAAGAAATACAAGAAACCCGGAAGTTCTGAGAGAATTTCATATATATGACAATCATGTAGAACTGATTCTTTATCCTGACTGGATGGCCAATACAAAACGCACAATTTCTTTGAAAGGATTAAACAAGGAAGAAATTTTACTGTTCCGGAAAGCGTTACTTAAAGAAGCATGAAGCATAAACCGTTATTCTTATATTTGTGATAAAAATAACAATGAGAAAAGCTTTAGGGCTCTTATTATTTTCAGTTGTATTGAGTATTCAGGTCTCTGCACAGACATTCACATTAGAACAGCTTAACAGTTTCAACAAACTTACGATGGATGAGTTTAAAAAGGAAATGAAACAGCTTCAGTTCAAATTTTATGACAGAACAGATGGCTTAAGCTTCCTTTTAACCGAATATGAAACTCCAGACTATAGCTCGAAAATCGGAAAGTTTGAATATAAAGAAGAAAAATCTGAAGACAGAATCGAGTTTGAGTTTAGGGACAAAAAAGAATATGAGCAGTATCTTAAACTGATATTAGCAGCAGGATATAAGGAAACTGAGAAAGGAAAGATTATCACCAAAGAGCTTTATGTAGATTACTACAAGAATAAGGAACATATCAGGATGATTCTGCCAAAATCAGGAGAAAACGCTCCGTATACTATTATTGTTTTTAAGTAAACAAGATTATATATATTCCGAAGATAGCTGCAAATATTGATTCTTAATAACAAAGAAGGCTGTGAAATCTATCACAGCCTTCTTTGTTATTCATTTTATAAATTTAATCCTTAATAAACTTCTGTACAAGTACTTTGTCCTTGGTGAAAGCTTTTAGAATATAGTTTCCTTTAGAAAGTTCAGAAACAGAAATTGAGTTTCCTGTTACACTTAATGAGCTGATAATTCTTCCAGTCGCATCATAGATTTCAGCTTTGATGATTTCCTGCTTGGATCTGATATTTAAAACATCTTTTGCAGGATTAGGATAAACAGAAATACTCTGGTTTTCCTTATCAATTTCTGCTGTTGCCAATACATTTTGAACGCTTGTCGTATAAGTATTGGTAATAATCGGATGGTTGTAATCGAAATAGATTTTGGCTGTATTACTGAAGCTGTTCCCGATATTTAAGGTCGATTTTGTTTTAATCTTAAATGAAACATATCCGTCATTATTGGCATCATCAAAAGGGAGTTGGATGTTTTCAAAGATGAATTCTACGGTATTCGGATTGGTAATTCTTGTCACAAAATTATGGCTTCCGTCTAACGCTACCAGGGAAGAAATATCAAATTTAGTAATGTCAATTTCATCTTTTACCACAATGTTCTGTGCATTGGCTGTTCCTGTATTTTCAAATCTGATCAGGTAATGTACATAGTCTCCCACCTGGGTTTGCGCAATAGTCGTTCCTTCAAGACAAGTCTTATCATTCGGGTCAAAAGAATTAACAACCGTTTGGTTCAATGTGAAGGTATTGTCAGCAGGTGTTTCGTCTGTAGCTCCATTGATTTGTGCGGTGTAATGTAAAATATCACCTCCATTTAGCGGTGGAGCCTGTGTTGGTGTATTTAATTTCATCGTTACAGTAATTTCTTTGGTTTCAAAAGGAAGAAGATTCGTGAAATTCCAGTTCATTGTTCCGGAAGATTGAGAGCTTGGAGATGTCGTTGCAGACTGATAGCCCATTCGGGTATGATCAAAATTAAAAGTTATATTTCCGGATTGTGTTCCTGTTCCTTTATTTTTATAAAAGATTTTATATTGAGTAACAAATCCCGGAACTGCTGCCTGCATAGGAATTATAACAATCTGCAGATCATTATGGGTACCATTCGCTGTTAAACAAAAGTTCTGTGTATAAGGACTTACCTGTGTTGGGAAATTGGTAGTGAATGAAGGGGGCGTAATATTAAAATAAGAAGGATTTTCCAACACAGGAGAGATAGTGTTAGTTCCGTATGTCAGAGGGAAAGAATAAGATCCGAACGCATTTGAAATGGCCATGTTTTGCCCTAAAATATTGAATTTTTGAAAAGGTTTTATCATGTCATTAATGTCGCATCCATTTGTGTTCATGTCATATCTTGTTTTACCCTGAAGGATAAAATAAGAAGAGCCTCCTGGTGTGAAAGAACAATAAGAATTTACAACAGCATTGGGTTGATTATAGGATGCTAATTGCGATATTGCATAGTCAGTTTCTATAGGGTCAGTGCATACATATTGCAGCTGTGGTGTATTTGAAAATCCAATGCCAAGATAATTATGCTTTCCGTTTTTAAGATTTAAAGTCTGTAAAGTAAGATTATTATCAAGATCAGCAATATCCAGAATAGTCTGCTTTGATAGATCAATATTCGTAAGCGAATTATTCATTACCTGAATACCTTTTAAGCCTTTTGCCTGATCAAATGCAATATTGGTTATATGATTATTATTGGCATACAAATAACCTAAAATTGGATTATTATTAAGTGTTAATGTGGTAAGCTGATTATTGTAAATATAAAGCATTCCAATCAAAGGGCTTGAACTAAAGTCCAGACTTGTGATTTGATTGTCGTTAGCAAGAAACATTACCAATCCGGTATAAGGGGTTACGTCAAAAGTCTGGAAAAGATTGAAGCTTATACTTAAATAGTTTACTAAAGAAGGATTAGGAATCGAAAGACTGCTTAGTTTATTACGAAATAATTCTAGTTTTTTCAAAGCTGTATCTCCTGCAAAATTAATACTTGTTAGAAATTGGTTTTCACTAACATTTACTTCTTCCAACGCAGGGAGATTACTTAAATTTAAAGAAGTCATCGCTGAATTCTCCAATGATAATTTTGTAAGATTAGGAAGTCCGGAAATATTAAACCCACTAATGTTGGAAACAGAAATTTCTTGTAGCGAAGTGTTCTGGATATTTATAACGTTTCCCGCGCTGCCAAATTGTGCGGTATTTATAGCATTGCAGTTTTCAATCGTTACGTTACCTACTGTTCCGCCTGAAAAAATTATTTTTTGAAGGTTAGTATAATTACTGAAAATCAGATTAGAGGATATATCAGGATTTGTTAGTTTTAGCTCAGTTAAATTCGGAAATTCAGTAAGTACGGATAAACCTGTAATAGCATTTGAAAGATCAGATAGATTTATTTTATAAACCAGCGAAGCTTCCGATAGTTGAATCTGTCCATCATTATTTGTATCCAGAGTAATAACGTTTCCAGTAGAATCCCTTGTTGCTCCGTACGTAAACAATTTTGTTTTCAAATAGGTATCGACATTTAACGTCTGAGCCTGAAACTGTGCAAACAGAATCATCAAAATGATTAAGTAGATTTTTTTCATGGATTAGTTTGTTATTTTTTTATTCTTTTATAGAATTGATTGCAAAAATAAACCATTAAGACAATATCTTAATGGTTTATTTAATATTATTTTGATTTTATTACTGTTTCTCAATCAGATCCAGAAACTGCTGCTCATCCAGAATTTCAATTGTTCCGATATCCTGAGCTTTTTTCAGCTTACTTCCTGCTTTTTCACCTACTACAAGATAGTTGAGGTTTTTTGAAACTGCAGAAATATTTTTTCCGCCATGCTTTTCTACCATTTCTTCTGCAGATTCTCTGGTGAATAATGACAATTTTCCGGTGAATAAGAAAGTTTTTCCTTCCAGAACATTGGATAGAACTTCATTGGTACTTTCTCCTTTTTCAAGCTGTACTCCGTAAGATTTCAATCGATCGATCATCAATACGTTTTCGGAATTCTGGAAGAAATCTACAATACTCACCGCAATTTTAGCTCCGATGTCTTCTACCTGACAAAGCTCTTCTACACTAGCATTTTTCAGTTCTTCAATTGTTGGGAAGTTTTTTACCAGTTTCTTAGCTACTGTTTCTCCCACGTGCTTAATCCCAATCCCATACAATACCTTTTCAAAAGGAATCTCTTTGGATTTTTCAATTCCTGTGATGATATTCTGGGCAGATTTTTCAGCCATTCTTTCCAGGGGAAGAAGCTGTTCTTTTGTTAAAACATAGAAGTCGGCAGGATTTTCAATCAGTTTTTCTCTGTACAGCTGTTCAATCGTTTCACTTCCAAGGTTGTCAATATTCAACGCTTTTCTGGAAACATAGTGAATCATTCTTCCTACAACCTGTGGCGGACAGTGAAGCTCGTTCGGGCAGAAATGGATGGCCTGATCCTCAATTTTTACCAGCTCAGTGCCACATTCAGGGCAATGTTTGATATATTCAATTTCTTTGCTTTCTTCCGTTCTTTTATCTGTGTTTACCCCTACGATTTTCGGAATAATTTCACCTCCTTTTTCTACATACACGAAATCATGTTCATGAAGATCCAGCTTTTTGATGATATCTTCATTGTGCAGAGAAGCTCTTTTCACAATGGTTCCGGCCAGTAAAACAGGTTTAAGATTAGCAACCGGAGTAATAGCTCCCGTTCTTCCCACCTGATAAGAAACGCTTTGAAGCTCTGTTTCTACCTTTTCTGCTTTAAACTTATAAGCCATGGCCCAACGTGGAGATTTGGCTGTATAGCCAAGTTGTCTCTGTTGTTGTAATGAGTTGACCTTTAAAACAATACCATCAATTTCAAATGGCAGATTATGACGTTCTGTGTCCCAGAAAGTGATAAATTCCTGTACCTCGGCCATCGTTTTACATAATTTGGCCTGTTGGGAGGTTTTGAAGCCCCAGCTTTGCGCTTTCTGAAGCAGCTCCCAATGGGTTTCCGCAGGAACTTCATCAGAAATAAACTGATACAATACCGAAGAAAGGCCACGCTTTCTTACCTCAGCGCTGTCCTGCATTTTCAAGCTTCCGCTTGCAGTATTTCTTGGATTCATGAAGGGATCAAGGCCTTCTTCCTCACGAAGTTTATTGATTTTATCAAAGTTTTTTCTGGTCAGATAAATTTCGCCACGCATGAAAAAATGAGTCGGGAAATCTCCTTTTAAAGTCAGAGGAATATCTGAAATGGTTCTTACATTCGGGGTAATCTCATCACCCTGGAAACCATCACCACGGGTAACCGCCTGAGACAGTTTTCCGTTTTCATAAAGGATAGAAATTGATGCACCATCATACTTCAGCTCAGCAACAAATTCTACAGGATCTTCAATCGTTTTGATGATTCGTTTTTCCCAGTCTTCCAGATCGTCAAAATCATAGGAATTGTCCAGAGAATACATTCTGAATTTATGCTGAATCGTGGGGAAGACCTTGGTAACACCACCACCTACACGAACTGTGGGAGAATTTTCATCATAAAACTCTGGGTACCTGGCCTCCAGATCCTGTAGCTCCTCCAGAAGCATGTCAAATTCATAATCTGTAATGGTAGGAGTATCCAGTTGGTAGTAGTTTTCGTTATGCTGGTGAAGCTCTTTGCGGAGCTGTTCTATCTTTTGTTGAATGTTTTCAGACATTGGGTTTCTATCTTTTGAGCAAAAATAACTAAAGTAATTGCATTTAAAAAATAACAGAATAAAATAGTACGGGAAAATTAAAAATGCTTAATATGTGTTAACCTACTGGTTTTACAGAAAATAAAACGCGTGTTTAAAGTAATTTAACATAACGTTCTGATTTAATTAAAAGAATGTTAAAACTTTCTTAAACACCCCGCTCTTAAAGTCAAAATACCTTTGCACATCTGATTGAAAGAAACCTCTGAATGATCTATCATTGTGAAAATCAAAGAGGTTTCCGGGCTAACATCAAAAAATTAATAATATAGATCTTCGGAAGAAATGAAAAAAGTAAAGATTGTACTGGGATTATTGTTTTTAGGGCTTGGGACAATGGCTTATGCACAGACCACGCAGGCTTCTATTGTAGGGAAAGTTACCGGACCGGGAAGTACGGCTCAGGAAAAAGTGAAAGTAACGATCGTGAATGAGTCTACAGGATTCAGAACGGAAACGGAAACCAACTCAAAAGGGGAATATATTTTTAAGGAAATTCCTCTTGGAGGGCCTTACACGGTCATTGTGAATGACGATAAAAAAGAAGGTTATAATGTCAACTTCGGAGATCAGGTGACCGTGAATATGGATCTGGGGAATGAAAAGACTATTGAGGAAGTAAAAATTACAGGAAACCTTAAAAATAAGATCGGAAACCTGGGAGCAGCTACCGCAATTTCTGCGAAAAACATCAACATGCTTCCGGTGAACGGACGAAACTTCACCAATCTTACGGAATTATCTCCGTTAAGTGGAAAAGGAGGAAACCTTTCCGGTCAGCTTGGATCTTCCACCAACTTTACGATTGACGGGATGACAGCAAAAAATCCTACTTCTGCAGGATCAACAACGAGCCGAAGCGGTGCACCATTCTCCATCTCCATTGAAGCGGTGCGTGAATTCAAAATCACTACCAACCAATATGATGTTACATTGGGAAGAAGTGGAGGAGGAACAGTAAGTGCTGTTACCAAATCAGGAACCAATAAATTTTCCGGAAGTGCCTGGGAATATTTAAGAACAAACTGGCTTTCCAGCCCTTATGATATCAGAGGAAACAAAAGAAATAATGATTTCTCCACTTCCCAGTTCGGTTTTTCATTAGGCGGACCAATCATTAAAAATAAATTACATTTCTTCGTAGCATGGGATCATCAGCTGGATTCAAGACCTTTAGTGATTGCTGATATCAAATCGCCGGATGATGAGAAGAGATTCAACACAACCACGCAGACCCTTAATCAGTTTCTGGATATTGCAAGAGCAAAATATGGAGTAGGAAGCAGCCCGCAATTCGGAACTTTTGATAAAGTGAGAAACTCTGATGCCGGTTTCTTACGTCTAGACTGGCAGATCAATGAAAAGAACTTATTAACCCTCAGAAATAACTTTACTTACGATCTTAACAAAAACGGATTAGGTGATAATACCAATATCAATTTTTTTGAGTCGTACGGAAATGACAAAAACCTTGATAACAGTTTATTATTGACTTTAAGATCAAATCTGAGACCTAACTTAACCAACGAATTAAAGGCGCAGTATCTTTATACCTTCCAGGACAGTTACCAGAACAACCAATTAGGAAAACCTGTACCGAGAGCTATTGTTGAAGGAGTCTCTTCAAGTGCGGGATCTACGAATATTCAGATCGGCGGACACCGCTTTGCTCAGGAAAGCTTCAGAAATAATGTGTTCCAGATCGTAGATAACCTATACTATAATACGGATAAGGTAAAATATACGTTTGGGGCAGATCTTATGTATACAACAGCAAAATCGGTATACGGAAGTGAGGTGAACGGAAGATTCCATTTCCAGGGAATGAGCAATTTTGAAACCATGACACCTTACCGATTCTATAGAGAAGTTCCTTTGGTGGCCGATCCGTCTGTCAGATCAAATATCTGGAACATTGGTCTCTATGGGCAATTCCAGACCAAAGTAGCTAAAGGACTTGATTTAATGGCTGGTTTGAGATTAGATTACAGTGGTTATCCGAAAGCAGAATTCAACCAGAAACTGTTTGATGAAATGGGAATCAGAACCGATAATCAGATCAAATCATTTGTCATCCAGCCAAGGTTCCAGTTTGACTGGAACATTAATGAAGGAAATAAAGACTTCCTGAAGTTCGGTGCCGGAATTTTCTCTTCCGATATCAACAATTATATGATCATCAACAACCTTGTATTTGATGGAAAGCATCTGGCTACTGTGGATGTAACGGGTAAAGATGTTCCGTTCCCGGATTTCAACAGCTATCGAGATGATTACAATACGGTTCCGTCACTTTCTCAGAAGCAGATTCCAACGATCAACTATACCGGTAAGGATGCAAAGATCCCGATCGTTTATAAAGCCAATATTTCTTATACCCATTTCTTCAATGAAAGGTTCAGAGCAGGAATTGCAGGATACATGGCTTTAGGTAGAAACAATTACTATTATTACGATAGAAACATGGTGGCCAATCCTTTCTTTACACTGGCTAACGAAGGCGGAAGGGGAGTATTTATTCCTACAGGAGCTATTACCAATAATGCCAATAACAGTGTAAGTTTCGACTGGAAACAGGGAAGAATCAATAATAATTTCGGAAGAGTACTGGAATTGGTGAGCGATGGTAAAGTAAACCAGTTCTCATTCGTAATCGATACAAGTTACCGCTACTGGAAAGATGGAGAAATCACCGCAAGTTATACATGGTCTGATATTAAAGACAATACTTCTTACAACGGAAACGTAGCCAACTCTGCAACATTGTCTACGATGATTCAGAGTGATCCCAGAGATTTAAGAATGACGTATTCTGACAACCAGTTCCGTAATAAAGTCGTTATTTATGGTAACTCACCTACGATTGCAGGATTTACTTTAGGAATCAGATACTCAGGGATTGGAGGAACCCGTTTCTCTGCAACAACAGGGGGAAATATCAACGGAGACTTCGTAGATTCCAACGATCTTGCTTTTATCTTCCCGAATCTTACCCAATCTATTTTGGATGATCCACAGGTAGGACAGGCTCTGAAAGATTATATCACTGAATACAACGGAAAAATTGCAGAACGTAATGGTGGTAAAAACGGTTTCTACGGAGTTTGGGACGTACGTGTTGCCAAGAAAATTAAATTCGATAAAGTCGGAGCTTTCGAACTTTCCGTAGATATTTTTAATGTAGCCAACCTTTTGAACAAAGAATGGGGTGTAAACAAATCATACGGAAATACTTCTCTGTATAAAGTGACGAAGTTTAATAAAGATACGATGCAGTACGAATACACCAAAAACGTAAGTGGAGGCGGTTTGGTTCCTCTGACAGGAAATCCTTACCAGATCCAGATCGGTGCGAAATACAGTTTCTAACTTTTACCTTTCTTAACCACTGAAGACATAAAAGAAATTGAGCCGGCTATGGTAAATCTCACTTAGCTTTAATCAGTAAATCTTTTATGTCTTTTTGGTTTTTATTTTGTAATAACTACCTTTATCAGGAAGTTTCACGACTTTATTTTAATAATTTAAAATTATATTATGAAAAATTTTATCTTAGGGTTAGCAGTTTTAAGTACAGTTATGATGAAAGCACAAACCCAGATTATTGCCCATAGAGGATATTTCCAGGCTCAGCCTCCAACAACAGAGAATTCAATTCAGTCATTGGAAAATGCCCAGAAATTAAAAATATATGGGTCGGAATTTGATGTAAGAATGACAAAAGATGGTGTATTGGCGATCAATCATGATGAACACCATGGTAAAATGGAAATTTCAGAAACTCCTTTCAAAGAACTGGAAGCCTTGAAATTATCCAACGGAGAAAAATTTCCGACCTTAAAAGATTATTTGAAGCAGGGGAAAAAAGACAAATCTCTAAAGCTGATCGTTGAGATCAAGCCAGCGAAAACTCCGGAAATAGAAAATGAAATCACAGAGAAAACGATCAAAATGATTAAAGATATGAAGCTGGAATCTCAAAGTGAATTTATTTCTTTCAGTCTTAATATCTGCAAAGAGATCAAAAAACTGGCTCCTGCCTTTAAAGTACAATATCTGAACGGTGAGTTGTCTCCTGAGCAGATCAAACAAGAAGGATTAGATGGAATGGATTACCACTACAGTGTCTTCCAGAAAAACCCAACATGGATTGCTGATGCAAAAGCATTAGGGTTAATTACCAATTCATGGACCGTAAATGACGTTGCTGTTTACGAAGAATTGAAAAAACAGGGAATCGGGTTCGTAACAACGAATATTCCTGATCAGTTAAAGAATAAATAACGATTGAATATCCTTCACCAATAGTACAACCGAAGGACGAAATATTCCCCTCCTTCGGAGGGGTGGCAAAAATTCAAAGAATTTTTGACGGGGTGGTTTACAACAATGCCCAATAATAAACAAATTACAAAGTCTGCCTCTTTAAAAAGAGGCAGACTTTTCATTTTTAAGAATTATCCAGTAATTACTTCAGAGATTAAAAAGAGATATTGAAAATCGATGGTTTTTAATATGCTTTAAATCAGTTGATTATATGTATTGTGTGGTATTATCTCAAAGCAAGACAATAAAGATACATAAATACAGCCTTACCACCGTATTAAAAATACTTAATTGCTTAAGTGTTTGTTTATGAGTTGTTTAAATAGTGTTGTTAAGACTTGATTAACATATGGTTTAATAAATTTTTAAGAAACGTTAAAGTCATGTTAAGATCATCCTGGTAATGTCGTTCTAATTTTGCGCAAACAAAAAGGAAATGCGTAAAGAGACACAAAAACTGTTGGTTTTGTCGCTGTTAGGATTCGTCAGTGTCAATCTGGCAGCTCAGCAGAAAGCTAAAAAGGACACCATTAAAGGAATTGATGAAGTAGTTGTAACTGCTTTGGGAATCAAGAGGCACGACAGAGCTTTAGGGTATGTTGCCGAAAAAGTAGATGCCAAAACATTTGAAGAAACCCAGAACAACAACTGGGCGCAATCCATGGAAGGGAAGGTGGCCGGCCTTAAAATCCAGACCGCCGGAGCAGGACCGTTGGGAACTTCCAGAATTACTTTGAGAGGGGAAAAATCCATTATGATGGATCACAACTATGCTCTTATTGTAGTGGATGGAGTGCCATTGGGAAATTCCACTACAGGTTCCGGTACAGCCGCCTATGGAGCTGGTTCCGGAGGTGATGTTCCCATCGATCTTGGAAATGGATTGAACAGCATCAATCCGGATGATATTGAATCCGTAACGGTATTGAAAGGAGCTTCTGCAGCCGCATTATACGGATCACGCGCTGCCAACGGAGCTTTAATGATCACCACAAAATCCGGAAAAACAAAAAACGGAAAACTAAGAGTAACTTTCAATTCTTCCTCAAGCTTTGATTCCGTCTTGAAATGGCCGGACTGGCAATACGAATACGGACAAGGAACACTGGCCACCAATACAGCAGGAAATTTTTACTACTCTTATGGCCTTTCTCCTGATGGACCAAGTACCGGAGGAACCAGTAGTGCTTTCGGACCAAAATTCGCCGGACAGTATTATTTCCAATACGATCCTAATGTGATGGGACAGAGCAAGGAAAGACAATTATGGAGGCCTTACGAAAATAATATTAAAGGTTTCTGGAGAACAGGTTCTACTTACTCGAACAGTATCTCAGTAGAAAGCTCCAATGAGAAAACCAGCTTCAGATCTTCACTTACCTATCTTAATAACGAATGGATGATGCCGAATACAGGCTTCGACAGATTCAATTTTGCGTTGTCATTTGCCCATCAGCTTACCCAAAAATTAAAAATATCAACAAAATTTGCTTATAACACTACTACCAGTGACAACCTTCCTGCGACGGGATACAACAATCAGTCGATTTCCTATTTCATGATCTTCCAGAATCCCAATGTAGATCTGGAGTGGTATAAGCCGATCTGGAAGCCGGGGCAGGAACAGGTTGATCAGATTCATCCGTTCAGTTCTTACATAGACAATCCTTATATGATTGCTTACGAAATGCTGAATGGAGTCAGAAAGAAGACCATTACAGGGAATATCACGGCAGATTATCAGTTTAATAAAAATTTCAGCTTAATGTTGAGGTCAGGAATTGAAATCCTGAACGAAAAAAGAACGACCAAAAGACCATGGAGTTCTGCCAATTACCTGAAAGGTTTCTATAGAGAGCAGTTTATCAAAAACCAGGAATATAATAACGACCTTCTATTCTCTTATAAAGCAGACTGGAATAAATTCAGCATTTCAGCGTCAGCAGGGGGAAGCATTCGTTATAATGAATACCTGCTTAATGATTATCAGGCCATCGGACTGAAAACAGCAGGAGAATACAGCCTTACCAACGCACTTTCTATTCCGGTTAAATATCCGGCACCCAGAGATAAACATGTAGACAGTGTGTACGGATTGCTTACTCTGGGATATGACAATAAAATATTTGTGGATATTACCGGAAGAAACGACTGGAGCTCTACGCTTCCGAAGCAAAACAGATCTTTCTTTTATCCTTCGGTGAGTACCAGTTTCATTTTATCAGATATTTTTAATCTGAAAAGCAATAATCTGAACTTGTGGAAACTGAGAGCTTCATGGGCAAAAGTAGGGATTGACAGTGATCCTTATCTTTTGGACAATTATTATACAGCAAGCAACATTACAGGAAGTGTAGTAGCACCTACCACTTTTAATAATCCTACTCTTAAACCTGAGAAAAATACCAATATAGAAGCCGGTATGGATTTCAGCCTTTTCAAAAACAGATTGAACCTGAATCTTACTGCCTATCAGAATTTCAGTGAAAACCAGATTATCCCTGTATCGTTACCCACCGAAGCAGGATATTCCAAAAGGATCATTAATGCGGGAAAAATCCGAAACAGAGGTCTTGAACTTTCTGCCGATATCTTAGCTGTAAAAGGCAAAGATTTCTCATGGAAAGTAGGTGGAAACTGGTCTACGAACGAAAACAGGGTGATGACCTTACCTGAAGGCTTCGATGGCATTGTTTCCAACGTAGGAGATGTAGTATTCTATAAAATGGAAGTAGGAGGTTCGTTGGGAGATATGTATGGATTTAAATTATTAAGAAACCCGGACGGAAAAGTAATTTACGGAGATAACGGGCTTCCTGCAAGACCCGCAGATATTGAAAAAGTAGGAAATGCGTTTCCGAAATGGAGAGCCGGTCTTCAGAATGATTTCAAAATCAAAAACTTTACGATCAGTTTCTCATTTGACGGTCAGTATGGTGGTATTGCATATTCTCAGTCACATCATAAAATGTCTGAACAAGGTAAGCTGAAATCGACCCTTCCGGGAAGAGACAACCCTGGCGGAATGATTGTAGGAGACGGAGTAGTTCAGAACCCTGATGGTTCCTTCAGTCCCAACACAAAAGGAGTGCTGGTATCTTCTTATTACGGAGATTATTACAGGAGAGCCAATGTGGAGACCAACAGCTTCAGCACAGACTTTATTAAGCTGAGAGACGCAAGAATTGCTTATTCATTCCCGAAAGAAACCATAAAATCTATAGGACTGGATGATCTTACCATTGCCATTTTCGGAAAGAACTTATGGATGTGGACCAAGTTCCCGATGTTTGACCCTGAAGTGGCTACACTGGACAATGCAACCATCACTCCGGGAGTGGAAATGGGACAGCTTCCCACAGCAAGAACAGTTGGTTTTCAGTTAAATCTTAAATTCTAAAATTTTAAAAATGAAAAAAATAATCATACATCTGACATTGGTAGTTTCTGTTTTCATGCTTCAATCCTGTGACAGAACCTTTGATGAAATGAACACAGATACCAGTAAAGTGAAAGACCCTTCAGTTGGCAGTCTTCTCGCTCCGATCCAGTATGAAATGGGAAGTTATGGCTATAACAGGGCAGATGATTTCACCTTTGATATCATGCAGATCGCTTTAGATTTTCCCAATGAAGGAAATTCCTACAGCAGATATTATATGGATGAAAAAAGTGGTAACGGATACTGGAATACTTCTTACAGATGGCTTAAGCAGGTAAGCGATCTTAGAAAATATGCAACAAAAGAACAGAATAATAATTATCTGGCTATTTCAATGGTCCTGAACGCATGGATTGCTTCCAATCTTACTGATGCTTTTGGGGATATCCCTTTATCTGAAGCATTAAGAGTTGAAGAAAATATTTTAAAACCAAAATATGATAAGCAGAAAGATGTCTATATCCAGCTGTTAAATGACCTGAAAACAGCCAACTCGTTATTCAATACCAATCAGGCATTAACGGAAACAGATCTGTTTTATAACGCCAATACAAATAGTCAGACCGGAATTTTAGGATGGAAAAAATTCTGTAACTCCTTGTCATTAAGATTACTGACCAGAATTCTAAGCCGGAACGGAGAAGTGAATGTGTATGAAAGAATTCAGGAAATTATCAACAATCCGGCACAATACCCAATTTTCCAGAACAATACAGACAGCGCAGTTCTGCCACTTTCCGGAATATCTCCTTACTTACCGCCGATCGCCCGTCCACAGGATTTTACAGCGTACAGGGCAGCAGGTGAATTCTTTGTGAATGCCATGAAAGATAACAATGATCCAAGACTGAGCATGTTTTTCACTAAAGCTAAAGCAACGTCAGGAGAAGATCTTGGTTATAAAGGAGCTCCATCAGGATATGCTTTGGGAACATCTTTCAACTATCAGCCTTCCAACCTGAACCAGAACCTGGCGAAAGCACCTTTAAAGATTTTAATCATGACCTATTCTGAAGTACAGTTTATCCTGGCAGAATTGGTTAACAAAGGAATTATTGCAGGAAATCAGCAGACCTATTACGAAACCGGGGTGAAATCTATTATTGAACAGTGGGGAGCAACAGTTCCTGCCAATTACTTCAGTAATCCTAAAGTGGCGTATGACGGTTCTCTGGAAAAAATTATGCTTCAGAAATACATTTCCCTGTTTTTTGTTGATCATCAGCAATGGTATGAGTACAGACGTACGAAACTTCCGGTACTTCCAAATAACGGCGGACTTCAGAACGGCGGACAGATGCCTGTGAGATTCATGTATCCTACCGCTACAAAAGTAATGAATGCGGATAACTATAATGCAGCCGTACAATCCATGGGTGGAGACAATATCAATGTGAAAATGTGGTGGAATAAATAATTGTGATTTAAAGATTAAAATAATTTAAAGATTTAAAAAATTATGAGTATCAATATAAAATTTATAATGCCTTGCATGCTGGTTTCAGCAATGGCTTTCTCACAGGCTTCTGTTGCCGGATACGTATTCGAAGACAGTAACAAAAATCAAAAGAAAGAAAACCGCGAAAAAGGAATTGAAGGAGTAGCCGTTTCTAATGGGGTTCAGGTAGTTCTTACCGATAAAAACGGAAGATACAGCCTGCCGGTTCAGGAAGATCAGACTGTTTTTGTTATCAAACCTTCAGGATATCAGACTGCTTTAAATGCAAACAATCTTCCACAGTTTTATTATCATCATAAACCAAAAGGGTCTCCTGCAGATTTTAAATACAAAGGAGTTGCGCCCACAGGAAACCTTCCCAAAGAACTGAACTTCCCGCTTTATAAGCAAAACGAGAACAAAAATTTTGACATCCTTGTTTTCGGTGATCCGCAGCCTTACACAGAAAAAGAACTGGATTACTTCAAAAGAGGAATCGTAAACGAAGTGAAAAATACTAAGAAAAATGCAGTGCTGGGAATCAGTCTGGGAGATTTGGTAGGTGATAATCTAAGCCTTCAGAAACCTTATGCAGACGTTATGAAAGAAGTTGGACTGCCTTGGTATAATGTGATGGGAAATCATGATATGAATTATGATGCAAAAGAAGACAAGCTTTCCGATGAAACATTTGAATCGAACTTTGGTCCGGCCAATTACGCTTTCAACTATGGTAATGTACATTTCATCATTCTGGATGATATTCTTTATCCGGATCCGAGAGACGGTAAAGGATATTGGGGCGGATTCCGTGAAGACCAGCTTCAGTTTATTGAAAACGATCTGAAACTGGTTGATAAGAACAAACTGATCGTCATTTCTTTCCATATTCCGTTGGAACATAACAATGAAGACAATTTTAGAAATGCCGACCGTCAGAAGTTATTTGATTTCTTAAATCCTTTCCAGAATGTATTGCTTTTATCAGCACATACCCATATCCAGCAGCAGATTTTCTACGGCAAAAAAGCAGGCTGGAACGGAATAAAAGAACTGCACGAATATAACGTAGGAACTACCTGCGGCGACTGGTATTCAGGAACACCGGATGATGCCGGACTTCCTACCTCAACCATGAGAGACGGAACGGCAAAAGGATATTCTTTTATCAGCTTTACAGACAATCAGTATAAAGTGAAATACAGAACTGCCGGAAAACCGGAAGATTATCAGATCAAATTATATGTTCCGAAAGTAATTCCTTCCTCAAGAACTTCTGCCAAAGTACTGGCTAACTTCTTCATGGGAAGCAAAAAAGACAAAGTAGAATACAGAATAGATGGCGGAAAATGGGAAGAAATGGAATATGACGAAACCATCGACCCGAATTTTGCTCTTTCTGTTTTCAAATGGGATTCTACAGAGAAAATTCTTCCGGGAAGAAGACCTTCCAATCCCGAAATGTCAAAACATATCTGGGAAGCAGATTTTCCTAAGAAATTAGCATTAGGAAAACACAAAGTTGAGGTGAAAGCTGTAGACATGTATGGAAATGAATTCTCAGCTTCAGAAGAATTTGAAGTTCAGAACGCCATCCAGATTCCTTAAGCTTTTTATTTTTTTTACTATACCTTTTTTTAGATTTGAAACCGGTTCTTATGAGCCGGTTTTAATTTTTATCGAGGTTGAGATAAACCATAAAAGTCACAAAAGTTTTTAAGATATACTTTGGATATAAGAAGCGCACTTAAGTTTTATAAAAATCTAAGTTTTCATCTTATGTTAACTTTTATACAGGATGATTGTAACTTTTAAATATTCTCAATAGTAATCATCTTTTGTGACTTTTGTGGTTGTATAAAATATAAGTTAAATCTGTGTTTTCACCGCCTCATAAAAATGTTCTTTCGTAACTTTGTATCAAGAAAAGATCATTACTATGAATATAAACGGAAAAAATGCCATTGTAACAGGTGGTGGAAGAGGACTAGGAAAAGCCGTAGCATTAGCTTTAGCCAATGAAGGAGTAAACGTTGCCATTACAGGAAGAAACGAAGAGAACCTTAAAATGACGGTTGAAGAAATCAAAAAATTAGGAGTACATTCAGCTTATGCAGTATTTTCTGTAGACAATGAAATTCAGGTAAAAGCTGGAATAGAATCTTTAGCAGAGCAATTGGGAGGTATTGATATCCTGATCAACAATGCAGGAATCGGAGACTTTGGTTCTATCGAAGAAATGCCTTCTGAAACATGGGAACAGGTGATTAAAACCAATCTTTTCGGGGTGTACTATGCAGCTAAGGCAGCTTATCCATTTATGAAAGCTAAAGGAGAAGGTGATATCGTGAACGTAGCTTCTACTGCAGGTCTGAAAGGAGGCCCGAATATGTCTGCATATGCCGCTTCAAAAGCAGCAGTAGTATCTCTTTCTCAATCCATGATGGCAGAATGGAGAAAACAAAATATCCGTGTCATTACGCTTACTCCAAGTACTATTGCTTCTGATATG
This sequence comes from Chryseobacterium sp. CP-77, assembly GCF_036362765.1. Lineage (NCBI taxonomy): Bacteria > Pseudomonadati > Bacteroidota > Flavobacteriia > Flavobacteriales > Weeksellaceae > Chryseobacterium > Chryseobacterium sp. CP-77. The sequence goes on from NZ_CP143637.1 coordinate 4,646,789, forward strand.
AGCATCCAGGGCGGTCTTACAGATGGAAATCCTGATAAAGTATTACAACCGGAAGATTTTGCAGAATGGGTAAGAGATATCCTGAAAATGAACAGAAGAGCGCTGATCGCAAACGGTTCTATATTCTCAACAAATCCTTAATAAGGTTTTAAAATTTAAAGTTCAAGGTTTAGAGTTTAATGTTTACAGCTTTTACAAAGAACCATTTTAATCTAGCTTGAATGATAAAATTCAATAGGAGCGGGCTTTAGCCCGCTTTATTTTTTATGTTTCTATTTAAGTTTTGGCTGAATCCAAGGGAAATTTGTCATGATTTTTAAGACGGGCTAAAGCCCATCACTATTGAATATATTATACGCAGTCATCTGTGGCCTCACTGCCATCCGTGGGATAAAAATTTCACAAATAAACCTTCCTGTCTTATTTATTCAAAAAATTGACTTTCATCCACTAAAAAATATAAAAATCCCCGGTTTCAGCCAAAATTTACTCCATCATTTTTTTAACCGTGATAACATTAGTATTTTTGCAGCAAATTAGTCACATGCAAAATTATTTAGAATTCAATTTCAAAATTTCTCCATTACAACCCTGGAATGAGATTTTAATGGCAGAGCTTATAGAAATAGGCTTCGACAGCTTTACAGAAGAAATTGACGGAATTTTAGGATATATCCAGACAGATTTGTTTCATGAAGATCAGCTGAAAGCACTTCCGATCTTTGAAAACGAAAACGTAAAAATCGAATATTCTTTTGAAGAAATGCCAAACATCAACTGGAACGAAGAATGGGAAAAGAATTTTTCTCCAATTAATATCGATGATAAAGTATTGATCAGAGCAGAGTTCCATGAATCTGTACCGGGAATGCATGAAATTATCATTCAGCCAAAAATGTCTTTCGGAACGGGGCATCACCCTACAACCCATTTGATGATCCAGCAAATGATGGATATTGATTTCAAGGGTAAAAAAGTATTGGATATGGGATGCGGAACTTCCGTATTAGCCATTTATGCAAAACAGCAGGGAGCTGGAGATACAAAAGCAATCGATATTGATGAATGGTCAGTAGAAAACTCAAAAGAAAATGCAGTAAGAAATAATGTAGAACTGGATATCGAACAGGGAACTGCAGAAAATTTAGGGAAAGAGAATTACGATATCATTTTAGCCAATATCAACAGAAATATCCTGATCTCAGATATCCCAACCTATGTTTCGGTATTGAATGACGGTGGAAAATTATTACTTTCAGGCCTTTGCTTCTTTGATGTAGATGATATTCTGGAAGTATGTAAAGAGAGCGGACTAGAGCTTAAAAAGAAGTTGCAGCGTGAAGAATGGGTAAGCCTTCTGCTTGAAAAATAACACACAAAAAAACAAAATACGAATATGAAAACTTTATGGACAGCTTTACTTTTACTGATGCTGCAGTTTTTTACAGCTCAGGAAAATGAAGTATATGCAGATGGTATCTTTGGTTTCGAAGAAAATAAAGCACAGAAGATCTTTACAGATTGGACCCGTGTAAGACTGGATCCGGGAGTGAATGCCAGAATTGTAGATTCACTTCAGACCAATCAGCAGATAATGATTCTTAAAAAAGAAGAAGGCGTTCTGAAATTGGGAGAAAGAGCTGCCAACTGGTATAAAATCTCCTATCAGAAAGGAGAAAATACAGTGGAAGGATATATCTGGGGTGGTAATCTTTGTGTAGGATACCGCAATAAAAACGGGTACGATTTCCTTTTTGGGCTTTCCAAAACAATTGACAGGAAGAACAAAGAATTCAATGAGACTGAAAAGCAGAATATTGCCGGAATCAAAGTGATGGAAGGAACTACACTTATGGATGAGGTATATTTTGATACCGGAAAAGGAGAGGAGCTTAGTTTCGGATCTTTCAATATAGAAAGCGGTCACAAGCTTCAAAATGTAGAATTTACTCTTAAAGCTTCAGTTTCCGGAGAAGCGTGTGGAATAGCCGGCTATGATCAGTATGTTCTTTTTAAAGATAAAAAACTGATTGCCCTTCCGCAATTGATGAATGTGGGTGATGCCGGTGCTTTTTATCACAGTGAAGAATATATTTTTCCAAATGATAAAGGAGGAATTCCCAATGCATTTATCTTAAAAGTGGAAGATATGGAAGTAGACGAGAAAGACAGAGAGAAGAAAAAACATTCTTCCAAAACTTACCTTTGGAATGGAAATACATACAGACTGAAATAAAATCAGAATGTAAGCAATAAAAATCCCTCAACTGTAATTGAGGGATTTTTAGTATAATGTCATGATGAAACCCGTTTACAGATAATCACTATCGTATTTATGAATTAATGAAAACAGCTGTTTGTGTTCCATTAAAATTATTCGGTTTCAGATATTGATTTGAGAGATTGATAGAGATCACTTTCTGCATCAAGGTATAATTTTTTGCGTAGACGGTATTTCTTTGTTTGTACAGATCTGTGCTCCATTGAAGAATATTGTGCAATTTCTTTTGAAGAGAATCCTAACCATATCATAGCGCAGAAAGATAAATCAGAATGAGAAAGACGAGGATTGATTTTTAAAAGCTGCTGACAGACTTCAGGATAAGTTTTCTGAAATAGTGATAAAAAGCCAACACTGTTTTTCTTTGCCAGCTGGAGGATCTGCTCATGATTTTCACTGAGTTTTCTCTTTAGAGTTTTTGTTTCTTCTTCCTGCTGAAGAATGATCTTTTTGCTTTCTACAAGCTTTTTTTTCTTTCTTCTAATCTGCAGATAAAAATAAAGAGACAATACAATAACGATTACCGATGAGCCCCCTCCATACCATAAAGCAGCTTGATGTTTTGTTTTCTTTTTTTCTTCCTCATCTTCTTTAGTTATTTTATTAAAAGATAATGTAATAGCGCTGCTTGAGTTATTGTCTATACTATCATTTAGTGAGGATGCTTTGTTTAAATACTCAACTTCTTTGTCAGTTTTTTTTAGTGCTTTGTACACTGAGGCAAGCGATCTGTAATCATTTAAAACCAGCTGAGGCCTGTCGACTTCTTTTGCCAGTTTAACAGATTGGGTGAAAGCATCAATAGCCTCGTTATTTTTTTTCTGTACCTGCATAAAAATGCCATAATCATATAAGGTTGCTGCTCTTTGGTACTTATTATGCTTAAACCGTTGGGTTTCTAACAGGTCAAAGGCTTTTTTAAAATAAGAGTTAGCCGAATCTGGATTCCAATTGTATTTGGTATAATGACTGGCTATGTGGGATACATCTAAAGGATTAGGGTCTATTTTCATCGCTTTATGAAGATAGGCGAATGATGAATCGTGCTGTTTAATTCCGTCGAAATAGACCGATCGGGTTGAATAGACATACCGTAAAAAAAAACGGCAGTCCTGATTATCTTTTTTTAATCTTAAAGCATATTTCATGGCTTTCAAATTATAATCTAAAGCCATTTTGGGGAGATTCATTCTGTTGTATACCTGTCAATATTCCTGAATAATTTTACCCGTAAGAAAGTCGTCATTAAGCTTTTTTGATTTTTCCTCGGCATAATTCAGATATTCTATGGCCTTTTTAAATTCTCCTATCAGCCAGAGACGATTCGCAATATTGGCATAACCCCAGGCTTCTCCTTTAGGATATTTATTCTGAATGGCTGATTTTATAATTTTTTGATTCCAGATGATAAGATCCTTGTTAGACAATCTCGTTCTGAGTTCTTCATTGGTTTTTATAAGTAAAGTATCTATTTGCTGTGCATTATAGTGCTGTGGAAACAGTTTTGAACAACAAAATGTAAAAATCAGGCAATAGATTATTCTATCAAAGTTTTTCAATGTGTTCATGGTTGTAGAATTAAAGATAATACAGGAATGAGATGGATACAAGATAAAATGAATTCATTAGGATATAATCTGCAGTGCATTGATTATTGTCATTCAGCATAATGCCATTTAAAAAAACGGGTGGGACTATTAATCCCACCTGTTGGCATCATAAAGGTTTTTTGATCTATTTGTGTTTTAGAATCAGTAATTTGTCTGCAATTTCAAAAAAAAAAACAAACAGGAAGAATAATTGAATACATCATAAATACATCATTTTATTTTTTGCTGTATGTAGGGCTGCTTATTATGTTGTATACATGATGTATGTCCATAGTGTGTAAGTACTGTAGATAGGCTTTGTTATGTTGTGGCTGCTGTGTTTGCTTTTGCGCAAGGATGTCATCAAGAAATAGAAAATAATTTATTAATAAGGGTGAGTCATTCTTTCCCTGTGTTTTTTACTAAGAATTAACACTGCAAATCCTACTTTATAGTAGATATAAAATAGATCTACTGATGAAAAATGGACATGCAGTCAAATAATATATCAGATAGGCTTAAATGAGATGTTTTAAACAAGCTATCGGACGATTCTTTCAACAGAAATATCTGAATAAGATTATCTGGGGTCATTATTATCAATAAATAATGATGAGGAATTTATTTAGAATAAAAATAGTAGTGTATTGGTAAGCAGTTGAAATATTGTATGGTATTGCTTTTTGTTTTGAGATTTTTGTCCATTATAATCTGTGAAAATCGATTACATTTTATGAATTTTTCCTTTTTGGATACAATAATCTGACATTTGATTACACCTGTTTTTTTTATTCGTTGGAACTTTGTACCAACAAAAATAATCTTAAAATGAAAGTATTTGTAACAGGAGCTTCAGGCTTCATTGGTTCTGCGATTGTTAAAGAATTAATTGCTTCAGGACATCAGGTAGTAGGCCTGGCACGTTCAGAACAATCTGCAGCAGTAATTCGCAGGGAAGGTGCGGAAGTGTTAAGGGGAGATCTTGAAGACTGGGAAGTTTTAAAGCAGGGTGCCAAAGATTCAGACGGTATTATTCACGCGGGTTTTTTCCATGATTTTACTCAATTTGCAAAGGCTGCGGAAATTGATAAAAATGCAATTAATGCAATAGGAGAGGCACTGATGGGAACAGATAAAGCTATGGTAGTAACAGCAGGAATTTTAGGATTACCCCTTATTAACGGAAATATTACAGAGGAGAGTCTTTCATCTGGTTTTCCGAGATCTTCCGAAACTACAGCTTTGACATTGGCTGAAAAAGGAATAAATGCTTCAGTTGTCCGCTTAGCACCGTCGGTTCATGATAAGGGTGACAAAGGTTTTGTTCCTTTTATAATTGGGCAGGCTCGTATCAACAGCTTATCAGGATACCCTGGTGAAGGATTGAATCGGTGGACAGCTGTTCATCGTTTGGACGCAGCAAGATTATTCCGTCTGGCATTTGAAAAAGGAATCAAAGGAGCAGTATATAATGGTGTGGGTGACACAGGAATTAACATGAAAGAAATTGCTGAACTGATTGGCTCAGAACTAAATTTACCTGTTGCATCCCTTTCTGAAGAAGAAACAGCAAAGCATTTTGAATGGTTGAGTGGATTTATAGCTTTTGACAGCCCTGCAACCCATTTTAAAACGAAGGAACTCTTAGGCTGGAAACCTGAACATATCGGACTTATAGACGATATGAAACAAAATTATTTTTAACCATTTGTGAAATTTTCCACTGTATTTGATATACCCATTGGTAAATTTTTTGACAGAAATGGAGATGAATTGCCTTGGTAAAACAAACAATGACTGTATAAGCAATTAACCAGAAAAATAAAATTAAATTTGTGGTATGGAGCCAAGAGAGACACAAAGAATAAAAACAATAAGCGAATTCCACAGATTGCGTGGTTTGCCAAATCCTGAGCACCCGCTTGTCAGTATTATTGATTATTCTTCCATCAAAAGACCTGCTGACATTGATGAAGTAAATCTGATTTTAGATTTCTATATGATTTCCTTAAAGAGAGGAATTGGTGGAAAGATGTATTATGGACAACAGGAGTTTGATTTTGATGACGGGCTTATGGCATTTATGGAGCCTAACCAGGTTTTCAGGATTCAATCTGATCCTTCTATCAAGGAAGAACGTTCAGGCTGGCTGTTGCTTATTCATCCTGATTTTTTGTGGAACACAGCACTTGCTAAAGGCATCAGGAGATATGAGTATTTTGATTATTCAGTGAATGAAGCACTGTTTCTTTCCGAAAAGGAACAAAAAACGCTGAATAGCATTATTGATAACATTAAGCAGGAATATCAAACGAATATAGACCGATTCAGTAAGCAGATTATCATTTCACAGATTGAAAGCCTGCTTAATTATTCAGAAAGATTTTACAATCGTCAGTTCATAACAAGGGAAAAAAGCAATCACCAGATTCTGGAAAGGCTGGAGAAATTACTTGATGAATATTTAAACATAAAATTGCAGAGAAAGGATTGCTTTCCGTACAGTTTATTGCAGATGAGCTCAATATCTCCCCCAAATATTTAAGTACTTTACTGAAAACACTGACCGGACAAAATACACAACAGCATATACACAACAAATTGATAAAAGTAGCCAAAGAAAAATTATCCACTACAAATTTATCTGTCAGCGAAATTGCTTATGAAATAGGATTTGAACATTCTCAGTCATTCAGCAAGTTGTTTAAAAGCAAGACATCCCAAAGTCCGCTGGAATTCAGAGGAAGTTTTAACTGATTGTTTTATCATAACTTAATCATTAAAATTAGTATCAAATGAACTCTAAATATCCAAGGTGTAAAAGTTGGGTTACACATTTTTATGGGTATAAAAAAGATTCACTGTTTCCAATAAGCCTTTATGTGGGCGCGAAAGGATTCGAAGTTTTACCGTCCCGATTGAAATCGGGATGCTCTATCCTGTTTGATTCATTAAAATTGTTGGATTGTAAAATAAAATTGTAAACAAAAAACCTCACAATAAAAATTGTGAGGTTTTTGTGAGCGCGAAAGGATTCGAACCTTTGACCGTCTGCTTAGAAGGCAGATGCTCTATCCAGCTGAGCTACGCACCCTAAATTTTTTAAGTCGGGGCGGCAGGATTCGAACCTGCGACCTCCTGGTCCCAAACCAGGCGCGATGACCGGACTACGCTACGCCCCGAGGGTGTCATCACTAATGAATTTTACTTCGTTTTTGCGGTTGCAAAGGTACAATACTTTTTGGAATAAAAAAATAAAATCAGGAATAATTTTTAATTAATTTTTCATGACTGCTTCTCGATTAATTGTACATATTTAAAAATCATAGCCTTAGGCTGTTTTTTATAGTTCGATGCTAAAACGGTTTATTTTACCCGGATCTGAGGAGAAATAAAAAGACTCAATATTTCCGCTAAGTCTTTATGTGGGCACGAAAGGATTCGAAATTTTGCCGTTCTGATTGAAACCGGGATGCTCTATTTTCTTTTTTTTGTTTGTAATAATTATGGGTAGTAAAAAAAAAAGACTCACTGTTTTCAGTAAGTCTTTAAGTGAGCTCGAAAGGATTCGAAGTTTTGCCGTCCCGATTACAAATCGGGATGCTCTATTGAGTATGGTTAATCATTGATTGTTTGAGGGAATAAAAAAAGACTCACTGTTTCCAGTAAGTCTTTATGTGAGCGCGAAAGGATTCGAACCTTTGTCGTCCCGATTACAAATCGGGATGCTCTATTCAGTAATCATTGATTGTTTGAGGGAATAAAAACAAAAAAGACTCACTGTTTCCAGTAAGTCTTTAAGTGAGCGCGAAAGGATTCGAACCTTTGACCGTCTGCTTAGAAGGCAGATGCTCTATCCAGCTGAGCTACGCACCCTAATTTTTTTTAAGTCGGGGCGGCAGGATTCGAACCTGCGACCTCCTGGTCCCAAACCAGGCGCGATGACCGGACTACGCTACGCCCCGAGAGTGTTATTAATAACGAATTTACATCGTTTTTAGGGCTGCAAATTTGCAATACTTTTTGGAATAAAAAAAATAAAATGAAGAATATTTTTTAATTAATTTTCCTGATTTCTTTTTTATTACCTTTACCGGGTTAATAACCATAGACTTATCTTGTTTTAAAAAGTTTAATTTTTTTTTCCTCTTTTGGGATCTGCAATCATCTGTCCATGGTATTTTATTTTTTAATCTAAAATGGAAACAAATATTTTTATAAGATTATATTCAGTTAAATTTTTATGACATCCTATATAGATTCCAATAATTATTATCTGTCAAAATTTTTTAATTGTGAATTCTTCAATTACGATAGCTTTTGGTTATTTTATAGTCAAAGAAATGGAATTCGAATGGCCGATCTTTTTTCTAATCAAAAAATTTATTCTTTTCTGTGGGAATATGCTGATGTAGGCATTTTATTAAGGATAGATGAATGGAAAAGAGCTTTCAGGAGAAGTAATATTGACGTTTTACCAGATGCTAAGCTGCATACCCGGAATTACCTATCAGGAGGGCGAAAAGTATATCTGGATTGCTTGGAAACCAGTCCTGTAATTGCACACAAAAAATTTAAGGACCTAACCGCATACTATATCGGACAACGTTTTGGTCAGATCGTTACCGATGAAAATATATCTTTTACTGATATCAATTTAAGTTTTCTGGAATTAACTGACAATATTGATAAATTTAAAGCGTTTATCAGGATTTTAGACACCAATGGTATTCATGCATTAATTTTAAATGGCTATCATCATCGAGGAGAACTGCTTAAAGTATGTATAGTTAAAAATAGTGAAATGAATTTAAAAACAGAAGAAACTTTACCTTTAAATGTTTTTGAAAATACTTATGTCTCAATGCCTTTTAACTGGTAAAATTATTAGAATCCCGCTCCGCAAAGTCTCCCGACTTTGAGGTGAAAAAACAAATAACTCAATTCAATATTAAAAACCTCGCAAAACGCGAGGTTTTTTCATTAAACAAGCCCCACTAATCCCTATATTTGCCTCATGAAACGATTAATGCTGCTGTACATACTTTTCCCTGTATTTCTATTCTCACAGACGACCGGAAAAGTGATTAAAATTTCAGACGGAGATACCATTACTTTACTGTTAAAAGGCAACCAGCAAAAAAAACTGAGATTGGCTGAAGTCGATTGTCCGGAAAATGGGCAGGCGTTCGGTAAAAATGCAAAACAGTTTACTTCTGCTCAGGTATTCGGGAAAACGGTAAGCTTTGTTGAAACCAATACAGACCGCTATGGAAGATCCATTGCGAAAGTATACTATGACGATGGAAAATATCTTTCCAGAGAGCTTATCAAAGCCGGATTGGGATGGTGGTATTTTTCTTATTCCAAAGATGCCTCTTTGGGTAAGATCCAGGAAAATGCTAAGAATAAAAAGATAGGCCTTTGGCAGGATATCAATGCGGTTGCTCCCTGGGACTACCGCAAAATGAAACGTGAGCTTAGGAATAATAAGAAAATGGAAGCTGCTAAGAATGGAGCAAAAATAAAAGGTGCAGCATAAATATCAGATTATTATCCAATCTGATGAATGGTGAAAAATAAAACTGTCTCAAAAAATGAGACAGTCTTTTAAACAAAAAATAGTACAATCCTGATCTGGAAATTAATTTCTGTTTTTTACCAGAATCCATCCGGTGTAGGAAACCAGTTTTTGGGTATCCGGATCAGTCCATTTTATTTCATACCAATAGGTGCCGCTGTTTACCGGAGTACCTCCGATGGTGCCATCCCATTTTAAGTTATTATTTTTATCGGATGAATGAATAAGCTGTCCGTATCGGTTGAAAATATCAAACTTCAGATCTTTCAAAAATCCAAGCTCTGAATAATCCAGAGTATCATTGATGCCGTCACTGTTTGGTGTAATGGCATTGATAAGATTTGGAACCAGAATCTGTACTTCTACAGGGTGGCAGTTGCTGGAGTCTTTCACATAAAAAATATTTTTACCTCTTGGAAGGCCTGTAAAGACATTAGAATCCTGCCATATCATTCCATCCCTTGAATATTGGTAAGGAGGTGTACCGCCTTCTACAGTAAGTGTAACCGTATTTCCTGTAGTTTCTATCTTTTTAATTTTTGGAACAGGAACAGATAGTACTTTTACAAACTGTTTCGTTTCACATCCATTGGAAGTCAGGATTACCCAATAATTACCTATGGAAGCGGTGATAGATGGAGTAGTTGCTCCTGTGTTCCATAAATAAGAGGTATAGCCCGGCCCGGCATCCAATGTAACGCGTGCATCCGGACATATGTACCGATCCACCAGAAGAGCAGAAGGCTTGGGTGGAATCACAGTTAAAGTAATTTGGGCAAAATCAAAACAACCATTGCCTGTAATTATCTTTACGTAAACTGTTGTGTTTGAAGAAATATAAGCGGTAGGAGTAGTTATTTCATTCGTTCCATTGGTGGCATCTGCGAGAGTTGGATAATATCTCTTTGTCACTGGAGCCGTGGTCGTAACAAGAGCTGTAGTTAAATCGAAAGTTCCCGTATTAGGATTGCCTGGAACAAAGCATCCGTTAAGATTTGCATTCTGCACATTCGGAGCAGGATAAAATTGAAGAGTAATTCTAGCATTAGCAGTACAGCCTTCTACTGTAGTTACTTTTACGAATACTGTCGCAGGAGCAGCTGATGGATATGCATTGGCAGGAATAATTTCATTGGTTCCTGCATTTAAGTCAGCCATGGTAGGATAATATTTTCTGATGGCATTGGTTGGTCCTCCTACAGGAGCTGTAGTAAGATCAAAAATACCAGTTCCGTTGGTCTCGCAGGTTTTTACAGTCGTATCCGTTAAAATCAGAGGCTGTACTGTTATATTGACTTTTACCTGTTCACAATCTGTAAAATCCGGGTCGTTTCCACAGAATTTATAAGTGAAAGTATCCGTGGTTGTTCCTGCATTGGCAGTATAAGTAAGAATTCCTGTTGCAGGATTTACTGTTAAAGTCCCGTTCACCGGAGGAGCAATGATCTGTACTGTTCCTGGTACGGGAGTCTGTGTAGAATTGGAGAATGCAGGAGTGATGGCGGTAGGAGTTCCGGCGCTGCAGACATTCATTGATTTTACAGTATTGACAATGCAGGTGTATACTTTGTAGGGATATGTTGTGAGAGGATTACAGGTGCTTTTAGTAATTGATACGGTATAATTTCCTGCTTGGGTAGGAGTATAGGTATTATTGTTCGCACCCTGAATAGGAGTGCCGTTAAGATTCCATTGATAATGGTCAAAACCGCTTTCTACTTCTAAAACAATTCCCGGAACACATTCTCCGGCGGATTTACTGATTACCGGAATGGAATTGAAACCTGCAAAATATCCTCCGTAGCCAAGATTTCCGCTGCCTCCAATAATCCCGGCTGTAACCGCTTTGTTGGAAGTTACCGTAACATTTCCGGATATATTGGGAATAGAGTAAGAAACCCAGTCTGAAGTTCCGGTTACGGGAAAAGGTCCCTGTGCCGCTGCAGGTGTTACCCCATTTACTGCCACTCCGGCGCCTGCCTGTGTCAGGATATTGAGCTTTACAGAAAGTGGCGGGTTGAATGTCGTATAGTAGGGCATTTCTCCAATTTTTCCAATTTCATCAATAACAGTGGGAAGAAAACAATTCAAAGGAGGAATGTAATTAAAACCTTCTGTGGCGTCATTATCTGCAATGCCTGAAAGAAGCTGATAAACATACACATTTTTTGATGCTTTGACATACATATTGAGATGGGATGGCCCGTTAACGATATAATTCATTGCACTGACACGGTAATATTGTCCTTCGTTCAGAGTAGCAACCGGAGTAGGGTTGTTGTTCAGTCTGATTTCCGTATTATTTTCAGTAGCAACAATGATAGCGCCTTCGATTTCTGGAAGAAGGTTGCCCATTCCTTTAATAAGAACAAACTCCTGACCAAGGCGTTCTACAGGAACAGACTGATCCATCACAATGTCCTCTCCGTTATAAGGGGGAGCCAGCCCAAACTGACCGTGGTAATTTCCGTTGGTTACTGATACCGGTTTTGTAGATTCTATTTTAGCTCCGATAAAACCATCTTTATTTCCGGGTTTATTGGCATAACCTGCCAATATATAAGACTGCCCTTTGTTCAAAGTAATTGTAATACTCGGATGGGTAAGTCCGTTGAAATTATTATAAAACCAGGTAGTCATGGCATATCCGGAAACTTTAACCTGGGTATTGTCCTCTGTTGCCAGAATACCACAAGTGAAGTTCTGACTGATCTGATTGTTCATCAATGGTGAATACACTGCATAAAACTTCGTTCCGATTCCAGCTTTTCCCTTTGATGTTAAGATTTCCCCGTGATTGATTTCTGAAAATCTGTAGGTAGCAAAGAAAGGTAAATCACCGTGAAGATAGAGGCCTCTTGTTTTTACACTCATGGCATCCGTTGTATTCTGGCCTGTCATCAGATTCCAGGGTACATCAAAGGTCTGTGGATTTCCTTTGCTGATAGTAACCGTTCCAATAACGGTGTTATTATTGTAAATGGTGACGGGAAAAGGAGTTATATTATCTGTGGAAAGATAAAGTGCCTGTTTCGGCGACCCGTTGGAAGAACTTACCACCATGGGAGCAAACCAGTGGTCTGTATCCCGCTGTGCATAAGCAATTGAAGATAAGAATAACAGTATAAAAATAAATATGATCCTTTTCATAAAATTGTAGGGAAGATTAAATTAAATTGAACTCGACAGTGGCTGTGCGCCTTTGAATTAATCTTTATTTTTCAACAAGATCCATCCGGTGTATTTAATGATGGCATCCTGCAGAGCTGGCTCTTTCCAGGTGATGCTGTACCAGTAAGTTCCGGTAAACAGTTTTTTATTACTGAACATACCGTCCCATGTGTAATTGTTAAAGCGTGTCCCGGTAAAAACATTGTTGCCATATCTGTCGTACACCGTAAAAGACAGATCTTTTTTATAAGCAAAATCTGCATACGAAATTGTGTCATTAATATTATCACCATTAGGCGTAATAGCGCTGATCAGATTAATAACTGTTAATTCTACTTTTAAAGGTTCACAGTTATAAGAATCTTTTACGTAAAATTTGTTCTGTCCGTTCGGGAGGTTAATGAAAATATTTGAGCTTTGCCAGCTGGCACCATCAAGAGAGTATAGATAAGGAGGCTGTCCGCCGGTTACGGTAAGAGTAGCTTTATTATTTTCAATATCAATATTTTTGATAACAGGTTGGGGAGCGGCCTTTATCGTAATATTCTGTTTGGTAAAGCAATGATCATGTTCCAGAATCACCCAGTAATTTCCCACTCCTGCATCGGAGATTGATGAGGTAGTAGCGCCTGTGCTCCATTCATATGACTGATATCCCGTTCCTGCATCCAGTGTGGTTGTAGAATTAAAACAGATAAACTGATCTTTAAGCAAAGGAGAAGGATGAGGCAGGGTAACGGTAAGAGTTACCGTTGCAATAGTATAACAACCATTAGCATTAATTACTTTAATGTATATTGTTCCGCTGGTCGAAATGAAGGCATTAGGGTTTTGAATAGCATTGATTCCGGCTACAGCATCCTGTATCGTTTTATAATATTCTTTTGTAACACCTGTTTCATTGGTAACCAAAATCTGTGTAAGATTAAAACTTCCTTTATCCGGAGCTGAATCCATATAACATGACGTTAAAGAAGCATTCTGAACCTGTGGGGAAAGACTGAACAAAAGACTGATTTTTGCCTGGGCAGAACATCCTTCAGGAGTTGAAACTTTTACATAAATATCTTTAGGAATAGCAGATACATAAGCATTAGCCTGTATAATTTCATTGATTCCGGCCGTCAGATCTGCTAAGGTTGGGTAATACTTTTTTATACTTCCCGACGGACCTCCCACATTGGCGGAAGTAAGATCAAAAATTCCTGTTCCGTTATTATTGCAGGCCTTGATTGTAGTATTGAAAACACTCACTGATTGTACGGTAATGTTTACCTTTACTTCTTCACAATCGGTAAATTCGGGAATGTTACCACAGAATTTATAAGTGAATGTATCGGCTGCGGCCCCTGTATTAGCTGTATAAGTAAGCAGTCCCGTTGTAGGGTTTACATGGAGCGTACCATTGGCTGGCGGAGTGATGATCTGTACAGTACCCGGAACCGGAGTTTGGGAAGAATTAGTAAATGCTGGGGGTATAGTCAAAGGGGTGCCTGTCGAGCATACTGTCAGCGCTTTTGTTGTCTGTACCAGACAGGAAAATGCTTTATAAACAGGAGTTGTCGCAGGCGGACAGCTTCCTCCCACTGATACAGTCACTGTATAATTTCCCGGCTGGGTAGGAGTGTAAGTATTGCTGTTTGCTCCCGGAATAGCTGTTCCATTAAAATTCCACTGATAGGAAGAATAACTGTCATCTACCTCCAGGGTCATACCGGGAATACAGGCTCCGTTTTTCCTGGCAATAACAGGTATAGAAGAGAATCCGGCGAAATAACCACCGTAGCCGACAGCATCATATCCAGCTACAATTCCTGCTGTAACAGCTTTGGTTGATTGAACTGTGACATTTCCTGTAACGTTTTCCACAGAATAGGTTTGCCAGTTTGTATTTCCTGTAACGGGATAAGGTCCCTGAGTACCTGATAAATTATTTCCATTTACAGATACGGTTGCTCCGGATTCAGTAATGATCTGTAATCTAACAGTAGGAGTCATGGGTGTGAAATAGGGAAGAATATTAATCATCCCGATCTCATCAATTTTCTTTGGTAGAAAACAGTTTAGCGGTGGAATATAATTGGCTCCACCTGTATTGTAATATGTTCCGGAAGTCCCGCCGGACATTAGCTGATAAACATATATTTTCTTAGTAGAACGGATGCGCATATTGTAATGCCCGCTGAAATTCTGGCTGATATATCCCGTTGCGCCTATTCTATAGAACTGCCCCTCATTTAATGTTGCTTTTGGAACTGTTTCATCATTCAGGTAGACTTGTGTGTTATTTTCAGTAGCTACAACAATAGCTCCTTCAAGTTCATAAGCTAGAGGAGATGTACCTTTCATTAATACAAATTCATCTCCAAGACGTTCCACAGGTACGGATTGATCCATGAAGATATCGCTTCCTCCCGCTCCGTTGCCAATCAGTGTCTGCTGTCCGTTAAAATTACCATTAGTAACTGTGATCGGTTTGTTTGACTCAATTTTAGCTCCGATGAAACCGGTAAGATTCCCTGCTGAGGAGCCCTTTCCATCAATAGTATAAGATTGCCCTTTATTTAAAATAATGGTCATGGAAGGAGTCGTTGCCCCTGTGCTTCCGTTGGAGAACTGCACCGCTGGATTATAACCTGACACAGTAACTGTAGTATTATCTTCCGTTGCTAAAATACTACAGGTGAAATTATAAGTAGGATCAGGCTGTGGTAAGTTGACATAGGCAACATAGAATTTTGTTCCGATGCCCGCCTTTCCTTTAGACGTAAGTATTTCTCCATGTTTGTCTATTGAAAATCTGAAAGTACAGAAAAAAGGTTTCTCTCCTTTTACATAAAGTCCCCGGGTCGTGGTTGTAAATACCTGCGACTGGGATTCGGTAATCATATAATCTTTAAGAATATCAAAAGACTGAGGATTTCCTTTACTGATAGTTACAGTTCCTATAATGGTATTATTGTTATAGATTGTAACAGGAAATGGAGTAGTAGAATCTGTAGACAAAAACAATGCCTGTTTATTGGTGTTGTTTGTAAAGCCCTGTTTTATCGGAGCAAACCAATGTTCTGTATCTCTTTGGGAAAAAAGCATATTGCTTGCAAAATGTAAAATAAGCACTGCAAAAAAAAGCTTTCTGACCAGTAGAAGCCAGTGCTTTACTATTTCGGAAGCAGGCTTGTAAACGAAGTAAAAGTCTTTCATTGAATAAGTTTAGGGGGAAAAAAACTGCCATAAAAGCGACAGATCAATTCCAGCCGCTTTTAATGGCAGAGACAACATTTATTTCTTTATAACTTTTACGGTATGGAAAGTACCGTCTTTCTTTTCCATTCTTGCTACATATACTCCTGATGCCAGATCCTTTAATGAAATGGTATTTTCAAAATTTCTGATCTCAGTGATGAATTGCCCGGAAGTACTATAAATTCTGACTGACTTTAGATTTTTGCTTTCAGTAAAAGTAATTACATCAGTGAAAGGATTAGGATAGATGCCGGTTTTTGTTTGGGTTGTATTCTCATGTACATTCATAGTCTGGCTAGGAGCCCATGAAATATTATCCCAGTAATATTGTGCATTCCCTGAAAGAGCATACGTATTGCGGATGGCCAGTCTTGCTCCTGCAGGAACGGTATTGGGAATCGTAACAGTGTAATCACTGCTTCCTGTAGCTGGAGTATAGGATGTATTTGTGATATCCAGCTGCTGGATCAGCGTGAAACTGGCAGCATCCGCAGGATTGGTCATATATCCGACTTCTAATTTTCCTGTACTGGCACTGCAATAAGCATTGAATTTTAAAGAATGAGTTCCGGCATTAATATTGGTAAACACAGGTAATATGGCAATGGATACATCTCCAGCAGAAATACTGCGTTGTAATATATGTCTTGTTCCGGAGAGAGCCCCGTTTCCATTAATGTTTACGCTAGCGATTCCTGTTACAATTCTTCCCCAGCATGGAGCATTGGTTAGCAGCCCTGTAGCATAAGAGTCAAAATTCTCGGATAAACCAGCCACAGGTGCGCAGAGAGTCAGGACAGAAGCAATATTACTCCATGCACTCTGATCAGAGGTACTGCATCTTGATCTCACCCAGACATAATATGTTGTTGCAGAATTTAATCCCTGTATCGTATAAGGATTTGCCGTTACACCTGTTATACTAGGTGCAGTAGATGAGGTTGGAGCAATGTTGTTTGTACTGTAGTAGATATCATATCCCATTGCTGGTGCAGGAGAGGGTGCAGTCCATGTAATATTCGCTGTTGCACTGGTAGCATTGGATAATACAATATTTGTTGGAGCAAAGCAAGTTGGTTTAGGCTCCCAATAAACATTATCCCAGTAAATACTCACAGAAGGAACTCCTCCATGTCTTATAGCCAGCCTTGCATTGGCAGGAACGGTATTGGGCACTACAACACTGTATTCATAACCGTCAAAACCTGTACTGCTGATATTCACAGATTGAATATTCACAAAAGAAGAAGCATCAGTATCACTGGTAACGTAGCCAATGTCTAATACTCCGGCTGTACCGCTTACTTTGGCTTTAAATCTCAACCAATGGGTTCCTGCATTTACATTGCTGAACATTGGAAGTACGGCGATAGTTGTATTGGCAGCCCCATTAGCACTTTGATACATGGCTTTACTGTTATTCACACCACTACCGGAAGCAATAGTCTGATATCCTGTTCCCAAAATAATTCTGTCCCAGCAATCAGCGTTACTAGGCCCGCTTGCAGCATTTTCGAAATCTTCAAACATTGAAGTTTTAGCATCGCACTTGGTTTTAAATATCCCCCTTAAAGACCATTCACTTTTAGATGTACCGCAAACTGATCTCACATAAAAATAGTAAGTCGTAAAAGGCAAAAGTCCGCTGATTGGTGCTGAGACTGTATTACTGGCTCCCGATATCGGAGTAGAGGCATCCGGAATAGTAGTGGAAGAAGTATAATAATATTCATAGCTTCCTGGTGCTGTCGTTGGAGCGGTCCAGGAAATAATTGCAGAATTGTTGGTAATACCGGAAGAAGTAAGAGCTGTTGGAACAAAACAGGCCGGGGAAGCATCTATCTTCAAGCTGAAATCTGCAAAATTACCGTAATTGTTAGGTCCGCACGGATTTACCGGATTGGGGAATGAAGTTCCGCTCTGTACCCTGATTCTATATATTCCCAATGCCTGGGAAGGCGGAATAAAAAACTGATCATCAACAACCGAATAACTTGAAGGGCCTAGTGGATTCTCATAAAAATCATCAAAATCCCCGTCACTATTCCAGTCGATCCAGATATAGGATTTTACTCCTGATCCGGCAAAATCCAGATGAACGTTCACTGTTCCTCCAGGATAGGAAGTTACGATCTGACTGGAAGAATTATCTGCATAAGCCTGATATGCGGTGGCTGTATAATATAAACCTCCCTGATCAGAAAAAACAGCATTTTTTAAATAATTGTTCTGGCTTGAAGCTCCGGCAGTAGGAACACAATAAGCCTGCGCATTCAGTTGGTAAACTGAGAGGAAGAAAATCATCCATAATAAGTAGTGTTTTCTCATTTTATTTCTATTTTTTTTAAGATTAGATACTACCTTTATTGTCTGCATCTTTATTTCTTTTCTATATCAATGAATACAGATGATTGATTGATGTCTTAAAAAATCATATATTAGATGATAGTGATATTCTCTTTAATTTCTTTTAATAATAATGGTTAATAGGTGTGATGGCTACATTGAAATTTGAGAATAAGTCTAATATTTTGAATCGACTTAAAGGTTTGAACAATATTAGCGTTATATTTGCCCCTCATCAAGGAATATGCTTGCATAATTCGCTGAATTTACAAGGGTTTAAAATTTAAAACACTGTAAATCAGCAATATGTGATTTTATGGTTTAAAAGGACTAATGATAGAAATATCAGTTAATAATAGCGGGAAAATGATCCTCATGGTAAGAAAAATACTGGAAAGTAATATGACAATATTGTTTTTCATTCTGTGGTGCCCGGTTTTTATAAATGGGCAGCCGGCTCCGGATTTCAGTATTTTAACCGATAAAGCATTTCAGAAATTATATCAGAATCCTGAAGAGTGTATCAGCTATTCACAAAGTCTTCTGATTAGTGATAAAAATATAGAACATAAAGTCATTCTCCGGAATATTATTTCCCAGGCTTATGCCTTACAGGGAAACTATGTGCAATCCGTAAGTATTTCCAATCAGAAGGAAGAAGATGATAAAAGAGGGAATCTTTCACAATTCATCCAATTGTTTGATGATTATAATCTGGCAGATCAGTATCAGAATTTAGGATTGTATGGGCAGTCAAAAAAAATCATTGCAGGTATTTTAAAAGATCCGGATCTGCTAAAGAGCCAGAATCCAAAGGAACGTATGGTTCTCGCCAAGCTATTTCAGCTTCAGGCTATCAATGCAGGGATGGTAAGAGACTATGAGTCTGCTGTGTTGAATATGGATAAGAGTGATTCTTATCTCACTGGTACAAATGAAGAAAACAGAATTATCAGATGGGAAAATAGCATTTTCAGGTCTACTTTTCTCTTACGTCAGAACAAACTGGAAGAATCAAAAAAATTGTTTGATAGTGTCATTGCGGATATTGAAAAGCATGGAAATAATGCCTTTATCTCTGCATTTGCTTATGAAAGTCTTTCCCGATACTATTTTATGAAAGGAGACTATAATGCAGCCATCCAAAAGCTGGAAAAAGGATTCTCTGAAATCGAAAATCTTCCTTATAACGATCTGAAAATTATTTTTTACGAATTGTTTGCCCGCAACTATCTGGCTCTTAATAATGATGAAAAATATTACTACTACAATAAATTATATACGGATCTTAAAGCAAAGCTGGATTCCAATAAAAAAGAAGGGATTCAGTATGTTGTAAAGCTGCTTGAAACGTACCATAATAAAAATCTTGAATTTCAGAAGCAAAATAAGGTAAGCCAGCTTCGGATAGCAGGAAGTATTATGTTAATTCTTATCCTGATAACAACTGCTTATTTCCTGATTGAATCCGCAAGATCCAAAGACCTTAAGAAACAGCTTGTTTTTTTTGAAAAACTGAAATTTAAAGAAGAAATAGCAGGAGGGGCAGCTGAAAGATCAATCGAAATTTTAAAAGAAAATAAAGCCCAGGAAAAAGATCTCTCTAAAATTTCAAAAGAAAAAGAAGAAGAAATTCTACAGAAGCTCAAAGACTGGGAAAAGTCTGACAGTTACCTGAACAAGAACATGTCATTGGCGATCTTATCTGCTCAGACAGGAATAAATACCAAGTATTTGTCGGAAGTGATCAACAATAACAAAGGAAAAAATTTTAACGGCTATATCAATGAGCTCAGAATTGATCACATTGCACGTCTTCTGAAAACAGATCCTGCCTATCTGAATTATAAAGTAAGCTATCTGGCGGAATACGCAGGGTTTTCATCTCACGGAGCATTTACAAATGTGTTTAAATCGATCACGGGAATGTCTCCAAATACCTACATTCAGGAAATTATAAAAAATAAATGCTGATGAAATTCTTTATCCATATCATTTTACTGAGTGTTTTGCTTTTCCAGACAACTCTTTCAGGACAGAAAATTTCTGATGATTCCCTGATGAAGCTTGCCAACCGTGAGATTTATAACAATCCGGATTATGCTACCAGTATTGGAAAAAAACTGCTTAGAAAAGAAAACGGACTTGAGAAATCCATTAAAATTTATCTGATTTTGTCCACAGCGGGAATTGCCAAAAGAAACTTTGATGAATCTCTGCAATATATTCTAAAAGCAAGAGAGTTGCTTCAGAAAACGAATGACCCTAAAATTCACACCAGTTTTTTGATTGCGGCTGCCGTGCAGTATCAGCAAATGGAACTCTTCAGTAAAAGTCTTGAAACACTGGACGAAGCTGATGAATATCTTACAAAACTTCCGGAAGATTCTTATCTGAGATATTTTGAAACGGCGAGAAGTTATGCATTAAGAGGAATGATTTATAAAAGTCAGTCGAATCCGGAAATAGCTCTTCAGGAATTTTTAATTGCCATCAGAAATTTTGAAAAAGTAAAAGAGCAGGAGAAAACATATTTTAACCAAAGCATCATTTATTACAATATAGGGAACTGTTATCTCAATCTGAACCAGCCTGACAATGCCGGAACAGCTTTTATGAAATCTATGAATCTGGCAAGCTTAATCAAAGCGAAAAGTCTGGAGGCATTTGCTTTAAAAGGCCTTGCGGAGATGAATAAACAAAAACATCAGAATCAGGAAGCCCTTACACTGTTGATAAAAGCTGAAGAACTGGGTAGGGAAGCAGGAGACCTGACTCTTAATGAAGGAATTTATATGGAAATGGCGGATAATTATCTGGCAATGGGAAATCCTGATCTTTACCAGGTGTACAGCAAGAAATATTTTGAGACGAAATTCAAAAGAGAGCAGAGTGAATTAAGCTCTATCAAACACGCTATTGATGTTCATAATATAGAGACCCGGAAAAAAAGTGAAAAGCTAGCCACCCGATATAATTATTTTATGGCTGGGATGATGATTCTTGGACTTTTTATACTAAGTATCTTTTCCTATTTTGTTATAAAAATCAGAAAGCAGAATAGAAAATATCAGGACGAAATTAAACAGCTTATCAGGGATTAAACAGAGATTATCCGGCTTTCTGTGAAATAGGCTTTAGCTCAAACTTAATTATCAAAAAGTTCAAGATTTTTGATGAAAATAAATCGTGGAGATCAATTTGTATGAAGGTAATAAAAACAAAAAACCTCACAATAGAAATTGTGAGGTTTTTTGTGAGCGCGAAAGGATTCGAACCTTTGTCGTCCCGATTTAAATCGGGATGCTCTATGCTGTTTGATTCGTTGAAATTATTTGATTGTAAAATAAAATTGTAACCTTTTAAAAACAAAAAACCTCACAATAAAAATTGTGAGGTTTTTTGTGAGCGCGAAAGGATTCGAACCTTTGTCGTCCCGATTTAAATCGGGATGCTCTATGCTGTTTGATTCGTTGAAATTATTTGATTGTAAAATAAAATTGTAACCTTTTAAAAACAAAAAACCTCACAATAAAAATTGTGAGGTTTTTTGTGAGCGCGAAAGGATTCGAACCTTTGACCGTCTGCTTAGAAGGCAGATGCTCTATCCAGCTGAGCTACGCACCCTTAGAAGTTGATTCTCGCTTAGTAATAAGCACATTAAAAAGTCGGGGCGGCAGGATTCGAACCTGCGACCTCCTGGTCCCAAACCAGGCGCGATGACCGGACTACGCTACGCCCCGAATATATAGAAGAGCGGAGGGTAAGGGATTCGAACCCTTGCGACACTTTCGCGTCGACAGTTTAGCAAACTGCTCCGTTAACCACTCCGGCAACCCTCCTTTTTGTTTATTTTTTAATGATCGTTGTTCCGTTATTGCGAGTGCAAATATAGAACAGATTTCTTTATTTACCAAATAAAATTCAAGAAAATTTTGTGTATTTTTGAACTAATAAATCATCCAAAAACCAAACTGATGCGTAAAACATTATATATCATCGGATTAAGCACATTTGTTTTTTCATGTACTTCTCAGCAAAATGTGAAAAAAAATACTTACAAACCGAAAACCCCAATAACACAGGCGAAACCAACGGTTCAGACAAAACCTCCGGTTGCTCCAAAACCAAAAGTTATATCTGATCATGGAGTAGAATTTTTTACGACCAATATAGCAGACCCAACAAAAAATGATAATACGGCAAGTTACGGTTCTATTGTATCTGCAAAACCGGGCGGATATAAAGTGGTAAAAACTTATTTTCCTGCAGTGGGGCAGAATTTCAGACAGCGTTATCTGATATTACATTATACCGCTCTTGCAGATGATAAATCAATCAGTGTTCTTACCCAACAGTCGGTAAGTGCCCATTATCTGGTAAATAATACAGGAGATAACGAGATCTATCAATTGGTAGATGAAAATAAAAGAGCATACCATGCAGGGATAAGTGCATGGAGAAATGACAAAAATCTTAATGATAATTCTATCGGTATTGAAATTGTAAATACAGGATATACTACAGATAGTACCGGTAAAAGAACTTTTGCCCCTTTTAGTGATGAGCAGGTGAAAAAAGTGGCTGCTCTGGTTAAAGATATTGTAACAAGATATCAGATCCAGCCAACAAACGTATTGGGGCATTCAGATATTGCTCCTACAAGAAAACAGGATCCGGGACCGATGTTCCCATGGAAAAAGCTCTATGACGAATATCAGGTTGGAATGTGGTATGATGAAGCTGCTAAACAGACTTATCTTGAACCTGCACAAGCCGACCTGGCAGCAAGATATAATGAGTCCAGTTTTATTTTCCTTATTCAGACTTCATTGCAGAAATTCGGATATGCAATTGATCCTAGCGGACAATGGGATGATGCTACCAAGAAAACAATTGAGGCATTCCAGTACCACTTCCGTCCACAGAATTATGACGGAATCATGGATGCTGAAACATGGGCAATACTCCAGGCTTTAAATCAAAAATATCCAGTAAAATAATTCAAATTAAAACGCATCGGTTAGATGCGTTTTTGCTATCTTTAAACGATCAAAAACAGTAAAATATCTGTAATGGAAAATTTCAGAAAAGAAAGTGATCTATTAGGCGAACTGAATGTGCCTTTAGATGCTTATTATGGGGTTCAGACACAAAGAGCTATCGACAATTTTAAAATCTCAGGACAGCTTTTGTCTTCGTATCCGGATTTCATAAAAGGGTTGGCTTTTGTAAAAAAAGCAGCCGCAAAAACCAATTATGAATTAGGACTTCTGGACGAAAACCTGTATTTTAAAATAGCAGAAGCGTGTGATGAAATTGTAGAAGGGAAATATCATGAGCAGTTTCCGGTAGATATGATTCAGGGGGGAGCAGGAACTTCTATCAACATGAATGCGAATGAAGTGATCGCTAACATCGTATTGGAAAAATTAGGAAAAAATAAAGGAGAATACGAATTCTGTTCGCCTAATGATCATATCAACCTTTCTCAGTCTACCAATGACGCTTATCCTACAGCTATCAAAATGGGATTGCTTCAGATGAACATTGGGCTGGTAGAAAAATTAGAAAGAATTATCACTGCTTTCCGTGCAAAAGGACAGGAATTTCAGGATGTAATCAAAATGGGACGTACACAACTTCAGGATGCAGTCCCGATGACTTTAGGGCAGGAATTTGAAGCGTATGCAGCCACTTTGGAAGAGGATATCTCCAAGCTGAATAACAATGCCAGCCTTTTTGTAGAAGTAAATATGGGGGCTACTGCCATCGGAACAGGAATAAATGCTCCGGTAGGCTATGCAGCCCTTTGTGCTAAAAACTTAGCTCAGATAACAGGATTTCCGATTGTTTCAGCACCAGACCTTGTGGAAGCTACCCCTGATACGGGATCTTATGTGATCTACTCATCAGCAATGAAACGCCTTGCTGTGAAACTGTCAAAGATTTGTAACGATTTAAGATTACTTTCATCAGGTCCAAGAGCAGGCCTTTTTGAAATTAATCTTCCGCCAATGCAGCCGGGTTCTTCTATTATGCCGGGGAAAGTAAATCCTGTAATTCCGGAAGTGGTTAATCAGGTATGTTTCAAAGTGATTGGAAACGATCTTACGGTAACCTTTGCAGCAGAAGCAGGACAGTTACAGCTGAATGTAATGGAACCGGTACTTTCTCATGCCATCATGGAAAATATCAACTTCCTTTGCAATGCTTTGGATACACTTCGCGACAAGTGTGTGGTTGGAATTACAGCCAATAAGGAAGTCTGCCTGAATATGGTGAAACACAGCATCGGAATTGTAACGGCATTGAATCCTTACATCGGGTACAAACAGTCTACACAGATTGCAAAAGAAGCTTTGGAAACCGGGAAAAGTGTTTACAATCTTGTTCTGGAAAAAGGAATTCTCTCTCAGGAAAAGCTGGACGAAATTCTTGATCCGAAGAATATGCTGAAACCGCATAACAAATAAATTCATCAACGATAAATGATCAATGGTAATTGATGCCCTCGAAAGCTTCTCATCATTGATCATTTATTATTCATCATTTATACTATAATTCGTGAGGTTTTTAATCATAATTCCTGCCCATAACGAAGAAAACAACCTTCCATTTACTCTTGATTCTTTACAACAGCAAAGCAGCAAAGATTTTAAAGTAGTGGTAGTGAATGACGGTTCTACAGACAGAACAGCTGAGGTGATCAGAAAATATACGGAAGCTGATTCCCGTTTTGAAACGGTCAACCTTCAGAAATCTGAACACCAGCCGGGATCAAAAGTGGTTCACGCTTTCAAAAACGGACTTCAGACCCAGGCTATGGATGAATTTGATATTATCTGTAAATTTGATGCCGATATCATTCTTCCGGAAAATTATCTGTCAGTTGTAGAAACAGCTTTTGCCACGCATCCGGAATTTGGATTGGTAGGAGGCCTTTTGTATATTGAAAAAGACGGAAACTGGGTATATGAAGGAAATTCCAATAAACATCATGTAAGAGGTCCTATGAAGGCCTACCGTAAAGAATGTTTTATTCAGATTGGCGGCATAAGGGAAACACTGGGCTGGGATAATATTGATTCCATTTTACTGGATAATCTTGGGTGGAAAGAAGTTGTTCTTCCGGAGCTGCATGTAAAGCTGATTAAAGTAAAAGGTGCCGATTATACGATACGCCCAGCGGATTATTACGGAAGATATTTTTATTTCTTAGGACTGAACAGGTTTCTGGCATACATCGCCTCCTCAAAAGAAGCTGTGAAAAGTAAGTCTGCTTCATTTTTCTTTGATATTATCAGGTCTTATGAAAGCTGCAGATCAAAGAAATTAGAATTGAAAATTACAAAAGAAGAACAAAAAGCCGTTAATGATCAGCGTCTGAAAACGTTGAAAAAGAAATGGCTGAAGATGTAAAAGATAAATTATTTTATACATTGCAAATGTTCATCAATTGAAACGGGCTTTAGCCCGTTTAATCAAAAAAATAAAAATCCATTGGCTTTAGCCAAAACTTAAGATATAACTCCCGTTAACCCGTGAAAAAAATAGCTTACATAGAAATAGACACTCACGCAGAAATTGCTCAGGCTTTCATGGATATTATGGAAGGTTCTGAGGATTTTACCGTAGACTATTATTTTTCAAAAAGGATAAAAGATCAGATCAGCCATCATGATGAAGCTGTTTTCTTATCAGACAGTTCCATGATTCTGGATCAGTTAAAAGGGAAAGGATATGACCTTGTGGTAATAGGAACTGTTCATCGTTATTTTAATACATTTTTTGCAGTGACAAAAAAGTACAATACCGCGGTCATTATCCATAATCTTAATTTCATAAAAGCTTCAAAGCTGGATCTGATAAAAAGCGTTTTCAAAGGAGATGTTATTTTCAGGTTAAAATTGTGGCTGAAAGAAGGATTACTGTACAAAACCAAAGTGTATCAGGCATCCCGGTCTCTTTTTGTACTGGATGAAGCAATGACTTCGGATCAATATCAGTATCTGCCACTGTTTTATACCAGAG
Organism: Chryseobacterium sp. CP-77; assembly: GCF_036362765.1. Lineage (NCBI taxonomy): Bacteria > Pseudomonadati > Bacteroidota > Flavobacteriia > Flavobacteriales > Weeksellaceae > Chryseobacterium > Chryseobacterium sp. CP-77. The sequence continues at coordinate 4,673,037 of NZ_CP143637.1, forward strand.
ATTTTGACAGGACAAAAAATGAAAATCTTATGGTCGTAATTCCTGGTGGGGTTTCACAAAAGAGAAGAGATTACGTCTATATTTTTAAAACTATTCAGAATCTCCATACAGACAGGATTTGCCAGTTTGTTTTCCTTGGAAAAGCAGGCGGACACGAGTTAAAACAACTTGAAAATCTGTCCGGAAAATTACCCGAAAACATTAAAATCACCTATTTTTCAGAAAGGGTGCCCTCCGGGGATTTTGAAAAATGGATGCAGAAAGCAGACGTTTTGTGGTGTCCGATTCAGCAGGATACAGAATTCTTCAGCATGAAAGAAACGTATGGACTGACTAAGATGACAGGAAACCTGGGCGATGCCATAGCTTATGGGAAACTGGCTATTTTTCCAGGAAATTATCCCTCAAAATTAGACTTTATTATTGCTGAAAAAGAAAATGTTCTTGAACAATTAAGCACTGTTTCGGAAACTCCATTTGATTTTTATAAAACTTATGGCAGGAAAGAAGTTCAGAAGAGACTGGAACAATTTCTAACATCTTTAATCTAAAAAAGTCTGAATTGTTCTCTTATTTTATCTTAAATACACTCTTGATAAACCTCATATTCAGATAGTCTTCAACCGGGAAAATCTTGGTGAAGTAATTTCCGATATAGATCAGTACCAAAACAACTGCAGGTTTGTAAACAAGATTAATCAGATTGCTGTTGAAATTAGGAAGAACAATGGCTACTGTAATGGCTAAAGTACAGATAATAGACACGAAAATCATTTCAATACTTAAAGGCGAAACTTTAAATACAATATAATTGAAAACAATTTTCACCACATTATAAATCGTAAGTGAAATAGCTGTTGATAAAGCAATTCCAATCAGTTTCAGAGGTGTGTTTTTAATAAAATAATAATTCAGTCCGATTGTTAATCCGGCCAGTAAAAGCATGACCAGAATATTGAATCTGTAATATTTTGAGAGTGAAATAATATTTCCATTAAATCCCGTTGCAAGGTCGATCAATACAGCAGAGCCCCAGATCCATACTACCGGCTCGTACTCTCTGAGCATGGTTCCGTTCTTTGGCATAAACTGCGTCAGATATGGGAATCCAACCATAATACATGAGAACAACACAGCGCCAAGGAAATAGAGTGTTAAAGACGTCTTCTTATGGAATCTGTCCAGTTCTACCATATCTCCGTCTGCCAGATTTTTACTGATAATCGGAGCTGAAATATTGAATAGTCCCAATTGGGGGATAGAGATCAGAGAAATCAAAGCATAGAGAACGGAATATATCCCGTTTTCTTCCATTCCCATAAATTCTCCAATCATAAAACTGTTGATCGCCAGATAATTTCCAAATGTTCCCAGAAATCCAAAGAAGCTGTAGTTCAGGAATTCCTTCCAGAAATTATTTTTTTTGAAATAATCTGTGCTGATGTCGAACTTTATTTTTTCCAGCTTATTGGTATAATAAATATACCCGAACAGCATGAGCGCAAATATTCCGAAGAAAAAAGCCAGTGCAATATTCTGAGACAAAGAAAAGTAGAAGAAAAGACAGAAAGCGCCCAGATTTGCTATTTTAGGGAAAAGATTGTCAAAGATATTCGAGACGACAATTCTTTTATAATTTGAAGTGTATTTATTGAAAATAGCACAGAGTGACAAAATTAAAATTAAGGGTAAAATAATTTTTTTAATTTTCCACGCTTCTGAATGTACAAATTTCGGATAAAAATAGGGGAGGATAAAAAATACAGTAACAAAAATGAGAAAATTGATCAGAACTGTCACAAGAGATAGTGAAAGCATATTCTGGTTTTTTCCTTCTTTCTGCAAAGCATTAAAAAATTTTACATTCGCATAAGAAATACCAAAAACAACAAAAGGAACAAGCATTTCAGCGGTTTGCATACTGTAGCGCAGTTTTCCGTAAAATTCAAAATCATTCGGAAATATGAATATTGCGGAAACGGTGCCCAGCAAAAAACCAATATAACCGATAATGGAATATTTGAAGCCTTGTCTCGCTACTACACTCATAAAGTTGTTTTAAATGTTTTTAGGTATAAAAATAATATTGTTGATGTACTGAGTTTTATTTTTTTCGTCGTTTGTATTTTGTGTAATAATATCTTCTGTAAGATCCTCCAGCGTAAAACTGTTTCTGTTCAGATATTTGGCGTCATATCCCCAGCTCATCACTTCGGATATCTCATTCCAGATCGGCGTTTCATGGTGTCTTTGTTCCATCTCAACCATCAGGGTTGGCTTGAACTGTCTGATCGTTTCTCTCGCGCCGGAAAGGGTCTTTATTTCGTTTCCTTCAACGTCTATTTTAATAAAATCAAGCCTGTTGAAATGTTCAAGTGCTGCCCATTCATCCAGCTTGATCACTTTTACTTTCTCTGTATAGCTTTTCTCTTCTCCCTTTTCTTTGTAAGCCGTGTTTAAAGTACCGCGGGAAGCAACCGTTTTTCCGTTTATAATAGGTACTTTGAACTCAGCAATTCTGTTTTCGTCAGAAAGAGCAAGAGGAAAGATGTGCATGGCCGGAAACAGTCTTTTCAATCGTGTGCAAAGCTTTTTGTTAGGCTCAAAACCATAAATATGGTCATGATTTAACGTTTTTTCCAACTGATAAAGGAAAGTTCCTACATTCGCACCAATATCAAGGATTACAGCATTTTTAGAAAGGTATTCTTTGATCCATACCAGTTCCGGTTCTACATTACGTTCCGAAAAGTTGCTTTTATTAAGATTATTTAAAGTTTTAAAATATCTTTTTTTGTAAAAATTCGGGCTTATGTATTGTAGTTTCTCTGCAATTTTTTGGTATAAAGACATTGTTGGCTTTTTGGCGAACAGCAAAGATACATAAAAATGTAAAACTTTTCTTAAAAAATGTTAATTGTAATAGCTTGATTTTCAGTACTAAATTTTAAAATTTGATTTTGTAACCCATTGAATTTTAAGATATTCTCAATTTGTCACAGAGACATCTTTATCTCTGCAACACATGTTTTAAACATCGTGGCCAGCGAGAATACACGCAGTTGTCTGTTGAATCTGCGATTTATGATCAGAAATTAAAGCAGAGGTGTATTCAGGAAATCATTGAAAGGTTTCATCAGCTTGAAAACCTGGGTCATATTTTTTACCGCATTTTTGTCCAGTACTTCCTCATCTTTCAGAGAGTATATCACAATAAAGTTTTTAAGCTTGAGGTATTCTGCCATAGGGTCTTCCTTTTCAAACCCTTGAGGGACTTTCTTCAGTTTATCGTCCTGATCAAGCTCCGGAAAATGTTTTTTAAAATCTTTATTATTGAGAATTTTCAGGAAATCATCTCCATACAAAGAAATTTCCTTACGGACTTCTTTCAGAACAGAAGATTCCGGCATATAGATTCCTCCGGCTAAAAAGGATTTTCCGGGTTCCAGGTGAAGATAATAACCTCCTTTCTGATTTCCTTTTCCCATGCCCAGAGAAGCTCCGAAATTGGTTTTATAAGGGGATTTGTCTTTCGAAAAACGGGTATCCCTGTAAATCCTGAACAGGGCTTTTTTACTGTCTATTCTGGCAAGTTCTTCATCAAAACCGGACATCTCTCTGATGAGCTCATCCAGAAAGGATACCACGTTTTGCTGTGATTCTGTGTATAAATTTTTATTTTCATTAAACCAATCGCGGTTATTGTTTTTATTTAACTTTTTTAAAAAATCAAATGTTTTGGAAGAAATACTTGAAGACATATTGTAATAGGTGTTTTTTGTTATTAAGTGAGATCCTGGATTTCATACCCAGAATCCCGAATCAAAGTCTCGGATGTCCAGTCTCGCAACCCGAACCGCGAATTCCACAACTCAAATGTACAAAAACTATTAATTAGGGGACAATATTCAATAGCGATAAATAAGAATATGAAAAACAAAAATTTGCATTTAATGGCTTTATTTTTGAAAATTCATAAATAACACGGAAAAAATTAATCCAATTTAATAAAAAAAAATAATGTTTAACAACTTTTTAAATCAAGGCTTCTTTTTTTAGATTTAATTTTACAAAAATCAAAGATATATTACAGGATTGTGAATTTAAGTTTGCATATTTAAAAATTTATTCAAAAACAAATCAAATATTTATTGTATCTTTGCAAAAATTTTAAAATAGTTAATGAATTTATTTACGGAAACCAATTTAAGTCCTGATATCCTTAAGGCAATTGGCGAACTGGGTTACGAAAGCCCAACAGAAATCCAAAAACAGACTATCCCTTTTATTCTTTCAGATATTCGCGACTTGATCGCACTTGCGCAGACAGGGACAGGCAAAACAGCAGCGTTTTCGCTTCCGATTTTGGATATGATTGACGATACGAGTCGCAAAATCCAATTATTGGTGCTTTGTCCGACACGGGAATTATGTCTTCAGATTTCGAAGGACATAAAGAATTACTCTAAGTATATGAAAGACATCAAGACAACTGCGGTTTATGGTGGAAGTAGTATTGTAGAGCAGATGAGATCTTTGAAGGATAAGCCACAGATTATCGTGGGAACTCCGGGAAGAGTAATTGATCTTATCAACAGAAAAGCATTGGACTTTTCTGCAATTCATTGGTTAGTATTAGACGAAGCTGATGAAATGCTTTCTATGGGATTCAAGGATGAATTGGAAACCATTCTAAGCGAAACTCCGGAAACGAAACAAACTTTCTTATTCTCTGCAACGATGAATAAAGAAGTGGAAAGAATTTCCAAAAATTATCTTACAAAACCACATCGTATTTCTGTAGGTTCTATCAACGAAGTGAAGAAGAACATTACTCACGAATACTATGTTGTAGGATACCGTCAGAAAAAAGAAGCATTGAAGAGACTTATCGATGCAAATCCAAACCAGTATTCCATTATCTTCTGCAGAACGAGAATGGAAACTCAGGAGGTTGCTGATTTCTTAATGCAGAACGGATATGCCGCTGATGCTCTTCACGGTGATCTTTCTCAGGCGCAGAGAGATACGGTAATGAAGAAATTCAGATTGAAAAATATTGATATTCTTGTGGCTACAGATGTTGCCGCAAGAGGACTGGATGTAAACTCTCTTACTCACGTTATTCACTTCTCTTTACCGGATGACCCTGAAGTATTCGTTCACAGAAGCGGAAGAACAGGTAGAGCTGGAAAAGACGGTATTTCTATGGCTCTGATCAAGCCTGAAGAAAGCAGAAAACTGAAACAGATCAAATCTGCAACTAAAATTGAAATCCACGAAAGATTTATCCCTACAGGTGATGATATTATCAAAGCTCAGGTAGGAGGTGTATTTGAAAAATTATTGACAGAGCACGAAGATCTTTTCGAATTTGATGATAGCTTAATCCCGGATCTGAGCAACTTCACAAAAGAAGAACTGGTGCACCAGCTGCTGCAGTTCCAGTTGAAAGATCTTGCTTTATACTACAAAGACAAGCACGACCTTGCTGAGCAGAAATTAAGCAGCAGGGATGACGATTACTCAAGAAGAGACCGTGGACGTGACAGAGACAGAGATAGAGGTCGCGACAGAGATCGCGGACGTGACAGAGACAGAGATCGTGGCGGAAAACCAAGAAGAAGAGATGAAAACATGGTAAGATTCTTCTTCAACCTTGGTAAAAAAGACCATTTGAAGAAACTTGATGTTTTAGATATTATCAACAAAGCTACTGCTGGCGGAAAAAGCAAGAAAAGAGCGGAAATCGGTGATATCGAAATCTTAGAGAAATTCTCTTTCTTCGAAGTTGAAAAATCGTTCAAAGACAATGTATTGAGCAATATTCAATCGATGAAATTCAAAGGAAAAGATATGAGAGCTGAAGTAGCCAACTAATCCTTCCTATACCATACAAAACCGGCATTCATGCCGGTTTTTTTATTTGATAATCAGTAGTTAAGCGAATGTTAACAAAACTTAATGTTATATAGTTTCACGTGCAATCCTTTTTTAAGAAATTTGCACACGAATTATAAATACTAAAAAATGGGAATTGGTAATATTTTCCACGCTTTTCAACCAAAAGATAAAATCTTCTTTGTACTTTTCGAAAAAGTAACTGAAAATCTAGTTGCAATGTCAGAAGAATTCAACGCAGGAATCAAGGATTTCGATCTTAATGACGATTCAATGTTGAAGAAAATGAGCGACTTCGAACACAAGAACGATGAACTTACTCACGAAATTTTCGTAGAATTAGGGAAAAACTTCATTACACCTTTTGACCGTGAGGACATCCACACATTGGCAACAGGGCTTGATGATATCGCTGATTATATCTACGCTTCCACAAAATATATTTTCCTTTACAAATCACCTGAGATGAAGGCGTATTCAGACTTCTCTTTATTGATCCACAAAGCATGTCTTGAAATTCAGAATGCGATGAAAAACCTTAAAGGGTTTAAAAACATGGAGCAGGTGAAAGAAGCTTGTATTAAGGTGAACTCTATTGAGAATATTGCTGACGATTTGCTTTCCAACTCAATGGTAGAATTATTTGAAACGAATGATGCGATCAACATTATTAAAGTTTCTTCCGTATTAAACTACCTTGAAATTGTAACAGACAAAGCAGAAGATGTTGCCAATACCATTGAGAACATCATGATTAAATACGCATAATACATAGCAAAAAATGGAATTTCCGATTTTACTTGTAGTTATTATTGCGCTGGCCCTGATCTTCGATTATATCAATGGTTTCCATGATGCAGCCAACTCAATTGCAACTATAGTTTCTACAAAAGTTTTAACTCCATTCCAGGCTGTACTTTGGGCGGCGCTTTGGAACTTCGCAGCATTCTTTATAGCTGCTTATATTATTGGAGAATTCAAAATTGGTAATACAATTGCCAAAACAGTTAACGAGAATTTTATCACCCTTGAAGTTATATTTTCCGGTCTTGTGGCAGCTATTGCCTGGAACCTGCTTACATGGTGGTTCGGAATCCCTTCATCATCATCACATACGCTGATCGGAGGATTCCTGGGAGCAGCTCTTATGCATGCTTTCATGATGGATTATCACGATGTGGCTGCAGCCCAGCCAGATCTTGGAATGTGGGGTACTGTTAAAGAAGCTTTCAATCAGGTAACACACCAGAGTGTGGTGAAATTTGATAAAGTAATTCCTATCTTCCTGTTCATTTTCATGGCTCCGATTATAGGGATGATTATTTCAATTATCATTACCCTGATCATTGTACATCTTTATAAAAGATCAAACCCGCACAAAGCAGACCAGTCTTTCAAAAGATTGCAGCTGGCTTCATCCGCTTTATTCAGCTTGGGACACGGTTTGAATGATGCACAGAAAGTAATGGGGATCATTGGTGCAGCGGTAATTTACTATCACGTTAATATGCTTCAGGATGTTCAGTATCTGAATATTCCTTCTGCAGAACGTTTTGATTATTTTGCGCAGCATTATATCTGGGTTCCTTTAGTTTCGTTCCTTGCCATCGGTTTAGGTACAATGAGTGGTGGTTGGAAGATCATCAAAACAATGGGTACCAAGATTACCAAAGTAACTTCATTAGAAGGAGTAAGTGCAGAAACTGCAGGTGCTATTACTTTATTCATCACAGACCACTTTGGTATTCCTGTATCTACAACCCATACGATTACAGGTTCTATCATCGGGGTAGGATTAACAAAAAGAATTTCAGCGGTAAGATGGGGAATCACTGTAAGCTTACTTTGGGCCTGGGTTCTTACCATTCCAATCTCTGCCATTGTTGCAGGAATTACCTATCTTGTGGTAACCTTCGTTTTCTAAAAAAACAAATCATATAATTATACAAACTTTGTCCTTTTGGGCAAAGTTTTTTGTTTTATAAAGCCTTGAAAAATCGTATTTTTGTTCAAATTATAAGATTTTATGGAATTTTTAGACAGATACCAGCAGATTGTTGCGGACGCCATCACTAAATATACTTTTAAAGACAAACCTTCGGAATTATATGAACCGATGAACTATATTATTTCCCATGGTGGAAAACGTCTTCGTCCCATTATGGTGCTTATGGCATGTGAGATGTTCGGAGGAGATCTTAAACAGGCAATCAAACCTGCACTGGCAATCGAGTTTTTCCATAATTTCACGCTGATTCATGACGACATTATGGATGAGGCGCCTTTGAGAAGAAATAAGCCTACTATTCATACCCTGCATGGTCTTAATGTGGGGATCCTTTCCGGAGATGGACTGATGCTTAAAGCCTATAAATTCTTTGAAGATCTTGAACCTGAAATTTTCAAAGCTTGTATCAGAATATTTACCCACACAGGGCTTTTGCTTTGTGAAGGACAGCAGTATGATATCAACTTTGAAACTCAGAAAGACGTTACTTTTGATGATTATATCAGAATGATTACCTACAAAACCGGTGTGTTGAGTGCTTCTTCATTTGAAATCGGAGCTTTGATTGCAAAAGCAGATTTTAAAGATGCGAAAGCTATTTTCAATTTCGGAAAGCATATCGGAATTGCTTTCCAGATTATGGATGATTATCTTGATGTCTTCGGAGATCAGGCACAGTTTGGAAAAAAACACGCAGGAGATATTTACGAAAACAAGAAAACAGTTCTGTATCTGTTAGCAAGAGAACATGCTACCGATGAAGAAAGAAAAGAACTGGATTACTGGTATTCTAAAAAGACTGAAAATGTTGATAAAGTCTACGGAGTTGAAAAGATTTTCAGAAGAACAAAAGTGGATGAAAAAGCATTACGACTGATTGAAAAACATAATGAAATCGGACAAAGCTACCTTCAGAAAATAGATGTTCCTGAAGAAAAGAAAAAACCTTTTATCGAACTGGCCAATTATTTGTTGAGAAGAGAAAGTTAAATAAGGTTAATAGGAATTAGGGCTTAGGAATTAGTTGGCCTGAGCCCTGATACCTAAATCCTAATCCCTTATAAATGAAATTCAGAACCGAAGTTGATATTCCCGCATCAGAAAAGAAGATTGAGATTGAAGATAAAATATTCTCAATAGGATCATGTTTTGCCTCTGAAATGACAGATCTATTGCAGGACGGACAACTTCAGACCCTTAATAATCCTTTCGGGACGATTTTTAATCCTTATTCCATCAATCATGCCATCAACAGATTACATGATTCTGCATTTTATGAAGAAGAGGAACTGATTACTTACAATGAAGAATATATCTCTCTGGATCATCATACCAGTTTTGATACCCGCTATATTCATCAGACCCTGGATAAGATTAATGGAGCTATTGAAGCGGGAAATGCCTTTCTTCAGGAAGCCGACTGGATCATCATTACTTATGGATCATCATTTATTTATGAGTTTCTGCCCAAAAATAAACTGGTAGCCAACTGTCATAAAATTCCGCAAAAGTTTTTTGAAAAAAGGCTGCTTTCCCATCAGGAGCTTACCAGCTCAATTTACCAGACGATTCTGGATCTTAAAGACATCTGCAAAGAAGGTGTACAGATCCTGTTTACGGTTTCACCTGTAAGACATACAAAAGACGGAATGGTAGAAAATCAGTTGAGCAAATCGAAACTGATTACAGCCATCCACGAATCCATTTCGATGTTTGAAGACTGTCATTATCTGCCTGTTTATGAAATTTTAATGGATGACCTGCGGGATTACCGTTTCTATAAGGAAGATATGATCCATCCCAGCACACAGGCGGTTAATTATATTTTTGACAAATTCGGAAGGTCTTATTTTTCAGAAGAGACTCAGAATTTTATCAAAGAAAACTTTAAGATTATCAAAGCTCTTGAACATAAAACCAGTGATAAGAAAGATCCAAAGTTTATAGAATTCAGAGAAAAACTGGATCAAAGAATTGAAGCCCAGCGCAAAAAGGTAAAACATAAAATATTTTAAATGCCTGATTTCACCAAGATTGATTATCTCAGAAATGGCAATGAAAGACAGAAAAGGGTTTACGAACTTCTTACAAAGCATCGCTTTTTTGAGAAATTAAAAGAGTATTCCCCAATTTTAGCAGGAACTGTTCCTATTGAAATAGATATAGCAGGAAGTGATCTGGATATTATTTTTGAGGTTGATTTAAGATTTGAAGAAGATTTTCTGGATGATTTAATGTTCAGCAGGTTCATCCCTCACGATGTTGACGTTGAATATCCCATTATCAACGGGGAAAAATGCATGACTTTGAATTTTGTGCTTGATGGTTTCCCGATCGAGATCTTTGGACAGAATAAGCCTACAATACAGCAGAACGCCTATCTTCATATGATTGCTGAATACAAAATATTACAGGAAAAAGGAGAAGAATTTAAACAGAAAATAATAGAACTTAAAAAACAGGGAATAAAAACAGAACCCGCTTTCGGATTATTGCTGGGACTTGAAAACCCTTATGAAGATCTGTTAAAATACTAAATAAAATGATTGATACACATACACATCTATACGCAGAAGAATTTGATGAAGACAGAAAAGAAGCCATTCAGAGAGCTTTAGACAAAGGAATAACAGAATTTTATCTTCCTGCTATCGATTCTGAATCGCATGAGAAAATGCTGCAGCTGGAAACAGAATATCCGGGGCAGATTTTTTCTATGATGGGACTACATCCTTGTTATGTAAAACCGGAATCATGGGAAAAAGAACTTGAAATCGTAAAAAATTATCTTGATCAGAGACATTTTCCTGCGATAGGAGAGATCGGAATAGATCTGTACTGGGATAAAACAACACTCGATATTCAGGTGAAAGCCTTTGAGCAGCAAATCGACTGGGCCATAGAAAAAGATCTTCCTATTGTCATTCATACCAGAGAAAGTTTTGATGAGACATTTGAAGTTTTAGAAAGAAAAAAACATCCAAAACTAAGAGGAATTTTCCATTGTTTTTCAGGAAATCTGGAACAGGCAAAGCATGCCATTGATCTTAATTTTATTTTAGGAATCGGTGGGGTAGTGACCTTTAAAAATGGAAAAATAGATCAGTTTCTGAACGAAGTTCCTTTGGATAAAATTGTTCTGGAAACAGATTCTCCTTATCTCGCGCCGGTTCCACACAGAGGAAAAAGAAATGAAAGTTCCTATCTTGATCTGGTGGCCGGAAAACTGGTGAATATCTATGGAAAAGATTTCACTGAGATAGACCGTATCACGACAGAGAATGCAAAGAATCTTTTTAAGTAAAGGGCTGGAAGGTGGAAGAGAGAAGCTGGAGATACTGTTAGTTTAAGATAAACAAAACCCCTTTTCAACACTGAAAAGGGGTTTGTCTCTTTTATTTCTTTCTTGTGAAATTCTTATTCTTAGGCTTTTTAAAACCTACGGAAGCTCCCGCAGAAGGCTTTTTGCGGTTATTATTAGACCTTGAATTATTACTGTTTTCTGTTTTGGGCTTTCCGCCGCCGGCAGGAACAGGTTTGTTATTCGAATCCCTTTTCTGTGCCACCAGATCATCAGTATGGAACGGATGATCCTTGATCACAGGGATTTTCTTGCCAATCAGCTTTTCTGTATTCTTTAAATTCAGAAGATCAAGTCCATCTACAAAAGAAATAGAGGTTCCTTCAGCTCCGGCTCTTCCTGTTCTTCCGATTCTGTGTACATAGGTTTCAGAAACATCGGATAGCTCAAAATTGATTACGAATTTCAGTTCATCAATATCAATTCCTCTGGCTGCAATATCTGTAGCCACAAGAACCCTTGTTTTTCCGGATTTGAAATTGTTCAACGCATTTTGTCGTGCATTCTGAGATTTGTTACCGTGAATCGCTTCTGCAGAGATATTATCTTTCTGAAGTTTTCTTGAAATCTTATCCGCGCCATGCTTTGTTCTTGCAAAAACCAGTACAGAATCTGAAATGTCATTTTTAAGAATATGAGAAAGCAGATTCAGCTTGTTGTCCTTTTCTACAAAATATACAGATTGTTTGATGGTATCTGCTGTAGAAGAAACCGGTGTTACTTCCACTTTCACAGGATTATTCAGAATGGAATTGGCCAGTTTTTGGATCTCGCCGGGCATTGTTGCCGAAAAGAATAAAGTCTGTCTTTTCTGAGGTAAAAGTTTAATAACTCTTTTTACATCATGTACAAATCCCATATCCAGCATTCTGTCTGCTTCATCAAGAACAAAAATTTCAAGGTTTTTCAGGCTGATGATTCCCTGTGCAATAAAGTCCAGAAGTCTTCCCGGTGTTGCTACCAGAATATCAACCCCTTTTCTCAAAGCAGCTTCCTGATTTCCTTGTTTTACGCCTCCGAAAATAACAAGTTGTTTTAGCGGAAGATATTTACCGTAAGCATTAATGTTTTCCTCAATCTGGATAGCCAGTTCTCTGGTGGGGGTAAGGATTAAGGCTTTTATATGTTTATTGGGAATTTTATTTTTGGATAAATTCTGTAGGATAGGGATGGAAAAAGCCGCTGTTTTTCCTGTTCCTGTCTGCGCACAACCTAAAAAGTCTCTGCCTTCTAAGATATCAGGAATAGATCTTTCCTGGATAGGAGTCGGAGTCGTGTAACCCTGCTCCTGGATTGCTTTTGCAATAGGTTCTATTAAGTTTAAGTCTGTAAAATTCAAATGAATTATTTTAAAATTTAAATAAAAATTCCTTCAGTCTGAAAGAATTACATTCTGCAAAGGTAGTCTAAATATTTTTAAGTATCTTTTTCCACTTTTTTAGACTTATTGCCTATTGAAAAACGGAAATGGCCACCCGAATAGGAGCCGCCATTTTTTTCTGTTAGATATCTGTAGTTTATTTAAATCTATATCCTGCACCAGCCTGAAGAAATCCGGCTTTCATAGGTAAAGTATTGCTTTTACTTATTTCTATAAAATTGAAATTATATCTTGCATCTACAAAAAACTTTTTGCTAAGCTTGTATTCTGCTCCCAGGAATGGAAATAGGTTTAAGGTCTTTACTCCATCATAATTTCTTTTCTCAGTTCCTGTTATCCTGCTACTGGCTTCTACTTTTGTAGATATATTGAAACCAATATTCATCCCGGCAGAAGCAGAAAGATTAGGAATAATATAATACTTTGCAGAAATGGGCACCTGTATTTGAGTTAGAGAATATGTATAATTCATATTTCCTAAACTACCCTGAGTGTTTGGTATTGTTATAGGATATGAAATTTTACCGCCTAGCTGAGTATAAAGAACCTCAGCCTGCAATCCGAACTTGTGGGATATTGGCTGCTCTGCCAGAATACCTGCATAGAAATAAGACTGGGAATCCATTTTATCATCAAAAAGTTTCATGCTGGATAAAGAATATCCTCCTTTCACTCCAAGGCTGACAGAGGATTCTGTTTTTGTGGGGTGTTGTGTTTGGGCATTAATGAAACCTGAACAGGCAAATAGTGAAACGAAAAAAAAGTTTTTTCTCATGTTGTTGATGGTTAATAATTTTATAAAAAAAATTCCTCGGTGGGAGGAATTATGGTAACAAAGATAATTTAATATTTTTTAAATGAAACTATTTCACTTTAGTCCATTCCTGGTTTTTTCTCAGATTTTCAAAAAACTGGTACACTTCTGAGAGCTTCTCGCTTCCGCGTTTTCCATAATCTTCTATATTTTTTGAAGTTCCGTCAGCAAATTTGATTCTTAAATAAGAGGTTGGAAGATCGGTAATATTGTGTTCACCGTATTTATCATTGAGTGATTTTACATCTAATCCGTCCAGTAAGGTGATCAACTTATTGTAATCCTCTTCCTTAATGGTTCCTTTAAAAGTTCCTTCACGCGGCTTTGAAAACTCATCTTTCGAAGGTTTATCATTAAAATTAAAATGTTCTGCTTCAAAAACCGCAGTTCTGTCCGGATTGATCGTCATTTTAAAAACAGGACAGAATCCAAAACATGGAGTAGCCTCATATTCAATGGCAGCATATTTTGAATTTACTTTTTGAGAAGTCGTACAGGATGTCAAAAACACAAATGCACAAATGGCTAGCAAATATTTCATAGTTTTTTCAATTTCAGAGGATCTCCCAATAATTGTTCCAAAAGAGAAAATTTCTTTTGTTTTTATGTTAAATCAGTTTAAATTTTTATTGAACAATTATTATCCAATGAAAATGTTAAGAAAAATCCATTCTTAACGGTTTAAAATGTAGAAAAATATCAGAATTATATACAGAAAAATAGCCTCAGGAAAACCTAAGACTATTTTGTATGTTGCAGTTTTATTTTATGAAAAAACAGAACTGATGAATCAATATTTCTATCCGTGCAATTGTTTCCAGATAGCATCCTTAAGTTCCATAAGGCCTTCTCCGGTAACACCTGAAAAGAATAAAGGCTGCTTGTTCTCCGGGAACTCTGCTGCAATTTCCTTTTTCAGTTCATCATCCAGAAGATCAGATTTTGAAATGGAAACAATGAAATCTTTATCCAGAAGTTCAGGATTGTACTCCTTCAGTTCATTTTCAAGAATCTTAAACTCGTTGAAATGATCCTCAGAGTCAGCCGGAATTAAGAATAAAAGGATGGAATTTCTTTCAATATGTCTCAGGAATCTGTGTCCTAAACCTTTTCCTTCCGCTGCTCCTTCAATAATTCCCGGAATATCAGCCATTACAAATGATTTGTAATTTCTGTAATCTACAATTCCAAGGTTAGGAGTCAATGTCGTAAAGGCATAATTGGCAATTTTTGGTTTTGCCGCAGAAACAGATGCTAAAAGTGTAGATTTTCCGGCATTCGGAAACCCAACCAGACCTACATCTGCCAAAATTTTAAGCTCGAAAACGATATACCCTTCCTCTCCCGGAAGACCTGGCTGTGCATATCTTGGGGTCTGATTCGTAGAAGACTTGAAATGCTCGTTTCCTAACCCTCCTTTACCACCATGCATCAGGATGATTTCCTGTCCGTCTTCTAAAATTTCACCGATAATTTCGCCTTCTTCATTTTTGGCAATAGTTCCCACCGGAACCTCAATATAAACATCAGCTCCGTAGGCACCGGTAAGCTGGTTTTTTCCTCCGTTTTCACCACGTTCTGCTTTTACGTGACGGGTGTATCGGAGTGGAAGCAAAGTCCATTCATTAGCATTTCCTTTCATAATGATATGACCTCCACGACCTCCGTCGCCTCCGTCAGGACCACCTTTAGGAATATACTTTTCACGGCGAAGGTGGGCAGAACCAGCACCTCCGTGTCCGCTTTTACAATGGATCTTTACGTAATCTACAAAGTTAGACATATAGTTTGTGTTGCGGGGTGAGAATGACGGGATGAAATTTCAATCCCGTACCCATATCCCGATTATTTAATTTTCTCTACCTCAGCGAAAAGTTTTTGGGAAATCTCATCAATTTCTCCAACACCGTTTACCTCTACATATTTTCCCTGCTTTTTATAAAGCTCGGCAACTTCTGCTGTTTTGGTATAATATTCTTTAATTCTGTTTTCGATGATCTCTACATTGCTGTCGTCTGATCTTCCGCTGGTTTCACCTCTTTTCAGAAGTCTTTCCACCAAAATTTTGTCCTCTACCACCAATGAAAGACAGATATCAATCTCGTCATTCAGTACTTCTTTAACGATTGTTTCCAAAGCTTCTGTCTGTGCAGTTGTTCTTGGATATCCGTCAAAAATAAAACCGTTGGTATCAGTAGGTTTTTTGATCTCATCGATCAGCATATCTGTTGTTACCTGGTCCGGAACCAATTCTCCCTTATCGATGTATGATTTAGCCAGTTTTCCAAGTTCAGTGTCATTTTTCATATTGTATCTGAAAAGATCACCTGTTGAAACCTGTTTTAAATTGAATTTTTCGATCAGATTCTGAGCTTGTGTTCCTTTTCCACTTCCTGGAGGGCCGAACAGAACAATGTTTATCATAATGTTGATTCGCTTTAGGCAACTGGCATTTTGCTTCTGGCTTTTGGCTTTTGGCGGTTTGCTCTTTGCTTTCAGCTTTTTTAAGTTATTATTAAATTTATTTCTTTATATAATTTTAAGCTAAAAGCTATCAGCTAATAGCCAACAGCGTTTAATGGTTGATTTGTCCGTCTTCCAGCTGATATAAATTCGGAAGGTTTCTACCCAATTCGTCATAATCCAGTCCATATCCAAGTACAAACTTGTTAGGAATTTCCTTTCCGATATAATCCAGTTTGAAATCTTTCTTGTAAATCTCCGGTTTCAGCAGGAAACTAGCTAGTTTTACAGATTTAGGACGTTGTGTTTCTTTGAAATA
This sequence comes from Chryseobacterium sp. CP-77, assembly GCF_036362765.1. Classification (NCBI taxonomy): domain Bacteria; kingdom Pseudomonadati; phylum Bacteroidota; class Flavobacteriia; order Flavobacteriales; family Weeksellaceae; genus Chryseobacterium; species Chryseobacterium sp. CP-77. The sequence continues at coordinate 4,689,284 of NZ_CP143637.1, forward strand.
TTTAAAAAGACTTTCAACGGTATTTCCTGTATCTACGATATCTTCAACAAGAATAATATGACGGTCTCTTACATCTTTGGTAAGTTCCATTTTCTGATAAACGATCCCTGTAGACTCAGTTCCTACATAAGAACTCATTTGAATGAAGGCAATTTCGCATTCTCCCGGGTAATATTTTAAAAGATCTGAGAAGAACATCACCACCCCATTTAAAACCCCAATGAAAACAGGAACTTCGTCCTTGTAATCTTCATAAATTCTTAACGCTGTCTCTTTTACAATTTCCTGAATTTCGGCATCCTTTAAATAAGGAACGAAAGTTTTGTCGTGAACTTTAATGCTTTCCATAAAATTTTTAGTAGTTGGCAAAGTTACGGAATTTTGATTAAAATACTTTCCTGTTTTTATCAGTTTGAAAGTTTAAGGGTTTTGCAGCAGCAGAACTGTATATCATGATAAAGGATGTTTAAATAGGAATAACGATAAGCTTTCCAGTGATGTATAATGATATACCTTCAAAAATCAAGATCTTGAAAGTGATAAAAAAACAGGTGTTTGATAAAGGAGAGAAAAGAAGGTGATCAATTTCCTGATCATTAATGAAATATAATATTCCGAAAATGAGTATCTTTGTACTTTCAAAACCCAAAATACAGACATGTAGGATATAATTTCTTTCAGATTCAATAAACGGCAACGCCAATGTTGCTGGTGTTTAATTATACTATTTAAGAAAGAAATCATGATTTTACTGCAAAATATATCCTTTGGGTTTCCGGGAGGAAATCTTCTATTTAATCATATCAATGTAACAATACAGGCTCATACCAGATCTGCTTTGCTAGGCAGTAACGGCATGGGGAAATCAACTCTGCTGAAAATAATCGCAGACGAAATACAACCTTCAGAAGGCAGCGTTAATATCCAGGGCGATATTTTTTATGTGCCTCAGATGTTTGGAAATTGTAATCATCTTACCATCGCGGAATGTCTGAAAATAGATCAGAAATTATATGCCCTCCAGAAAATTACCAATGGTGAGGTGGATGAAATTTATTTTGAAACGCTCAATGATGACTGGGACATTGAAGACCGGTGTAAGCAGGCTCTGGAGCATTGGAGACTCGGGAATTTTGAATTAACTCAAAAGCTTGAAGGCTTGAGTGGCGGTCAGAAGACGAAAGTTTTTCTTGCCGGAATTCAGATCAATCAACCTGATATTATCGTATTGGATGAGCCGACCAATCATCTGGATAGGGAAGGAAGAAAACTCTTGTATGATCTTATTGACAAAACAGATTCAACAGTAGTTATCGTAAGCCACGACCGTACTTTGCTCAATCTTGTGGATACCATATTTGAGTTAAGTAATCAGGGAATTACAACTTATGGTGGAAACTATGACTTTTATGCCGAACAGAAAGAAGTGGAGGAGGAAGCATTGCAAAATGATATCCATTCCAAAGAGCGGGCTTTAAAAAAAGCAAAAGAAAAAGAACGGGAAACATTAGAACGAAAGCAAAAACTGGATGCGAGAGGTAAAGGCAAACAGGAAAAATCCGGAGTAGCAAGGATTATGATGAATACTCTTCGGAATAATGCGGAAAAAAACAGTTCAAAGCTGAAAAGTGTCCATGCTGAGAAAATAAGTGGTATCTCAGGTGATTTGAGAGATTTGCGTTCCTCGTTAAAGAATTCTGAGCAGATGAAAGTGAATTTTAATGATTCCAATCTGCATTCAGGGAAGGTTTTGATTACAGCCGAAGATCTCAACTTCAGTTATGGAAAAGGGAAACTCTGGAAAGAAAATCTTAATCTTGAAATCAGCAGTGGAGACAGAATTTCAATAAAAGGAGGAAACGGTTCCGGAAAAACGACGCTGATAAAACTTTTGTTAGGAAGTCTTCAGCCCTCGGAAGGGAGAATAAAAAAAGCAGATTTCAACAGTATTTACATTGATCAGGAATATTCTCTGATTGATAATGACTCAACGTTGTATGATTTTGTACAGACTTTCAATGACAGTGCCATGCAGGAATCAGAAGTCAAAACATTACTGTCCAGATTTTTGTTTGGAAAAGATACCTGGGATAAAAAATGCGGTATGCTGAGTGGAGGAGAGCGTTTACGGTTACTTCTCTGCGGGCTTTCCATCAGCAATAAAGCACCGGATATGATCATCCTTGATGAACCTACCAATAATCTTGATCTGCAGAATGTGGAAATTCTCACCTATTCTATCAAAGATTATCACGGAACCCTGCTGGTGATTTCCCACGATGAAGTTTTTCTGGGAGAGATTGGAACTGGTCAGGAATTAATCCTGAATTGATACCTGGGTTTCACAAATTATACAGAATCATTTTGATATTCAATAGAGATGGGCTTTAGCCCGTCTATCAATAAGATTAGAATCCATCGGCTTTAGCCGAAACTTATACAGAAATTCCAGATAATTGCTATCTGGAATTTTTATTCTCTGTGATTATTGAATTTAAATATCCACTTATAAATTTCCGTCAGAACCTCTTCTCTTATGGATTCGTTCAAAATCTCATGACGCATTTCCGGATAGATCTTTACGTCCACATTTTCAAAACCATCAGCTTTTAAGTTATCGACCGTATGCATGACTCCTTTTCCAAAATCGCCAATCGGATCATTCTGCCCGCTTATAAATAAAAAAGGGAAGGATTTTGAAATAGAAGAAGCCCAGTTTCTTGCAGTCGCCTTTTTATAAACGGTAAATAGAGTATAAAAAGCATTATGGGTAAACGGAATTCCGCAAAGTTCATCCTGTTCAAAAGCCTTTCTGTTTTCAGGATTAATACTGAGCCAGCTTGTGTTGCTGAAATCTTTATCCTTTTTAAAATGCTTGTTATTGACACTTGTAAAAACAGAATTTAAAAACGTACGATGACGGGGAGCAATAGCCGTAGCCAATGATAAATACCCTCTCAATATATCGATTCCTGGTAAAGGTCCGCCGGTTCCTGTAATGACAGCTCCTGAAAATTGACTGCTGGCTTTTTGAAGAAGGCAACGTGTAATAAAAGATCCCATAGAATGGCCCAGAATAAAATGGGGAATATCCGGATATTGCTCTGCAAGATGATCTGCCATCATTTTGGCATCGGCTATAAGTCTTTCATCCGGTTTTTCAAGCTGGAAGAAACCAATGTCTTTTTTCTCTTTTACAGATTTTCCATGTCCCAGATGATCATACGTCAATACAGCAATACCATGAGACGCAAAATATTCTGCAATCTCTGCATATCTTCCGCTGTGTTCCTGCATGCCGTGAACAATGAGAAGGGTGGCTTTTGTTGTCTCCGGAGAAAACAGAGTGTAGAAAAGTTCTGAACTGCTGTTTATTTTTGATGGTAAATAGGCAGACTTTTGTGATGGGTTCATAGTAATTGGAATATTATTTTATTTCAATATCTGGAAGTTTATAATTTCCAACCGTTTCAATTAATTTTGAAGAATTGGTTTTTAAATTATTAAAAAAAGAATCAATATTTTCCGGATACCCTCTTTCACTCAGTGCAAAAAGAAGAACGCCTTTATTCTTTCCATTACTAATGATTTTGTAGCGATAAATATTTCTTTCTGCAATAAGTATTTCCTTGCCGTCCTTTGAATTTTCACTGATAAGAAAATCTAAAATATATTCTTCCTTATTTTCAAAAATCTGGTAATTGACGACTGGGTTGGTCTTTTTCATTTCCTGCAGTTCAGCTACTTTTTGATCCACAACATCCTTGATATTAAAATCACCTTTTATAAAATCGACCAATACCATACTGTTGTATTTATGGATGTTATCATGTGAGCTTACATATTCCTGTTTAAAATAATTTTCATTAGGATGCGAACTCCATACGAGATTATATTCCTTTTGATTTAGCTTAATGGGACCACGTATATTTAGATAATCATTTACTTTATTTTGAGCGTTCACATAAATAAGAGGGATTATTAAAAGTAGAATCAGAATTTTAATTTTCATTTGTATAAATTTATAGTAAATATAATCCATTTTATATAGGTGTGAAAGTAAAAAGGTAGAAATGAAGTAATATTCAACCTCATGATTTTCACCCCAACTCAAAATAAATATCCTCTATAATTTGGTCGTCATTTTTTTTCAGAGTAATTTTGCACGAATCTAAAAACAAAAGTAAAATATGTCAACTTATGTAGTTGTAGGTCTTCAGTACGGAGATGAAGGCAAAGGAAAAATCACGGATGTTTTATCAGCAAAATCGGACTATGTTGTACGTTTCCAAGGTGGAGACAACGCTGGTCACACGGTTTATGTGGGTGATGAGAAATTCGTTCTACACCTTCTTCCTTCAGGAGTTCTTCAATGCAAAGGGAAATGTATCATTGCGAACGGAGTAGTGGTAAACCCTAAGTCTTTCATTAAAGAAGTTGGTCAGATCGAGAGCAAAGGCTTAAGAACAGATCACATCTTTATCAGCAGAAGAGCGCATGTTATTATGCCTTACCACATCCTTTTGGATACTTACCGTGAAGAGGAGCACGGAGGAACTCAGATCGGAACTACCAAAAAAGGAATCGGACCTTGTTATGAAGATAAAATTGCAAGAGTCGGGATCAGAATGGTAGACCTTTTAAATCCTGAGATTTTAAGAGATAAAATTGAGAAAAACTTAAAAGTTAAGAATTCTCTTTTTGAAAAATATTACGGAAAACCGGCTTTAGATGTTGAAGAAATCTACAACGAGTATTTAGAAATCGGAAAGCAGCTTCAGGACAGAATCGTTGATACTGAATTAGAGCTAAATGAAGCAATCAGAGACGGTAAAAACGTTTTATTCGAAGGAGCGCAGGCGTTAATGCTTGACATTGACTTTGGAACGTATCCATACGTAACTTCATCTTCTCCATCTACAGGAGGTGTTTGTTCAGGAGCTGGTGTTCCGCCAACTTCACTTCAGAACCTTATTGGAGTAGCGAAAGCTTACTGTACAAGAGTAGGAAACGGACCTTTCCCTTCTGAATTGGATAACGAACTGGGTGAGAAAATCAGACAGATCGGTGGTGAATTCGGAGCAACTACAGGTAGACCAAGAAGAACAGGTTGGTTAGACCTTGTTTCCTTAAAGCATGCTTGTATGATCAACGGTATCAATAACCTTGTGATTACTAAACTTGACGTTCTTACAGGAATTGAGAACCTGAAAGTTGTAACGCATTACAAAACTGAAGACGGAAAAATCATCGATTATTTCACTTCGTCAACAGAAAAGCTATACAACTACGAGCCAATTTACCAGGATTTACCAGGCTGGAGCGAAGATATTACCAAAGCAAGAAGCTATGATGAACTTCCTGATACTGCGCAAAAATACATCGAGTTTATTGAGAAATACTTAGGAATCAACGTATACTTAGTTTCTGTAGGTCCTGAAAGAAGTCAGAACATCATCAGAAAAGAATTATTCTAATATTTCTTAGAACATACAATAAAAAGAGATCATCATTGATGGTCTCTTTTTTTGTTTTTATGAGCCTTGTCAAGTTTTTAAACCTTGATGTGGGTAAGAGGTCATTAAGTTTATTCCTCATTTACTTGAGAAGAAATAACTCCTTTTTCTTCTATAAACTTTTTAATTGTAAATGTTAAAATTTAAACTTTATCATAAAATTTTCTAATATTATGTTGTTTTGATAAAATTTTGGCAGATGTTTTGATATTGAAACACTACTTATCGATAAGAACAATAAAACTAATAATCAAAATTTTTAACAGTTTAAATAGTAGTAGTGATGAAACAACATAACCAAAACCAGGAATTTCGGTTCAACGAGGTCCTGTTCGAGCACCGCAATAAAGACTATGGTGCCTATGTATTAAGAAACGAATCAGATAGAATATTAACCAAAGCGCTTTTTATCGGAGCAAGTTTAATGGCTGCAGTATCCATTACACCATTTGTGATTTCTGCATTGAAACCTGTAGAAGTTATAACAGATGGAGGGTATGTACTTCCTCCACCAGTATTAATTCCTGATGATCCTGTTGCTCCGCCGGTAAAAATTACTCCGGTAAAGCCTGAGGTAGCACCCAATACAAAAACATTTGACAGTACAGTGCCTACGCCATCAAGTACAGCTCAGGATAATGTGAAAAAAGATCCAATTCCTGATGATGCTGTAGCAGGATTTAAAGACAATTTTAAAGGAGATCCTGTTGCGCCGAATACACCCAATGTTCCGACACTAACAGTAGGAACAGGTCCTGTAATGACAACACCTCCGCCTGTGATTGCTGATCCGGTGGACAAAAGTAAAATTGCTGAAGCAGGAGAACTTGGGGTAGAAGCCAATTTTGCAGGAGGAATAGACTCCTTCAGAAATAAAGTAATGAACAGCTTCGATAGTTCAGGATTTGAATCCGAAGATGTTGTAAAGACGACAGTTACCTTTATTGTAGAAATGGACGGAACCATCTCAGGGGTAAAAGCTAACGGAACCAACGCCGATTTTAATAATGAGGCAATGAGAACTATTAAATCAATTTCCAACAAAGGAAAATGGATCCCGGCCAAAAACAAAAAAGGAGAATTCGTAAGAAGTTATTTCAAATTTCCCATCTCTATGAAATTTGAGAATTAATACGGAAAAGTAAATTTCAAGTAGTTATCCACAAAGATTTTTTTTTGTGGATAATTTTTTTTATCGTTAAATTGCTTATTAACAATATTTTAACTCAATTTTGATTTTCCCCACTCACCGAGAGCAAAGAAAAAAGTGTATTTTTGAAACTTAAAGTTCTAATAATGGCAAAAATCATAGGTATTGCTAATCAAAAAGGAGGTGTTGGTAAAACTACCACCGCTGTAAATTTGGCAGCAGCATTAGGAGTATTGGAAAAAAGAATATTAATTATTGATGCTGACCCTCAGGCGAATGCAACATCCGGCTTGGGTGTTGAGGATGTTCAGTATTCTACCTATAATCTTCTTGAGCATAGTGCAGATACAAGAGTTTGTATCAAAAGAACGGCAACTCCCAACCTGGATATTATTCCGTCACATATCGATCTGGTAGCAGCGGAAATTGAATTGGTAGACAAGGAAGACCGTGAGTATATGCTGAAAAAAGCATTGGCAAGTGTAAGGGATGATTATGATTATATTATCATCGACTGTGCACCGAGTTTAGGTCTTATTACGGTAAATGCTCTTACAGCAGCAGATTCTGTAATCATTCCGATTCAGTGCGAATATTTTGCATTAGAAGGGCTTGGGAAATTGTTGAACACCGTTAAAAATGTTCAGAAAATCCATAATAAAGATCTTGGAATTGAAGGTCTTCTTTTAACCATGTACGACAGCAGATTGAGACTATCCAATCAGGTTGTGGAAGAAGTAAATTTACATTTCCCTGAGATGGTTTTTGAAACCATTATCAGCAGAAACGTAAGATTGAGTGAAGCACCAAGTTTCGGGGAAAGTATCCTGAACTATGATGCAGAAAGTAAAGGAGCTGTTCAGTATATTCAGTTAGCTGAAGAAGTTCTTTTGAAGAATGAAAACTTAATAAAGAATTAAATTAATAATAAATGGGCAATAAGTGAATGCTGGTCATCACTTCTCAAACATCATTTATCAATTATATCTATGAAGGACAAAAAAAGAGCTATGGGACGCGGCCTGGGCGCCATTTTAAGTGCAGAATCCAAAGCAACGATCAATTCCGCTACTGATGAAGGAGCAGATAAGTTTGTGGGAAATATTGTGGAAGTTGCGCTTGAAGATATCTATCCGAACCCAACGCAGCCGAGAACTTATTTTGATGAAAAAGCATTAAACGAACTTGCACAGTCTATTAAAAACTTAGGCGTAATCCAGCCGATTACCCTGAGAAAAGACGGGGAGAAGTTTGAAATCATTTCCGGGGAAAGACGTTACAGGGCAACTAAAATTGCCGGATTAACGACTATTCCTGCCTATATCCGTTTAGTCAATGACCAGGAGCTTCTTGAAATGGCTCTTGTTGAAAATATCCAGAGAGAAGACCTTGATGCTATTGAAATTGCATTAACTTATCACAGGCTTTTGGAGGAAATCGGTCTTACTCAGGAAAACCTGAGCCAGAGAATAGGAAAGGACAGAAGTACAATTACCAATTCTATCAGACTGCTAAGATTAAATCCGGATATTCAGAATGCTATCAGAAGCGGTGAGATTTCTGCAGGACACGGAAGAGCGATTATCAGTCTTGAAAGTGAAGAAGCTCAGCAGATTTTATTTGATCTTATTATCAAAGAAAAATTAAACGTTCGTCAGGCTGAACAGGCTGCTGCTGCATTGAAGAACCCGAAGTCTCCTGCTGCCAAAAAAGCAAAAGTGGAGCTTTCCAATAACTATAAAAAAGCCCAGAAGACCATTGCTGATATCTTAGACGTGAAAGTAGAGATCAAAGCTTCTGGAAATGGTAAAAAAGGTAAAATTGTTCTGGACTTCAAAAATGAAGAAGAGCTGGAATATATTTTATCCCATATTAAATAAATGAAGAAAATATTTTTCACATTTTTCTTGTGTATCGCTGCACTGGCTTACTCACAAGTAAAACCTATCGATACCGTTCGGATGCAGACTCCTCCGAAAGAAGAAACCCGTGTCGTAAAGCCTGGTAAAACCGAAGCCAAAATCATTGAAGATCTTGAAAAAGCAAACGGTCCCACAGCAAAAACCTTAAAGCTTAATCCTACCAGAGCAGGATTGTACTCTGCAGTTTTACCCGGTTTAGGACAGTTTTATAACAAAAAATACTGGAAAATTCCTATTGTCTGGGGAGCAGTAGGTGCTGGGGTTGGTATTGCCGTATGGAATGATAACCAATACAAAAAATACCGTGAATATTACGTGGCAAAGCTGAACGGAACTCCCAATGAATTCGTAGACAGCCACCCATGGCTGGACAAAAGAGCGTTGGGTAATGCACAGGACAGAGCCAAGAGGCAAAGGGATTATGCCATTGCCATTACTGGTTTGATTTATATTCTGAATATTGTAGATGCTGTAGTAGACGCTCATCTTTATGAAAGCCGTCATGATCCGGATCTGGTGTTTAAGCCATCGGTTATTCAGGACCAGTATGGCTACAGCGCACCAAAAACAGGCTTCAGTTTAAGTTACAGATTTTAAAATACAACATATCTGCAGAAGGTCTGAAGATTGAATGCAGCATTAAAAATAAATAAGATTATATGAAAATAGCATTAGTTGGTTACGGTAAAATGGGTAAGATCATTGATGAGATCGCACAGAAGAGAGGTCATGAAGTAGTTGCCCGTCTGAAGGAAACCCCGACTGCTGAGAATCTTAATAACCCGGATGTTGTGATTGAATTTTCACTGCCGGAAGTAGCTTTTGAAAACATCAAAGCTTGTCTTGAAAATAAAATTCCCGTGATCTGCGGAACAACAGGATGGCTTGATCAAAAAGCTGAAATTGAAAAACTGGCCGTAGATAATGGAACTGCTTTCTTATATGGTTCTAACTTTAGTTTAGGCGTGAATTTATTCTTTGCTCTGAACGAAAAGCTGGCAGACCTGATGAAAAACGTAGATGAATATTCTTGCCAGCTGGAAGAAATTCATCACATCCATAAAAAAGATGCTCCAAGTGGGACTGCAATTTCCATCGCTGAGGGAATCATTCAGAACAATCCGAAATTCGATGCCTGGAAACTGGAAGAAACAGAAGGGAAGCAGCTTGGAATTTTTGCCATACGTGAAGATGAAGTTCCGGGAACACACAGCGTGTATTACAGAAGTGAAGTGGACGAAATCGAAATCAAGCATACCGCTTTCAACAGAAACGGTTTTGCCCTGGGAGCGGTAGTCGCTGCTGAGTGGATTAAAGATAAAAAAGGAAACTTCGCAATGAAAGACGTTTTGGGACTTTAATTTGTAACAAATTCTGTAAATTGCAGACCAATAAGCAGAAAATGATGAATAGTGAATTGTAAACAGCGGACTGCTTTTATCATTTATTACTCATCATTTTTATTATTTATATCTTAAGAATAGGCACAAAAATTTATGAATTATTTTTTAACTTATACAGTATATGTCCTCATACTATCCGTACTGATGGGGATTTCATCTTGGAAACTGTTCAAGAAAATGGGATATAGCCCTCTGTTTGCTTTTATCCCTTTCTATAACTATTTCATTATTCTCAAAGAAACAAAACATCCGAAATGGTGGGCAATCATGTCTTATCTTCCGATAGTAGGCCCCATCATGATGTCGGTTTTCCACCTTTATTTAGTGAAAAAGTTTGGGAAAACACTTTTCAAAGATCAGATTCTTACCGTGATTCTGCCGTTTATTTATATGGCGGTCATCAACTATTCTAAAGATGTAGAGTTAGAAGATGAAAATGCAAACGACCTGTTTCTTACAGACGAAGAAAAAAACGATAAAAAGAAAGACACATTTATTGGTTCCATTACTTTTGCGGTAGTTTTTGCCACTATTATCCACGTTTTTGTAACACAGCCTTTCGGGATTCCTACAGGATCTATGGAAAGAACATTGTTGGTGGGTGACTTCCTTTTTGTAAACAAATGGAGCTACGGATACAGACTTCCAATGCGTCCGGTAGCCATACCTTTCCTTCAGGGAACCATTATGGATACAGGACAGAAAGGAAACCCGAAAGATGATCCAAAGTCTTACGTAGATGCAGTGAAGCTTCCATACACAAGAATTTTACAATTCAACAAACCACAGAAAAATGATGTAGTAGTTTTCAACTATCCTCAGGATTCCGTACATACAGCAATTGACAGAAAAGATCCTTACGTAAAAAGATGTGTGGCTACAGCAGGAGATACTTTTGAAATGAGAGCCGGAAGACTTTTCGTGAATGGAAAGCCGGAAGTGGTTTTAGGAGATCAGGAGGTACAGCACAGATATATTGTAACAACGGATGCTCAATTGGATATCCCTACTTTATATAAAGCTTATGGATTTTTACCGGTTCAGGAAGTACAGCAGAATAACGGAGGTTTCCTTTATGGATTCCAGGGTTTAACAGATAAAACGGCTAAAGAAATTAAAGAACTTCCTCATGTTATTGATATGAAGGAAGAAGTTTCACCAAAAGGAGAAGCTGCAGTATATTACAGAGACGAAGCTAAAACTAAAATTGATACCACACAATCTATTTTCCCGATCAACAAACCTTGGAATCAGGATTGGTACGGCCCGGTTAGAATTCCTAAAAAAGGAGATGTGGTAGCGATCAATCAGGAGACACTTCCAATGTACCAATGGATCATTTCTGAATATGAACACAACAGCTTAGAGAAAAAGAACGGAAAGATTTTTATTAATGGTAAAGAAGCGAATCAGTATACCATTCAACAGGATTATTATATGATGATCGGGGACAACAGAGATGCGTCATTGGATGCAAGATTCTTTGGTTTCGTTCCGGAAGAAAATATTGTTGGAAAACCAATGTTTACGTGGATGAGCGTACAGGGAGTATTTCCGGATGCAAGCTCAACGTATCAGGCTCCTAAAAAAATCCGTTGGGAAAGAATGTTCAAAGCAACCAACACAGGAGAATCTAATAAAACCTCTTACTGGTGGATTGCAGCCATGATCCTGATCTTGTTCTTCGGATGGGATTATTTCATGAAATTATTCAGAAAGAAAAAAACTGAAGACAATTAATAAAAAAAATTAAACGTAAAATAGAATGAAGTATTTGAAAAAATACTTCATTTTTGCATTATGAATATGAAGAATGTATTATTGCCGGCATTTTATATGCCTCCAATCTCTTGGTTCTCAGTGTTTTTGAATCCTGAGAATGAAATTGTATTTGAACAGTTTGAAAATTTTCCGAAGCAGACGTATAGAAACAGAGCCAATATTTATGGTGCCAACGGAAAATTATCATTAATAATTCCTATCAATCATAACGGGAAAAGAGAATTCAAAGATGTTGAAATTTCTTACCGCGAAGACTGGAGAACGCTTCATTGGAAATCCATTAAGACAGCATATCAAAGCTCTCCTTATTTTGAGTATTATGAAGATAAGTTCAGAAAAATATTTGACCTTAAAGAAAAGTTTCTGCTGGATTTTAACCTTAAAGGGATAGAAGTCATCCAACAGATACTTAAAACAGAAAAGGCACACTCTTTGAATGTAGAATATATCAAAAATCCGGAGAGTATCAATTTCAGGGAAAAGTTTTCGGCAAAACTTCCTTCAGAATTTCAGATGGAAGACTATTACCAGACATTCTCTGATAAATTCGGATTTTTGGAAGACCTGTCGGTTCTTGACCTTATTTGTAATAAAGGCCCGGAATCACTCGTATATATAAAAAATATAAAACAACAATATTAGTACAATCACTGTTGGTAAAATATAAAACAGATGATAACGGTGATTGGCATATCTCTTTAAAAATTAAATATCAACATATGAAAAAGGTATTATTAGCTGCAGTTTTTTTTGCAGGTTTTAGTTTATCCTTTGCACAGGAATCTAAAGCTAAAAGTATTGATCCCAGCGAAGATAAAGATCTTATGACATGGTATCACAAAGATTTTGCAACTTCAAAAGTATATGGGGTAAATACAGCAAATGCTTATAAATACCTGGAATCTAAAGGTCTGAAGCCTAAAACAGTCGTGGTGGGTGTATTAGACAGTGGAGTACAGGTAGATCATCCCGGATTGGTAAAAAATCTATGGTCAAATCCAAACGAGGTTCCCGGTAACGGTAAAGATGATGATGGAAACGGGTATATTGATGACGTACATGGATGGAACTTTATAGGAGGTAAAAACGGTGATATTGATATCGATAATATGGAGGTGACAAGAGTAGTTGCCAAATATAAACCTGTCTTCGAAGGAGATGATTCCACACAAAATAAAGCCAACCAGGCTAAGATGAAGGAAGAGTTTGAGATGTATATGAAAGCCAAAGATATGTTCAATAAAAAGAGTATCGAGGCAAAACAAAACTTTCAGACTTATTCTATGCTGAACGAGCTGATTCCTAATATGGTAAAACTGCTGGCAGGTAAGCCTGTAACCGCTGAAACTATTGCTGCGATCAAAGCTCCGACAGATCAGAGAGATGCCATTGCGAAGGAATTTTTAGGCCAGATTTCACAAAGTCCGGAATTTAAAGGAAAATCAGCCGCGGAATTTGAAAAAAAGATGAAGGAGGAAATGAAAGAAGCCATCGATCATTTTGCTCCTGCTGCAAAACAATATGACCTTTCCTATGATCCGAGAAAAGAAATTGTAGGGGATAACTACGATGACTATTCTGAAAAAATCTATGGAAATAATCATTATGAAGGACCGGATGCAGAACATGGAACCCACGTGGCAGGAATTATTGCCGGACTTCCGCAAGGAAAAGAAGTTCAGTATGGAGTAGCTTCCAAAGTGGCTAAAATTATGTCTGTAAGAACAGTTCCGAATGGTGATGAAAGAGATAAAGACGTTGCCAATGCGATCAGATATGCTGTAGATAACGGTGCGAAAGTTTTAAATATGAGCTTTGGAAAACCTGTTTCTCCTGGTAAAAATGTGGTTTGGGATGCTTTCAAATATGCTGAAGATAAAGGCGTTCTTTTAGTAAAAGCTGCAGGTAACGAAAATGAAGATGTAGCAGAACATCTCGCATATCCTACCAACTTTAAAAATGTTACAGACGAGAAACCATTTGTAAGCAATGTTCTTGTGGTAGGAGCAAGTACGAATAAAAATAATGCACTGAGAGCAGATTTTTCCAATTACAATAAAAAGATGGTGAACGTTTTTGCTCCGGGAGAAGAAATCTATTCTACCGTTCCTAAAAACGAATATAAATACCTTCAGGGCACTTCTATGGCTTCCCCTGTTGTGGCCGGAGGAGCAGCTGTTTTACTGGCTTATATGCCGGATCTTAAACCTTATCAGATCATTGAAGCTCTTGTGAAAAGCAGCAACCCAAGTACTGCCGATGGTTTTGGTGACCAATCTCAGGCAGGTGGGGTTATCGACCTGAAAAAGGCAGCAGAGTATGCCTATACCAACTTTTATAAAGGAAAAACTACAGGCACAGCCAGGCCTTCGAAATCCGTAAAAAAGGCTGTTAAAAAATAATTTATCTCCCTGTGTTTAAGGAGAAACCATAAGGAGTCCGGATTTTTTCGGACTTTTTATTTTTTATTTTAAATTTTGGCACGGTTTTTTGTAACTTTATAGTAACAAAATAATAAACAACAAAATGAAAAAGTTACTACTTGCAGGGATGTTGGGAACATCACTTTTTGCAGTTTCGTGTTCCTCTGTTAACAAAGCAGCTACATCTCAAAATCAAAGAGCCGACTTCCTGAAAATGAAAGGAGACTGGCAGATTGTAAGCATAGATTATGATAAAGGTTATAAAATTAAGCCTTTTGATGAAGGTGCAGACGCACAGTGCTTCGTAGGAAGCCACTGGAGATTGATTCCCAATAACTGGACAGGAGCGTATACTTTAAACGGTGGTGGAGATTGCCCGGCAATTACACAGCCAATCAAATTTGAAGTAAAAGGCGGTAATACGTTTATGTTTAAAAAAATTGCTTCAGGTACAAAAGCTAAACAAAATACAGCAGGTTACAGTCTTACAATGATTAATCAGAGTACAGATCAGTTTTCACTTGAGCAAGATGTTCCTTTTGAAGGAGGTAATGTAAAAGTAGTTTACAACTTCCAGAGAACTGGAATGAAATAATTTATCAACATAAAAGATCAAAAAAAATGAAATTTACAAAAACATACGTAGGAGCCCTTTTCTTGTCATCAGCATTATTATTGACAAGCTGTGAAGCGGTTCAGAATTCAAATCACCAACAAAGAGGTACAGCGGTAGGAGCTGCTTCGGGAGCAGTACTGGGAGGTATCCTTGGTAACAATGTAGGTAAAGGAGGAAACGGAGCTATCGGAGCTGTATTGGGAGGTATTATCGGAGGTGTTGCTGGTAACGTTATCGGTAACAAAATGGATAAGCAGGCGAAAGATATTAAAGAAACTTTACCAGGTGCTCAGGTAGAAAGAGTAGGAGATGGTATTAAAGTAACTATGAACGAAAGTATTGTCAATTTCGCTTTCGACTCTTCAAATCTTACTTCTGTAGCACAGACCAACCTTGATAAATTAGCTGAAGTACTGGCTAATAATCCAGATACGAATATCAATATCTATGGTCACACAGACAGCAAAGGTTCGGATGAGTACAACCTGAAACTTTCTCAAAGAAGAGCAGACGCTGTGAAAGCCTATTTATCAGGAAAAGGAATTGCATCAAGCAGAATGTTTACAAAAGGTGAAGGTGAAGCGATGCCTGTAGCTAGCAATGATACTGAAGAAGGAAGAGCTAAAAACAGAAGAGTAGAGTTTGCAATTACTGCCAATGAAAAAATGATTAACGATGCCAAACAAGGGCAATAGTTAATTTAATATATAAATATTTTCGTAAAAGACCGCCCCGGCGGTTTTTTTTGTATTTTTATGCTAGAAATTTTGAATTTATTATTTTTGTATTTGAAATAACATAAATGAAGAAATATTTAAAACTGCTCCGTGTGGAGCAATGGGTGAAAAACCTTTTTGTATTTGTCCCTCTGTTCTTTTCAGGTAATATTACCAATATAGATCTGCTTCTCAAAAGCATTTTTGCATTTGTCATATTTTCACTTGCAGCAAGTGTTGTTTATATCCTGAATGATTATAATGATATTGAAGCAGACAGAAAACACCCTGAGAAAAGGAGAAGACCTTTGGCGAGTGGAGCTATTTCAAAATCAAAAGCGATAGGAATTCTTATAGGTCTTATCATTGCTGATATTGGTCTTGTATTTTTTACTCAACTTTATTTCCATGAATTTCTTTGGAAATTTGCAATCATCATAGGATTTTATGTAGTTATGAATCTTGCCTATACTTTCAGGCTTAAACACGTTCCTATTATTGATATTTTTATTATTGCCATAGGATTTGTCCTGCGTGTACTGGCTGGAGGTTATATTACCGGAATCAGCATTTCGCAATGGGCGATTCTGCTGACCTTTGTATTGGCTTTGGTACTGGCTATAGGAAAAAGAAGGGGAGAGCTTATCAATGCCCAGGTTTCAGGAAAAACAAGAAAAGCACTGGATGGCTATAACGTGCAGTTTGCAGATATTGCTTTATCCATTTCTATTACGCTGGCCATAGTATGCTACCTGATGTTTACCCTGTCTCCTGAAGTTCAGGCAAGGTTTCACGAAAGAGTCTTTTATACCGTGATTTTCGTGGTTTTTGCGCTGTTAAGATATCTTCAGCAGACGCTTGTTTACAACAGAACGGAGTCTCCTACAAAAATTGTCTACAGAGACCGTTATATACAGGTTACTTTATTACTTTGGGTCGTTGCATTTTTAATTCAAATTTATTTTAAGAAATGAAGCCGAATTTCATACAGAAAGTTACCAACTGGGGAAATTTTCCAATAGTAGAGAAGGAAATGAGATCTGAGGACAGTTTCAGAAAAATAAAAGAATTTGTACTCAATCACAACGAAGTCATAGCGAGAGGAAATGGGAGATGTTATGGAGATGCTTCATTGGGAGAAGCTATATTTTCAACAAAAAAATTAAATAAGTTCATCAATTTTGACCGTCTGAACGGGATCATAGAATGTGAATCCGGAGTGCTGCTTTCAGATGTACTGGAAATAGCAGTTCCGCAGGGATATTTTCTATACGTTACTCCCGGGACAAAATTTGTATCGGTAGGAGGTGCTATAGCATCGGATGTTCATGGAAAAAACCATCATGCAGAAGGTTGCTTTTCAGAATATGTGCTTGAATTTAAGCTCATGACTGAGAAAGGGGAGATCCTTACCTGTTCCAGAGAGGAAAATACAGAAAAGTTTTGGGCTACCATTGGTGGAATGGGACTTACCGGTATTATTCTCACAGCAAAATTTAAACTTAAAAATATAGAGTCCGCATACATTCGTCAGGAAAGTATCAAAGCAGACAATCTGGATGAGATCTTTAAGCTGTTCGATGAAAGTGAAAACTGGACCTACACGGTTGCCTGGATTGATTGTCTTCAGAAAGGAAAAAATATCGGAAGAAGTATTCTTATGAGAGGAGAACATGCTTTTCAGCATGAACTTCCCCATAGTTTTTCCAAAACACCTTTGAGATTGAAGAAGAAATTTTCTCCTACAGTTCCTTTTTATTTTCCGGGATTTGTACTGAATGCCCTTACCGTAAAGATTTTCAACTGGTTATACTATAAAAAGCAATCTAAAAAAGAAGTGAAAAACTTTATCGACTATGAAACGTTTTTCTATCCTTTGGATGCGATCACAGATTGGAATAAGATCTATGGGAAGTCCGGTTTTATACAATACCAGATGGTAATTCCTAAAGAAACAGGAAAAGAAGGTATGAAAAGAATCCTTGAAACGATCGCTAAAAGCGGGAACGGATCATTCTTAGCGGTTTTAAAACTTTTTGGAAAAAACAATCCTCAGGCTTATAACTCATTCCCTGTGGAGGGGTATACATTGGCACTGGATTTTAAAGTTAATTCAAAACTGAAAAAACTGGTAGATCAGCTTGATGCTATTGTTCAGGAGTTTGGAGGAAGAATTTATCTTACCAAAGACAGTATGAGCAGATCATCGCTTACCAACTACCTGAAAAATATTCAAAATCCTAAATTTGTGTCTTTACAGCACAAGAGAATCATAAATAATAATTCATAATGATAGTTCTGGGAAGTACATCTGAAGTGGCACAGGCTTTTGTGGAAAAAGCACTTCAGGAAGGAGAAAAGTTTGAAAAAATCTATCTTTTTACCTCAAATAAAGAAACTACAGAGCGTTTTGCAAGACATCTTGATGTAAAGTTTTTGCAGCAGGCGGAAGTTATTGAGCTGGATCTGACAAAAGAAATTGATTACAATAGATTTGATAATATCAATTCAAATGTATTATTTTGTGCCGTAGGATATTTAGGCGAGGGAACCGAAGAGGGGTTATATGATAACAGAAATACAGAGCGTATCATTGATATCAATTATTCAAAACTGGTTCCTTTAATGAATTATTTTGCCCAAAAGTTTGAAAGCAGAAGATCCGGCACGATTATCGGGCTTTCATCAGTGGCAGGAGACCGGGGAAGACAGAGTAACTTTATCTATGGAAGTGCGAAAGCAGCTTTTACGGCTTATCTGAGCGGTTTGAGAAATTATCTTTTTGATAAAAAAGTGCATGTTCTTACGATAAAACCTGGATTTATGGCAACCAAAATGACAGAAGGCCTGCCTTTAAATCCGAAACTGACAGCCACACCAAAACAGGCAGCTTCCTGTATTTACAAAGCCTTCAAAAAACAGAGAAATGTGGCATATGTTTTGCCGGTTTGGAGTATTATTATGATGATTATCAGGAATATTCCTGAGTTTATATTCAAGAAATTAAAGCTTTAAAAAATGAAAAAATTGTATTGTTTTGATTTTGACGGAACCCTGACATATAAGGATACCATGTTTATGTATCTTAAATTTTACGATTCAACAAAATACCGTATACAATTTTTGAGACACGTGCCTCTTTTTATCCTGTTGAAGCTAAAACTGGCTGAAACGGAAAAAGTTAAAAAAAGCTTTATCGGTTCTATCTTAAGAGGACAGACCCAGGAGAAAATTGAACAGAAGTCTAAACAGTTTTTTGAACAGCACTACCCTAAAATAGTAAGGGAGAATGCATTGGATTTTATAAAAAATATCGATAGGAATAATACACAGAGTTTATTAGTAACCGCTTCATTGGATATCTGGGTAAAACCATTCGCTGAAGAACTGAAAATGGAGCTTGTTTCTACGCGGGCAGAGTTTAAAAACGGTATTTTTACCGGAAACTTTGTAGGAAAAAATTGTAACGGAAAGGAAAAATTGATAAGAATAAAAGAGGAAATTAACGATTCCAAGTACGATAAAATTATTGCATTTGGTGATACTTCCGGAGATCGGCCGATGTTGAAATGGGCAAATGAGGGACATTACCAATTTTTTCACTAATTTTGGGAGATAAAATTGTAAAAAATGAAAAGCCTGATCATTGCATGTGCAGTACTCTTTATGGGCTGTGCCGGCACTTCATCTCAGAAGTCTTCTGCTATGCAGGAAAATACGGAACTCCTTGTTTCTGAAAATCAGGGAGGAACCGATGCTCCCGGCTTTAAGATTATTAAAGACGAAAAGGATTTTCGCAATATTATCAGCGGAAGTTTTGGTATTTCAGAACCGGGAAAAGAATCTTATATCAAATATCCACAATTTCCGAAAAATAAAAAAGTTGTTTTATACAATTTGGGAACCTTCAGATCAGGAAGTCATAAAATTGAAGAGATCAAAAATATATCAGTGAAAAACCAGATTCTGTATGTAGAAGTTCCTGCCGGAGAACCTTCCGGTGGAATGGAAATTCAGGTGATCTCAAGTCCCTGGTTTATATTTACTGTTCCCACAGATTATAAATTTACCTCTGTAGAAATAAAATATTCAAAATAACAATGGATAAAGTATATTTAGATAATGCCGCAACCACTCCGCTTGCAGAAGAAGTTATAGATGCAATGGTAGGCACAATGAAGATGAACTTCGGAAACCCTTCTTCAACGCACAGCTTTGGCCAGGAAGCAAAAATCCTTATTGAAAATGTAAGAAGACAGGTTGCAGACTATCTTCATGTAACTCCTGCTGAAATTATTTTCACTTCATGTGGTACGGAATCAAATAATATGATCATCAAATCCTCGGTAGAACACCTTGGAGTAGAAAGAATCATCAGCTCTCCTCTGGAACATAAATGCGTTTCTGAAAGTATTCTGGATATGAAAAGCAGAAAAGGGGTAGAGGTAAACTACATCCGCCCGAATGAAAAAGGAGATATTGATCTTGCTAAACTGGAAGAACTTTTAAAAGCTTCAGATAAAAAAACATTGGTAAGCTTAATGCATGCCAACAACGAAATCGGAAATATCATTAACCTTAAACAGGTTGCCCAGCTTTGCAAACAGTATCAGGCACTTTTCCACTCAGATACCGTGCAGACAATGGCTCATATGAACCTTGACTTCTCTGATATCCCTGTGGACTTTGCATCGTGTAGTGCCCATAAGTTTCATGGTCCGAAAGGAGCCGGATTTGCATTTATCAGAAAAGCAACAGGCTTAAAAGGAATTATTACCGGAGGACCTCAGGAAAGAAGTCTTAGAGCCGGAACTGAAAATGTTTGTGGTATCGTAGGATTAGGAAAAGCTTTAGAACTTTCTCTGAATCATATGGAGGAATATACCCAACATATGCAGAATATCAAGGATTATGCAATTGAAAGACTTTCTGCTGAAATTGAAGGAATTAAATTCAACGGAAGAAGTGCAGAAAAGGAAAATAGCCTTTATACAGTTTTAAGTGCATTACTGCCTTATAAAAATCCATTGATAGGTCTTCAGCTGGATATGAAAGGAATTGCAATTTCTCAGGGAAGCGCATGTTCATCTGGAGCGTCAAAACCCTCAATGGTGATGATGATGGTGCTTTCTGAGGATGAAATGGATCATTGTACGCCATTACGTATCTCTTTCAGCCATATGACGACTAAAGCGGAGATTGACACTTTGGTCAATGCGTTGAAGGAAATCTCAAGCGATTATACTATAGAAAAAACTAATGTTGAGCATAGATAGTCTTGTGCTTTAAAAATCGTAATTTTGAATATCCAAAAGGATTAAAAGAAAATAATATTAATTAAAATAAAAGAAACAAAAATGGCTTTAGAAATTACAGACAGCTCATTTCAGGATACGGTTTTAAAATCAGATAAACCGGTATTAGTAGACTTCTGGGCAGTATGGTGCGGACCTTGCAGAACTTTAGGACCAATCATCGAAGAAGTAGCATCAGATTTTGAAGGTAAAGCGGTAGTAGGGAAAGTAGATGTAGACAACAACCAGGAGATTTCTATGCAGTACGGTATCAGAAATATTCCTACAGTTCTTATTTTTAAGAATGGAGAAGTAGTAGACAAATTAGTGGGTGTAGCTCCAAAAGAGGTAATCGCTGAAAAACTAAGCGCTCACTTATAAAAAAAATAAGTTTGATAATGAACGCCTTCCAGTATTGGGAGGCATTTTTTTTAAAATAATTTGCAGGTAACAAAAAAAGTTGTAATTTTGCAACCACGAAAAAGAAACGACGTTCTTTAAAATAATGATCCGGTAGTTCAGCTGGTTAGAATGCCGCCCTGTCACGGCGGAGGTCGCGGGTTCGAGTCCCGTCCGGATCGCATAAGTTTTTCTCAATTTACTTTAAAAAAATTGATCCGGTAGTTCAGCTGGTTAGAATGCCGCCCTGTCACGGCGGAGGTCGCGGGTTCGAGTCCCGTCCGGATCGCAGAAGTTTTCTCAATTTCTTTTTAAAAAATTGATCCGGTAGTTCAGCTGGTTAGAATGCCGCCCTGTCACGGCGGAGGTCGCGGGTTCGAGTCCCGTCCGGATCGCGGAAGTTTTCTCAATTTCTTTTTAAAAAATTGATCCGGTAGTTCAGCTGGTTAGAATGCCGCCCTGTCACGGCGGAGGTCGCGGGTTCGAGTCCCGTCCGGATCGCAACTACAATATCAAGGTAGTCAGAATACTGTAAAATATATTTTTGCAGTATTTTTTTTGTGTTTTTAGCGTTCAGAGAATATAAATTTTTCAAATTTACTTTCATAATATTCCAATATTGAAGTTTATATTTTAAACAAAAATTAACATATAGAATTAAAAATATTAATAATAATTGCTACCTTCGTTCAATAATAAAAACCACTGGCTGTTGAATTAATGAAAATGAAATCTAGATTTATTGTATATGGGGAATATTTTTAAGATTACGGGCTTAAGGTATATGGCTGAGTGGTTGGCTTTTCCTGGTTATATTTTAGCCGTTTTTTTTCTTGTTTTGGTTTTATATTTTCCCCCGATTAGTCTGAACTTACCAATTACTTTAAATGGATATCAGGATGAAAAAGTATTTTCGTTGATCGAGATTACTATTCTGTTTTTATTTTTCCTTAGTTTTTCTAGTATTCAAAATGGCAACCGCAAATCTTAATAATAAATGTGTCAGAAAAATTCCTCATGATATCAACATGATCATTCAGGATTAAACTGAGGAAATTCAGTTGATGAATTGTAAAAAGAAAATGTCATTAAAAATTTACAAGCAATGTAGAATATCTGAAAATGAAGCATATAATTAAAATTAAAGAATTAAATAAATAAAAAAGTTCATATTAAAATAATAATTTCATCATTTTGTTTTTAAACGGAATGAAAATTGCTAGAGAAAGAAGTGATTTTAACATGAGAATTTAAAGTGCGCTTTAAAATATTTAAATAGTATAGTCGTTTTATTACAATATGTATTTAAATATAGTTGAAATTAGTTCGATAAACCTAAATAATAACACAAGTAGATAAGAATAATAACATATGAATAAAACTATTATTGCATATATAGTACTGTTATCGGTTACTTTATTATCATGCAGACCGAAGCAGAATATGGTATATATGTCAAAGCATAATATGGAAGAAGAGGTTGCAAAAGCCAAGTTTCAGGGCCTGCATATTCAGGAAGGAGATGCTCTCCTGATTCTTGTATCTGCACTTGACGAAATAGCAGTAAAGCCTTTTAACCTTAATACCGCAAATAAGGTAGGGGGTGACGCTAGCAGGGGAATTAACCAATATGTAGAACCAAGTCAATACCTTGTTAATGAAGAAGGTTATATCTCTTTTCCGGTTTTAGGAAATGTGTACGCTAAAGGAATGACGCAGGTACAGCTAAAACAGGAGCTTGAATCGCGTCTTAAGAGATATCTGACAGATCCACTGGTAACCATTACCCTTAAAAATTTTAACGTAAGCGTTTTAGGAGAGGTAAAGGAACCGGGGCAGAAAGAAAGTGTTTCTCAGAAAATCAATATTTTTCAGGCACTTGGGCTTGCAGGTGATATGACGGATTTCGGAGACCGTACCAATGTAAAGCTTATCCGTGCTGATGATAGCGGTACAGATCAGATTGTTAATATCGATCTTACAAGATCTGATATTGTCAGTTCGCCCTATTATTATATGAAGCAGAATGACATATTATATGTGCAGCCGGACAAAAATAAACAGGTTCAGGCTAACTCGAATCCGAACAGAGCCCTTACATTCCAGATTATTGGTGCTTTACTGACAGCTGGTACACTTATTATTGCTTTAACTCGTAAATAAAATATGCAGCAGATAGAATTTCAGGAAAGTGAAGAATCTTTGAATTTAAGAAAGATCATTGGGAAATATTTAGTCAAATGGCCTTGGTTTATAGCATCTGTCCTATTATTTGTTATTGTGGCCTTTATATATCTAAGATATGCTGTACCTCAGTATCAATCAACTACTACATTAAAATTTGATAAAAAACAGTCTGATTTAACAGGTGCATTAATTGATCTTGATAACTTAGGACTGGGTTTAGGAAATGCAGATGAGCTAAAGAGTGAAGTGGCTGTAGTAAACTCAAGACCCATCCTGATGAAGGTTGTTGAAAATCTAAATCTTAATATACAATATTATAATTCGGGTGAGATAAGGGATTCCGAATTGTTTACCAAGGTACCCATTGTTGCAGAAATTATTTCTTATAAAAATGTCAAGAAATTTGTTTCTTCCGAATATGAAGTAAAAGAAGTAAATGGAAATGAATTTGTTCTGGAGGATAAGGAAAACAAAAAAGTAAAGGGAACTTTTGGTAAAAACCTGATACTAGATTTTGGAACTGTAGTTCTTCAAAAAGTTCCGGGCCTTACCTTTAAAAATAAGTATAAAATTGTTTTCTGGAATCCAATAGAGAAGGTAAAATCTTTAGAAAAGAAAATCCAGGTTGATCTTCCGGATCAGAAAGCGATGCTTATGGACATCAGCATCGTGGGAACTGTTCCCGAAAAATCAGAAGCCATCCTTAATGAAGTAACCAAGCAGTATAATCTGGATGGGCTAAGAGATAAAAACTTACAGGCTCAAAATACACAAGAGTTTATCGATAAACGTTTAGAAGTTATTTCACGGGATCTTTCCGGAGTGGAGAATCAGAAAGAAGACTTCCAGAACCGTAACAAAATCGTAGACTTAGAGGCTCAGGCTCAATTGGCGCTTCAAAATACAAACGAGAACACAAAGCAGCTTCTTCAGCAGCAAACACAGCTGGATCTTCTTAATTCCCTTCAAAATGAAGCTTCAAAAGGAGATAATCAGCTTATGCCTTCAAATTTAGGACTTAATCCTTCTTTGGAACAGGCAATTTCACAATATAATACGTTGGTTATCACCAGAAATAAAACTTTGAAGCAGGCTACCAATGAAAACCCTGCAGTGATAGAAATGAATAAAGAAATTTCTTCACTAAAAGAAATCGTAAGAGATAACATCCGTCAGCAGAAAGCAACAATCCAGGCATCTATTGCGCAGGTAAACAGCCAGATTTCTGCCAGCACAGGAATGATTGAAAAAGTTCCGGGACAGTCGAAAATCTACAGAGGTATCGAGCGTCAACAGAACCTTAAAGAGCAGCTTTTCCTTTTCCTTTTACAAAAAAGGGAAGAAAATGCGATCAATCTATCTGTTAATGTTCCGAAAGCTAAAATTGTAAACCCTGCTTATACTGATGATGTTCCTGTTTCACCTAAGAAAAATATCATTCTTCTGGCTGCAGTTCTATTAGGATTGATGCTGCCGTTGGGAGTGTTCTATCTTTTCTTCATGTGGGATGATAAAATCTACAACCGTACAGATATTTCAGAAAATTCGTCACTTGGGGTGCTTGCAGATATTCCTTCTCTTAAAGATAACCAGAATCACCTTGTACAGAAAAACGATTTCTCAGAGTTGGCTGAAGCATTCAGAATCTTGGTTTCCAATCTTAAATTTCTACTTCCTAAGAAAGATTCTGCGAAAGTTATACTGGTAACTTCTTCTGTGAAAGGAGAAGGAAAAACGCTGGTTTCTGTAAATCTTGCTCTGACATTGGGAAGCAAAAACGGAAGATCATTACTCATTGGTTCGGACGTCAGAAATCCACAGATCCAGAGATATGATGATGAACGTATTAAGAATGCCGGTCTTACGGAATATTTATATGATGAAACTACAGATGTAGAAGACCTTATACATACTTCCGATACCAACCCTGAATGTGATGTAATCTATGCGGGGTCTATTCCTCCAAATCCTCAGGAGCTTCTTTCCAACGGCCGTTATCAGAAGCTTATCAGTGAGATGTCGTCCCGTTACGAATATATTGTAATCGACTCTGCTCCACTGATGCTTGTTTCAGATACATTGAGTATCTCTGATACAGCCGACGCTTCATTATACGTGGTGAGATCGGGCGTTTCAAGAAAAATATTAATTGATTTTGCCAATAAACTGGTTAAAGAATCAAAAATATCAAACGTTTCTTTCGTGATCAATGATGTTTCTAAAAATGTTGGTGGTTACGGCTACGGATACAACTATGGCTATGGTTACGGATATACAGCTGATAAGAAGAAAAACTGGTGGCAAAAGCTTTTTAATAAATAAATCAAATTATCTTCAAAATAAACATTAAAATAAAGTAAGAACATCACATTTAATATGAATATACAGAATAAAATTGGGGTAATCGGATTGGGGTATGTAGGATTACCACTGGCCCGTTTATTTGCAACAAAATATGCCGTAGTAGGTTTTGATATCAACCAGGCCAGAATTGCAGAACTGAATAGCGGAAAAGATTCCACTTTGGAAGTAGAAGATGAAGTACTGCAGCCGGTTTTAGTAAAAGAGAACCCGTTTTCAAACTCATCAAAAGGATTGCTTTGCTCATCTGATCTGGAAGATATTAAAGAGGCTAACATCTATATCGTAACTGTTCCTACACCGGTAGACAGACATAATCGTCCGGACCTGACGCCTTTATATAAAGCATCTGAAACAGTAGGAAAAGTATTGAAAAAAGGGGATATTGTTATTTATGAATCTACTGTTTATCCCGGTGTTACAGAAGAAGAATGTATCCCTGTGCTGGAAAAAGTTTCGGGATTAAAGTTTAACGAGGACTTCTTTGCAGGATATTCTCCTGAAAGAATCAACCCGGGAGATAAAGAACGTACCGTAGAGAAAATTTTAAAGGTAACTTCAGGTTCTACACCGGAAATTGGTAAAAAAGTTGACGAATTATATAAATCTGTAATTGCAGCAGGTACCCATTTGGCACCTACCATCAAAGTAGCTGAAGCATCAAAAGTTATTGAAAATTCACAACGTGATATCAATATTGCTTTTGTGAATGAGCTTGCCAAAATATTTAATCTCCTGGATATTGATACACATGCCGTTTTGGAGGCAGCAGGAACGAAATGGAATTTCTTGAAATTCAAGCCAGGATTGGTAGGAGGACACTGTATCGGGGTAGATCCTTTCTATCTTGCCCAAAAAGCGCAGGACGTGGGATATTATTCTGAGCTTATCCTTACAGCAAGAAGACTGAATGATTCCATGGGGCAGTTTGTAGCTTCCGAGGTGGTAAAAACAATGATTAAGAAAAGAATCAACATTACGGATGCCAAAGTACTGAATCTTGGAATCACTTTTAAAGAAAACTGTCCGGATGTAAGAAATACGAAAGCTGCAGATGTTATCAATGCTCTGGAAGACTATTCTGTAGAAGTTACAACGTATGATCCGTGGGCAAATCCAGAAGAAGTAATGCACGAATATGGTATACAATCTACCAATTCTCTTGAAGATGTGAAAGGACAGTTTGATGCAATTGTTCTCACAGTTTCTCATGATGAATTCCTGAATATTGATCTTTCCCGATATCTGAAGGAAGGAGGAGTTTTATATGATGTTAAAGGAATTTTAGAGAAATACGATAATCGTTTATAAAAAAGTAGAGAATGAAAATAGCAGTCGTAGGAACAGGGTATGTAGGTTTGTCTAATGCCGTCTTATTGGCCCAACATAATGAAGTTGTAGCTTTAGATATTGTTCAGGAGAGAGTAGAGTTGCTTAATTCTAAAAAATCTCCTATTGAAGATGATGAGATCAGTACGTTTCTTAGTACTAAACCCCTTAATTTCAAAGCCACTTTAGATAAAAAGGAAGCTTACGATAAGGCTGAATATATTATTGTTGCCACTCCAACAGATTATGACCCCACTACCAATTATTTCGACACAAGCAGTGTTGAGAATGTAATTAAGGAAATTGCAGAGTATAATTCTGAGGCTGTAATTATTATTAAATCTACAGTTCCGGTGGGGTATACCGTAGAGTTAAAAAGCAGAATGCATTTAGATAATGTAGTGTTTTCTCCGGAATTTTTGAGAGAAGGCAAAGCTTTATATGATAATTTATATCCTTCGAGAATTATTGTCGGGGAGCAGAGTGAGCGAGCAAGGATTTTCGCAGAATTACTGAAAGAAGGTGCGGTAAAAAAGGATATTCCGGTTTTGTTTACTAATCCTACCGAAGCAGAAGCCATTAAATTGTTTTCCAATACCTATCTGGCACTGAGGGTAGCTTATTTTAACGAATTAGACAGCTATGCGCAAATCCACGAGCTGGATACCCGCCAGATTGTGGAAGGTGTTGGTCTGGATCCAAGAATTGGATCGCATTATAATAATCCGTCTTTTGGATACGGAGGATATTGCCTTCCAAAGGATACCAAACAGCTTTTGGCAAATTATAACGCTGTTCCCAATAATATAATTCAGGCAATTGTAGATGCCAACAGAACCCGTAAGGACTTTATAGCAGATTCTGTACTTGCCAGAAAACCAAAAAAGGTAGGTGTTTACCGTCTGATCATGAAAGCAGGCTCCGACAATTTCAGAGCATCTGCCATCCAGGGCGTAATGAAAAGGATTAAAGCTAAGGGAGTAGAAGTGGAAGTGTTTGAGCCGGCCCTTAATGAAGAGTCTTTTTTCGGTTCCAGAGTAGTAAAAGATTTAGAACTTTTCAAGAAAGAATGCGATGTCATTATTTCTAACCGCAATGCACCGGAACTTGCTGATGTACAGGAAAAAGTGTACACAAGGGATCTATTTGGTAATGATTAAAAGTATAACTGCATTATAATTAATTTAATGGTTAAGACAAAACATCTAATTATATTTGGAACTCGTCCAGAAGCTATAAAAATGGCTCCCTTAGTAAAGGAATTTTTACAACGTGACGATTTTGAAGCAAAGGTCTGTGTGACTGCTCAGCATAGAGAAATGTTGGATCAAGTACTTGATTTTTTTGAAATAAAGCCTGATTATGATTTAAACTTAATGAAGCCTAATCAAAATTTATATACTCTTACAGCTGATATTATTACAGGACTTCGTCCTATTCTAGAGGAATTTAAACCTGATTTTGTGTATGTTCATGGAGATACAACAACAACAATGGCTGCAAGTATCGCGTCTTTTTATGCAGGCGCTAAAGTTTGCCATGTAGAAGCAGGATTAAGAACGCATAATAAAAGATCACCATTTCCAGAGGAAATAAATCGTCAGGTTGCAGGACGTATATCAGATTACCATTTTGCACCAACCGAACAATCGAAACAAAATTTGTTAAATGAGAATATAAAAAACGAAAATATTCTTGTAACCGGTAATACTGTTATCGATGCATTATTAGATAGTACTGAAAGAGTCAGCACACTATCCAATAATAATGAAATTGATTATTTGAAAAGTATTGTTGATTCCTCAAAGAGACTTATATTGGTAACTGGTCATCGACGCGAAAATCACGGAGAAGGATTTATAAATATTTGTGAAGCACTTAAGGAAATTGCCATTAACAATCCAGATGTACAGGTGATTTATCCCGTTCATTTAAATCCGAATGTAAAAGAACCTGTTTATAAAATTTTATCAGGAATTGATAATATTCATCTTATATCTCCTCTAGCTTATCCTGCATTTGTTTGGCTTATGAATAAGTCATATATGATCATTACGGACTCAGGAGGGGTTCAAGAAGAAGCTCCGAGTTTGGGTAAGCCCGTTTTAGTAATGAGGGATACAACGGAGCGACCGGAAGCAGTAGATGCCGGGACAGTCATTTTGGTAGGAACAGATAAAAATAAAATTGTTTCAGAAACACAAAGTTTACTCGATAATGGTGAACGTTATCAATCAATGAGTGAGCTTCATAACCCGTATGGAGATGGGAAGGCGTGTAAAAGAATCGTAGACTTTATATCATCCAAATAATTTTGAAAGGTGAATATAAAATCATTATATAAGAAAGTCTTAGGGACGGGAAACCAACAAAAGATTATTAAAGGAGTATTCTGGTCCTTTTTGGGAACTCTTATATCTAAAGGATTTGTTTTTATAGCTCTTTTTTTAGTTGCAAGAATACTGACAGTAGACGAGTACGGAAAGTTGGGATTATTGCAATCATACATTAATACCTTTACTACATTCAGCCTTGCAAGTTTTGGTGTAACTGCTACAAAATATCTTGCTCTATATGCTGAGAGTGATAAGAAAAAGGCCAGTGAGATTTATTCTTTAACAAGATTGTCTGTATTCTTTTTAGCAGTGGCGATACTTGTTCTTTCATTGGTTTTTAATAAACAGGTAGGTGAGTATATTGTGGGAAATCAAAATATGTCTAAGGAGGTATTACTTTGTGCTTTTGCTATTTTTTTCTCATCACTTAACGGATTGCAAACAGGTGCTCTGGCCGGTCTTGAAAATTTTAAAAGCATATCATTTGTCAATATGGTAAATGGGATCCTTTCATTACCGCTGATATTGTTTTCTGCATACAAATTTGGAATTTACGGTGTAGTTGTTTCTCTTGTCATAATTAATTTCTCTATTTGGCTCTGTTCAGCAATATTATTACAAAGAGAATTAAACCTTAAACAAATAAAGTTTACAATAAAAGGCCAGAAGAAGCATTTAGAAACAGTGTATAATTTCACTTTACCATCTTTTATAAGCAGCATGATGCTAAGTCCGGTGGTACTGATTTGTAATTCTATGTTGATAAAAAGTCATATAAATGGATATTATCAATTAGGAATTTATAATGCTACTTTTAATTTTTCTCAGGTTGGTACTCTGTTACTTGGAATAATTGGACAAGTCACTTATCCACTTACAATGAAGAATTTTGGTAAAAATAACAAAAGATTTGACTTCTTTAATATTAACCAATCATACGTAATAGGAGTTGTGCTTTTTCTGCCAATCTTAGTGTTGCCAGATTTGTTTTCTCAACTGTATGGAAGCAAATATCAGAATAGTGATATGCACTTAACACTACTATTTGTTTCTTTATCAACGATCATTATAGCGCAAAGGCAGGGAATCGCCAGAAATTTTGCAGCAGGAAATTTTATGTGGTTCAGTGTTTTCTCTAATATGACCTGGGCGGTAACTACAATAATTGTATGCAATTTTTTAATAGATTATGGAGCAATAGGAAGAGCTGTAGGATTTTTAATAGGGTATTTTGTCAATACTGTAATTTTTATTCCTTTCTATTTGAAAAAAAAGCTTATCAGTAAAAAACTGATTCTTAGCAAGGAACATTTTGTTTTGATCATTATTATTTCATTAGGTTGTTTGTCTTTTATCTGTGTTGAGAATATTGTTTTAAGAACCTTAATCGCTGTTCTTTTATTAACAGCAAGTCTCTTTACTTTTTATAAATGGTATAAAGTATATATAAAATGATAGGTAAAATTTTATTTCACATAAAGAATTTTGTAGACGGAAAAATACATAATTATAGAATTCAACAAGTACTAAGTAGTAGTAATATAAGTAAAAAATGTAGAATTTCTACTGGTTTTAGATTTACGAATATTAAAAATATATATATAGAAGACTATGTATATATGGGGCGTGATTCATTTTTATCAAGTTTTGGAAAAATTATAATAAAAAGAGGTACTATCATAGGCCCAAGAGTAGTAATTTATACAGCAAATCATAATTACATTAATGATATTAAGGCAATACCTTACGATAAGGAATTACTTATAAAGGATGTTGTCATTGAAGAAAACGTATGGATTGGAGATAGTGTAATTATTGTACCTGGAGTTACTATTGGAGAGGGTTCAGTCATTGCAGCAGGAAGCGTGGTGGTGAAAGATGTTCCAAAGTTTTCTGTGATGGGAGGAAATCCCGCAAAAGTAATAAAGGAGAGATCTAATATAAGTGATTATTTAAAGAATAAGGAATTAGATAATATTTATTTAAAGCAAAAAAATGGAAACTAATATAGTTATAAGAGGCGGTTATGGTTTCGGCAATTTTGGTGATGATGCCTTAATGTATACTATCGTAAAGGAATTGAATGAAGTTTCCACTGATATTGTACTTCTTTGCCAGTCAGCTCCTTATATTAATAATATTTTACCTGGTATTAAAGTTATGGATTATCATAAACTGAAACAACCTGTAAATTCAAAATTATTGGTATATGGAGGGGGAACACAATTTTATCATTTTAAAAAAAATACTTTCAGCAAAGGGTTAAAAGATAAGATATTTAATCTCAGCCATATTAAAAACTATATTAACAAAAAAATAGTAAAGAAAAACTTTATTGAAAACAAATTCCAGATCAGCAATTATGCCTCACACATTGCATTGGTTGGTGTAGGTGTAGGACCTTTTGATATAGAAAATTCAACTATAGAGAGAAAAACGGGAGAATTGTTTGCTAAAGCTGAATTTGTAGGTGTAAGAGATGAATTCGCTTTAAAAAAATCAAAAGAATGGGGGGTTAAAAAACCAATTCTTTCACCGGATATTTGTTATTCTTTTAATAGCCATTTTTTAGATTCATACACAAATGAGGCTAATGAAATAAAGAAGATAGGTGTTATTGTAAGAGACTGGAATTATGCAAATGGAGGAGGAGAATACTATGAAAAATTGCAGCAAGCTACAGAAAAGCTTAAGAAAGACGGATACGAGATAAAGTATATCCTTTTTGATGCCGAATCTGATTCCTATTGGTATAACAAAAAAGATAAATTGGATATGATCATTTGGAATCCTGAAAAAGATAAATTTGACTCTTTTTTGGAAGAGATTTCAAAGTGCGATTTATTTATTACAGCTCGTTTTCACGGGGCTATCTTTGCCTCATTATTGAATACGCCATTTATAACAATTGAAGTTGAACAGAAATTAAAGTTTATTTCAGAAACCTATTCTGAAAGTTCATACAGCTGGGGAAATCCATTCGATCTGGAAGATTTGTATTCCAAGATTTCTTTACTCAATGAAAACTATGTACAACGAAAAACATATTTGACACAGAAGATGCTTGAATTTAAAACATTATCTGATCAAATGTTTTTAAAATTAAAAGAATATTATAATCAATTACAATAATATCAGATGAAAATACATATTTTTTATTTAGCGGTAATGGATCGTTTGGGTAAGCAGATTACGGTTGGAGGTATTCAGAATTATTTAATAGGTCTAGGTACAGCTTTAAAAAATGCAGGATACGAGGTAGTAATTTACCAGGGTGCAGACGAAAACTTTGTGTCAGAATATAAAGGAATAACTATTATAGGTAAGAAAAACAATCTGAAAGAATCATTAAAAAAACAAACGAAAGATGTTTTTAACCAGGTTAACGATAAAATTTCAGTTAATGATATAATTGTTTTTGGTACAGATAAGATCGCATTTAAGTTAAAAGAATATTCAAAAACGATTTCTATCCAACATGGAATTTCATTTGATTATATTTCATATAATGCCTTTCCCGGATTTTTTAAAAAGAACATAGTAGGTATATTCTATAAACTCTTACAATGTTACAAAAATGCAAAAGACTTTCTTATTTGTAAAAACGTTGTATGTGTAGATTATAATTTTACAAACTGGATAAGAACAATTTTACCTCGAAATTACTCAGAAAATACGGTAGTGATACCTAATTATGCTACCACTTCTAAAGAAATCAGCATCAATCAGATTTCTGGTGATAAAAT
Organism: Chryseobacterium sp. CP-77; assembly: GCF_036362765.1. NCBI lineage: Bacteria > Pseudomonadati > Bacteroidota > Flavobacteriia > Flavobacteriales > Weeksellaceae > Chryseobacterium > Chryseobacterium sp. CP-77. The sequence continues at coordinate 4,722,464 of NZ_CP143637.1, forward strand.
TAAAATTCTTTTTGCAAGAAGGTTCGAAATGATGAGAGGTGTGCATATTTTGATAGATATAGTGAAAAATATTACAGCAAAATATGATAATGTAGAATTTACAATATGTGGAGAAGGACCATTAAAAAATGAATTAATAAAAGAAATTGGTTCTTTTTCAAATGTCAACATTACTAAATATGGTATAGGAGAATCCGAGCAGTTCAATTTACAACATCATATTACTTTAGTGCCGACTTATGGAAGTGAAGGGACTTCATTCTCATTATTAGAAGGAATGGCGGCGGGAGCTGTACCTATTGTTTCAAATGTTGGGGGAATGACCAATATTATTCTAGACGATTATAATGGATATATTATGAATCCTGATAGCAAAGCTTTTATTGAAAAAATAAGTTTTTTGATTGAAAATCCTGATATTTTAAAAAGAATTTCTGAAAAAGCAAAAGAAACGGTAGAGTATTCTTTCAATGAACAAAAATGGAGAATAAATTGGATAAATTTTATTAATAAAGTGCATAATGCAAATTAAAAAAAAGTTTTATAATTTTTATGTAATCTTTTGTTTAGCTGGTTTTTTAATATCCAGCTTCCTACCTTCTATTTTAAAAATACAAGGACAGGGTATTAATATAATCTATCGTGTACTTGTGCTGGCTTTTAGCCTTATCATTATCAGTAGTAATATTTTTTCCAAAAAGTTTAATTTTAAAATTTTTAGCTTTTACACCCTATTCTTAATTTTTTGGGGAATCTATTCCCTATTTCTATTGAAAGATATTTATTTTGAGCCTATTAGACTTACTTCCAATAAAACTTACTCAGAATATGTACAGTTTGCATTTGGAGTTGTTTTAATACCTTGTTTCGCTTTTATGATATTAGACTTTAAGAAATTAAACTTTAAGGGAATACTCAACATAATTTACTATACCATATACGCTTTACTCTTTGTATCATTATTATCAAGAAATAATAGTAATGTTACCGGAAGAGATGTTGGAGATCTTGAAATAGGTGTCCTCGTATATGGACAATATGGTACTATGTTGGCATTATTATCAATTTATAAGCTAGCAAATGAGAAAAAAGGAATTTTTTCTATTCTATATATAGCCGGTATAATTTTGGGTGCGCTGATTATCTTCGTATCAGCAAGTAGAAGTCCATTTATAGCTTTGATTTTGTCGACTGTATTTTATTTTGTTATTAAAAAAGGAACAAAAGGAGTTTTTTACTTGAGTATACCAGCCATTTTTATTTCCGTTTTCTTTTTTCAGATCATGGAATTGTTTGGAAGTCTTTTTAAGAGTAATTTCTTAGACAGATTGGTTTCAACTTTTGAAAAGGATAATGAGCGTGAAAAATTAGTCAAGGTCGCTTTAAGAGAATTTATTGATAATCCTTTTTTTGGAAAAAATTTTTTAATACAAACAAAACCATATATAGGATCTTATCCTCATAACCTTTTTGTCGAAGCTTTTATGGCAACAGGTTTTTTTATCGGAATGATACTTGTAATACTATTTATAAGAACCCTTTTTATAAAAGGAAAGTATGTTATACAAAATGATCATTCGACAGGTTGGATTCCGATGATCTTTTGCCAGTTTTTTATTTTCAGTATGTTTTCAAACAATATTTATTCCAACAATTTGCTATGGTATTTATTGATTTTAACAATTATTACTTTCAGATATGAAAAATATTTTAATGCTCATCGTACTCCTGTGCTTAATGCCTAGTTGGTTTAATGGACAAGAATTTTATGTTTATACACAAAGTAAAAGGTATAATATACAATGTAAAAATTGTATAAAAAATTATTATTTTTTTGGCCAGCATTATATTGATGGTAATAAAAAAAATATCATTGACCTTAATGCCTTAACTCAGGGTATTAATACTATCATACCTAATAAACAAAGTACCGATTTAATAGTACTGGATATTGAAAATAAGGTTTATCAGGATGTCAAGCAGAAAAGCAGATTTGATGTCAATTACGCTTCTAATATAAAGAAACTGGTAGATATGGTAAATCTGGTAAAAAAAATGAGACCTAATGCAAAGGTTGTATTATATGGTGTTCCGTTTAACTTCAACTATGATTTTCAAAAGAAATTTAATGATTTTGAAAAATTAAAGCCATTACTAAAAAGTGTAGATTATCTGGCACCTTCATTATATCTAATGTATTCTAATTTCGAAAAGGATGATGGTTATTTTAAAAACTATATCACAAATAATTTAGATCTGAACTTTCAAATGGCAGAAAAAGTTCAAAAACCTGTATTACCATTTATTTGGTATAAAGTTCATCCTTATAATAAAATTTCTGGTGGTAGTGTAGTTAATGAAAATTTATATGATACTTATTTAAAACTGATAAAAGATTATAGCTACAAAGGAAAGAAAGTGAGCGGTATTATTTATTGGGAACCCTCGAAAGAAACAATTAATATTAATCAGAAGCTGAATAGTACATTAAAAATTTTAGATAAATGATACTTCACATTACAAACGATTACTCAGGATCTACAGTCTATAAAAATTTAGTGAGGGAGCTGGATAATAATGGGGTGGAGCAGATTGTGTATAATCCATTTCGTGAGGCTTCCAGAATAGGGAAAAACAAAATAAATTTTAAAAATAACCGCTCTCAGATTATCTACAGCCACATCTTATCAAAATATGCAGATCGGGTTTTGTATAAGAGAAAAATTAAAAAAATAGTACAGGACATTGAAGCAAAAATAGATCTCAAGACTGTCAAATTTATTCATGCTCACACATGGTACAGCGATGGTGGAGCGGCCTATGAACTTCATAAAAAATATAATATTCCCTACATAGTAGCAGTGCGTAATACTGATCTGAATGTTTTTTTGAAATATTTCCTGCACGAAAGAGGCTACGGAAAAAAAATTCTTCAGAATGCGAATAAGATCATAACCATTTCGGCAGTCTATAAAAAAAGAATGCTTGAAGATTCCCGACTGTCTCATATCCTGGAGAATGTACAGCAAAAACTCACAGTGGTCCCAAATGGTGTAGATCCTTACTGGATAGAATCAAAGGTTGTGAAGAAGAAAACTGCTGTGGATGAAAAAAAAAGCATTCAGTTACTTTATATAGGGAAATTTAACAAGGGAAAAAATGTTTTTAACCTTATTAATGCTGTTAAGAATCATAATCGCAAAATTCAGAATAAGATAAAATTAACACTGATTGGAGGAGGAGGAAATGACGAGAAGAGAATCCTGGATTCTATTAAAAACGACCCTTCCTTTGAGTTTGTAGGAAAAGTAGACAGTCTGCCTGTTTTAAAATCCTATTACGAACGAAGCGACTTTTTTACTATGCCTTCTAAAGCAGAAACCTTTGGCCTGGTCTATATAGAAGCCCTCCTCCAAGGCTTACCGGTAATGTACACGCAAAATGAAGGGATCGACGGTTTTTATGATGATTCTATCGGGGAAAAAGTGGAAGACACTTCTGTTGCTTCGATCGAACGGGCGCTTGAACGTTTAATCCAAAAACGAGATCATTATAGTTTTGATATGGAGCAATTGTTAGAAAATCATGACTGGAAGAGAATAGCTGAAGTATACCAACAATTATATACAGAAAAAAAATAATGAACATATTATACATCCACCAATATTTCGTAACTCCTCAGGAGCCAGGAGGAACAAGATCGTATTGGCTGGCGCAAGAACTTATTAAAAACGGGCATAAAGTTACTATGCTCACCTCATCGTCGAAATTTTCAGAGGATATTAAAGTGGTAAACATTGATGGTATTGAAGTCGTTTATATAAAAGAAGACTACGACCAGAATATGAGTGTTTCCAGAAGATTAAAGGCTTTCTTGAAATTTATGTACAAATCCTCTGTGGTAGGATGGAAACAGAAAGATATCGATTTGGTGATTGCTACATCTACTCCTCTTACAATAGGTATTCCGGCACTTTTATTAAAGTGGTTTAAAAAGAAACCTTTTGTTTTTGAAGTAAGGGATCTCTGGCCGGAGGTGCCTATACAAATGGGAGCCATAAAAAACAGCTGGACAATAAAAACAACTCGTCTGCTGGAAAAAACGATTTATAAAAACGCTTCCCGCGTTATTGCTCTTTCTCCCGGTATGCAGGATGGAGTCGTAAAATATATTCCAAAAGAAAAAACATCAATGATTCCTAATATGGCTAAAATGGACGAATTCTGGCCTAGGGGGAAAAATGATCAATTGATGGTAAACCTCGGGTTAAAAAAAGATTCCTTCAAAATAGTTCATTTTGGATCTCTGGGATTGGCAAATGGAGCTCATTCAATTATTGAGTCTGCCAAATTATTAAAAGATAGAGAAGATATAGAATTTTTGTTTGTAGGAGGTGGTTCTACCGAACAGGATTTGGTAGATGAAGTAGAGAAAAACAACCTTAAAAATGTGAAATTTCTCGGAAAGTTCCCTATGACAGACGTATCTGAGATTGTCAATTTTTCAGATGTTTCTATGATTTCCTTTTTGGATATTCCGATTTTGTATACCAACTCTCCAAACAAACTTTTCGATTCGTTGTCTGCAGGAAAACCGATTATTGTAAACTCTGCCGGATGGACGAAAGATATAGCCGAAAAATACCATTGCGGATATTATGTAAACCCCAACCATCCGGGAGAACTTGTAGAAAAAGTACTCTATTTGAAAGACAACCCTGAGGTGGTAAGGAGTATGGGACAAAATGCAAGAAAATTGGCTGAAACAGTTTATGACAAGTCTATTTTGTGTAAAAAGTTTGTTGAAGTTATCGAAGAAGTAGATAATGCTTAGGAGACGTGTAAGTAGGTATTGGTACAATCATTTTTCTGCTATCATAATAACAAGGGAATAGTGAGTTTTAGATACCGGATGAATAGTTAAAAAAACAGTTGATTGTTTCCGTAAAGAGAAAACTTACATGAATTTGAAAGATAATCTTTTAAAAGAAAAGCTTTTAAAATAGTTAGATGCCTTATTTTTTGTATTTGACAATCTGCATCTTAACAAAATCTTTGGTAGAAAAGGAACACGTTTCTTTGGAAAAGCTAAAAAAAGGTATATATTTGCACCAGTTAAAAGCAAATGCTACCTTAATTGATCCGGTAGTTCAGCTGGTTAGAATGCCGCCCTGTCACGGCGGAGGTCGCGGGTTCGAGTCCCGTCCGGATCGCAGAAAAAGTCTTCTAGAAATGGAAGACTTTTTTATTTTTCCCACATTCAATTTACTATTCAATTTGATTCCTGTAAAACTGATAATTTATCATTGACAGAATTCTCGTATGGAAATTCGGGAATAGAAAAGTGAATAAAGTTCAGTTTTACATACTGTTGCTGATTGCTTTTTTGTGAATTGTAAGATTTATACTGATTTTTTTATATAAACTGACCTTGGTAGAAACTATTTTTACAAAAGAACAAATAAGAAAATAATTTTTTTGTGAAAATCCCGGAATACCTGTCTGGAACGCTAACTTTATAAAAATGAGCTAACTATAACTCCTCATTTGCAATCCTTAAACCTCCGTTTTTTTACGGTATTTTTAAGAATGTCTTTTATTGTTCAAATTTAGGTCTGATATTTGTACTGGGTAGCCAAACTAAATGGCCGATTTATTTATGAAAAACATATCTGTGAAAAAATCCTTTCTTTATGTCTGTTTATGCGCTTTTTTCCTGGTTTCCTGTAAAAAGGAAATAGAAAAGATAAGCGATACTTTTAAAGATACTGTTTCTTCTTCGGAACCTTCGGAGGTGGAAAAGGATTCCATAAAGAAAGATTCTGTTCCTGTAGTGAAAAAAGAATCTGTTCCGCCTGTGATGCAGGAGAATGGTTTCTATAATGCCTTTGTTCTTCCTAAGGATAAAAAAATGCGTGATTCTGTGTATGCAGAATTCAGCAAGAAATACAGTGTAGAGGAGAGAACTGCTATTTTAGCTTTAAACAGGCTGGATTCTAAAAGTAAATGGAATGCCGATACTTTGGTTGTTCCTGCAAAAATAGATACAACATTGATGGCATATTCACCGTTTCCAATGCAGCTGGATGTATTAAGCGGAGTGAAAAAGTTTGTCATCTTCTCATATCCTATACAGGCTTTTGCGGTGTATTCCAATGGAAGTCTTGTAAAATGGGGCCCGACAAGTATGGGTAAAAAAGCAGCCCAGACCACAAGAGGGCTTACTTTTGCCAACTGGAAAAAGAAACTCGCTATTTCTACGGTAAGTACTGAATGGAAACTTCCTTATAACTTTAATATTCACAATATCGGAGGAATTGGGTGGCATGAATATACCCTTCCGGGATATCCTGCTTCTCACTCATGTCTCCGACTGCTGAGGAAGGATGCCCAATGGCTGTATTCTTATGCAGATACCTGGATTCTGAATCCCGGCGGTGCCACAACAAAAGCCAAAGGTACAGCGGTAATGGTATTCGGAGATTACAAATGGGGAGGAAGAAAACCATGGAGAAATCTTTTGGATGATCCTAATTCCAACAATATTTCCGTTGAAGAATTGACGAAGCTTCTAGAGCCGGACGTTCCAAAAATGCTTAAAGAACAAAGCAACAGAGAAAAAGTGGTGGATTCTATCAAAGCAGCAAAAGCAGCAGCTGCACCTGTTCAGAATGAAAAGCCTGCAGAACCTTTATCTAATTAATTTTCTTTTCAAATTGCAAAGTAGATTCTTCAGCAAATTTTCTGAGTTTAATCATTTCCTCCTTACCCTTATGTTGCCCGAATCTTGCAGCAATATACGTAAGAAGAATAAACAATAACATGACAAAAGAAGCGCTCAGTGCCCAGGGGTATTCGGCGCTTTTTATCTGTTTCTCCACGTAATACATGGTGAAGAATGTCATCCACAAAATAGAAAAAGAGAAGTACAAAAACATAAAGAATGTCCACACTGCAGAGCTTGGGCCAAATACTCCGCGTATTGCCGTATGCTCATCTTCCATTTCCACCCTTAAGGCGAGGCAGGGCTTCCAGTAATTATCATTTTCTGTTTTCACCCAGATGGTAGCAACCTCCTTGTTGATATTTCCTGAAAACTCATCTTTATGCTCTTCCATATATTTTTTCAGGTTTTCAGCATACTCTTCTTTGGTAAGATGAGTAAACATTTTAAATCTGGGTCTGGTTCTGATTCTGTCTAAGGTGCTTTCTTCAGTATTCATATTTTATTCTTGATAAGGAATTGGGTCTTCAAGCATGAAGCGGAATGTAAGTTCTTCATTTTTCCTCTGAATGATCATGGTAATATTTCTGCCTTCGCTGGACTTCATAAGTTCCATGATCTTTTCGAGAGTCATGTCTGCAGTGCGTTCTCCGTTAATGCTCAGAACTTTGTCATCTTTTTTAAGGCCTGCTTCATAGGCTGGAGAGTCTTTTCTTACGCCTGCAATGGAGAATATAGGTTTCAGACTGAATTTATATTGAAAAGCATCCTTATAAACTTCATTTACTGCCGTAGCAGATTTTTGGGTCTCAATATTTATCTTGTCCTGATGCCATTCCAATCCGTCTTGTCTGAAATCCAGTCCGCTCATATTAAAATGAAAAGGATCGTCAAAGTTTCTGTTCTTCTTAAGATATAACTTTTGATTGGGATAATCAAAAACTACGGTAAATCTACGCATAATCTCGCTGCCTATGGAACCTTTTCTGTTTTCTACCAAATTAACATGCTGTATAGAAAATTCATCCGGCATAGCAGTAAGTGGCTTTTCAAATTTAAAATCTCCGAGATAAAAATTATGAATTCTGCTTCTTTTGCCGTAGATGTCTCCATTGAAACCGCGGCCAAGGAAATCATCAATATTAGGCCTGTTGTAAACGAAATTTTTAATAAGAGTAGGGAAGAGCCAGATCGCATCACTGTTTCCAAGGTCAATCAGTAATTTTGAATCTTTCTTTTCATTGGTCATTTCTACATCGGCATGCAGATAAGGCTTATTCTTTTCAATAGTAATGGGAAACTCTTCAAACCGTCTGATTTTCTTTTCCAGGAGGGCCGTATTTTCATAAATGGTTATTTTCTTTGATGAATAATCTATATAAATAGGATGATCTTTAAAAAAATGATACCCGATCACTCCATTTACAGGAATTCCTACATGAGGCGAAATATTAAATTCTTCATCAATAATAATGTAAAGAGACATAGAGGTATTGATAATTGCATCTCCTATTTTGCCAATATTGCGTTCCGATTTCAGGCCATCAATACTTAAACTTCCTCCAAGACCTGAGAACTTTACTTTTTCAACATTGCTGAGTTTGACCTCCTTATTTTCCAGGCTAAAAAGTATGGTTTCCGAAACTCCGGTATCCAGCAGAAAGGTAAGCTCAGCACCATTAACATTGACAGGGATAAAGATAAGATTGTTGATAAACTTAAATGGGATAACCGCTTTTTTAGTATTGATCAGTTCAAAAGTATTCTGGGCACTTACAAAAATGCTAAGCAATAATCCCAGTAAAAACAATCTAAATTTCATTTACTGAATTTACTGAATTTATCTATATGATAATAAAAAAACATTCCAAAAGCTGGAATGTTTATATAAACTACAATAATGTAGGTTTTTTTGTTGAATTTATTTCAAAACAGTCTTTGTTTATTTTGAAAAAAAGTCCATCAAATCCATATAATTTTTCTGATTGACGCCATGTCCGCTCATATACTCTCTGAACGTAAAGTAACAGCTGAGATCATAAAGCAGATCTGCGGCTTTTCTTCCCCACTCAAGCGGGATCACAGCATCATCCGTACCATGAGAAATGAAGAAACGAAGTCCTTCCAGTTTCTTTTTATCTTTTACAATACCGTCAAGAATTTTTTCTTCAGGATAACTGCTCATACAGGCAACACGATTGAAAAGTTCAGGATGTTTTAAAGCCAGAGCGTAGCACAGTATTCCTCCCTGGCTGAAGCCGCACAGGTGAGCTTTGCTTTCCGTAAGTCCATAGTGGTTAATAATCTTTAACATGCTTTCCAGAACTGCATGTAAAGATTCATTGGCCTGTGGGACATCGATAAAATTTTCGGGATCATTAAAATTGATGTCATACCATGAGTATCCTTCAAACTGAGTATCACGAGGAGCTCTGAAACTTACAATGATCCAGTCATTGGGAAGCGTTTCTCTAAAACTGAAAAGATCCTGCTCATTGCTGCCATAGCCATGAAGCATAAAAAGAATGGGAGTTTGGGAAGTAATATTTTCCGGCTCTCTTACTAGGTAATCTAAATTCATACAGCAAAGATAATTAAATTACATACAGAATCTTAACTTTTATTATTCATACAATGAACTTCTGCTGCATGATGATGTATGTGCAATGATTAATTATCTGAAGTATATTTTTGAACTTTTCTGTAATTTTTTATTTTTTATTGATTTGATATTATTTGGAAATCTTTATTGGAAAATTTTCATAAAAGTTATTTTTATATTAATAAAAAACTTATATTTGAAACATTAAAAAATCTATTTGGAGAAATGAAGCAATTTTACAATTCAAAAAGTTTACTTAGACTTTCTTTTTTATTCGTTTTATTATTTTCTGTAATCACCGTTGTTAATTCTTGTAAAAAAGATGATGATGATGAATTTCAGGATCACGTGGTTCAATTCGAAGTGAAGACAACTTCCGGAGGAGAAATAATAAGTGTTGTAACACAGGTAGGTACCACTCAGAACACCATATACAATACTCCGCAGTCTCCGGTAACTTCGCCTTGGACAAGTGGAGAATTCTTTGTAAATTCCAGCCAGGCACAGCTGAACCTTGATGCCAACGCATCAATGCCGGATGATAACTCTGAATTAACAATCAATCTATACATCGATGGAGAAGTAGTAAGAACTGTTAAGAAAAAAGGTAAAGGTGTATTAGTTGCTTCTATTGATTACAGCTTCTTGGAACCGTAAATTATTTTAAACATTATATAAAAGAAACCGCTTTCAAAGCGGTTTTTTTATTCTTCAATCATGCCTTGCTGTACAGCCAGACTGATCAATTCTGTTGAGTTCTTTGCATGAAATTTCTGCAGCAGATTCTTGCGGTGGGTGTCTACGGTAAGAGGACTTAAAAAAAGTTCTTCAGCAATTACATTACTTGTTTTCCCCTGTGCTACCATCTGTAGAATTTGTTTCTCCCTTTTAGTGAGCCTCGGAACAGGAAGGATATTCTGAGAAGGAAGGCTGATTATCTGCTTGGTTTCATTGCAGAAAACAATATCCCCGGAAAGCGCCCCTCTTATAGATATCACAAGATCATCAATGGACGTATTTTTGAGAAGATAGCCGCTTGCTCCGTTTTGTATAGACTGCATAATAATACTTCTTTCCGAACGGTTGCTGAACATAATGACAGAGGTATTGGGTGATATTTTTTTTATTTCTCTGCAGAGATCTGTACCGTTGGAATCAGGGAGCGAAATGTCCAGAAGAACAATATCTACCATTTCCGACCGGATAAAACCCAGTGTTTCTGCCCCGGATGCAAAACTTCCTGCTATATTAAAGAAAGGCTGGCTTTTCAGCATCATTCTTAATCCTTCAATGACAATAGGATGATCATCTACAATGACAATATTTATTTTTTCATTCTCCATGGATATTGAGTTCTATATTAATTACTGTTCCCTGATCATCAGAATTGATTTCCATTTTTCCTTTCAGGTAATTGACTCTGTTTTTCAGATTACGAAGCCCCATACTTTTGGTAGTGTTTTCTATATTTTTATCAAATCCTTTTCCGTTATCTTCAATCGTGATCAGAAAATTTTCGCCGGATTGTGAACATTGTAGCAGAATACTGCTGGCTTCAGCATGTTTTACAGCATTGGCCAATAACTCCTGTACAATCCTGTAAATATTAAGCTGGATATTTAAAGGTAATGATTTGTCAATATCAATAGCCTGAAAATCAATTTCAAGATTTTTTCTGCTGTAAAATTCACACAAATCATGTATGGCGGTTTCCAAACCAAAATTAAGCAATGATTCAGGCATTAAATTTCTCGCTACATGACGAAGTTCACTTACAGAGCTGTCCAACTGACCTAATATTTTATAAAATTCCTGATCTTTTTCAGGGTTTAAATGACTGGAAGACCAGGTAGAAAAATTGATTTTCACACCCGCAAGCATTCCTCCAAGGCCATCATGAAGATCCCTTGCAATACGTTCTCTTTCTCTTTCTTCGCCATCAAGAATGGCTTTGGTTAATGATAATTCTTCTATTTGCTTTATTTCATTGAGCTTCTGCTCGTTTATTTTTTTATTTTTTCTGAAAATAATAAACAGGAAGATCAGAAGGCTTAAGGCTAGCAATAAAACCAGCCCCATTCCCCATAAATAAGAATTTTTCTTGTTGACTTCCAGGTCTTTTTGATTCTTTTCAGCATTTAAGGTTGCTATTTTTCTTTCTTTTTCAGCGGTATTGAATTTAGTTTCGAGTTTGTTGATTTCAAGCTTTACATTTTCTGTATTCAAACTATCGTTGAGTTTGGAATATCTTTGTTCCCATAGGAGCGCTTCTTTAGTATCTCCCAATTCTTCATTAAGCAGGGAAAGCTGCTTATAAAAAGTTTTTCTGTTATTAAGATCAATAGCCAGGGATTTTTCCGTTAAAACATCTTCCAGGGTAGTCTTAGCTTCCTTATATCTTTTAAGTTTCTTTAAAATGTCAAACTTGTTGAAATAAAACATTTGTGCCAGGAGATTCTGATTGTACTTTCTGGTGTAAAAAATTCCTTTTTCTATTACAGGAAGAGCTTCCTCATTTTTCTGCCGGGTAATATACAGCAGGGTTTTGCTGTAATAATAAAAAGCATTGGATGAAGATTCAGGATATGCCCTGATAAGCTTTTCGGCTTTATTCAAATACTTTTCAGCCTGGTCTCCATTGGCCTGATAACAGAAATTGTTGGCAGAATTGAGATAGGTAAAAAATAGCTCAGCAGAATTCGGATATTGTTTTTCAAGAATTTCCAGGGCTTTGGTATTATAACCTTCAGCTTTTTTAAACTGGGCATTATAAGTAAGAATCACTGCAAGCTGAGTATACAGGAACCCCAGGTTTCTGCTGTTCTTATATTTTTCAACCAGCGGGATACTCTTTTCAAGCATGATTTTAACCAAAGGAATATAACCCTCTTTATCCTTTTGCGAAACTCCGTAGCTGTACCAGGCAAGAGCCTGAAGAAAATCGGATTCTTCATTTTTGAATTTTGATAAAGACTGAATAGCCTGCTGATAAGAAACAGCAGCTTTCTTTTTATTCCTGTCCAGATTATACTGTCCTTCGTAATAATAATATTTGGCAGAAATAAAAGGGCTTTGCGCCAGTAATTTTCCGTTGGAAAGATATTTCCTGCTCAAAACAGAATCATTGTTCCTGTAATAATTGGATAATAGGAAAAAGGCCGTTGCTTTTGAAGTATCAGGATGATTTCCCTTTGTAATACTTTGTAAGCTGTCTATATAAGATTTCTCATTAAGCGGAATGATTTGCTGGGATTGTAATGCTAAAGACAAAAACAGGCTTAACAGGACAAGTAATCTCTTCATTATGGATCAATTCTGTAAAATATTTTTTTAAACGCTCAATTTAATTAAAAATTTTAGCATAAAAAATACCGGAATTTAGGTAGAAAAAATTACTGGTTTTTCAGGATTGATAAACGTAGGTGATGCTCCTAGCTTTGCAGATATCAAATCATGGATCATAGAATATTCAATATAGTAACTAAAATTTAAACAAAAGATTATGAAAAAAATGAGTATGAATAAGCTGTTAAGAGGGGCATTCGTTGCCGTACTAGCAGCAATGCTTATTGGATTTACAGCGTCATGCAGTAACGATGATGACGACAACAATGTGAATGGAGCAGGGAAAAGTCATAAAGTGGTCTTTAAAGCAATCGCTTCTTCAGGCAGTAATATTGAAGTAGCGGTGTACGGAATTGATGGTAACCCTACCACTGCAACAAGTCTTAGCGGAACAACATGGAGCAGCCCTGAGGTAACATCAGAACCGGGAGCATACAATGCCACTGTTGGAGTAAACGCTGTCGGACCGGATGCTTCTGCAACTTTGAAAGTTCAGATCTGGGTAGACGGAGAACTGAAGAAAGAAGGAACTTCCAGCGGACAGTATTTGTCGGCTACTACAAGCTATACATTTTAATATTAAATTTATTTAGGAAATGAAACCGGCGCTGAGATTCATCTCAGCGCCGGTTTTTTATGTATTTTCTACTAGTTTGCTCTTACAATAAAGTAGCTTTTCTTACCTTTTTGAAGCAATAAAAATTTACCATCAATAAGATCTGTTTCATTGGCTGTAAAAGTATCATTTACTTTTTGTTTGTTGACAGAAATTGAATTTCCTTTAATCTCTCTTTGTGCTTCACTTTTAGATTTCAAGAACCCTGATTTTTCAGAAAGAAGATCAATAATATTTACTCCTAAAACATCAGATTTTGCAATTTCTTTTTGAGGAACACCATCAAAAACTTCCAGGAAAGTTTCCTCATCAAGGCTTACAAGATCTTCAGCAGTAGAACGTCCGAAAAGAATTTCAGAAGCTTTCAATGCTTTTTCATACTCTTCTCTTCCATGTACCCAAACGGTAACTTCTTCTGCAAGTTTCTTCTGAAGCTTTCTTTCGTGTGGAGCTGTTTTGTGTTCTTCAATTAAAACTTCAATTTCTTCTTTTCCTAAGAAAGTATAGAATTTGATGAATCTTTCAGCATCCTCATCCGTAGCATTCAGCCAGAACTGGTAGAACTTGTAAGGAGAAGTTTTCTTTTTATCCAGCCAGTAATTTTCCCCGCTTTCAGACTTTCCGAATTTGGAACCGTCTGCTTTCGTAATTAAAGGAACTGTTAAAGCAAAAGCTTCACCCTGAGCTTTTCTACGGATCAATTCTGTTCCTGTAGTGATGTTTCCCCACTGGTCAGAACCTCCCATTTGAAGCTTCACATTATTGTTTTGGTATAAATGAAGGAAATCATATCCCTGGATGAGCTGGTATGTGAATTCTGTAAAGCTCATTCCGTCTGCACCGGATTCTCCTGAGAATCTTTTCTTTACAGAATCTTTTGCCATCATATAATTGACCGTGATATTCTTTCCGACATTTTTAGCAAAATCAAGGAAAGAAATATTCTTCATCCAGTCGTAGTTGTTCACCAGCTCAGCTTTGTTTGGCTCATTTCCTTCAAAATTAAGGAACTTTGAAAGCTGTTTCTTTAAACAGTCTACATAATGTAAAAGAGTTTCCTCATCCAGAAGGTTTCTTTCGGCAGATTTCCCGGATGGATCCCCGATCATTCCTGTAGCGCCTCCTACCAGAGCAATAGGCTTGTGGCCATGCAGCTGGAAGTGAGCCAGGATTTTTATCTGGATAAGACTTCCGATATGTAAAGAATCGGCAGTAGGATCAAAACCAATATATGCAGTAGTTACCTCTTTATTCAGTTGTTCATCGGTTCCTGGCATCATATCGGCAAACAGACCACGCCATTTCAGTTCTTCTATAAAGGAATTCATTGATTTTTAACTTTAAAATTTTAAGATGCAAAGATAATAAATTCCGAAGTATTAAGGGAAAGCCTTTTTACCATTTTAGCTTTCCTATACTTTGTTTTTCAGCCCAAATAATCTATATTTGTTATTAATGAACGACGAACAGCTATTCCTGCTCATCCAGAAGGCCAAGGATAAAGACCAGAAGGCCCAGACTAAACTCATCAATGTTTTTTGGGTGGATGTTTTCTCCTTTGTTATGAAGAAAGTGAGAGATGAAAATGATGCCGATGAAATTACTGTCAATGTTTTTTCAAAAGTACTGTCAAAACTGGATATGTTCGATCCTCATTTTCAGTTTAAAACCTGGGTACTGACCATTGCCCAGAATACCGTTATTGATTTCTGGAGAAAGAAAAACCGCGACAACGAAGACGCTGTTGAAAATCTTGATGAGGTCAAAAACCAATACGCAAAATCACCGGAAGAACTGCTTATTTCCGAAGAAGAACAGAAGAAAATCATCAAAACCATAGAATCCCTGGATGCCAATTATCAGGACATTATCAGATTGAGATTTTTTGAAGAAAAAAGCATCAAAGAAATTGCTGATGAATTGGGAATTTCAGTCGCCAATACCAAAGTAAGAGTCATGCGGGCCAAAAAAGTCCTGGCAGAACTGTTGAAGAATAATGAATTTGATGATCATTAAATTCAATAATATTATTCAATAGAAACGGACTTGTCATTCTGAACGAAATGAAATGGAGTGAAGAATCTCTTACATCCCACGACTTTTATTTAGAAATAAACCTCTTCTTTTGTTTTTGGAAGAATTATTTTCTGCTGCTTTTCCTGATTCCTGTTTTGCAAATTAATTTTCAGCCCTTTTTTAATATAAGTTTCCTTTAAGGATTTACCATATTCAGCTGTATTTTCTACTTCTTTGGAATAGTTCAGCTGTCCTGTTGAAAGGTTAAAATCTATATCTTTCCAGTAATCGCCCGGTCTTCCGGAAGTAGAGGAGGTTCCTATCAGTTCAAAATGTCCGTTCTGAAATCTGTATTTGTCTGTAACATCCCATTTCCAGCTGCTTCCGCCGTTTTGAGAAATAATCAGAATTCCTTTTTCTATTTTCGTTTCTCCATAAGGATCACCCATCATCCCTCCGCCATTGCTTTCCATAACAGCGTTTCTGGATTTTTCAAGGATTGTCCATGCTCCGCCAACCTTTTTCAGAATCTGAATTTCACGGATGTTTCCCATATCAGTCGTATCCTTTGTATTGTAAATAATTACTTTCTCAGGAATTTTATCACCATCAAGATCTCCGTCTACAGTTTCAATAACCGTGGAACCTGCAGGCTGAAATTGTTTTTGGGCAAGAGAAAACGTTCCGTATATTGCGAATAAAAGGAAGAATATTTTTTTCATAAGAATATTTTGAGGATATAAATATACAAATGATATTTTGAATGATCAGTTTCATCAATATATCCGGTTGATGGTTTCCATTAAAAAATCCTTAACTTTGAACTTCAATTTTAGAAATGGAAAATTCAGTTCAAGACACTACCGTTCAAAAACCAAAATGGATCCGCGTAAAACTTCCTACCGGAAAGAATTACAGAGAGCTGAGAACTTTGGTTGATAAATATAAATTAAACACCATTTGCCAAAGCGGAAGCTGCCCGAACATGGGAGAATGTTGGGGTGAAGGTACAGCTACTTTCATGATTTTAGGAAATATCTGTACGAGAAGCTGTGGATTCTGTGGCGTAAAAACAGGAAAACCCCTTGATGTAAACTGGGATGAGCCTGAAAAAGTAGCAAGATCTATCAAGTTAATGAAGATCAAACATGCCGTGCTTACTTCCGTAGACCGCGATGATCTGAAAGATATGGGATCTATTCTTTGGGGAGAAACAGTGAATGCCGTAAGAAGAATTTCCCCGGGAACCACAATGGAAACATTGATTCCTGATTTTCAGGGTATCACAAAACACCTTGACAGATTAGTAGAAGTTGCTCCTGAAGTAATCTCTCATAACATGGAAACCGTAAAACGTCTGACCAGAGAAGTAAGAATTCAGGCAAAATATGAAAGAAGTCTTGATGTATTAAGATATCTGAAAGAAGCCGGACAAAGAAGAACCAAAACAGGAGTAATGCTTGGATTGGGAGAAACTAAAGAAGAGGTCTTCCAGACCATCGAAGATATCAGAAATGCCAATGTAGATGTCATCACCCTTGGACAATATCTGCAGCCGACTAAAAAGCATCTTCCGGTAAAGAAATTTATCACACCTGAAGAATTTGATGAGTTTGGGGATTTTGCAAGAAGCTTAGGTTTCAGACACGTTGAAAGTTCTCCTCTTGTAAGAAGTTCTTACCACGCAGAAAAACATATTCACTAAAATACAGACCGTTCAGCAATGAGCGGTTTTTTGTTTTTTTAGGTAGCAGATTATAGGTGATAGGCTGCAGGTATCAGATGTTAAGCATTAGCTAAGGAATGTGGCAATCTTTACAATAACGGTCGCCATCATTCCCATCCTTTGGAGGGGTGTTAAAAATTCAAAGAATTTTTGACGGGGTGGTTCATAAAACACTCACAAAAGCATCCACAGCAGTGGACTTTAGTCCGCAACCACAAAAGTCACTTAACAAGTCGTATCCTTCTTAATCACTCCAATCTTCCCATTAATTTCAATCGGTCTGAAATGTTTCTTCTTAAACTCAGAAGGCGTTTCTCCCGTATGCTGCTTAAACAGTTTATTAAAATAAGAAAGACTTTCAAAGCCTACCTGAAAACAGACTTCCGTTACAGACTGATCTTTCAGCAGGAATATTTTAGCCTGATTGATCCTGTAATTGTTAACAAAATCAGTAAAAGTCATGTTCGTCTGCTTTTTAAAATACCGGCAGAAAGCAGGAGTACTCAAGCTGACAACCTGGGCCACTTCGTTTACGTTGGGTTTTCTGTCATAATTTTCGTGGATATAATCGTAGATGGTTCCCATTCTGATTTTATCATTCAAAAACCATTTGATCCGGGTATCTTCCTTATTCAGTTCTTTCACTTCGGCGGAATGGGCCAGGATTTGCAGAATTTCAATCAGCCCAACCAGGGATTCAAAAGAGTTTTTATCTTTAATAGCCTGTAGTTTTTCAACAACTGTAATTTTGGTTTCTCCGGAAAATGAAAGTCCGAGATAGGACCGTTCCAAAAGGTTCTTAATATTTTCAAATTCCGGAACAGGAAGAATAATGTCCTGAAGGAAGCTTTCCCGCATCTGTAATACAAGCTGCCTGCATTCCGTCTGAATACCATAGTCAAAATTAAGGTGAGGAACGTTGGAACCAATCAGTAAAAGATCACTGTCTGTAAAGCCGGAAATGTTTTTACCAACGTGGCGGATTCCGTTCACAGCTTCTACATATACCAGCTCAATTTCCGGATGATAATGCCAGAAAAAACAGTTTTTCAGAGAAGGAGAAAATAGCTTGAAGGATTTCCCTTTTTCAAACTCAATAATTTCTTTCTGGATCTTCATTTTGTTCTTATTTGATTGTTTCTGAATTTAAAATTAATTAAAAAGGTTAATATGGAGCAAATTTTTATCATTCAAGTAGGAGTGAAATTCAAACTTTCTTGCGATTTTTGCACTTTCAAAATAAAGATACTCAGGTGATCCTTTAACTTGAACGAAATTAATTCAGAAAAAGATTTAGAGACAATGAAGATTGATAAAAGAATAATACCACTGGCAATTGGTGGTTTAGGGATAGGAACAACGGAATTTACCGTTATGGGACTGCTGCCGGATATTGCCAAAACATTACAGATTACGATTCCGCAAGCCGGACATTTGATTTCAGCATATGCCATGGGCGTGGTTATCGGAGCTCCAATCCTGATTGGATATTCTGTAAAATTCCCTCCGAAAAAAGTCCTGATGGCTTTTATGATCCTTTTTACATTATTTAATGCCCTTTCTGCTATTGCTCCGGGATACAACAGTATGCTGGTTATCCGTTTTATGTCGGGGCTTCCGCATGGAGCCTTTTTCGGTGTAGGAACAGTAGTGGCTTCAAGAATGGCAGGAAAAGGAAAAGAAGCATTTTATATATCGATGATGTTTACGGGGCTTACGGTTGCCAATCTCGCAATGGTGCCGCTGGTAACCTATATCGGACATACTTTCCATTGGAGACTGTACTTTGCGATTGTAGCAATGATTGGTCTTTTTGCCATTTTATTTTTAAAAATGTGGCTTCCCAATCTGGAATCCAACCAGAATACCCATTTCATGGAAGAACTGAAATTCCTTAAAAATAAACAGTCGTGGCTGGTATTGGCTATTACAGCCATTGGATTTGGAGGATTGTTCACATGGCTGAGCTATATTACTCCTTTAATGACTGTTGTTGCCGGGATCAAAAGCAGCCAGATGGCTTATGTAATGGTACTTGCCGGAGCCGGAATGGTAGTTGGAAATCTTGTGGGAGGAGTTGTTTCAGATAAATTAGGTCCTGAAAAAACCTGTGTACTCCTGATCTTCCTGATGATGATTTCTCTTGGGGGTGTTTTCTTCCTTGCAGAATATAAAAATATTGCTTTGGTACTGACGTTTATGTGTGGCGCGCTATCCATGTCTATTGCATCACCTATCAATATTATGATGATGAAAGCAGCCCCGAAAAGTGAAATGATGGCCGCAGCTTTTATGCAGGCCGGTTTCAATATTGCCAATGCAATGGGAGCTTTCCTTGGAGGAATTCCTTTGGAATATGGGTACTCATTCAACTATCCATCGTTGGTGGGAGTAGGGATGACCTTTATCGGACTGGTTATAAGTGTAAGATATATGTATCTGTATGGTTCAAAAACTGAGAAAGAAGAAATGGCTGCAAAATGCGTATCATGTGATAAATAAAAAAGGAGTCACCGTTAAAAATAACATCGCCTGTTTCAGTAAGAAACAGGCGATTTTTTATCAAATAAATGTTATGCCTCTACCTCATCTCCGTTTTTACACCAGTAGAGGGCATTGTATAAATTTTCTTTGGGGAAAGATTTGAACTCTCCCGGCATCAGAACACTGAAAACACTGGTGAAATTCCGTATCCCTTCTTTATCCGTAACAATGGCTGAGCGGTTCCAGTTGGTAAGATTTTTCAGTCCCAACAATAAATCTTCAAGCCATGCACCCATGGTAAAATTATCCAGATCGGTATCCAAATACAATAAATAATTCAGCTCACCGAACTGCTCTACCTTCTCTTTTACACGCGGAATTACCAGTTTTTCAAAATCCTCTTTCGTTACTTCACCCGTCGCATTGAATGCCGCAACATTCTCCGGGGCTTCTGGAATAATTGTTATCATAATAAATATTTTATGGTGGTTCAGTTTAAAAGAATAACAATAATTACACCATAATTTAGTGGAAAATTGTTAAAAAAGGTATAAATGTTGTTAGTTTCAGTGTAAAATATTAATATGAATCTCAAATCAAATGAACCTTTCTGGCTTATAAAAAACGGATTGTTAGCATCTTATCCATCGTTAAAATCAAATGAAGAATGTGATGTTCTCGTCATAGGAGGTGGGATTACGGGAAGCCTGATTGCTCATCAGATGATAAAAGACGGGTACAAAACCATCCTGATTGATAAACGCGAACTTTGCAATGGAAGTACTTCCGCCACCACTTCAATGTTACAGTACGAAATAGATGTTCCTCTGTATGAGCTGATAGATCAGATAGGGAAAAAAGGAGCGGTCTTAAGCTATAAAGCGTGTAGTGATGCTATTGATACTCTGGAAAAAATCACAAAAACCATCAGATCCAAAGCAGGTTTCAAACGCAAAAAATCATTGTATTATGTCTCGAAAAAGAAAGATCTGGAATGGCTGACAAAAGAATACGAGGCGAGAAAGGCTGCCGGATTTGAAGTAAAGTGGCTGTCTTCAGATCGTGTTCTGAAACAGTTCGGCTTTGAAAATACGTATGGCGGAATCTTATCAAAACAAGGTGCAAGCATTGATGCTTTTCAATTCGCTCATGAGCTTTTCATGTATAATGTAAAGAAAGGATTGAAGGTATTTGATAAAACTGAAATGGTAAAAGTGGAGGAGCATAAAGGATTTAATCTTGTTACCACAGACAGCGGATATCAGATCAAAGCAAAAAAAATGATCTACTGTATAGGGTATGAAAGTAAAAACCTGATCAAAGAAAACTTTGTCAACCTGAAAAGTACCTACGCGGCCGTTTCTGAAATTGATAAAGACAAATTCAAAAACATCAGCAGGACATTAGTATGGAATACCGATACTCCTTATCTCTATATGCGGACTACCGATGACGGAAGGCTTTTGATAGGAGGCGAAGATGAGGATTTTTATAATGCAGAAAAGCGTGATGCTATTTTAGATCAAAAAGAACAAAAGATCATCAAAACATTAAAGAAAATAAAACCTGATTACCATTTCTATACAGACTTTGTATGGGCAGGAACTTTTGGTGAAACAAAAGACGGTTTACCCTATATCAGCGAGCATAAAAAATTTAAAAATTCTTATTTTGTGTTGGGCTTCGGAGGAAACGGAATTACTTTTTCGGTAGCAGGAATGGAAATGGCCTCTCTGTTTATGAAAGGCAAAAAGCATCCTTTGTCAAGGTATTTTAAATTTGGGCGGTAAATTTTCAAGCTTTGTCTTACATGACAAATACTCCAATTGTTGTGCTCAATTCCCTTCCTGTGGAGGGGTGGCAAAAATTCAAAGAATTTTTGACGGGGTGGTTTAAAAAAGCAGGCAGTTACAAAAAGACTGCCTGTTCAACTACAAACTATACCTATTCTTTTTCGCAAGTTCAACAATAGAACTCTCAATGGCTTTTCCCAAATCGTCAGAATCATCATTTCCTCTTTTTTTCATTTCGGAATCAATATAAGTCTGGCGTTTTTTGGAAAGTTCTTCTATTTCCTTTTGAATTGTATCACGTGCTGCTGATTTGGCAGCAATCGTTTTTTGAATTTCTTCCTTACTTTTTCCTTTTAATTCAGCAGGAAGTTCGCTTTCTTTTACAGAGGCAATAAATCCGGCATCTTTTTCAGCTTTATCTACCAGATCCCAGTGATCATTTTTGTAAGCGTTCTTTTTGGATTTGGCAACTGTTCTTTCCACCAGGTTGGATGCCGATTGTGCTTCTGCATTTTTATCCTGTGTGATCTGTTTAAGCCTGTATTCTGAGCCATGATTTCCGTAGTAGATATAAGTATCATTTAACCTGGCATTGCATTCGGAAATTCTTTTGTCGTAAGGGGTTTCAATATACATCACTTTTCTGTCGCTGTCGATATTGAAATATTTTCCTCCTCCCAGGGATGCTCCGTTTTGCCAGAAGGTCTGGATTCCCTCTTCGCGGCTTCCACAGAAAATGGTGTTGGTGTAAATATTTTTAGCTTTTGCTTTTGAAACAACCTCTTTATAATTTATTTTTCCCTGATCAAATGCTTCGTTACCGGCAATATAAATCAGTTTCATACTTTTTTCATTCCCATCCCAGTTAAGGTTGGCAGAGGCATCACGGATCACTGCACCGCAATATTCACTGCCTCCATTGGTTCTTAAGGCAAATAACTTTTCAGAAACAAGATCCAGATCCTGAGTGAGAGGCGTTACCTGGCGGATGTAATTTTCATCACGGATTCCGTCGTTGCCATATTCATAAAGGGCAATTTCGATTTCGGGAGCCTTTCCGTTGTACTTAAGAGTAGTCAGCGTATTCACAATATTCCACAGCCTGGATTTTGCCTGATCAATCAATCCGTCCATACTATTGGAAGTATCCAGGAGAAGAGCAACCTGAATTTTATTGTCTTTTACCGTTGAGGTTACCGGAATTAATGTTGTTTTTTGTAACGGTAAATGATTGTCAGTATTACTATTTGCAGAACGGTTTCCCTGAATGTTTCCGGAGCTTAACAAAGCTGTACCGGCTGCAAGTGCTAAGATTTTTAACGTTGTCATATTGTTGTTTTTTTATTGGTTATTTGTTGTAATCGGAAATCTTTAAATCCTTATTATTTTAAATTCCTGAAGTAAAATTATCTTTATTTAAGGCTGGAAATCGGGAAACTTGGTGAACGGAAGGTTTCACTTGGTGGATATTAAAAACGGAAGGATCTGATTATATGTTATAGTAATAATCTAATGTGTCATTTCAATACTGTCCGGCTGAGCGGAGTCGAAGCCTTTACCATTCGAAAAACTTTAATAGATCGACAGGTATTTTTCTTCAGTCAAAAACGAAATGACCCAATAGTACAAAACAAAAAAACTGCCCAAAAGGCAGCTTTCTTAAATCTGTTATTTTAAAGGATTTCGTATTTTGTTTTAATGCTGTATTTCAGCTTGATGTTTTCAATATTATCAAAAGAAAAATCTACCGTAGCATCAGCCATTTCCAACTGGATATTGCTTGCTCTTCCTTTGTAGGCTACCGGCATAATCATATCGCTGGTGTAATCTTCTATCTCTACAATTTCAAGGGCATTTCCTGTCTTTTTACCCATACTTTCCAGTAAGTAGTCTGCTTTCTCTTTGGCTGCTTTCAAAGCGTTGATCTTCACTGCTTTTCTGAAATCTGCAATTTTGGTATTCTTTACCTCCGCGATATTCAGGCTGCTTACCCACTTTTGATTCAGGTCTTCAAAGATTTTGCTGAGGTTTGATTTTGTACCGGCTTTAAAGTGATAGTTTTTAGAAAACTTAGCGGTTTTAGAGTAAATATTCTGATACATGGATTTGAATTTGATATCCTCGTTCTTTACCCCTGCATTTTTCAAAATATCAAATAATTTCTTTTCATTATCTGCCAGATCGTTTTTATTATCAGCTTTTATCCCGATACTGAAGATAATTTCATCCGGCTCCACTTCCATTTCTGCCACTCCTGTTACTTCAATTGCATTTTTCTTGACTTCCTGAGCGTTTACAAAACTTCC
The DNA here is from genome assembly GCF_036362765.1 of Chryseobacterium sp. CP-77. Lineage (NCBI taxonomy): Bacteria > Pseudomonadati > Bacteroidota > Flavobacteriia > Flavobacteriales > Weeksellaceae > Chryseobacterium > Chryseobacterium sp. CP-77. Next base: position 4,746,076 of record NZ_CP143637.1, read on the forward strand.
AAGAGTTAAAATTCCGATTAATAAAAAATGTTTCAATTTCATAATTTCCTGTTTTTAAATTTTTAATTCTGATGTAAAATTACACAGATCAGTAACCGAAATCCGGTAGACTTGGTGAAATGGAACTTTCACTTGGTGAATAGTTTTTGAGCAGACTATATATATGTATATCTTTGTTTTATGAAAATGCTTAAACTCTTTACTCTATTCTTACTGGTGCTTTCGGGAAATACAATCTTTTCCCAAACCACTACTAACAGCAGTTCTGCTGTGGAAGAAGTGCAGGTAGAAACAAAGAAGCTGAAAAGAGCAATGGACACCAAAAATGAACCTGCCCAGGCAGATTCTTATTATAACATCGGTGAAACATTTTTCAATAGCGGAAACTTTCCCAAAAGTGAAGAGTATTATACAAAAGCGAAAAAGCTGTATGAAAAACTCAATGATAAGCCCAATATCGAGAAAGCAACCCGAAGATTAGCCCAGTCACAGGAGAAGCAGAATAAAATAACTCCTGCCATCAGTAATTACAGCATGGCAGCACAGGTAAGTTACAGCGAAAAAAGTAAAGCTGTGAATTCTAATGATGCGGCAAGACTTTCTTCTCCTACCCCCGAGCTGAAAGCAGAAGCGATTCAGAATAATATCAATCTGACTAAAAAAGAAAATGAGCAAGGCGATCTTGCAGAAAGCTACAGTCAGCTGGCAGATGTTAACCTGAAACAGAAAGATGTTTCCAGTGCTGAAGAAAACCTGAATACAGCCTATAAAATTTCTAAAAAAGAAGCTCCTCAACAGGCGCTTGCCATCAATCAGAAGCTGGCAGACCTGTATGTGGAAAACAAAAACTTCGAAAAAGCTATTGAAGCCAAGAAGAAAGTTTTGAAAGAAGACTTTGTAAAAGAAAACTCGCAGGAAAAAGTCAATCAGATTCAGGAACTGGCAGATATCTATATTAAAAAAAATGATCCGGAGGAAGCCGTAGATCTTTTAAAAAATGCCTATGGAATTGCGCTGGACAAAGGTCATACACTGGAAGCACAAAAAAGTGTAAAAAAGCTGGACAGCCTTTATGCGATCTCAGGAAATATTGATGCCTCTGTTCAGTTATACAGAGACTTTTTGGGAAAACTTCCGAATCTTGTTTCCAAAGACAGAAGCCTGGTTGATAATAAAATTCTGGAAGATACAGAACAGCGGATTTCACAGCTGGAAAAAGAAAAAGAGTTGAAAGATGAACTGATCAGAAAGAAAAACGTCTTTAATTACAGTCTGATCGGAGCGTTGATTGTACTCACCGGACTCATTATTTTCATTTTCAGAATGCTGAAAAAAGTTCAGATTAAAAATAAGAAAATAGCTCTTCAGTCGCTGCGAAGAGAGATGAATCCTCATTTTATTTTTAACAGTTTAAATAGTGTCAACCATTTTATAGCCACCAATAATGAGCTTGAAGCGAATCAGTATCTTACAAAATTTTCGAAGCTGATGCGCGGTGTAATGGAAAATTCTACCGAAGATTTTATTCCTTTTCAGCAGGAGCTTGACCTTTTGCAAAATTATCTGGCGCTTGAAAAGACCCGTTTTGCAGATAAATTCGATTACGAAATTGAAGTAGATGAAAATCTGAATATGCAAAACCTTCAGGTTCCGGGAATGCTGATACAGCCGTTTCTGGAAAATGCTGTCTGGCACGGACTCCGTTACAGAACCGAAAAAGGATTTTTAACATTAAGCTTTGAAAAAAGTGAATCGCACCTTAAAATCCTTATTGAGGACAATGGAATAGGGATTGAAGAAAGTAAAAAGCAGAAAACAGAACATCAGAAAACAAGAGAGGGCAGGGGAATGAAAAATACGCTGGAAAGAATTCAGCTCCTGAATGATCTGTACAAAAAAGACATCACCTGCTCTATAAAGGATAAAGAAAATAACAGTGGAGTTTTGGTGACTATCCGGATGAATCTTGCTTAGCAGGATTAAGGCGGACTGTAAGTTTTGGACCGATTGTACGATTGGTTAAATATTACTAATTTGCATCTGAAATCTGTTACCAGCCACCTAAAATCTTTTCAAATGAAAATAAAAGCTGTCATTGTTGACGATGAACTTATAGCAAGAGAAGTTTTACGAAGCTATCTTACCAAATACTGTCCGCAGGTGGAAATTCTGGGTGAAGCTGAAAATATCAAAGAAGCAGTTCCGTTAATTGCTGAAAAGCAGCCTCAACTGGTCTTTCTGGATGTAGAAATGCCTTTCGGAAATGCCTTTGATGTACTGGAAGCTACCAAAGATTTCTCATACGAAACTATTTTTATTACCGCATTTTCACAATATTCATTACAGGCTTTAAATAAATCAGCAAGCTATTATATTTTAAAACCTATCGATATTCAGGAACTGATTCTGGCAGTAAATAAAGTAGCGGAAAGTCTTGAGAAAAAAGAGGAACTCAACCGGAATAAGATTCTTCTTGAGAATCTGAAATTAAAACCTGAAAAACAGCAGCTGATTTTGCCGACTTTACAGGGATTTGACGTTGTAAAAACGGAAGATATTGTAAGACTCCAGGCGGATGGAAATTTTACTCAGGTATATCTTACCGATGGTTCAAAGAAGATGGTGTGCCGTTTTCTGAAGCATTTTGATGATCTTCTGGAAAACCCGTTTGTGAGGGTTCACCGTTCACACATCATCAATACGGGGTTTGTAAAATCCTATCATAAAAGCGGAACCGTGATGCTGTCAGATGATACGGAAATAGAGGTTTCAGGAAGCTTTAAAGATAATTTCCTGAAAGTATTTTCATAGAATTTATGGGTCCTTAACAGACCAAAGGCATTATTTTTGACGTTCTATCATAACCACATAAAATATTCCTGTCATGAAAACCATTCATAAAATTATACTTCCCGTTTCATTGGGAGCACTGGGGCTTATCATTTTCAATTCCTGTTCTGTAAGAATTCCCAGGGGAGCATCTGCGGTAAAGAATTTTAATCTTAAAAAATATCTGGGCAAGTGGTATGAGGTCGCCCGTTTCGATTACAGATTCGAGAAAAACATGGACAATGTTACAGCAGAGTATACAGAAAATCCGGATGGTACTGTTCAGGTAAGAAATAAAGGCTATGATTACACAAAAAAAGTATGGAATGAATCTATCGGGGAAGCAAAATTCGTAAAAGACCCTGCAGAAGCCCGTTTGAAAGTTTCATTTTTTAAGCCGATCTGGGCCGGTTACAACGTCATAGATATTGATGAAGACTATCAATATGCTCTTGTAGCAGGAAGCAGTTTAAAATATCTGTGGATCCTTTCCCGTACGACCAGCATTCCGGAAAGCATCCGTCAGCGTTTCCTCCAGAAAGCAAAAAAAATCGGCTATAACACCGATGAACTGATCTGGGTAAGGCATAATCAATAAAGAATAATCCAAATCGCAAAATAGCGGAAGGGCAAAAATGCAGATAAGTATATTATGTACAGTTTTGCCCTTTTATCTATTAGCTGTTAATATATTCTTTCCATTCTTCAAAACGGTGATCTATCACCTGTTTCATCAGATCATAATTTTCATAGGTATCTTCGATGTGATAAAAAGTTTCGTATTCGTAGTCACTTTCTTCTGCTTTAGCATCAAAAATATTCACATAATCATCAGCGAATGAGCTGTATCTGTTTCCAAAATCGGTGTCATCAGCATAATAATCTTTTGCAAAAAGATTTCCCAGTTCATTCAGGTCATATTCTGAGAATTTTCCGTCGCAGGAATCCATAATGAATTCAGCACCGGTTATTTCTCTTCGCTTTACTTTTTCTATTTCCTCTTCACCATCTTCCTTCAGTTCATCAGAGATCAGATCGTTATGGATACACCAGTTCAGGAACATTCCTGTATGGGTAGCCCCGTTTTTCTGAGGAAGGCCTTCCGGAAAATCACCGCCATAATGCCATGAAGCATCATCATATTTAGACATAATTTGTATTGTAGTTTTAGATAATTTCTTCAAAAATAGAAAAAATCAATTTATATTGCCGCTGCCACAGAATTTTCCGTCATTTGCATAGAATTTTTTTCAACAAAAAAATATATGGAAAAAGCTGTTCTGATTACTATCGGTGATGAAATCCTTTCCGGAAATACGGTAGATACCAACTCTAATTTTATTGCGACTGAACTTAAAAATATAGGAATAAAAGTCATTCAGATTCTTACGATCTCAGACGAAATTGAAACCATTAAAAATGCATTGAACACCGCCTTTGAAACCGGCGATTTAGTCATTACAACAGGAGGCCTCGGGCCAACCCGTGATGATAAAACCAAAAAGGCCCTGGCTGAATATTTTGATGATGAAATTGCTTTGGATGAGGTGACATTCAATCATTTGAAAGGCTATATGGAACGACGTGGAAGAGCAGATATTCTCGAAAGAAACCGCGAACAGGCATTTGTCCCTACCAAATCCATCGTTTTTCAGAACCATTACGGAACGGCACCATGTATGATGATGGAACAGGACGGAAAATTGTGCTACAGCCTTCCGGGCGTTCCCTATGAGGTGAAACCGCTTATTAAAGATCAGATTATTCCTTATTTACAGCAAAGATTCAGTCTTCATTATATCCATACCCGGATTGTTTCTGTGGTCGGAATTCCTGAAAGTATCCTGGCTGATAAAATTGAAGACTGGGAACTGGCACTTCCGGGAAATATTGCACTGTCTTATCTTCCGGTGGGAACCCGTGTAAAGCTTCGTCTGACTGCTTCCGGTGATAACGAAGAGCAGTTGAAACAAATAACAGAAGAAGAAATCCAGAAATTGCTTCCTTTGGTAGAAGGTCATGTTATTGCAGTATCTGAGGATAAAATTGAAAATATTCTGGCAGAAATGCTTACCGAAAGAAACATGACAATCTCCACAGCAGAGAGTTGTACCGGAGGTGAACTGGCAAAAATGATTACTTCAGTTTCCGGCAGCTCGAAATATTTCCTGGGTGGAGTGGTTGCCTATGCCACAGAGAAAAAGATTAAAATTTTAAATGTTTCCAAAGATACTGTAGAACAGTTTAAGGTTGTAAGTGAGCAGGTGGCCCAGGAAATGGCAAAAGGCTGTCAGGAATTGTTCGAGACTCATATTTCCCTTTCTACAACCGGTGTTGCGGGTCCGGGGAAAGGAGAAGACGGTAAGGATGTTGGAACAGTTTATTATACGATCAGAATCAATGATCAGGAAGTAACCTCAAAATTATACATGCCGCATCTGGAAAGATTAGATTTTATGAATTTTGTCTCCCAAAAAGTGATTCAGGATGTTGTAAGCCTGCTTGTAAACAGCTAGATAGGGAATTATTTTTTAATTTTTTTTTAATTAATTTTTATACAGTTTTTCACGCTTTTTGACTGCCATTCAATAAATTTCAAAATCGTGGAAAATTCCAAACAGATTTTTCAGACCAGCAGCAAAAAACGCTGGAAAAGTGTGCAATGGGGAAGCCGTGTCTTTATTTTTATAGGAGTACTGCTTCTTCTTGCTTTAGGTCTGATGATGACCCTGGACAAAAGTCCTAAAATTCCTTTTAAAGAAGATTATAAAGCAGTAATTACAGCCAATAAACCTTATCTTCAGGAGAATAAAATTTCTAAAGAATATAAAGGTTTCAGAAGCTTTATTTCTGAAAAAACAATTCACACCAATCTCGACAAAATTGAGAAAGCAAGAGCAGAAAGATATAAAAATCAAAACAGAAACTGGGCTCAGTTTCCGGGAGGAATCCGTTCTGCATTTTATGTAGCCTGGGATCCTCAGTCTCTGATGTCTCTGAAAAGAAATATCAGACACGTGAATCTTGTTTTCCCGGAATGGTTTTTCCTTGATCCTAAAACCGGAGATCTGAAAACCAATGTGGATCCGGAAGGCTACAAAGTGATCAAGAGAACAGGTGTGGCTGCCATGCCGATGCTGAGTAATAACTTTGACAGGGAATTCCGTTCAGAAGGGCTGGCAAAAGTTCTTAATGATCCTCAGAAAAGAACCCGTCTGATCCAAAAAATCACTCAGCAATGTAAAAAATACCACTTCAAAGGAATTAATATTGACTTTGAAGATATGAACCTTAATTCTGATGAAAATCTGATTGCTTTTATGAAAGAGCTTTCAGAGACTTTCAAAAAAAATCAGTTACTGGTTACCATGGATATCATGACGGACAATGATGATTACAACATTCCAGGACTGAATCCTTATGTAGATTATTTTGTGCTGATGGCTTATGATGAGTATTCTGCAGGAAGTGATGCCGGCCCGGTTTCTTCTCAGAAATGGATCGAAGAACAGACAGGTAAAATTGTAAAACAAACCTCTCCGCAAAAAATAATTCTGGGCCTTGGAGCTTATGGCTATGACTGGAGCTCCAATCCGGATGACAATACTTCTGTTACTTATATGCAGGCAATTACGAAAGCCAGCGCCAGTAAAGCGGTTATAGATTTTAATGACAATACGTTTAATTTAAATTTTTCTTACACGGATTCCAAAAATCTTACCCACACTGTATTTTTCAATGATGCGGCTTCTATCTTCAACACAATGCGTTTCTCTTCAGAATATCCTTTGGCAGGAACTGCACTCTGGAGACTGGGAAGTGAAGACAGCAGAGTGTGGAACTTCTATGATAAAGATCTTACGTTTGCAGGGCTATCCAAACTGAACTTAAAAACATTGGAAAATGTAAAAGGGCAGACCATGGTGGATTATATCGGTGACGGGGAAGTACTGGATGTTCTGAATACGCCTCATGACGGAAAGATTGCATTGGAAGTGGATCCGAAAGAGAAAATTATCACAGACGAAAACTATGTTACCTATCCAAGTTCTTATGAAGTGAAGAAATATGGCAGTGCTCCTCAGAAAGAACTTGTGCTTACTTTTGATGATGGTCCGGATGAAACCTATACGCCACAGGTTTTGGATGTATTGTCCAGATATCATGTTCCGGCAGCTTTCTTTCTGGTAGGATTAAATGCAGAAAAGAACCTTCCGCTTGTTAAAAGAATTTATAGAGAAGGACATGAAATAGGAAATCACACCTTTACCCATGAAAATGTCGCAAAAGTAAGTCCGGAAAGAGCTTTGCTTGAAATGAAACTTACCCGTTTGCTCATAGAGTGTGTGACGGGACACAGTACAATCCTGTTCAGAGCACCATACAACGCAGACTCTGAACCTACCACTTCGGAAGAGATTATTCCGGTAGCTTTGGCCAGACAGCAGAATTATCTTGATATTGGAGAAAATATAGATCCTGAAGACTGGCAGCCGGGAATAAAAGCAGATGAAATTGTAAAAAGGGTATTAGCCGGTGTCAAACAGGAGCGAGGGAACATTATTCTTCTTCACGATGCAGGAGGAGATACCAGAGAAGAAACGGTAAAAGCTTTAAAGGTTCTGATTCCGACGCTTCAGAAACAGGGTTATCATTTTACGAACCTGACCAATATCTTACACAAAAGCAGAAGCGAACTGATGCCTGAAGTGCCTAAAACGAAGTCATATTACATTATGCAGCTGAACCTTGTTTTGGCTACCATTATCTATGGAGTAAGTCATTTTCTCGTGGCATTATTTACTATTTTCATTGTATTAGGATTGATCAGATTATTGCTGATGGCATACTGGGCTTTTAAAGAAAGAAACAAAGAAAGAAAGCTGGGCGAGTTTCCGGTTCCGAAATCTTATCCGAAAGTTTCCATCATAGTTCCTGCTTATAATGAAGAAGTGAATATTGTGTCTTCCCTGCAGAACTTATTGAAACAGACTTATCCCAACTTTGATATCATTATGGTAGATGACGGCAGTAAAGATTCTACTTATGAAAAAGCAAAAGCGGCATTTCCTGATCATCCGAAGCTGAAAATTTTCACCAAAAGAAACGGTGGAAAAGCAACTGCTTTAAATTTCGGAATATCACAGACCGATGCCGAATATGTAGTATGTATTGATGCCGATACCAAACTGCAGCAGGATGCCGTGAAATATCTTATTGCAAGATTTTTAAATTCTGATCCTGAAGAAAAGATTGCTGCAGTAGCAGGAAATGTAAAAGTCGGAAACAGAGTCAACTGGCTTACCAGATGGCAGGCTATAGAATATACAACGAGTCAGAACTTCGACAGACTGGCGTATGCTCACATTAATGCCATTACTGTAATTCCGGGTGCTATCGGGGCATTTAAAAGAGCAGTGGTTATTGAAACTGGAGGCTATTCATCCGATACGCTGGCAGAAGATTGTGATATAACCGTAAAAATTTTAAAAGCCGGATATACGGTGGCTAACGAGAATAGAGCAATTGCCGTCACGGAAGCTCCGGAAACCGCCAATCAGTTTTTAAAACAGCGTTTCCGATGGACCTACGGAATCATGCAGATGTTCTGGAAGCAAAGACAGACTTTCCTTAACCCCGGATATAAAGGATTGGGACTTTGGGCAATGCCGAATATTTTATTATTCCAATACATCATCCCATTTTTCTCGCCGATGGCAGATGTGATTATGTTCTTTGGAATTCTTTCCGGAAACGGAGACAAAATATTCACCTATTATCTGATCTTCCTTTTGGTGGATGCTTCCCTGGCTTTAGTGGCATTTATCATGCAGCGGGAAAAATTAACCAATCTGCTGTATATCATTCCACAGAGATTCGGGTATAGATGGCTGATGTATATTGTATTATTTAAAAGTTTAAGAAAAGCACTGAAAGGCGAAATGCAGTCCTGGGGAGTTCTGAAAAGAACCGGAAATGTAAAAGAGATAGCAACTTCATGATAACTGATAAAGGCTGGAAGCTGGAAGAATGAGGCTGGAAGTTCCGGATTTTCATAACTTCCAGCTCCCAACTCCCAACTTCCCACTTAAGATACTTTCATGTTATTTATTTAAATTTGTTTTTATAAAAAGTAACAAATTCAAAATAAATCATACATATTCTATAAATTGTTATCATAATGAAAAAAATAACGCTTTCTTTGTTTTTAATAGCAGGGATCTGTACTCAGACGACTATGAGCGCACAAGCAAAAGCTGCTAAAGTAGCAGTGAATAACACAGATAAAGGCTTAGACCTTAGCCTGATGGACACTTCTGTACGTCCTCAGGATGACTTTTACAACTATGTGAGTGGAACATGGATGAAAACAGCCAAAATTCCATCTGACAAACCAACATGGGGAAGCTTCAACAAACTGGCGGAGGATACGGATAACAATTCCATGACCATCCTGAATTCTCTTCTGAAAGATAAATTTGCTGACGGAAGTGAAGGGAAAAAGATTCAGGATCTGTATGCTACATACATGAACATGGAGAAAAGAAATGCAGACGGAATTAAACCAATCCAGGAAAACCTGAATAAGATTGATGCTATTAAAAACATGGCTGATCTTCAGAACTACCTTACTTCTGTAACGAAAGAAGGAGAGAACATTCTTTACGGATGGGGAGTGGATGCAGATCTTAAAGATTCTAAAATGAATGCTGTTTATTTAGGAAATGCCACTTTAGGTTTAGGAAGAGACTACTATCAGAAAGTAAACGAAAAAAATACAGAAGCTATTGCTGAATATCAGAAATATGTAGCTTCAATGCTAAAAGAATTAGGATATAAAAATGCTGATGAGGCTGCAAAAGGTATTGTAAACTTTGAAAAAAGTGTTGCAAATACCTATCTGACAAATGAACAGAGCCGTGACAACACCCTTCAGTACAATCCTAAAACAATGGCTGAACTTTCAGCATTGGTGAAAGGAGTAGACATCCCTGGTTACCTTAAAAAAGTAGGAGTAAATACGGATAAGGTCATTATCAGCGAATTGGGATTCTATAAAAATTTTGATAAATTGATCAATGCTCAGGACCTTCCTGTGATCAAAGATTATCTTAAATTCCATATGATCCACGGAAGTGCTTCTTACTTAAGCGAAAACTTAGGAAATATGAAGTTTGCTTTCTATGGCAAATACCTTAGAGGCCAGCAGGAACAGAGAGCTCTTAACAAGAGAGGATTTGAATTGATCAACGGTACTTTGGGAGAAGCTTTCGGAAAACTATATGTTGAGAAATATTTCCCTGCTGAAGCAAAAGCTCAGATGGTAGAACTGATTGACTATTTAAAGAAAAGTTTCGCTGTTCATATCAATAACTTAGCATGGATGTCTTCAACAACAAAGGAAAAAGCAATGCAGAAGCTGAACAAGTTCACTGTAAAAGTTGCTTATCCGGATAAATGGAAAGACTATTCAAAATTAAATATCGTTTCTGAAGCTAAAGGAGGAAACCTATATCAGAACCTTCAGAACATTACGGAATGGCAATACAACAAAGATTTAGCTAAAATTGGCAAGCCGGTGGATAAAACAGAATGGGGAATGACTCCGCAGACTGTAAATGCATATTATAACCCGGTAAATAACGAGATTGTATTCCCTGCTGCCATCCTTCAGCCGCCATTCTTTAACCCTAAAGCTGATGCTGCTGTAAACTTCGGAGGTATCGGTGCAGTTATCGGTCACGAAATGAGCCACGGATTTGATGATTCAGGTGCACAGTTCGATGCAGATGGTAACCTGGTAGACTGGTGGACTCCGGAAGATAAAGCCAACTTCGAAAAAGCAACAAAAGCCCTTGCTTCTCAGTATGACAAATATGAGCCTGTAAAAGGAACTTTTGTAAACGGTACTTTCACAAACGGTGAAAATATCGCTGACTTGGGAGGTGTAAACATCGCTTATGATGCTCTTCAGATGTATTTAAAAGACAAAGGAAACCCAGGAAAAATCAGCGGGTTCACTCAGGATCAGAGATTCTTCCTAAGCTGGGCAACCGTTTGGAGAACATTATCAAGTGAGAAATATATGGTGAATCAGGTGAAAACTGACCCGCATTCTCCGGGATATTTCAGAAGTTTTGGTCCACTTATCAACGTTGACGCTTTCTATAAAGCATTCGATGTGAAAAAAGGAGACAAATTATACAAAGCTCCGGAAGACAGAATCAAAATCTGGTAATAATAACAACCGCTCAGCAATGAGCGGTTTTGTTTTTTTAGGTAGCAGATGATAGGTTGCAGGTAGCAGGTTTTAGGGATTAGGGATTAGGGATTAGGGATTAGGCAAAATAGGTGATAAGTAATAAGTAATAAGTAATAAGTAATCGAAGGGAACAATTTTTACAATAACGGCTTCCATCATTCCCCTCCCACGGACTATCGTGTGGACACATCTTTAAATATTTTGTAAGCTTTGGCTATATCTTTAAAACATTTGAGTCCAATCCACAGGGTTGTAATACCCGGATGCCTGTTGCTTTCGTATCCTTTCCATCCTCCTAAGCGGGCAATGACCCATACATATCTTTTAAGATCGGTCTTTGAATAATTATTTTTTTGCTTTTGGGTACTGCCTTCCAGATCTTTCATGTATTCTTCCATCAGCTGCTGTTCTTCAGGATGAAAACAGGAGCCGGGAGTAATTTCTATCTCCGGCTCAGCATAGGCAAGGCGCATTAAGAACAGCTTAATGGTAACTTCCATAATCATTAAGCTTTGTTTTCGGACCGAAGAAGCATATTCCAGTTCTGAGGATTCAATGTCATAGCCTTCCTTTTTCAGAATTTTAAATATCTCTTCGATTCTCCAACGCCAGCTATACCACTCGATACAGTTCATGGCCATCTCCATATTATCTATAGATAGGGTAGTTAACAAACGCCAGCAGACCGCATCGCTGCCTTCATATTCAACCTCCCTGGCTTCTATAAAATATATTTTTAAGCTTTTAGGCGTATTTTCATTTATTCTTTTAGGGCTCTTTATTTCTACTTGTTTATAGCGGACTTCTACCTTGGCTGTTCTCTTTTTCCTCCCATTTCTGGCATCAATAAAAACCGAATAAACAGCAGGTATCTGCTCCTTGTCGATGCTGGAAAATAATTTTGTCCCATCTGGAAGTGAACGGTCTGCCCTTGCCCTGACCAATAAATCTACACCTTCTTGGGGAATCCTGGCAAACTGCTCATAAATATCACCCTCCCGATCTTGCACAATAAGCATGCCCGGAACTTGCGCCTTCAAAGCAGAGATGGTTTGCTCAGATACTTCGATCCATTTGTAGGATTCTTTTTCTTCGATAGGAAGATCACGGTAGTTTCTTTCATGTTTATTCGCAAAATTTTGCGAACGACTCCATAGCTTAACATTAGCAAAGCCATAGGGGGTACCGTTGGAAGCATCAAGAACAACCGATGGATGGATATAGAAACCCAGACCCAGATCCTTTTTGGAGGTGGTCGTGCCAATAAAGTGGTCTTTTTTTATCCTCCCTTTATGACTATAAAGATTAATTTCAGTAGTGTCCTGAATGCAGATCACATATTTGCCTTGACAGGCTTCAATACAGTTATAAGACATATTGCGGATCAGGTCTTCTTCACTGACACGATCATTCTGAAGAAAACGGTAATATCCCTTGGCGGAAGCTTCATCATCACTTAAACGGCGAATCGAATGAACGCTTTTGGAAAATAAATCATCTAAAATTTTATTGCCACGTTTAAGTAAACGTTTATCGGCTAATTCCCTGAAATTTCTTGTCATAATACTAAATAACAATAAATGTATAAAACTAGGAATAATTGTGTCCACACGATAGTCCCACGGAGGGGTGGCAAAAATTCAAAGAATTTTTGACGGGGTGGTTTTATACCTAATAACATCAAACATTAAACATTGAATTTTCACTTTTCACCATATATCAATTATCATTCACTACATATCATTAAAGTTTGTATATTTGGTAAGTTTGTGTAAAATCAAAAATTATCTTTAATGAAAAAGCTAAATATTGGAATACTTGCCCTTTCAGGTATTGTATTTCTTAATTCGTGTGGTACAGCTAAGACTGCAGGGACAGAGAATAAAACTGAAGCTACGGCAAAAGTAGCCGAACCGGTAAAAGAAGAAGCAAAAGAAGAGGGGATTAATTTATCATATATGGATACAAGTGTCCGTCCACAGGATGACTTTTTTAGCTATGTGAACGGAAACTGGGTGAAAACGACTCAGATTCCTGCCGATAAAGCAAACTGGGGATCTTTCAATGCTTTGAGAGAAAATGTAGATGATGCGTCATTAGATATTTTGAACAAAATTCTTACAGAATCATATCCTGCAGGATCAGAAGGACAGAAAATCCAGAATCTGTATGCCTCTTTTATGGATACAAATAAGAGAAATGCGGAAGGTCTGGCACCTATCAAAGCTGATCTTGCCAAAGTAGATGCTATTAAAACCCTTGGAGATCTTCAGAAATACCTTTTGGAAGCTACAAGATTAGGAGATAACTCTTTCTACGGATGGAGAGTAGGTGCTGATATGAAGAATTCCAAGATGAATGCGGTGTATCTTGGTGGTCCGGATCTTGGTTTGGGGAGAGACTATTACCAGAAAGTAAATGATGCCAATACTAAAACACTGGCTGAATATCAGACATATGTTGGAAAATTATTTGGAGTTTTAGGATATAAAAATACAACTCAGGCTGCACAGAATGTGGTAGACTTTGAAAAACAGCTTGCCAATTACTTGCTGACACTTGAGCAGAACAGGGATGCCAACTTAAGATACAATCCTAAAAATGTATCTGAATTATCAGGTCTTGTGAAAAACGTTGATCTTGCCAAATACCTGAAAGATGCAGGCGTAAACACAGACAGAGTGATCATTGGAGAACTGAAATATTACCAGAATATGGATCAGTTCATTACCCAGAAAAACCTTCCTTTACTTAAAGATTATCTGAAATACCATATCATCAACGGAAATGCAAGCAACCTGGATGACAATTTAGAGCAGATCAGATTTGATTTCTATGCGAAATATTTACAGGGGCAAAAAGAACAGCGTCCGATGAACAAGAGAGGGCTTACCCTTGTCAATGGTGTTCTTGGTGAAGCTTTCGGAAAACTGTATGTAGACAAATACTTCACTCCAGAAGCTAAAAAGCAGATGGAAACGTATATTGATTATCTTTTAAAATCATTCAAAACACATATTGCCAATATAGACTGGATGTCTCCGGAAACCAAAGTAAAAGCTCAGGAAAAACTATCCAAGTTTACTGTAAAAATTGCTTATCCGGATAAATGGAAAGATTATACACAGTTGAAAGTAGAATCTCCAAAAGAAGGAGCTACGCTTTATTCAAACCTTCAGAATGTTGCTGCATGGCAGTATCAGAGAAGTTTAGATAAAGTAGGAAAACCGGTTGACAAAACAGAATGGGGAATGTCTCCACAAACTGTAAATGCTTACTACAGCGGATCAAACAACGAAATTGTATTCCCGGCAGCTATTCTTCAGCCTCCTTTCTACAATCCTAAAGCGGATGCTGCAGTGAACTTCGGAGGAATCGGAGCCGTAATCGGTCACGAAATTTCTCACGGATTTGACGACAGTGGTTCCCGTTTCGATGGAGATGGTAACCTGAATAACTGGTGGACGGATGCAGACCGTAAAAATTTTGATGCAAAAGTAGGCCAGTTAGCCGCTCAGTACAGTGCTTACGAACCTGTAAAAGGAAGCTTCGTGAACGGTAAATTTACAAGCGGTGAGAACATCGGTGACTTAGGTGGAGTAGCAGTGGCTTATGATGCCCTTCAGATGTACTTAAAAGATAAAGGAAACCCTGGAAAGATCAGTGGATTTACTCAGGATCAGAGATTTTTCATGAGCTGGGCAACGGTTTGGAGAACGAAAGCTACCGATCAGTATATGATCAACCAGGTGAAAACCGATCCACACTCTCCGGGAATGTTCAGAGCATTTGGTCCGTTGGTCAATCAGGACTCATTCATCAAAGCATTTGATATCAAACCGGGAGACAAAATGTATAAAGCTCCTCAGGACAGAATAAAAATCTGGTAATTTTACCTTAAATTGTTAGACAAGAAAGAATCCGCCTCAAGTGAGGCGGATTCTCTTTTTAATATTCTTTCTTATAGTTCCGGAGCACAAACTTTATTCCGGTTTCCATAATATCTCCCATGGTTTTACAATACTTGAAATTGACATCGTAGGTCAGTTTTTGTAAGGCTGTCCTTAGTTCTATGACATTGGCTTCCGGCGCAATATTGTCTTTTTTCATAATAGAAATGAGCTCATAAAACCTGTTTTGGCTGCTCGTAACTCTTTTTACGATCTGCGAACGCACTTCCTTGCGGTACTGTTCTATAGAACTTGGCTTCAGCTTTTCCAGAACCATATTCACCATCTGATTGTTTTCCTTGAAATACTGGGGAAGATATACTTTCAGGTTTCCCTCATAAGTCTGCTGATCAAAATCGATGGGGCGGATTCTGTAAATCACCTGGTCGAAATCATGGATGGGAATCACCACATAATTATAAGAACGCATGTCCCCAAGAAGTCCGATAAGGCAGCGTTCATTGAATTTCACGAATTCCTTGGAGATCTGTGCTTTTTCCAGCTCTGTACAGTTGGGCAGATGTTTCTGAATAAAGACATCCCCGGGAATCCCTAAGATATGCTCTTCAATCAGAGTGTTTTTATAGACCAGAAAGTTAATCCGGTTAGGAGAAAGCAGATCTTCAAGTTCCAGTCCGAATATCCGGGAAGCATCAGCCTGTTTAATATAAAAATAGGTATAATTATCATTCAGTACATTTCTCACCCGGATCCGGAAAGGTTTTGAATTTCCGAAAGTACAAAAATCGATGGTATCCACTGTCAGATAAGGTAGCGTTGCGGTATCTCCATCAGAATGAAGGAGGGTGTAAATTTTATTTAAATTAGCTTCTATTTCTTTAAACTCATATTCAGAATACAGTACTCCAAGCCATAAGGTATCTTTTCCTTCCTTATCCAGAATACTTACACTGTCATTAAATCTCAAAAGATCTTCATACAGAAACTTAATTTTGGTGGTTCTGTTGTATTTTTCCAAATATTGCTGTAATGCTTCTGAAACTGGAAATATCGGTTTTCTGAACGCTATTTTTACATCTTTCATAACACGGTTCACTTTCTTTAAATATAAAGAATATTTTCTTGTAAAGTCTGAGGATTTCTTATTTTAACATTCATTTTACCATTTTGTACAGAGTACGGAGAACGAAAAATTATTTAATTTTTCTTGAAAGACTTTATTTATTTTTTCATAGCTTAGTGATATCGTAATACGGTGATTTTATGTTGAATAAATGCAGGAGAATTTTGATGATCCAAGAAAAATCTTAGTAAAATTTTGTATGTTAGAGTTTTTTTTTAAATTTAAACATTGGATTGGTAATTTATTTGATTCATCGGTAAATTACTCAAGGACAGATCCAAACCAAAATAGTAAATCTCAAAATAACAATAATATGGCAATGTTTAATTATGGTGTTGGCGGAAACGAGGTAAAAGTAGACGCTAATGAAGCTATTCAGGAAATACAGGAAAATAAATCACTGATAGTAAGCCAGCTTACAACAGAAGAGTCTTATACCCCTGAAATCGTAACAGGATTAAAAACAGTGGAAGACGTTTTCAGACATTTCCAGCCTTCAGTATCGGTACAGCACGAAACAGAAGATGGTGGAGTGGTAGAAGAAGAATTCCGTTTTCAAAACCTTGGAGACTTTACCCCTAAAAGCCTTACTCAGAAGTCTGATTATCTGCAGCAATTGAGCATGGAACAGGAGCAGTACAATAAAATAGTACGTCAGCTGAAAACAAACAAAATTCTACGCAATATGCTGGAGAACGATCAGACAAGAGCGGCGTTCATAGAGGTATTGAAAGAAGTGGCACAAGAACTTGAAAAATAATTAAAGACTTACATTAAATCATGGATAGCAAATTACAGGCACAAGAAAGCCAGCAGCAGGGTCAGCAGCAACACGCAGGGCAGCCGAAGGGCAACCCGCTTGCAGAGCTCAATAAAATGGGAGGATTTGGCTTTGTTGAATCCGTTGTAGACGGTATTGCCAATATGAACCCAACAAGAAAGGCAAGAAAAGAAATCTTCCTGAACGACAGCAATAAAGCAGAAGAAAGAAAAGAACTTCTTCAGAAGATCAACCTTTGGGTAAACCTTTTAGAAGGTAGCGAATCTGCTGATAAAATGGCTGATACGTGCAAAAGTAAAGCACAACAGGCCGACGAGAATTTAAAGAAAAACTTAAAAAATACACTGGATGCTGTTCGTATGCTGGAAACCAACTACAGAACAGTAGCTCAATTCTATAAAAATACAGAATTGGATAAAGTGGATAACGTAAGTATCGTCAATGCAAGCCTTGAGCAGGTTTCCGATCTGGATAATCCTCTGTTCATTGATGCTATTTCAGAAGAATTCAAAAATTATTATGACCGTCTTGACCTTAGAGATAACTACTCAATCCTTGCCATACCTGGATATTTAGGATCAAACAAGGTCATCGAGAAGTGGGCAAAAATCTGTAACGAAAACAAAGTAATGATGGTTACAGACTTCGCCAACCTTGATAAGCCGGATGATGTAGTAGACTTATTCCACTCTGCAAACCTTACAGGAGGTGAGCTTCACAGAAGTAACGTTATTATGACGTGTAACTGGCTGGTAGGACGTGGTAAAGCTGAAGAAGTAGGGGAAGAAGAAAACGTAGAGCTTCCGCCTTCCACTTCATTAGCCGGAAAAATCCATAAAACACTGATGTCTCAGGTGGCAGCAGGTAAAAAGCATGGTAACATCAACGAAGTAGACGCCGTAAAATTCGAACTGAAGAAAAGTGAAATTTCTCAGCTGGAAAAAATGGGTCTTGTACCAATGGTTAACGAGTACGGAAAAATTATGGCTTTCTCAGCGAAGACCTTATTTACAGGAGACAATATCGGTCTTCAGACGTATTCCGTAGTTCGTGTATTCGACTATGTAACTAAAGTATTACTTGATTTCCTTAACAGGAGAGCCTTCGAAAACTGGAATGCTAAGAATGAGGATGATTTGAGAAGACAGATTGTAACGTTCCTTGACAATATCAAAGGACCGGACAAGCTGATCGAGAAATTTAAAATTGTTCGTTTCGAGCAGGACAGAGTAAACAAAGACAGAGTATGGCTGGATATCCGCATGACCCCTTATTTCCCTACAAAAAGTTTCGTTATTAAACTGGACGGACATAAAGGAGATGATGGTAACGAATGGGATGCAGAATATACTCAGGAGTAACATAAACATACTTTACATAACAAAAACCGATGCAATATTACATCGGTTTTTTTTTAACCAACACCTATGAAATTGAATATGAATAAGAAACTTATCATTGGTTTACCAATGTTATCAATGGTTCTTTTGATAAGTTGTGAAAAAAAATACCAAAGTCCGGGCACTTACGAAAATGATCTTTTCGCACAGGAACGCCAGGAAGGAAAAGCATACATCATGAATGAAGATGAATGTTTTGATGGAAGTGAACTCGTACTTGCAAGTTCGGATGTAAAACTTTCAGACAGTTCAAAAGGCCGTGGAAAATCATTCTATCTTTATAAAGTGAAATCCGGAAAAGTATTGAAAACAGTAAGAGATTCTACGGTAGATATGCCGATGCTGTTTTTATCTCAATACAAATTAAAGATCAAAAATACAGATTCTATGTATGTGTATCTGAAGAAGCTTGAAGGGTATCGTTTTATAGCCAAAGACAGAAACCTTAAGTATCAGTGGTTAAAAGCGGCTCCGGTATATTCTGTTGAGAAAAATTAACTTTAAATTCAAGTTTTTTATATCACTATATCATGATTTTTTTTACTTTTGTTTTTGAACAAACACAAAAACAAAATGAAAAAGAATGTAACCCTGTATGAGGATATAATCCCTCATCCTCTCCTACAATTTAATCTGAAAAGTAATACCTGTCTCTATGGCTTTCAGCTGAAAGCTATTTAAATTCTATCAGCCATGACAGGGAATATTGCCGGGGATCAGAATCCTCGGGTTGGGATAGTGTGTTCCTACGAAATAAAGCCTTCAGGACTTTCATTCGTACTGAATGGGAACTATGAATGGTATCTTTTTAAGAAACAAAAGAACGGAAGCTGGAAAGACATCACCGGAAAACCAAAAACCGGTAAAAAAGTGACTTACAACTTTGGGGAAATAGCGCTGGGAGTAGAGTTTCAAATAAAAGCCTATGAGATTAAAAAAGGGATTTTACCCGGCCTTCCAGCCACCAGAAAACTGGTTGGCAGTCTTACAATAGTTCCTATCAGCAACAAGGTTCCGAAGATTGATAAAGTAGTCCTCTTTAACAGAGGAGCAAAAAATTTCAATACAGCCAGCTACCGTGATACCCTTATTGCGCAGGCTCACTGCATCGCGATGTTTAATAAAGAAATTGAGTTTCACCTTTGGGAAGATGACGCTCCTGGGAAAGGGCACGATGCCAGTATTAACAAAAACAACCGTCACACACGCAGCTACAAGGCTCGTGTCAATGAAAAAGGAATTGCGGAAGTCGCTATTCCTCTTATGTCTGATGAAAAAATCCTTCGTCAGATGGCCAATCGGTTTCTGATGAAAGGAGACAGAAATGAAGGCGCGAATCATGAATATTATGTTACGGCCACCTACTCCGGAAAAATTCAGGGAGCCAGCCAGGTGAATGTAGAGGTAGCCAACCCTGATTATAAGGGCCAGCCTCAACCCAAACTTAAGCCGCAGCCTGAGAAACACACACCAAAATTTCCTGTCAGACCAGAAGGTGGTCCCAAACAGCCGGATCCTAAAGGTAATATTATAGAAGCTGTTTTCATAGATGATACAGGAAAAGAGCTTTCCAAAGTAGCTTTAGGAGATAAAGTTAGGGTAAGAATTCACTCCAAAAATATGGTGGGAAAACACATTCAGTATGTCATCTGGAAATATGTTTCCACATCCACCCATGAAGTTTATAGAAGTGCAATGATTAAAATTCCTGCCGATGTATATGATACCCCAGGATTTATCATTACAAAAGTTAGTTCTGAAAAAGAAATAGGCTTTCCTATCGGCAATTCGAATTTCTATACACAAAACTATTTTATAGAAATTATCTCCACAGATCTTTCTGCAGAATCTCAGAAATTTGGGGTAAATTCGGATGGACTGATGGAAATGGAGAAGGTGAAGAGTGCGGTGGGGGTGGATAAGACACAGCTTTCTAATAAATCAACAGATGAAAAAGTATGTGAATGCGAAGCAAGAGTAAGAGCATTTATCAGAATGTTAAGAGTAAAAGAAGGTACAGATACAGAAAATGGCTACACTACTCAATATAGCGGAAAACAGTTCTCAGATTTAAGTAAGCATCCTGAAGAAGTAATTACATCTGGTAAATATTCATCTTCAGCTGCAGGTGCATATCAAATAATGACGGATACATGGAAAAATTTGACAGGATATTATCAGGACAAAAATAAAAATTGGCATTATTCTGAAAAGTTGGACTACTCAAAAAAATATAATATCACTAGCTTTGATCAAGAATCTCAAGATAAATTCTGCTTAGTAATTATGAAACACAATTATATCCAAGACCGTTCGGATAGCTTCTATAATCCTGTTGTGTGGAAAGATAAGAAAAAGAAGATTCGTGATACAGTAAAAGAAGAGAAATTAAAAGAATGGAGAAAAAGATTTAAAGGGAAACAAGGAGATATCATCCAAATGATTATTAATAATGATATTAAAAAAGCTGCTCTTATTTCTAGTTTATGTTGGGCAAGTTTACCAGACTCCCCATATGGGCAACAAAGTTCATCATATACTTTTGATATGGTAAAGGCCATTTACGAGAAAAACCTTAAAGAAGAATTAATTGAACCAAGTAAAGAATTACATTTAAAAAAAGGTTTTTTAAAAGAATTTGGATATGGATGTTGTGAATCAAATGATAATAAAGAACCTCAATCTAAAAATGAATGTCCAGAAGATTGTTCACAATGTTTTCATTATGCTGATGTATGGGAAAATCCCGAGATAAGTTCAGATAATGGAGGAAAAAATAATAATAGATTTGGATATAATTCTGCAAGAGGGCATAAAGGAATAGATATTCTTTCAGGTCCAACATATAAAGATGTACATTCTCTAATGTGTGGCGAAGTTACAGCTATAGTAAATACTTTTAAGACGAACGAATATAGATATAAAAGTTTAGGTAATACTTTAATGATAAAATCTAAAGATAAAGATGGGAAAACTGTATTTATCTTATATTGTCATCTTAATAAAATATATGTTAAAAAAGGGGAAAAAGTAAAACATGGTCAAAAAATAGCCCAATCAGGATCGACAGGAAATGCTTCAAGCAGTGAATTTCTAAATGGAGTAAAAGGCTCTGGAATTAACAAGAAATACTGGCATTGTCACATTGAAGCAGCAACAAAAGGTGATGGATATCTTAATTTCCGTGACCTAGGATCATACAGAGTAAAAGCAGAAGATTATATGAAAACAAAATTTGATAAAAATGGTAATCCGATTAAATAGTATAGTAACAATAATAAGTTTTTTATGTTTATTAGTATCATGTAGAAATGATGCAAAAGAAAAAAATATAACGACCAAAGTCATTAATAAAGAAATCACTCAGGTTGATTTTCTTAATAAGAAATATTTCAAAAGATATTCAATGTCTGTTGATGAATCAACACCAGCTGACCATCCTCATTACAATTATTTAGATTGTGAAAAAGAAGGCTATTTTTCTGTTCATTTCATTCCCCAGGATAAAACACTCATTTCTTTTTGGAAAGATCAATATTTTAAGGAAAATAAATATGAATATGATGATTGGGAAACTGAAAATAAAATTGTTTCTAAGCTTTTAAATGGTAAGTATGAATTATATAATATTTTTTGTTTTCAAATAACAAAAAAATACTTAGATACATCTTCGGGCTGCACAGAAGAAAGTATTAATATAAAAGAAGAAAATATTGCTGACTTATACCTTTATAATTTAAGAACAAAGAAATGGGATCTTTTAAAAAGCCTAAAAGTATCAATTTTACCACCTTTTGCAGATAATAATTTTTTCATAAAAAACTTTCCAGATCTTATTCATCAAATTGAAAATCAACCATCAACAGTAATAAAAGATTCTATAACAATTCCTAAATCTTCCATTTGGTCAACTGACTGTAAAGCTGATAAATTCATTAGTATTAAAACAGACATTAACAATATACAGTTTACAATACCTAACAGGTTTTCAATGAATGCTCAATTAAAAAAAGTGAGTAATAATAAATATGAATTTTATTTTACCGACTTTCCTTCAATCATTCCACTTCCTGATGAAATGCAAAACTGGGAAAATTTAGACAATAAAAAGGCTGTTGGTCATATTCAAATAATTGATGAATCTAAAATAAACTTAACATGGTTTGGTTTTTATAGTAAAAAAGCTAAAAAAAATATACAAACCGAAAATCCTTTCATTAAAGAACATAATGTTCCAGCAAGTCTCATAAAATGTCCTGAGTAATACAAAAGTCATGAAATATGCTTTAATCTTAGTATTAATATTTTTTTCTTTCTTTAGCAGCAAAAAGAAAATAGAAAATCCAAAACAAACACAAAACATTTCAAATTCTCAAAAGACAAATGTAGAAAATAGTAAATCTTTTGTTATTAGTTGTGGCTCCGGTTGTGCAATGACTTATATTGCTGAAAATATTCTAAAGAATGATGCTGCTTCATTAAAAGTTAAATTCAAAGTGAAAATGTATATTGACGAACAGCTAACTGATACCTATTATGAAACTTATCTTTTTTCCTACGATAAAAATAAAGAAATTGAAAAAATAACTATTGAAGGGAAGAATGAAAACATTCTAAGCAATCTTATGCCTGGTGCACAAGATTCTTTTAGAGAGTTTGCTACTGAAATTATTAATAAAAAACATTCATTTTTCAAAACAAAAAAAAACATAAATAAAACCTGTCAGCCAAGTACTAAATCATGTGAGTTTAAAAACCTGTCAAATAAGTATAAATTTATTTTAGAAGCCGAAGAATATAAAAATGAGAAGGAACAAAAATATCCAACTTCAGCGTGGATTATTGTAACAAATAAAAAGAACGGTAAATCCAAGGAGATTCATTATGAACCAAATTCATGGACATCTTATCAAGATTTGCCGTGTACCAACTTTTTTGTAAAAGATTTTAATTTTGACGGCTTAGAAGATTTTGCAATTGTTTGGGATCAGGGAGGCGTCGAAAAGTTGTATGAATATTATCTTCAAGATAAAAACGGAAATTTTTCTGCTTTAGCATCTTTCCCTTTACAGCATGGAATTTTAGCAGAAAATATTGATTTAGCAAACAAAACAATTACAACACAAAGTATTGTAGGATGTTGTCATATTAATATAAATAAATATAAACTTAATTCTAATACTACTTGGGAAAGTTCTTCGGAACAGCACGAACTAAAGAAAAAATAATTTATAATAGATGAAATATGATTAGTAACTGATGAAATCCTTTTTAACCTCATGATGATTTATATTTTTTTTGATATTCAAGTAAGTAGGAGGAGATAAGAGAAAAAAAATAAATTTATACAATAACAGATTCACAAAAAAACTCCTTCAACATCAAAAACAGGAAAAATAAAATAAACCTATCTTTGCAGCATAGAAACAATGTTCAGGATGAAGAGAAAATCATCTCTTCAATGATTTAAAATAAGATTGGTTTTTGGAAAAAAATAAAACAGATTCAGACTTCCTTCATATAGGAAACAGGCTTTTGGAGTGGTACAGAAATAATGCAAGAGATCTGCCTTTCAGACAGACAAAAGATCCGTACAAAATCTGGATCTGTGAAATTGTATTTCAGCAGACGAGAATCAATCAGGGATTGAATCATTATAATAACTTTATTAAACGATTTCCTGATGTAAAAACATTGGCAGAAGCTGAAGAAAACGAAGTTTTACTTTATTGGAAAGGATTGGGATATTATTCAAGAGCCATCAATATTCATAAAGCGGCCCAGCAGATCATGAACGATTATCAGGGTGTCTTTCCTCATGAATATGAAGAAATTTTAAAACTGAAAGGAGTAGGGAAATATACTGCAGCAGCTGTTTCAAGCATTTGTTTCGGTGGAAGAATGCCTGCGGTTGACGGGAATTTCTACCGTGTTCTGAGCCGTCTTTTTGCCGATGATTTTGATATTTCAAATTCAAGAGCGTTTACCTATTTTTCTGAACTGGCCGCCCTGGTAATGCCGGAAAATGTAGGAGACTTTAATCAGGCTATGATGGATATCGGCTCGGAAATCTGTAAACCCAAAAATCCGTTGTGCGGAGAATGCCCTGTAAATGAAGATTGTCTGGCACTTTCCATGCAAAAAATTTCAGATTATCCTGTAAAAACGAAAAAAGTAAAAGCAGAAGATCTTGCTTTGACTTATTATTTTGTTCATAGAAAAGGACAGTTTCTGATCCGTCAGAGAGCAGATGACTTCATATGGAAGAAATTATTTGAATTTCCAACAGCTATTCCTTCCGATATGGAATCCTTCATTACAGGTTCAAAAACAGTTACTCATAAACTGACTCATAAGAATTTAAGCATTGAAATTTGGAATGTCGAAGTTACTTCAGAAAGACAATGGAATGATTTTATCGCTGAAAATCAATACCTGATTACAGATCTTGAAGGCTCTCATGAAAAATCCTTTCCGAAACCTTTGGAAATTTACATTCAAAACGCACTGAAAGACTGAAATTTGTCTTCCGAAATCTGAAATCTAATTTGTACTTTTGCAAAATGATTAAAAAAGTCATTTTTATTTTTGTATCGCTGCTTTTAATTTCATGTGGAAAAGACCCTTCACCCAAACCTTATGGAGAACTGCGTCTTGAATATCCCGCACCGAAATACCAGAAGTTTGAAAACGATTGCGCCTATACCTTTGAGTATTCGGACTTTGCTTCCATAACGCCAGCCAAAAAACCTTGCTGGTTTTATCTGAACTATCCGAAAATGAAAGCTAAGCTTTTCGTTACTTATTATCCGATACAAAACGACTTTGCTGACCATATCAAGGAAGCTGAAAAAATGGTGTATGAACATACCATCAAAGCCAGTTCTATAGATACAAAATCCTTCGAATACCCTGAAAAGAAAGTATACGGGAACTTCTATGAACTGAAAGGGCAGAGCGCTTCCAATCTTCAGTTTTACATTACAGACAGTACGAAACACTTCGTAACTGCTTACTTATACTTTAATACGAGACCGAAACCGGACTCTCTTGCTCCTGCAGTAAATTATATCAAAAATGATATGAAACATCTGCTGGACACTTTTGAATGGAAAAAATAATTTACTTTTAATATACATTGAAAAATATATGAAACTTTTAGTTGTAGGAAGTGTTGCATTTGATGCAATTGAAACACCATTTGGTAAAACGGACAAAATTTTAGGAGGTGCAGCCACTTATATCGGGATCACTTCATCAATTTTAGGCGTTAAATCCGGAATTGTTTCTGTAGTAGGAGGAGACTTTCCACAGGAACATCTGGACATGTTCACAGACAGAGAGGTAAACATTGAAGGAATTGAAATCGTGAAAGAAGGAAAAACATTCTTCTGGTCCGGAAAATACCACAACGATCTGAATACAAGAGATACTTTGGCTACAGAAGTAAACGTATTGGAGAACTTTGATCCGAAAATCCCGGATTCAATGCAGGATGCCGAAATTTTACTACTTGGAAACCTACATCCTGGAGTTCAGTTATCTGTACTTGAAAAAATGAACAACCGTCCTAAGCTGGTTATCCTTGATACCATGAACTTCTGGATGGATTCTGCATGGGATATTTTAATGGATATGATTGCTAAAACAGATGTTATTACCATCAATGATGAAGAGGCAAGACAGCTTTCAGGAGAATATTCTTTAGTGAAAGCAGCTAAAAAGATCCACACTATGGGTCCTGAATATGTAATTATCAAAAAAGGAGAGCACGGAGCTTTACTTTTCCATGATAATAAAGTATTTGCAATCCCGGCACTTCCGTTAGAAGATGTTTTCGATCCTACAGGAGCCGGAGATACTTTCGCAGGAGGTTTCGCGGCATATCTTGCTAAAAAAGGAAAAATTGATTTCGAAACGATGAAGTCTGCTCTTATCGTAGGATCTGCAATGGCTTCATTCACCGTAGAGAAATTCGGAACAGAAAGGATAGAGGAAGTAAACGAAGCGGATATGTTCAGCAGATTGAGACAATTCAAAGAATTGACAACATTTGATGTTGAACTGCAATAAATAAGTCTTTTTAAGAAATATTTATAATAAAAAATTGAGTGAAATTCGTTAAGAATTCTAAATTTGCAACTTGTTAAAATAGTAAAATGACAAATAAACTAAAAATCACTTTTCTTCTTGGGATTTTCATCATGATATTCTCTTCAAATATGATGAATGCCCAGCTAAAACAAGGAGATTTGGTGGATGGTATTGCCGCTGTTATCGGGGATGAGATTGTATTGGAATCTGATGTAATCGAGCAGATGAATTATGGTAAACAACAGGGAGCTGCCAACACAGACAAATGTGAATTCCTGGAAAACCTTATCAGCAATAAACTTCTCGTATACGAAGCCAAAAAAGATACGTTAATTGAAAACCGTTCTGCAGCAATCAAAGAACAAGCTAATGCAAAATACCGTCAGATGCTTTCTCAGTTTCCGGATGAAAAAACAATGCTTGCAGCCTATAAGTTCAGAAATTCTTATGAACTGAAAAATGCTATTGAAAAAATAGATACAGACCAGTATTACGGACAGGCGAAGTACCAGAGAGTTACTGATAAAGCAGACGTAACTCCAAATGAGGTAACTGATTTCTACAATATGTATAAAACACAGCTGCCACAGGTAAAGGATGAAGTTACTTTAGCTCAGATTATGATCTATCCGTCACTTACAGAAGCTCACAAACAAGACCTTATCAACAGACTGAAAAAAATCAAGCAGGATATTATCGGAGGGGAAACTTTCGAAAGCCAGGCAAGAATTTATTCTGAAGATGAAGGGTCAGCAGCCAACGGAGGATTATATAAGAATATCAATAAAGGGCAGATGGTGAAGCCATTCGAAGCTGCTGCATTGAACCTTCAGGAAAATGAAATCTCAGATCCTGTTGAATCTGAATTCGGATTCCACATTATTCAGTTGGTGAAAAGATCCGGTAAAGTATATGATGCAAGACACATCTTGTTGAAAGCTGTTCCTACTGATGATGAGATCAAAACTGCAAAAGCAAAATTAGACAGTATCAGAGGTCTTATTATCGATGGTAAAATGACATTCAAAGATGCCGCTTTTAAATTCTCAGATGATAAAAGAACAAAGTTCAACGCAGGGATCATTCCTGGAGCTGATGGTTCTGATAAAATTGAAAGAGAAAGTATCCCTGGAACAATCAGCTACGAATTGGCAGGTTTAAACAAAGGTGATATCACTACTGCTTTTGAAGATGAAGAGAACAAGAGAAAACAAATCAAGATCATCAAAGTGGAAGATGTGATTCCTTCTCACCAGATTACGCTGGAAACAGATTTCAGCAGAATCAAGCAGATGGCACTGAATAAAAAGAAAAGTGAAATGGTTGAAAAGTTTGTCAACTCCAAGTTGCCGACAACCTTTATTTCAATTGACGGACGTTACGACAGCTGTAACTTTAAGTCTAACTGGAAGAAACAATCCTTAACAAAATAAAATCAAAACCTTCAGAATTTCTGAAGGTTTTTTTTATCATCGAAATTTATAAAGACGAAAATCCACGATGGAAAATATGGACAGATATTTCCCGGAAAACCATTGTTTTTAGTATTTTTACGCATGAGCAATTTTATAGATTTTAACGCTGCAAAAAAACTTCATGACATGGAGGCCACACACAATAGAATTTCACACCTTTTTACTATTAAATATCCCATTATCCAGGCTGGTATGATCTGGCATTCAGGATGGAGACTTGCTTCTGCCGTTTCCAACTGTGGAGGATTGGGAATAATAGGAGCAGGAAGTATGTATCCTGATATCCTGAGAGAAAATATCCGGAAATGTAAACTGGCAACAGATAAGCCATTCGGGGTAAATGTACCGATGTTATATCCTAATATTGAGGAAATCATTCAGATCATCCTTGAAGAAGGAGTGAAAATTGTATTTACATCAGCCGGTAACCCGAAAACCTATACGGAAACCCTTCAGAAAGAAGGAATAAAAGTAGCTCACGTTGTTTCTTCCACCAAATTCGCTGTAAAATGTGAAGATGCCGGGGTAGATGCCATTGTTGCAGAAGGTTTCGAAGCAGGAGGCCACAACGGAAGAGATGAAACCACCACATTCTGTCTTATTCCGAATGTAAAGAAACATATTTCTAAACCGTTAATCGCTGCCGGAGGAATTGCTTTAGGTTCACAAATTAAGGCTGCAATGATTCTCGGTGCAGATGGTGTACAGATCGGTTCCCGTTTTGCTGCTACCCACGAAGCAAGTGCCCATGAAAACTGGAAAAAGAAAATCACGGAACTGCAGGAAGGAGATACCCATCTTACGTTGAAAGAGCTGGCGCCTGTAAGAATGGTTAAAAATAAATTCTTCAATGAGCTGGAAGATATTTATGTGAACGGAAGAAATAAAGACGCTTTAATTGCCTCTTTAGGAAGAGCCAGAGCAAAAAAAGGAATGTTTGAAGGAGATATGGAAGAGGGAGAACTTGAAATAGGCCAGGTTTCTGCTTTAATTGATGAAGTTCTTCCGGTGGAAACTGTTTTCAGCCATCTTTTAAAAGAATTTGAAGAAACGAAAATGCCAACTTTTTAAATATAATTTTATTCAATGGCGGGAAGAATAATAGATGTAAAGGGACAAAAATTATATATCGAACACAATAATCAACTTCGAGACAGGCCTACCATTGTTTTTCTGCATGATTCATTAGGATCTGTGCAGCTTTGGAGGGATTTTCCGGCTAAGCTGGCTGAGATCACACAATGCAATACCCTTGCTTATGACCGGTTAGGATACGGAAAATCATTCCCCATGCCTACTCATGTAAGACCCGTAAATTATATGGAACTGGAAGCAGATCTGTTGAGTAATGTATTGGCTGAAATGAATATTGATAACGTTGTCCTGTTCGGGCACAGTGATGGGGGAACAATAGCCTTGATCACCGCTGCAAAAGATCCCGAAAGAATAAAAGCCGTTATCTGTGAAGCTGGTCATATTTTTGTGGAAGAGGTAACTTTAAAAGGAATTTACGACGCCTGGGAAGCTTACAAAACAACCAATCTTCCCGAACGTTTACAGAAATATCATGGTGATAAAGTAGAAATGCTTTTCAGAGCCTGGACAGAAACCTGGACACGGGATGATTACAGAACCTGGAATATAGAGTATTTACTAAAAGATATTACAGCTCCATTGTTATTTATTCAGGGAGAGGCTGATGAATACGGAACACTGGATCAGGTAGAAAAAACAGTGACTCAGGTCAGTGGAAGGTCGGAAAAATATATCATTCCCGGTATAGGCCATACACCGCATAAAGAAGTACCTGAACTTGTATTGGAGAAAGCGGCCGGATTTATCAGCAATTATTTCTAATATACAATATCAGACAAGGCACCTGTTAACGGGTGTCTTTGTCTTGTTAAATAAACAGATTGATCTATTTTTATTTCAATAACTGAAGTTCAGCCACAATATTTTCCTTTGCCCGGGCTTCATATCTTTCTTTAAAATATTCTGTTTTAAAGATACTTTCAAGTTCAAGGAAATGTTTGAGTACTTTTTTTCGTCCCGGTTTATACAGAAAATCAGGGTAGATGGAATACTCTTTTCTTATATTCTGAGTGTATTCCAGATAGGTTTTTAAATCCTTTCCCAATACAGAAAGATCAGCATCCAGAAGATAATTGGTATCGTCATCATCAGAGCGTTGGTGAGATTTTGTTGCCAGAATCTGCGAAGAAATGAGTGAAATTTTATTTCTATCTATATCAAGTTCTCCAAGCCTTTTTTCTGCTTTGGCCGCACTTTTTTCCTCATTAGACTTAGAAGAAGCATCGTAGATAACGTCATGGTAAAACACGGAGAAAGAAATGGCTGTAAAATCTGAAATATCGCTTTTCACAGCTTCAAGTTCACTGAACATATTTTCAAGATGAAGAAGATTGTGGTAGTGCCTGCCTTTTTCAGAATATCTGGTTTCAACTTCGTTCCACAGGCTGTCGATCAGCTGTTTGTTTTCGGTGAATGAAGAACAAAGCGTTTCAAAATAGTTTTTCAGATTCATAGAAATAAGATATAAAAAAAGGAACTTTTAAAAAGTTCCCTGATTTGCTTCCAGAACAGCCTTCAGCTCAGCCCAGCCTCCGCCGTTGTAACCGTCCTTTAATCCTTGACCGTTAAGATAATCCAATGCTTTTCCGCTTCTGTTTCCACTTCTGCAGAATAAGATAACAGGCTTTTCAATAGATAGGATCTCATCCTGTCTGTCTTCTACTTCGCCTAAAGGAATATTCTTGGCACCATCTATATTACCGTCCATTTCAAGCTCCATTGGCTCACGAACGTCGATTAATTCATAGTTTCCTGATTGTATTACTTCTATTAAAGACATAGTTGTTGGTTTAAACATTAAATTAGAAACGAAATTACGTATTTTTTTTTTGAAAAAAATCCTAATTAAAACATAATTTTTTCAGAAAAGAACCATCAGTGGGATGTACTTTCGCAGAAATCTGAAGATTGATAAAATAATCTTAATTTTGCAGTGTGAAATTAATGAATGCAGACGCTGAAAAATATTCCCAACTCATAAAATCCAGGGCAAAAAGTTTTGGATTCCAGAGTTGTGGCATTTCCAAAGCTGATTTTCTGGAGGAAGAAGCTCCCCATCTTGAAAAATGGCTGAAGAATAATTATAACGGCGAAATGAAGTATATGGAAAATCATTTCGACAAAAGACTTGATCCGAGACTATTGGTAGAAGGTTCAAAATCTGTAATTTCACTTTCTTACAATTACTTTCCTGAAGAAAAAATTTCTACGCTGGAGAACTTTAAAATCTCAAAATATGCTTATGCAGAAGACTATCATGAAGTAATCAAAGAAATACTCCGTGAAATGGTTGCAGAGCTGCAGGAAGAAATAGGGGAATTTGGATTCCGTGTCTTTGTAGATTCTGCACCGGTTCTGGAAAGAGCCTGGGCTAAGAAGTCAGGAATAGGCTGGGTAGGGAAAAATGCCAACCTTATTACCAAACAAAGCGGTTCTTTTTATTTTCTGGCCGAAATCATCTGCGATCTGGAGCTGATTCCTGACCACGCCACTACAGATCATTGCGGAAGCTGCAGAAAATGTATAGATGCGTGTCCTACAGATGCCATTGTTTCTGAGAAAATTATAGATGGAAGCCGATGCATTTCTTATGCAACCATAGAACTCAAAAATGAAATTCCGGATTATTTTAAGGATAAAATGGAAGACTGGATGTTTGGCTGCGATATCTGTCAGGATGTCTGCCCCTGGAACAGATTCTCAGCGCCCAATAAACAGAGCCGTTTCCAGCCCAATGAAGCCTTGAAAGACTTTAAAAAAGGAGAATGGAAAGAACTTACCCAGGAAATTTTCTCAGAAATCTTTAGAAAATCTCCCGTAAAAAGAACCAAGTTTGCCGGTCTCAAGAGAAATATTGAGTTTTTACAGAAGACTTCCGACTGATTTTTCTCTGAACTTTCGGTGACAATTCCTCTTTTGGAATTTTTTGAAGTTCCAAACCAGAGCTGATAATTGACCATTCCTTAAATTTTTCGCTTCAAGGAGGTGAAGATTTATATCAATAAGTTTCTTAAAAAGCCTTTCCTATAAAGAAAAATTGATTTTCAGGAGATCAGAATCTCACCGAAAATCAACGTCTTTTTTGTATTCTTTTAGGAGCAGTTTTTACTCTTATTTTAAACCTTTTTTGGGATTTAGTATTTTTACGCATATTTATGAATATTTCGTAACTAAATATAGCCATTTTTTCGATTAAAACAAATACTTTTACTAAAAATTAAAGATTAAATTTTATTAAAAAACATGACTATGAAAACGATATTAATGTATATCCTGAAAGTGCTAGGAATTATTTTAGGAATTGTGATTATTTACGTAATCCTTGGGCTGCTGATTCCCTATATTCCCGTTTCAGCAAAAGATGACGGACAGAAGAAAGAAATCCCAATCTATATTTATACCAACGGAGTGCATACCGATATCGTAATGCCCGTAAAAAATGACCTTCAGGACTGGAGCCGGAAAATTCCTTTTGCCAATACCAGATCAAAAAAGACAGATTATCAGTATATAGGAATAGGATGGGGAGACAAAGGGTTTTATCTTGATACTCCTACTTGGGCAGATCTGAAATTTTCAACAGCCATAAAAGCAGCATTCTGGCTAAGTGATTCCGCAATGCACTGTACCTATTATAATACGATGAAAGAAGGCGACGACTGTAAAATGATTATGATTAGCAGAAATCAATATCAGAATCTGGTAAAATTTGTAGAAGATAAATTTGACAGAGACCAGAACGGAAACTTCATGTTGATTCCAACAGATGCCGTGTACGGTGATAATGATGCCTTTTACGATGCAAAAGGAACTTACAGCTTTCTTTATACCTGCAATACCTGGAGCAATAACGCTTTAAAAGCTGCAGGACAAAAGGCCGCACTTTGGACCCCTTCAGATTTCGGAATTTTTCAACACTATAAATAATACATGAAGAGGATTTATCTGTTGTTCATTATCTTTTTGGTGGGTTCATGTTCCCAGGAAAGGAAAAGCAATACAATAATAACCAATAGACCTCTGGCGGCAGAAAAGAAACCTGAAGCCGATCTTTCCAAAATAAAAAGTAAAGCGAAAGAAGCATTGAAATTCTGTGATTCAAAGAATCTCAGCAAAGACTTCTGCATTCTTATTGATATGAGCCTTCATTCCGGTGTTAACCGTTTTTTTATCTGGGATTTTAAAAATAATAAGATTTCGAAACAATATCTGGTAGGACATGGCTGCGGTTCCAATTCATGGAGTAAAGATGATTCTAAAGCCAATCCGGCTTTCAGTAATGAAGACGGAAGCCATCTATCCTCTTTAGGGAAATATAAGCTTGAAGGAAGAGGCTACAGCGACTGGGGAATCAATATCAAATACCTGATGCACGGTCTCGAAGAAACCAACAATAATGCTTTAAAAAGATTTATTGTCTTTCATTCATGGGATATGATGAGCGATAATGAAGTTTTCCCAAACGGATCTCCCGAAGGATGGGGATGCCCGACTGTTTCCAACAACGCCATGAAAGAAATTGATCCGATGATTCAGAAATCGGGAAAACCTGTACTGATGTGGATCTATAATTAAATCTTTACCTTTGTTTCATAACAATCGTGTTAACTGATTCCACCTTATGAAACATACCCTTTTCCGCGAACAACAGCTCAATTGTGATATAGAAACGGCCTGGAAGTTCTTTTCCTCAGCCAACAATCTTTCAGAAATTACTCCGAAGGACATGGGCTTCATTGTATTGACAAAAATGGAAAACGATGAAATCTACGAAGGAATGCTCATCGATTATTATGTGTCACCATTGTTCGGTATCAAAATGAAGTGGCAGACCGAGATCACCCACGTTGATTTCCAGAAAAGCTTTATTGATTTTCAGAAAAAAGGACCGTACAAATTATGGAACCATCATCATGAATTTATTCCCAATGAAGAAGGTGTTCTGATGAGAGACACCATAGATTATGAACTTCCCATGGGATTTTTAGGTGAAATTGCCCATCGCCTTTTCGTCAGAAAGAAACTGGAACATATCTTTGATTACCGTTTTAGAATACTGAGCAAATTGTTCTAAATACTCAATAGAAATGGGCTTTAGCCCGTTTGGATAAAAAAAACAAAATTTAGAGTCAAAACTTAAAAGAGTCAATAATCAGATATATTACATCGCTTATTTTATTCTGAATTGCAGAGTATATTCTCTGCGGAATGGCAGACTGCATGAATAAACTTCGCGGTCAATTGCCATTCCGCAGGAATTCAAATACGAATGAGTAGAATTATTCACTAATTGTTTAAGTTTTTTTAACAATTCCATGGCCGGATTTTCCAGGAGAAATGCCTATTTTTGCACAACTATCGTTTTTACTGAAAAACTAAAGTATTCTGATTGACATGGCAGGTCTGAGGTCATTTTTCTTATTCTATATCATACTGGTTTTTTCCCTTTTCAATTCGAATTGGGCGGAAAAATCATTGAGAAATATCCCTCATGTTCCTCCTGTAACCAATATTCATGTTCTGGATGTTTACGAGGAAGCAGATATGAACACGCATGCGCTGCCTGCTGCCTCAAAAATTGTAAAACATTCAGTTAAAAAAAATGATTCTGCCATTGCAGACTTTTCAGGAATATTAAAAGTTATTCCAAAAATTTCCCTTCCTGAGATTGCGGTTTCCACTATTTGTGGTGTTAAATCCTTTCTCCATCTCCTCCAGCTGTATTAGGTTTAAGTTTCTGAATGCCAAATCATTTTAACGGAAATCTTATAACTTAAACATTTAAAAATGTATTTTAAAACTGTAATAATTTGCATTCTTGCAACATTATTCGCTGTGTCATGCAGTAAAGACAAGAAAAAAAACAATCAAAAAGATAAAGAAGTTCCCGTACTGGAAATCAAGGAAAAAGATACATTGGTGAGCAACCAGTTTGTCACTGATATCCAGGCTAAAAAAAACGTTGAAATGCGTTCCAGAATCGGAGGTATTATCCAGCATATCTATGTTAACGAGGGACAGTTTGTTCAGCAGGGACAGGCTTTATTCAAAATTAATGATGCTGAGCTGCAGATGGAACTTCTGAAAGCCAATGCAGCATTAAAACAGACTGAGGCAGACGTTCGTATTGCAGAAGTAGAGCTGAAGCAGATTCAGAGTCTTCATGCCAAGAAATTTGTAGCCAATAACGAGCTGGAAATGGTAAAGGCAAAACTGTCTTCAGCAAAGGCAAAACATGCCTTTGCCGATGCAGAAAAAAGAACCGTTCTTCAGAAAATAAGTTTTACAAGAATTACAGCACCTTTTGATGGAGTGATTGATGTGATTCCTCATAAAGACGGAAGTTTAGTGGAAAACGGAACTTTATTAACCACCCTTTCACAACTGAACGAGGTGTATGCTTATTTCTCCATTCCTGAAAACCTATACTTTGAACTTTTAGCTAACGATAAAATCGGAAATCATCAAAAAATTGAATTGACGCTGCCTAATGGAGTCAATTACCAGTTCAACGGAGCTTTGAAAACAGCCGAAGGGGAAATCGACAGAACCACTGGTTCTATTCGATATAAAGTGCTTTTCCCGAATCCGGACCGTTTGATCAAACACGGTACTTCCGGGAAGCTTATCATTTCCGAACAGCAGGATAATGCGATCCTTATTCCACAAAAATCGACCTTCTCCATTCAGGATAAGACCTATGTTTTTGTTGTGGATAAACAGAATAAAGTGAAAATGACCAATATTAAGATCGGAACTACCCTGAGAGATTCTTATATGGTGGAAAGTGGTCTTAAAAAAGGAGATTTAATCATTTATGAAGGAACTCAGTCTTTGAAAGATGGAGATATCATCAAAATCAAAAAGAAGTATTAACCTTTCATAATCTTTAAATCAATCAACTATGGTAGAAATGTTTATAAGACGAAAGGTTCTTTCGTTGGTTATTTCCATATTATTTGTATTGCTGGGAATTATGGCATTGCTGAAAATGCCGATCACCCAGTTTCCCGATATTGTACCGCCTTCAGTAACCGTTACAGCAAAATATACAGGAGCGAATGCCGAAGTGTCTGCCAATGCGGTGGCTCTTCCTTTGGAACGTGCGATCAATGGAGTGCCGGGGATGACGTACATGTCCACGGTAACCTCCAATGACGGTCTTACCCTTATCCAGGTGTTCTTTGAAGTAGGAACAGATCCTGATGTGGCAGCAGTAAACGTTCAGAACAGGGTAACCACTATTCTTGATGAACTTCCTGAAGAGGTAATCAGAGCCGGGGTAACTACTGAAAAAGAGGTGAACAGTATGCTGATGTACCTTAATATCACAAGTACAGATCCGAGCCAGGATGAACAGTTTATCTATAACTTTACGGATATCAACGTCCTTCAGGAATTGAAACGTATTGATGGAGTAGGACGTGCTGAAATTATGGGACAGAAAGAATATTCGATGAGAGTATGGCTGGATCCTCAGAAAATGGCAGCGTACAATATTTCTGCAGATGAGGTAATCACTTCCCTGCAAAAACAGAATATTTCAGCTGCCCCTGGAAAAGTAGGGGAAACCTCTGGTAAAACCTCAAGCCAGCTTCAGTATGTTATCAAATATAAAGGAAAGTTTTTTGAGCCCAAACAATATGAAGAAGTTCCCATCAGATCTGATGTGGACGGAACCATTTTAAAGCTTAAAGATATTGCGAAAGTGGAATTCGGAGCCATGAACTACGGAATGGTTTCCAAAACAGACGGAAGACCTTCTGCATCCATTATGATGAAGCAGCGTCCCGGTTCCAACGCATCTGAAGTGATTGAAAGCGTAAAGGCAAAAATGGAAGAATTAAAAGTCACTTCCTTCCCTCCCGGAATGGAATATAACATGGCTTATGATGTTTCCCGATTCCTTGATGCTTCGATCAGTGCGGTACTGACAACCCTTATTGAAGCCTTTATTCTGGTAGGAATTGTAGTATTCATCTTCCTGCAGGACTGGCGTTCCACATTAATTCCTGTACTGGCTGTACCGGTAGCATTGGTCGGAACTTTTGCATTCATGAATATGCTGGATTTCTCTGTCAACCTTTTAACCCTTTTTGCGTTGGTTCTGGCCATCGGAATTGTCGTTGACAATGCTATTGTCGTCGTTGAAGCCGTCCACGTGAAAATGGAAGAAGGAATGAATGCGATGGATGCCACCATCAGTGCCACCAAAGAAATTGCAGGAGCGGTAGTAGCGATTACGATCGTTATGTCTGCGGTATTTATTCCTGTGGCTTTCCTGGATGGTCCGGTGGGAGTATTTTACCGTCAGTTTTCATTAACGCTGGCCATCAGTATTGTCATTTCAGGGGTGAATGCATTGACACTTACTCCGGCACTTTGTGCTATTATTTTAAAACCTCATGACCACAATAAGAAGAAAACGATTATCGACAGGGCTTTCCAGAGTTTCAATACCGGATTTGAAAGACTGACGAATGGTTATGTAGGTATTTTATCAAAATTTGCCACAAGAACTACAGTAACTTTCGGACTGTTATTTCTATTTGTAGGACTTACTTTTGTGACCAGCAAATTCCTGCCGACAGGATTTATCCCAATGGAAGACCAGGGAATGGTATATGTAAGTGTTACCACTCCGCAAGGCGCTACAGTGGAAAGAACAGAAAAAGTACTCGATGAAGTAACGGTTATTGCCAAAAAAATTAAAGGAGTAGAAAACGTGACCACGCTTGCGGGGTACAGTATCGTAACTGAAATTGCAGGCTCTTCTTACGGAATGGCGATGATCAACCTGAAAGACTGGAAAGAAAGAAGTATTTCAGTAAATGATCTCATTGCAGAACTTTCTGATAAAACAAAAGGTATTGCTGATGCCCAGATAGAAATCTTTGCACCGCCAACCGTTCCCGGATTCGGGAATACCAGTGGTTTTGAGTTGCGTTTGCTGGACAGAACCGGAGGGACAATTGAAAATACAGATAAGATCACCAAGGATTTTGTTAAAAAACTCAATGAAGCGCCCGAACTGCAGAACAGTTTTACCAGTTTTGATGCCACTTTCCCGCAGTACATGATCAATGTGGATTATGATATGGCAGCGAAGAAAGGTGTTTCGGTAGACAATGCGATGTCTACGCTGCAGACGATGCTGGGATCTTACTATGCTACGAACTTTATCCGTTTCAGCCAGATGTATAAAGTGATGGTGCAGGCGAGTCCGGAACACAGGGATACACCTGAAAGTATTCTGAATTTATATTTAAAAAATGATAAAGGCGAGATGGTTCCTTTTTCCACTTTCATTACTATCGAAAGAGTATACGGTCCTGAAGTGCTTACAAGGTACAATATGTATATGTCGGCCATGATCAATGGAGAACCCGCAGACGGTTACAGCTCCGGGGATGCCATTGCTGCTGTGGAACGTGTAGCCAAAGAATCTTTGCCAAGAGGATTCGATATTGAATGGTCAGGAATGACAAGAGAAGAAATCCTATCAGGAAACCAGACCGTTTATATCTTCGCGATCTGTCTTTTATTCGTGTACCTTTTATTAGCGGCACAGTATGAAAGTTTCCTTCTTCCAATGCCGGTATTATTAAGCCTTCCGACAGGAATTTTCGGTTCCTATATCGCTTTGGTAATAATGGGCCTTGATAATAATATTTACGCCCAGGTGGCGTTGGTCATGCTGATCGGACTTCTGGCCAAAAATGCCATTCTGATTGTAGAATTTGCCGTGGCAAGAAATAAGCAGGGATTTGATATCATTCCTGCAGCTATTGAAGGGGCAAGGCAGCGTCTGAGACCGATTCTGATGACCTCTTTTGCATTCGTAGCAGGACTTATTCCTTTGTGTATTGCATCAGGAGCCGGAGCCATTGGTAACCGTTCCATTGGTACGGCAGCAGCAGGAGGAATGCTGATTGGAACCATCTTCGGACTGGTGGTGATTCCGGGACTGTATATATTCTTTGCAAAACTTGAAAATAAGAAGAAAAATGAAAAGATTAAATCATAGAAATATATTGTACGGAATAGCATCACTGAGCCTTGTTTCGTGTGCTGTTCCCAAAGTAACGGAGCTGAAAAAGGCTCAGCAATTACCAGAAGAGATTATTAAAGCAGATCAAAATAAAAACCCTGATGAGTTCCGGCAGATCAACCTGAAAGCTTACTTTACGGATCCGCAGCTGCTTGAGCTTTTTGATAAAGTAGTTCAGGCAAATCCCGATTTTCAGATTGCCCGGCAAAGGGTGGAAATTGCCAACAGCTTCCTTCAGAGATCAAAGATGGATCTGCTGCCATCCCTTGAAGTGGGAGCAGAGGTTTCCGGTAATCATTATGGAAAATATACAATGGAAGGTGTGGGAAACTATGATACCAATCTTTCGCCTAATATTACGGAAGACCAGAAAATCAATAGGGATTTTACTCCTAACTATTGGCTGGGAGCAAGAAGCAGCTGGGAAATTGATGCCTGGGGAAAGCTGAAAAATAAGAAGATTGCTGCGCAGAAGAAATATCTCGCTTCAACGGAAGGATTAAGATTATTGCAGGTAGAGCTTTTCACCGATATTGCGAATCTCTATTATCAGCTGGTTGCTTTAGATAACCGTCTTGCGATTTATCAGAAAAACTATAAACTTCAGCAAAGAGCCTTTGAAATTGTTCTGGCCCAGCGTGAAGTGGGAAAAGCTACGGAATTGGCAGTTCAGCAGTTTAAAGCCCAGAATAACAACTGGCTGGCAGAGATTGAACACATCAAAGTGGAAATCGTTACAGTAGAGCAGGCGATCACAACATTAACGGGAAGCTATGGCGGAGAGGTGAAGCGTGGTAAAATACTGATGCCTACCAATATGGAAGTATTAAATAAAACCATTAATGTAGAAAATGTGATCCATTCCAGACCGGATGTAGCTGCCAATTATTATGTTTTAGAAGCTTCTCAGGCTGATGCAAAGGCTGCAAGAGCTGCTTTTTATCCCAAGATTGATCTGGGGGCCGGTTTCGGACTGAATTCTTTTTCCGTTGAAACCCTGTTTAAACCAAGTTCACTGGCCGGACAATTGTTGGGAGGATTAATGGTTCCTGTTTTCAATAAAGGGCAGCTGAAATATGAATTTAAGGTAGCGAGCAAAGAGCAGGAAATTGCCTTTTTAAACTATCAGAAAAGTATCACAACAGCTTTTAATGAACTGCAGTCCATCCTGAAACAGACCAAGATCTATGAACGTGTTCTGAAACTGAAATCAGAAGAAGTAGGCTTTCTCGACCGTGGTGTTGAGGTTTCCAATGATCTGTACCTTACAGGATACGCCAACTATTTTGAACTGATCAATTCACAGAAGAGCAAATTAACTGCTGAACTGGATTTACTGCAGTTCCAGCATCAGAATACCAGAAATAACGTCCTGCTGTTTAAAGCACTGGGAGGGAAACTGGATTAATTTTACTTTTTTTACGATGAAGGAAGCTGTCTTTTCAGGCAGCTTCTTTTATAATGTAATCAAAGGTTACGGATTCCCGTAATGATCATTGAGATAATTCCGGCATATTGCGTTACAATCTAACTTTTTATAAGTTAACTTTTTTTTATATGTCCCTAAAAAAAGAGACTGTCCTAACGGGCAGTCTCTTTGTGTATGGTTTAAAATGAATCTGTTGTCAGAACAAAATCACTTTTAGTACATATTATTTAACAAGCTGAATTTCAACAGCAGAAAATCCTTTAGGAGATTTCTCTTTTTCGAAAGATACTTTGTTTCCTTTTTTTACAGGTTCTGCACAGTTGTTATTGTGGAAGAAGATGTTTTCTTTGGAATTATCTTCCGTAATGAAACCATATCCTTTTTCGCTCAGGAAAGTAACAATTCCTGTTTTTCTTGGGTCTTCTTCAATAATAGGTGCTGCACCCAACTGAATATCATCAAGATTTACTTCCTGTCTTTGTTCAGGGGGAGTAGATGTTAATCTTCCGAATTCATCCACGTACATGAATACATCCTCCATGTCCTTCCCTTTGTTGTTGTTCGTTTTACGTTCTTCGCGTCTTAGCGCCTTTTCTTTTTGCTTTTGAATTTTTTTCTTGAAATTTTCCTTTTTAGAAAAAGAATCTGCCATAAATTATTTTTAGTATTTAGTTTCTATAAATTAATTGGTTCAATCTGGTCTGCATCAGACCTATAAAGCCTGCCGATGTTTCCTGTCTTGGATATTTCCAATCATACAGAGCTTTAAAATTCCGACAAGTATTGTTCTTTAATAGAAGAATAAAAGTTAAAAAGATGGCTGCTCAAAAGGCAAAGACTGAATAAAAAATATTCGGGTCGTTACAGAAAACAAAGTAATGACTTGGTTTATTAATATGCAAATATACAACAATAAAATGAATAATCAGGTTTTAAATGATTGATTATCAGAAATGGTTTTAATTGATGCTTGTGTTCTGTATGAAGCAGTACATAAAATTGTAATAATAGCATAAAAAAATCCTCAGAAGTCTGAGGATTATAAAAAAATATATTAAAAATGAAGTGGTGGTGCGTGATACGGGAGGAAGGTATCAAATGTTATGCCTAAAATTGAGTCAGGTTTGGGAATTATATAGAAG
The DNA here is from genome assembly GCF_036362765.1 of Chryseobacterium sp. CP-77. Classification (NCBI taxonomy): domain Bacteria; kingdom Pseudomonadati; phylum Bacteroidota; class Flavobacteriia; order Flavobacteriales; family Weeksellaceae; genus Chryseobacterium; species Chryseobacterium sp. CP-77. Next base: position 4,787,669 of record NZ_CP143637.1, read on the forward strand.
TGTTTAACTGAAAAGACCTGTCCCGAAGTGTATCTGGTTGGTAAATAGCATTCTATTAAAAACTATTGTTTACATAAAATAATAAACATTTTTTATTCGGTTTAAATGAATAAATAAAAATTCCCGAAAATTTCACCATGTTGAGGCCATTTTTATTATTGACCTTTGTTTTATTAACATTTAAATATAAAAACATGTCAACACAAAATGTACAGGGAAAAGTGGTTTTAATTGCCGGAGGAGGTAAGAACTTAGGAGGATTATTAAGCAGAGATTTTGCCACAAAAGGAGCAAAGCTGGCTATCCACTACAACAGCGAAAGCTCAAGGGCTGAAAGTGAAAAAACATTGGCTGAGGTACAGGCATTAGGAGCGGAAGCATTCTTATTTCAGGGAGACCTTACCAAAGTAGATAATATCACGAAGTTTTTCGATGAAACTATTTCCCGTTTCGGAGGAGTGGATATTGCCATCAATACTGTTGGGATGGTATTGAAAAAGCCATTTTCCGAAACAACGGAAGCTGAATATGACACCATGTTCAATGTAAACTCGAAATCTGCGTATTTCTTTTTACAGGAAGCGGGTAAAAAACTAAACGATCACGGAAAAATCTGTACGATTGTTACTTCATTGCTGGCAGCATACACCGGGTTGTATTCTACGTATGCCGGAGCAAAAGCACCGGTAGAGCATTTTACAAGAGCGGCTTCCAAGGAATTTGGGGCAAGAGGTATCTCTGTAACGGCAGTAGCGCCTGGTCCGATGGATACTCCTTTCTTCTACGGGCAGGAAACTGACGATGCAGTCGCTTATCATAAGTCTGCATCCGCATTGGGTGGGCTTACCGATATTAAAGACATCGCTCCGCTGGTAGAATTCCTGGTAACAGAAGGCTGGTGGATTACCGGGCAGACGATATTTGCCAACGGCGGATACACAACAAGATAGTATTTGTAAATCCATTTAAAAAAAAGAAACTCACTGAAAACAACTTTCAGTGAGTTTTTTTATGGCAAAGAAATAAGGAAATTAAGTGGTTTTAACCTTTCCTTTCTCCAGTATACTTTTGATCATAAAGAATAATCCGAGAAGAACAAACGGAATGCTCAGAAGCTGTCCCATATTTAAGGTCATTCCATGTTCGAATTCTACCTGATCCACCTTGATAAATTCAATCAGGATTCTCATCATGAAGATCAGCAGAATGCTTATTCCGAAATAAAACCCTTTTCCGATCTTAAAAATATTCTTCCTGTAGATCAAATAAACAGAAAGGAAAATGATAAAATAAGAGATGGCCTCGTAAAGCTGGGCCGGATGTCTCGGAAGATCATCAACCTGACGGAAGATAAAAGCCCATGGAACATCGGTAGGAGTTCCTATAATTTCAGAATTCATAAGATTGGCCAGCCTGATAAAAGTACCACCCAGCGGAAGTACAATCGCTATGGCATCCAGAACGGTCATGAATGGGATAGAATATTTTCTTGCATAGATAAGAAGCATAATCACCAGACCAATACCGCCGCCATGGCTGGCAAGACCTGCAAATCCCGTAAAATGATAGACACCATCCGGCCCTTTCTGAATCGGTAAAAATATTTCAAGTGGATGTTGTGAATAATAATCAAAATCGTAAAAAAGGCAGTGTCCCAGTCTTGCACCCACCAGAATTCCTATTAATGCATAAGAGAATAAAGCTTCGTGAGCTTGTGAACTAAGGCCTTCTTTTTTATAAATTCTTTTTAAAATATTAAGTGATAAAACAAGTCCCGCAAGGAATAATAATCCGTAATATTTTATGGGAAGTCCAAAGATATTGACGATTTCGGGATTAATATCCCAGTTGATATATAATAAATTCATTGCTGCAAAGATAAGAAAATAGGATTTTCCGGGGAGAATGGTACTGCTCAGGAGTTCTATGATCTGAGTCATAAAGCGTTAGCGTGATGTTGTCTACATTTGATACTACACACACCACAAAATTTAATAGTATGAAATTCATTGTATTTGCCGGCTTTTTTGTCGTCAGCTGCAGCAAAAAAGAACCTCAGACACAACAGACCCATACAGATACCATTATGGCATCTGACAGCCTTGTTTCAGGCTCTGCCCGGATTTCACCGGATTCAGCAGATCAAACACCAACGGTGGACAGCTCTGCGTATGACGTAGATTCTATTAAAAAAAGTAAATAATCATATTTACAGCCACTGACGTTTTAAAAGACGGGACTGATCTCTGTTAAAAAAGGATCAGTAAAGAATTCTATTAAGAAAATAAACCAGAAAAGCATGATTCATTAACCCATAATAATACTGTTATGGCTGATATCTCATTATTTAAAGAAACCGGGATTCAGATTACCCTACTGCTTACTTTAATGGTCATTGTAGCGGGCCTTGTCATCGTTGTTCTTAAGTTTTTATCCATCTATGCTAAAATATTAAGACGGAAAGAATCTGCCGAGGCCAAAAAAGAAATAGAGAATCTTACCCCGGAAGAAGTAGCCAAATATGAGCAAAGGGAAAAAGAACTCAGCTTCAGGCTGCCGGAAAATGAGCTTTCCGGTACTTTACCTCCTGCAGATACAAAAGGCGTTGTACAAAATATCAATTCTGTAGAAGAGCTGAGGGTATTTCCTGACAAAAGAAGAACATCCTCTTTTCAGAAATATATTTCCCCTGAGTTGAGCCGTCTGATTCTTTATTTCCTGGGGACCGCTATTTTTTGGCTTGTATTGGGAACAACTTTCGGCTTGTATGCAGGGATAAAGCTTGTGGCTCCGGATATAGAGCATACCAGCTGGTTCAGCTATGGGAGACTCAGGCCGGGACATACCAATGCCGTATTCTGGGGTTGGGCATCTTTGGCCATGCTGGGGTTTGCACATTATGTCATACCTCGGGTAAGTAATGTGGAAAAATATAATATAAAACAAGGTTATCTCTCTCTTATTCTGGTTAATGCAGCTGTTCTTGCCGGGACAATATCTGTTCTTGCCGGGGTAAATAACGGAGGTGGTGAATACCGGGAATATATCTGGCCGATTATGATCACTTTCGGAATAGGAGTAGCCCTTTCCCTGCATAATTTCTTTAAACCTATCGCACACAGAAAAACCAAAGAAATTTATTTGTCTAACTGGTATATCGTATCAGGAACAATGTTTATTGTTATTGTGATTGTCATTGCTTACATTCCTATCTGGCAGGACGGGGTAGGAGAGACCATTATTCAGGGATATTATATGCATCAGGCTATCGGAATGTGGTTTATGATGATCAATCTGGGATTGATGTATTATTTTTTGCCGCAACAGCTCAATAAGCCTATTTATTCCTATAGCTTAGGGATTTTGGCTTTCTGGACCCATACGTTCTTTTATACCCTGATAGGAACCCATCATTTTATTTTCAGTGCGATTCCCTGGCGCCTGCAGACAACGGCTATCATTGCAAGTGCAGGAATGCTGATTCCGGTGGCTGCAGGTACAGCCAACTTTCTATTGACATTTAATGGCGCATGGTATCAGCTTAGAACAAGCTATACGCTTCCGTTTTATTTTATGTCTATCATATTTTATTTTACAGGATCATTCCAGGGAACAGTAGAAGCGTTCAGGTATACGAATCTTCTCTGGCATTTTACAGATTTCACTGTAGCGCATTCACATCTTACCATGTACGGGATCATCACATTTATGCTTTGGGGATTTTTTTATACGCTGGTTCCGCGGCTTACAGGAAAAGAACCTCCGAAACTTTTAGTGGGAATTCATTTCTGGTTTGCACTGATTGGATTGCTGTTTTATGTTATTGCTTTAATGATTGGCGGAACACAGACGGGAGAACTCTGGATCAGGAAAAAACCTTTTATTGAAGGAGTGATTAATATGGCTCCTTTCTGGCTATGGCGGGCTATCGGAGGAACATTGATGTGGGTGTCACATTTGATCTTTGCTTATAACTTCTATAGAATGGTAAGAAAAGAAGATCAGGTCAGAATTCCCGGAACGCCTGCAGAAATTCTTGCAGCGAAGAGACAATACGGAAACACAGAGTTTAATATGTAAAGACCAGCATCATGATATTTTTAAATGACCATCGAATCCTTTTCGGCTCTGCACTTTTACTTTTTGTTTCGCTTACGCTTTATATTGCCATATTGCCTGCTTTGGATAATCAAAGGATTAATAAACCTTTGCCAAGACAGTCGAAAATTCTGACAAAAGAGGAACAGGCGGGTAAAAGAGTTTATATAGACAACGGCTGTATTGCCTGCCATACCCAGCAGGTAAGAAATGTAGAAATGGATAATGTCTTTGGGAAAAGACCAAGCATACCTGCAGATTTTGCCATCAATACCCGTACAGATTTCTGGAGAAATACAGCCAATCTGATGGGAACCCAGAGGACAGGGCCGGATCTTACCAGTATCGGGGAAAGACAGCCCAGTGCAGAATGGCATCTGATTCATCTCTATCAGCCGAGAGCAGCCGTTGAAGAATCGGTGATGCCTGCCTATCCCTGGCTTTTTATAGAGAGGGATTATCTTCAGCCCGGAGATGTTGAGGTGAAAGTTCCTGAAAAATTCCGTCCCAGATATAAAAAAATTGTAGCGGGCCCGGAAGCCCTGTTGCTTGTTGCCTATCTGAAGTCCCTGAAACAAACAGATTATACAGATAAATCTATTGTTCCGGCTTTTCTCTATAAACAGAAAAAAGAAGAAGCTGCCCAGGGAGGCAATGCCGGTTTACCGGATGGAGAAGCACTTTTTACAGCAAACTGTGCCAGTTGTCATCAGGCGAACGGAGAAGGGGTTCCCGGTGCATTTCCGCCATTGAAAGGAAGTCCTGTTGTTGCAGGAGGAGATCTTGAATTATATGTCACCATTATCATGAAAGGCTATGACCCGAGACCGGAGTTTGCAACCATGCCGCCAGTGGGTACCAATGCTAATTTTACACCTGAAGATGTGGCTGCAATCATGAACCATGAGCGGACAAGCTGGGGAAATAATGCTAAAAAGGTAACCGCTGAAGAAGTGAAAACCATAATGGATAAAATAAAATAACAATGAGAGATTTTTTTAAAAATACAATCACATTCTCTGGAATAATGTTTACAACCTATGTATCTGCCTGTGATGCCTGTAAACTTCAGCAGCCCGAGGTGACAAGAAACTTTACCCACGGAACCGGTCCGGAAAGTAACTGGGACTGGTTTATCGTAGGATTTGTCGTATTGATAACTGTACTGGCTTTTATACTTTCTGCCAAATATCTGTTCAGACCTGGCGAAAAAGATAAATCCCATATCAAATACTCCGTTTTTTCAGGTGAAAATTCAAGATCATGACTAAAGATAAAAGCAAAGTTTTTTTATTTATTGATGATGATCCGGCTCCCATTGCAGAACTGGATACTCCCATTGTTTTTGATCTGGATACCCAAAAGCTCACAGATGGTGACCATACCCTTAAAATCATAAGCCATTCACCATCAGGAAAAGAAGGGATCAGGAGAATACAGTTTACCGTAGCCAATGGCCCGGCAATACGGATAGAAGGCCTTAAAAATAAAGATGTGGTGGACGGTACGCTTTCTTTAATGATCAATGCTTATGATAAAGGAAATCAGAAAAGTTTTCTGATCAATGGAAGTGAAACACCACAAACCATTCCTTTCTGGATATGGATCATTGTCATCGTGTTTGCAGCATGGGCAATTTATTATGAAATAACAAGTTACAATATTCAGTAATGTAGTCTTACCGGGGCTTTGTGTAGAAACCGTGTTAAGAACAATAAAAATGCTGGAAAGAAATAATACGGTTAAATTGAAAACCGTAAAATCTTCTTTTAGTTTAAATAGATTAGAGATTAATGTTGAAAACCGGTCATATGGAGCAATCTGTATGACTTGTTTTGACATAAGTAATTTTAAAAATAATAGTTATGATTAAAGATATTTTAGACAGATGGCAGAACTGGCCGGTGTATGTTAAAGGAACTGCTTTTTTAGGTATTGCAGGGCTTACCGTATTTTTTATCCGGAATGTACAGAATAAAGAGATAAAAGCACTTCAGGACCGGCTTGATGAATTGATGGCAGCAAGCAAAGACTCCCATAAAATAAAAGAAATACAACATCTTACAGAAGATGAACTGAAACAGCTTTATAAATTTTATGACGACCTGGAAAAACAGCGCAGAGAAAAAAATATTCCTGATAACGACAGGCCGGAAAATCAGCACATGGCTTACCATAGATATAAATAGATGATCATAGAGGTACATCCTATCTCATGAAAATGAATTTCATAAATCATGCTTCATGAAAAAATATCAGACACTGGCCTATGTTCAAATGATTTCTTTTCTGCTTACCATAATATGGCCATTTGTACACCTTGAAAGCTTTTTGAAAATTACCGGCCCCAAGACGGATATATGGCTGGTAAAAACGGTCAGCTTACTGCTTTTTCCTTATATCCTTCTTATTGTATATGTAGTAAGAATAAAGCAGAGCCCTTTGGTTATTCTCGCCATCATGCTCTGTTGTGCCGGGCTGGCAGGGATTGATCTTTATTATTATTTGAACAATGTGATCAAATGGACTTATATGATAGATTGTATTCTTGAAATACTATTTATAGTTTACTGGATTTTTATACTGAAAGTGGTATCAAAATAAATCCCTGATCATCGGATAAACTATTAAGCCTTTACCCATCATGAAATGTGGTAATTTAAATTGATTCTTGACGAAATATTGGGTAACTTTAGCCAGCCACCAAAAAGAAAAGTTATGCATCATCAGCTGGAAAAACATTATGTAAACAGGGTAGGCTGGCTAAGGGCAGCTGTATTGGGAGCAAATGACGGATTGTTATCCACCACGAGTATTGTCATCGGGGTTGCGGCTGCAGAACCGGAACGTCATATCATTATCCTTGCCGCATTAGCAGGTATGATTGCCGGGGCAATGTCTATGGCTGCCGGTGAGTATGTTTCTGTAAGCTCCCAGGAAGATACAGAAAAAGCAGATTTGCTCCGCGAAAAGCGTGAACTTGAGGAAATGCCGGAAATAGAGCTTAGAGAACTGGCCAAAGTATATGAAAAAAGAGGCTGTACCCAGGAAACGGCAATGCAGGTAGCTATTGAACTTACAGAACACGATGCGCTTGGAGCACATGCCCGTGACGAACTCGGAATTAATGAAATAACACAGGCCAAACCTTTGCTGGCAGCAATGGCTTCATTTGGTTCATTTGCTGTGGGAGCTTTATTGCCTTTTACCGTTTCTCTTTTGGCACCACTCAAACAAATGGTGTATTTTCAATATGGCTTTTCAATCATCTTTTTAATGCTGTTGGGTGCAATTTCTGCCAGAGCAGGAGGCTCCAGCATTAAGATAGCGGTATTAAGAATCTGTTTCTGGGGAACCGTAGCGATGGGAATTACAGCATTAGTGGGGCATATTTTCGGAGTTAATGTGGCATAAATGCCAGATAAAATGATTTTTGTTGTGAGATTAATAAAAATCCGTATATTTGCCCAGCAAAAAAAGAAAATGAACTTATCTAACCTTAAAAAAGCAAAGAAACAGAACTTACGTCGAACGTCGTGAGTCATTTTCCTTTGGTTAGAAACTAAAATATATCAGGAGCTTGTCATCACGACAAGCTCTTTTTTTTTGGAAAATATTTAACAATTTATATCTATTATGAAAGTATTAAAATTTGGAGGAACTTCAGTAGGAAGTCCGGAGAGAATCGAACAGTTATTACCGATCATCAGATCTCAGGCAGCAGATAAACACCTTGTTGTTTTATCAGCTGTTTCCGGAACTACAAACGATTTGGTAAAATTATCAGAGCTGTATGAGAACAAAGATATTGAAGCCGCTTACCAACATATTGATGTACTGTACGACAAATACAAAAAATTTGTCAATGAGCTATTTAAAACTGAAGAAGGTATTTCAGAAGCATTACTATTCATTGACAAAATATTTGATCTGTTTTATCAGTTTAAAAATAAAAACTTTAACTCCAGTGCAGAGCGTGTTATTCTGGCTCAGGGAGAAATTATTTCAACAACGCTTTTCCATTTACATTTAAAAGAAATTGAAATTCCGTCAGTATTATTGTCAGCGCTTGATTTCATGCTGATTGATGAAGATAAAGAACCGAATATCGATTATATCAGAGAACATGCAGAACGTAAAATTGCAGAATTCCCGGAGGAAACCTTATTTATCACCCAGGGATACATCTGCAGAAATGCTGAGGGTGAAATTGATAATTTACAAAGAGGAGGTTCAGATTATACCGCTTCATTACTAGGAGCAGCACTACAGGTTGAAGAAATCCAGATCTGGACAGATATTGACGGATTCCATAATAATGATCCGAGATATGTTCAAAATACAAAATCTATTGCCAGACTTAGTTTTGACGAAGCTGCCGAATTATCCTATTTTGGAGCTAAAATCCTTCATCCGCAAAGTGTTTTTCCGGCAAGAAAATATAATGTTCCCGTAAGATTGCTGGATACGATGAATTTAAGTGCGTCCGGAACTTTGATCTCCGGGGAAGCTACCAATCAAAATCAGATTGTGGCTATAGCAGCAAAGGATAATATTACGGCAATCCGTATTCAGTCTTCTAGAATGTTGATGGCTTACGGATTTTTAAGAAAGGTTTTTGAAGTTTTCGAACGTTATAAAACTCCTATTGATATGATTACTACTTCTGAAGTAGCTGTTTCACTTACCATAGACCAAACCGATTATCTTTCTGAAATTGTGAAAGAACTGGAATCTTTTTCAGCCGTTGAGATTGATAACGAACAGTCTATCGTTTGTATCGTAGGTGATTTCAGAAAAAACAACAACGGATATGCTACTATTGTTTCCGAGGCAGTAAAACATATTCCGATCAGAATGATTTCCTACGGAGGAAGTGAAAATAATATTTCACTGCTTGTTTCATCTGCATATAAGATAGAAGCCTTGAGATCCCTTCATAACAGATTGTTTTAGGAATTAAATAATTAATATTCAAATAATTGAAATAATCCAGACTACATCCCATGGTTATTTCATATGAACATTTTATAAACAATGAATCCCAGACTACAGGCTGGGATTTATTATGAAATGAAGTCACCCTGGCATGAAAGACATAAACCGTATCGGAGAATAAGATTGGGCTTAGAGTCAGCTGCAAAGGGATATTTTTGTATATTTAATATATACTATTAAAAATATTAACTAATACTTACAGATAACCTAATGAACGAATAACCAATGATACAGCAAGAATTCGCCAACAGAGCAAAAGAGATTTTAGAACCCGACGACAATGTTATTGGATTGGCTGTCGCAGGCTCCTGGCTTACCGATGAAATAGATGAATTTTCAGATCTTGATCTTATTCTTGTTACAAAACAAAAAATTTCCCATGATAAAAATGTAATGCTTGACTACGCCAGAAAGCTGGGGGATTTTTTATCAGGGTTTACCGGGGAACATGTGGGAGAGCCGAGATTGTTGATATGCCTGTATGACAATCCGCTTTTGCATGTGGATATCAAGTTTTTAACCCTTGAAGAATTTCAGAGCCGTATTGAAACTCCGGTTCTTCTCATTGATAAGGGTGGACAACTTGCAAACATCATTCACCATACAGAAGCCAGGTTTCCCTATCCGGATTATCAGTGGATTGAGGATCGTTTCTGGATCTGGATTCATTATGCACTGTTGAAAATAGGACGTGGAGAATATTTTGAAGCATACGGCTTTATGGGATTTCTGCGCATGGTTGTGTTGGGACCGTTACTCCACATCAAAAACGGAAATTTACCTCGGGGTGTGAGAAAAGTGGAAACAGTTTTAAAAGCTTCAGATTTTGAAAAATTAAAACTTACCATTTCAGATTATAACAGGCAATCCTTATTGGAAAGTCTGAGAAATGCAGTGTCATTATATCAACACTTAAGGGCAGAACTTTTTGACAGTAAGGTACATTTGCAAAACAACACTGAAGAAAAAGTGATGAAGTATTTTGAAGAAATAGAAAACAAGCATTAGTTAAGAATAATTTGCAGCGAACATCTAAATTCTATGTTTATACAGGAGTAATTATAAAAGCTGAATGTTATAGTAATAATAAACACAGTATAAACCATGCAGTACAAAAAAATAAAACCTTGTAAGGAATTAGAACCTTTTATTCATTTCTATTGGGAATTGAAAGAAAATCTGATAGAAAAACAATGGGAAAGGGTTTTCCCGGATGGCTGCGCTGGTATACTGATAAATTTGGGAAATAAATGTTTAACGGATAACGGCCTGTTCTCAATGGAATCAGGAAAGACTTATGTGGTAGGTGCCATGAATTCTTTCAAGGATAGTTTTATTGACAGCGAAACCCATTTAGCGGGAGTGTGTCTGAAACCTTCCACTTTTTCAAATTTTTACAGCTATGCCTCACAAAATGAATTGACAAATGCCACTGTTGAATTTAATAAGGCCCATTCCTTTAGTGTTGAGAAAACATCTGACAATCCTTTCCATTATTTTAACCAGTTTTTTTCCGATAGACTAAAAAACAAGAATATCCGGCTGCAGGAAGTTCTTAATCATATACATTCAACAAACGGAAAGGTGAGTATTAGCGAGCTGGCCAAAATAAATTGTACGACTGTAAGACAGCTGGAACGGAATTTTAAAAAACTCATCGGATTATCACCCAGGGAATATTCAAATATTATCCGGTTTCAGTATGCTATGAGTTTGATTAAAAATTCAGATCAAAACCGGAGCTTATTGGAAATTGCGTTTGAATGCGGCTATTATGATCATTCACATCTTACCAATGAAATCAAACGAAATACGGGACTTGCACCTTCATTGCTTTAATTTGTCGCATTTTTACAAAGTGCAGATCGTTGTGTAGAAGTAAATTTGCTGCTATATTAAAATCAAAATCAATGCGAAAACTATCACTTTTTATTGCTATGAGCTTAGATGGCTACATAGCCCAACCCAATGACGACCTGAGCTTTCTGAAAATAGTGGAAAAAGAAGGCGAAGATTACGGGTATGCAGACTTTACTGCCCAGATTGACACTGTAATTGTAGGTAGAAAAACCTATGATTATGTGATGAAAGAAATCGGCCCGTCTCATTATGACAATGGACAACGGGATGTTTACGTAATCACAGGAACAACAAGGCCGAAAGAGGGCAGAACGACTTTCTACACAGGAGATATAACAGAACTGGTTAACCATTTAAAATCCGGGGAAGGAAAGAATATATATTGTGACGGTGGTGCTGAAGTAATCAATGAATTATTGAAGCATGATCTGATAGACGAATTTATTATTTCTGTGATTCCGGTCTTATTAGGCGGCGGAACAAAGCTTTTTAAAGATGACCGCCCCGGGCAGGCACTCGAATATATTACTTCAAAAACATTTGAAACAGGATTGGTACAGCTGCATTATAATAGAAAAAAGGAATAGTTTTCCGATAAAACTGCGATAAGTAAAATGGGTATGGTTTTTAAAAATTTAATATATATTTAAGTATCTAAATTTTTCCTATGCTTAAAAACTTTGAATTTTATCTGTTCCTGGTTTTCTTAATTACCATGCTTATCATGCTGGCTAATAAGATTAAAGTAGCATATCCGGTTTTGCTGGTATTGGCCGGACTTGTCATCAGTTTTATTCCCGGAGTGCCGCCCGTTAAAATAGAGCCTGAATTACTATTTATCATTTTTTTACCTCCTTTGCTATACGAAGCTGCGTGGTCAACCTCATGGAAAGAACTTTGGAGATGGCGCAGGATTATTTTCAGCTTTGCTTTTGTTGTGGTTTTCTTTACTGCATTGTCTGTAGCAGCTTTTGCCAATTATTTTATTCCAGGGTTTTCTCTGGCTCTTGGTTTTCTATTGGGTGGGATTGTTTCTCCGCCTGATGCCGTGAGTGCCGGAGCAATTCTGAAATTTGTAAAGGTTCCGAAAAGGCTTTCTTCCATTCTGGAAGGTGAAAGTCTGCTGAATGATGCTTCTTCTCTGATTATTTTCAGGTTTGCTATGATTGCTGCTGCAACCGGACAGTTTGTGTGGCATGAAGCAGCCGGAAGTTTCGTATGGATGTGCTTCGGAGGTGTGGGAATCGGGCTTGCTATTGCATATATCTTTCTGAAAATACATAAGATGTTACCTACCGATTCAAATATAGATATTCTGCTGACTTTTATTGCTCCTTTTTCTATGTATCTGGCTGCAGAACAACTGCATGCATCAGGAGTCCTGGCAGTGGTAACCGGAGGGCTGTTTCTTTCCTATCGGAGCCATGATTTTCTCAGCAGTGCGTCCCGGATACGTACGGTAACAGTTTGGGAAAGTCTTTGCTTTCTGTTAAACGGGATTGTTTTTATGCTTATCGGGTTAGATTTACCGGAAATTGTTTCAGGCTTAGGCGACACAGATATTTATACTGCGATTGGCTATGGAATTGCCGTTACGATAGTCTTGATTATTGTCAGGATTTTAGCAGGATATGGAGCACTGGTTACTACCTTAATTATGAGAAATTTTATTACCGTTGCGGATCCACAGTCCCCAGGCTGGCAAACTCCCCTGATTATTGGATGGACCGGCATGAGGGGAGTAGTTTCCCTGGCAGCAGCACTTTCCATTCCTATGACTTTAGATGATGGATCTCCGTTTCCACAAAGAAATATGATCCTTTTTATTACATTTATTGTGATTCTGGTAACACTGCTTTTACAAGGACTTACGCTTCCTTTTTTACTTAAGAAATTTCCGCCGGTAGACCGTGATTTCGTAAGAAGTGCAAAAGAGATCGATTATGACATTCAGAACAGTCTGGCAAAAGTAGCGCTTGATAAAATCCGGAGCGACTATGCTGATAAAATAGACAGTTTTCCCGCATTGAAAGATCAGTTACAAAAATATGAAAACCAGTTGAGCAGTTCTGAAATTATTTTAAATTACGAAGAATACAGACATATTTATATTGACATTCTCGACACCCAAAGAAGCTGGCTTATCCATAAAAACCGTGAGGAACTGCTATTGGATGAAAATATTATCAGAAAACATCTGAGACTATTGGATTTGCAGGAGGAAAGATTGAATATGAAAGGCTGATACTGTTTGCATTACAATTGAAATTTGGAATAGAAAACGGATTCTTTTTTTGAACAATCCTTTTATTGGACCTCATTTCAGAGAATACTTTTCATGCAAGTAATTCTTATGGTCATTTTTTGATACAGATTCTCTCCTAATCAGGCACTTTTAAGTACTGAATTACTCCGTAAGCAATTTCAAAGCGATCGAACAAAACTGGAAATAGAGAGTAGAGAAATTGAAATTATATAAATAAAGTATTTTTTAGGATAGCATTTTTATAAAATAGAAATAGTTTATAGTTGTTAATATTAAGATATAAATCAGATGTGTAGTTTTTTTTTATATATATAGTTTTTTTTAAGTATTGGTTTTCAGTTTATTATCGTGTTGATGTATATGTGGTGTATGTGTGCTGTACTATTTATTTTAACCTGAAGATTGGCTTGTGCTTAATTTTAGCCAAAAATTATTTAAAAGCAATATATGACAAAAAGACTTTTACAATTGATGGTGCTAATGGCTTTTGGTAAAGCATATTCGCAAGTCGGAATTAATACTGCTAATCCAGCTTCTACTTTAGATATTAGCGCAAAAAATGCCACAGGTACTTCTACCACTGTAGACGGAGTTCTGGTGACACGGGTAGATCGGCAGAGAGCCCAAAGTATGACAGGAGTTCCCATTTCAAACTTAATTTATGTCAACAGTGTAGCCACCGGATCACAAACCGGAACCGCTGTCAATATTGATAGTGTTGGTTACTACTACTATGATGGAACAGCCTGGGTAAAACTGCACAATCCTACCAATTCAATAGCTGCTAATATTTACAATGCGGATGGTACCCTTACCGGAAACCGTACCGTTTCGCAGGCAGGTAATACATTAGCATTTACCGGAACAGCTACCAATGCTTTTTCAATAGATAACAACACGCTTTCAGTAGATGCTGCCAATGACCGCGTTGGAGTAGGAACAACCACTCCTGATACAAAACTTACCGTGAGTACTCCTGACAATAGTTATGGTTTGAACCATACCAATGGTACGATCAATCTGAAAACATATATCGGAGGTGGTGCTGGTTATATGGGGACCACTACGTCTCATAACCTGAATTTGATGACTAATAATGCAATAAAAATGACTGTTACTCCTACAGGTACTGTAGGTGTTAATACATCTTCTCCAAGCGCAGTGCTTGATATCCTGAGTAAAGGAACTACGAATGCCACCAAGGCTTTGGAGGTTAATGACAGTACAAATAAAGAATTAGTGGGGGTGCAAGATGACGGATCTGTTCGTCTTGAAAAATACAAAAATATCGGGGTATTAGGGACTGATACGAACGGTTTTCTGGTAGATGCGGGTAACTTGAATATCCCTGCTATTGCTACGATAGGTTTTGCTAATACATCTGCTAATCAGGCAGCACAAACTTCTTATAATGTAACTTTTACGATCAATAAAAATAGTGCAGCAAATATGACCTATAATAATGGTTCTTTTACCATAAATAAAGCAGGATATTACAATTTTTCAACATTTATAAGATATGATATCTCCATGAACAGCCCTACAGGAGGATCAGCTACTACAAGCCTCTTTAAAAATAACGTTTTGTTTTCATTTAATCTTTCAGGACATGCGGATGGAACAACAGGTGTAGGACATAACGTGGCAGGAACACAGTTTTGTAATGTTGGGGATGTTGTTACAATTACAGCCTCTTATAGCAGAATTTTTAGAATAATTCAGGGATCAATAACTATTGTATATTATGGTACTTAGTGCAATATTTCATTGAGTATAATATGTAAATAAAAACCTCTGAAAATCAAATGATTTCAGAGGTTTTTTGTACCCAGGACCGGGATCGAACCGGTACTCCTAAGAACTGGTGTTTGAGACCAGCGCGTCTACCAATTCCGCCACCTGGGCTTGATGTTGAATTCAAACGTGATGTTTGTTTCAAATTGGTGTGCAAATATAGGAACTTTTTTCAATGTTCAAAAGCTTTTTGAAGAATTTTTTTAAAAATTAAGTTCCAAACCATCGTAGGCAAGGTGTATTCCGGCCGGAAGCTCCTTATCTTCAATGTCATGCAGGCCTAAGTGATGGCTGATGTGGGTTAAAAATAATTTTTCAGGTTTTAGCTCTTCAAATAATTTAATAACATCCGGAAGGATAAAATGGGCAGGATGGGGATCAAATTTTCTGATACAGTTTAAGATCAGAACATCCAGATTCTTGAGTTTCTGCTTTTCCGTTTCAGAAATAAACCCGGCATCCGTAATATAGGCAAGCTTTTTAAACTTATATCCGAAAACGGTAATTTTATAATGAATCACCTCTACAGGAGTGATTTCCGTATCCAATACCTGAAAAGGTTTGTTTTCAATTTCATGAAGTTCAAAAGCAGGTGCACCCGGATATCTTACATCCGCAAAAGCATAAGGAAACCTGTTTTTTATCTCATGAGCCACCCTTGAATAGCAGTAGAGCGGAACATCTTTTCCACTTTTAAAAATCAGGGGCCGCATATCATCCAATCCGATAACGTGGTCATTATGTTCATGGGTAATCAGCGCAATGTCTACGGTATGTTCATGGTTGGTAAGCATTTGCTGTCTGAAATCCGGTCCGCAGTCGATCAGTATTTTTTTATTTTCCTCCGTAGTGATCATCACGGAAGAGCGTAAACGTTTGTCTTTGGGATTTTCCGAAGTACACACTTCACATGTACAGCCTATAACGGGTACACCTTGAGAAGTACCGGTTCCTAAAAATTTCAACTTCATTTTGTTTTGAGGTTGGTTTAATTTTGGTAAATTTACAAAAAATTTCATGTCCTAATGTATCAGAAACTAACTCCTAAACAAAAAGCATTAACAATTAATCTAGATCCTACTATTTATGGTACTTTCGCAGAAATTGGAGCAGGGCAGGAGACTGTTCGCCACTTTTTTAGAGCAGGGGGAGCTTCCGGTACGATTGCTAAGGCAATGTCTGCTTATGACAAAGATTTTAGTGATGCCATCTACGGAAAAGAAGTAAAAAACAGGTACGTTACCCAGAACAGGCTTCGCAAAATGCTTCGATATGAGGTAGCTTTGATTGAAGAAAGAATTTCAAGAGATAATAATCCGGATAGAAAATTCTTTTCTTATGCCAACACGGTAACAACCATCAATTTTGACAAAACTGTAAAAGGCCACGGCTGGGTGGGAATTCGTTTTCAGACCAAAGAAAATGAAGATTACAACGAAATCGTAATCCACGTAAAATTCAAAGAAAATGATGCTACTCTTCAGCAGGAAACTTTGGGGAACCTGGGCGTGAATCTTATTTTCGGAGCCTTCCATTATTTTGACAATCCAAGAACTTTGGTAGAATCTCTTTACGATGATATTGCTAAAGATAATCTGGAAATTGATATGATCGACTTCAGCGGACCTGCTTTTGCCTACGTTGATAACAGACTGATGTCTCTTCAATTGGTAAAGAATGGAATGACCGACGCGGTGATTTTCAATTCCCAGGGGAGCAACATGCTTCCGGCAGATGTTCTGTACAAGAAAAATATTTTCGCGGTAAGAGGAAGTTTCAGGCCGGTAACGAAAGTGAACATTGACATGCTTAAAAACGGGATGGATATGTTCTTCAAAGACGCTACCTGTACTCATGAAGAAACAGAGGTTCTTATTGAAATCACCATTTCCAATCTGAGAGCAGACGGCGATATTGATGAAAGGGATTTCCTGGATAGGGTAGATATTCTTGCAAAACTTGGGTACACGGTTATTATTTCAAACTTCTCTGAATATTACAGACTGATTGATTACTTCGCATCGTATACAAGTGGAGACATCGGAGTAGCTATGGGAGTAAATAATATGCTGATGGTATTCGACGAGAAATATTATAAAAATCTCTCAGGAGGAATTCTTGAAGCATTCGGTAAGTTTTTCAGAAATGGGATGAGAGTATATCTGTATCCTTACAAAGATCCGGAAACCCATCAGTTACTGGATTCTTCCAACCTGAAAGTGGAAGAAAACCTGAAAGAACTATACAAATACTTCAAACACAACAACCGTATTGTAGATATTACCAATTATAATCCTGAGTTTTTGGAAATTTATTCCAGAGAAATCCTGAGAAAAATTGCATGTTGTGTGAAAGGCTGGGAAACCCAGGTACCGGAAGGCGTAGCAGAAATGATTAAAGAGCGTGGAATGTTCGGATATAAAGAAGAACTTTCCCTAAAACAATTCTCTTAAAATATAAATACAATGTCAGAATTAAAGAAAAGACTTTCCTCAATTCTTGAAAGTCCTAAGCATAATACAGAAGAAAAACTTGAAAAAGTATGCCACCTGTTGGATCAGGAAATTCCTTATTTCAACTGGACAGGGTTCTATTTCAAAAACGGAGATAAGGATGAATTGATTTTAGGTCCTTATGTAGGAGCACCTACCGACCATACTATTATTCCTTACGGTAAAGGAATCTGCGGTCAGGTTGCCGTTTCCAATGAAACATTTGTTGTTCCTGATGTGCATGAGGAAAGCAATTATTTAAGCTGCTCCATTGATACCAAAGCAGAAATTGTAGTTCCTATTTTTAAGGATGGAAAAAATATCGGCCAGATTGATATTGATTCTCATACCATCGATCCTTTCACGCAGGAAGACCGCGAATTATTAGAATGGCTTTGTAATGAAGTTTCTAAGATTTTATAATCGAAACTCACTATATAAAATATAAACTCCGGCCATTTCAGCCGGAGTTTTTTATGGATTATTAGTAGTAATAACAAACATAATTAAAGGTTCATCTGCCGTATTTTCAATAGAATGATATCCTACAGAACTGATCGCTGTAATATCGCCTTTCTGCAGCACTTTCCTGCGTATCGGACCTTCTGTTCCGGTTCTTTCACGATATTCTCCGGTTCCGTGCACCACAACGTACAGCTCTTGTTCATTTCTCAGATTGTGCGTATGAAATCCGGATTCATCCCCTTTATTCAATAAAACCATATAGGCAGCCAGACGATTGTTGGCCAATTCTTTCTGATCGAACATCTGTATCATATACACAGTTCCGTTTCCTCCATACATGTTTTCACGTTTTTCCAGTCGTGTAATCGTCCTTTCTTCTTTTTCAAACGCCATTACATACAGGTGAATACATTTTGAAACTTCCTGTATTACGTGATCAAATTCTGCTCCTTCAGATAATATAACTGTACCGGACATATAAAGTTCAATGTTTAAGTTTAAAGTTTTGGGGTTAAAGTCGATGGTGAAAAATTAGCTCTGCTGCATGAGGTGAATTTCGGCCAGCAATTCTTTGAAATAATTTTCACATTTGGCAATATGGGTTCCATACCAGGAAAAGGCTTCACCATCTACAATCATAATCTTTTTATCCGGATAGAAAACCTGCAGTTCTTCAATATGTTTTTCTTTAAACGGAAAAGGTTCAGAGGAAAGCATAATAACATCAGCTTCTGCCAGATCTTCAGTAGTGATCTGTGGATAACGGGTTTTATCTTTAAAAATATTTTCAAAACCAATTTCAGATAAAATCCTGTGAATAAAAGTATCTGAGCCTATGGTCATATAAGGGCTCTTCCAGATAAGATAAGCCGTTTTTACGGGAACATCCAGTTTTGCCTGATTCAGAACATCATAAATTTTAAGATTGAAAAGCTGCGCTCTGTCTTCCTTTCCGAAAAGCTTTCCGAGGTTTTTAAGCAGGTAATAATTATCCTCAATGGTATCAATATTGGTGACCATTACCTTGTGCTCATCCATCAGAGCTTCCACCTGATCTTTTACATTCTCTTCCTTATTGGCAAGAATAAGATCCGGCTGTAATGCTTTAATTTTTTCAATATTAATATTCTTAGTTCCGCCGATTATGGGTACATTTTTTATTTTATCCTGAGGATGGATACAGAATTTTGTTCTTCCTACCACTTCATTTTCGGTCAGTCCCAGGTCAAATAAAGCCTCAGTAATAGAAGGTACAAGTGAAACGATTTTCATATTGGCATGTTAGATGATGCCTAAAATTACAAAAGTTTTCCGGTTAAGAAAAGTCCGGCTACGGTAAAATAGATAATAAGTCCTGTAACATCTACCAGCGTTGCTACAAACGGAGCAGAAGAGGTGGCAGGGTCAAGATTTAATTTTTTTAAGACAAACGGGATCATAGAACCTGATAATGTTCCCCACAACACAATAGCAATAAGGGAGACTGAAACACTCAATCCTACATATACCCAATATTGGCCGTAATCAAAAAGACCAATTTGCTGCCAGAGCATGATTCGTATAAACCCAATAATTCCCAAGATGGCTCCAAGACATAATCCGGAGATAATTTCCTTTTTCATGACATACCACCAATCCTTCAGATTGATTTCCTGAAGAGCCATAGCACGGATAATCAGGGTAGCTGCCTGGGATCCTGAGTTTCCTCCACTGGAAATAATCAATGGAACAAATAGCGCAAGAACAACGGCTTTTTCTATTTCCTTGTCAAAATATCCCATTGCAGAGGCAGTCAGCATTTCCGAAACAAACAGAATGATCAGCCAGGTGGCTCTTTTCTTGATCATCTCAGTCCACGAAGTCTGGGTGTAGGGAAGATCCAATGCTTCCAATCCCCCGAATTTCTGGATATCTTCCGTATTTTGTTGTTCAATCTGATCGAGAATGTCATCAATAGTCACAATTCCTACCAGAACACCTGCTTCTGTAATAATAGGAAGAGCACCACGGTCATACTTTTCGAAGTAGGTTACAGCATCCTCTTTGGAAGTTGTCGTTGTAATGGCTACAAAATGGTTATCGGTGATATCAGATACCAGAGTGTCTTCTTCTTCCAGCAGTAAAGTTCCGATGGCAAGGTCATCAATCAGGCGGTTTCTTTCGTCTACCACGTACAGATAGTTCATGGTTTCCACTCTTTTTCCTACCTTTTTGATCTGCTGAAGACATCTTTTTACCGTCCATTCCTTACGGATCTGAATATAATAAGGCGTCATCAGACGGGCAATAGAATCTGAGTTGTATCCAAGAAGCTTTAAAGCAATTCTTCTTTCCTGCGGATTAAGATGGTTGATGGAATACTTGATCAGCTCATCCGGGAAGTCCTCGAAAAGGGCCGTTCTGTCATCCGGAGTCATGGCATTCAGAATTTCAGACACTTCATCGCTTCCGATACTTCTGATGGTTTCCTCCTGGAAATCAGGATCAAGGTGTGAAAATACTTCTGCTTTGTATTCTTTCGGAACCTTCAGAAACGCGAGCAGCCTCTCATCAGCAGGAAGTTCGCTGAGAGTTTCGGCAATATCGGCAGGGTTGAAGATAAGTTCGTCTCTAGAATTCAAAACGTGAAATTTTTTGGATATGCAAAAATAATTCAAATTTTTAAGACTGAGCAATAAACTGACAAAATTAAGGATTAATTAAAGTTTATGGCTTCAGTATAAGAGCAAAAAAAACACCCGCCGAAACGGATGTGCAAAAATTAAATTTTAAATTCCAATATTCTTTACATTGGTTCGCATTCTGAGGTGGGAATGTAGATGCAGACAGCATTTGTACAGCATTGGTATGGTCCGCAATCTGAGTTGTCACCACACTTTTTTATTCCACTTCCTTTAATGTTTTTTTGTTCCAGCCTGTTGAGCTTCTTAAGATTTAAATTCTTCATCATGTATGATCATTTAAATTAAGGCTCAATCATACAGTCGTGATCAAGGCATTCTCCATTACAGCAATATCCGACAGAACAAGGTCTTGTGATGCTGCATCTGAACGGTCCGAGACCGCCATTAATTTGCTTGGCAGCTTCTCTGCTGAGTTTTTTTAGATTTTTCATAGCGTTATAGTTTAGATTTAATGCAAGACTAAAATAATAAATATTTCTATATTATTCATTTGCAGGTGAAAATATTTTATTATGAATCAATGTTTTATTGATGTGTTAAATAAAAACACCTACGAATGCAGGTGTCTGTAATGATCATATTTACTCCAGAGGACATGGATCGATAACACAGGTGTTGTGACAACATGACCCGCCCGGACATTCATAATGTTCTGTACATCTTTTGAAAGGTCCGCTGCCTTTAATTTCCTTTTGCACTTGTCTGCTGAGTTTTTTTAGATTTTTCATGAGATTTGATTTTTAAATGATTTAGTTTTATTCTTTATTCAATACAGATGAAGGGGGAACAGATTCCGAAACAGCACCATCCGACAGTACAAGGATTGGTTTCGCTGCATCTTTCCATAGATCCTCCATTAATTTGTTTTGCTTTTTCTCTGCTGAGTTTCTTTAGATTTTTCATAGGATTTTGGTTTTAATGTTGATCTAAAATAGTAAAAAATATTTAATAAATCCTTATTTGGTGAAAATATTTAATTGTTAATCAGTTGTTTATAGTGTATTTTAAATAAAAAAGCACCTGTTCGTAAGAGATGACAAGTGCTTTATTTATGTGAAAATATTTATAATGCAGGGCAGGGAAATACTTTATGAAAATATAAGGATGAATGATAAATGATAAATGATAAATGATAGACTTGTCCGGTAAGCCCAGGAATCTTCCTGACAAAATTCACCATTGACTTGCGAAGCAAAATTGACCATTGATGATATAAGGCTGTATATTCCAACCTTAAACCAGGAACTTTAAACCTTGAACCTTAAAGTTCCGCTTCCGTTGGCTTAAGCTTTCTCAGTTTTTTGATGATTCCTTTTATGGCACCTTCAGTACCTATTTTTACAGAATTGGTTGTGGATCCCAGAAGGCGCATGTTTTTCCGGTAGGTATCGTGATCGCTTTCGGTGACAAGATTGCCGTCAGCACCAAAAAGCTTCATACTTACCACCACCTGATTGGAGAAAACATACTTTCCAAATCCAACTTTGAAATACCTCACTTTAGAAACAATGGCAAAATCTGCATCATTGTTGAGACAGTAATCTACGATAGTCTGTTTATCAATGCTGTCATAGGGAACCTGAACTTCTGCACGGAGCATTTTATTTTTTCTGCCGCTGAAATTGTCGGTTACGGCATCAAAGAAAGCATTGTTGGTAGGGGCTTTTATTTCGTCAATATCAGGCTCTACCTCGGGATTGAAGTAAAGAACTTTTTTTATTTTATCATCGGCATTTTTCTGGGCTTTTACCGTTGTAAACCCGATGAATAAAAAAGTAGTAACCGCTGTAAAGAATATAATTTTTTTCATTTGTAATTCGAATGCAAAATTACTGCCTTTTCGTTGGATTGCATACAAATTATTAAGAAATTTTTAACATTTTTTTCTATCAAATTTGATATATGAAATCAATAATGTTTGCAGAATCAAAAAATAGTCGTAATTTTGCACCCGTTACATAATAATCATTAAACAATATTGGAATGTACTTAACAACAGACAAAAAGCAGGAAATTTTCGCAAAACACGGGAAATCTGCACAAGACACAGGAAGTGCTGAAGGACAAATTGCTCTTTTCACTTTCAGAATCAATCACTTATCTCAACACCTAAAGGCTAACCGTCACGATTTCAACACAGAGAGATCTCTAGTGAAATTGGTAGGTAAGAGAAAAAGTTTATTAGATTACCTTAAAAACAAAGATATCGCAAGATATAGAGCAATTATTGCTGAACTAGGTTTAAGAAAATAATCTATAAAGATTTTCAAAATAAAAAAGCAACTTCGAAAGAGGTTGCTTTTTTGTTTTTACACAGCAGGCGATTTTTAACCACAAAAGCCACAAAAGTTTTTTATTTGCTTGTTTTAAGTTACCACTAACTGTTTAAAAGTTCACAAGCTTTGAAAACCCTTATAACAGTTAAGATTCCTACGAAATGACAAACTGTATGGATAGGCCAATTCGCCAATTGTGTCATTCCGTAGGAATCCAGCCTGTATTATCTTGAAAAAATACTGAAGATGGTGACAACTGTAACAGCCATCCCAACTGAAGGTGTGATAATTCTTCCCCTCGGAGTGGCGAAAATTCAAAGAATTTTTGACGGGGTGGTTTTCAACATCACTATTCAGCCTTCTTCCCAATCTTCCCCAAATGCGTATTCTGAAAACTATCGGGATATTTCAATCCATAACCCAGAATCCTGTCAAACGCAGAGTGAGAAAACAAAATAGCGCCTATCATTTGTAAATAGGGCAGAGACAAGGCTGTTCCCACAAAATAAACAATGACAGCTACTCCGAAATGATGGAAGAGATTGTAGAAGAAAGCGCCTGCTTTATTATTCATGGTATATCCCAGCATAGAAATATCCGGTGCAAGGAAAAGTCCGGCAAACCACCACCAGGAATATCCTGTCTGTGCAAAGGCATAGATTCCTAACAGGAGAAATGCAGCGTATTCAAGCTTTAACTGTATTTTCATAATTTATTGTACTGACCTTTAAAATAAGTCAATTTTTTCATATGAAAGTTACATTTAGGATGGGAAAAAGAAAGCGGAATACCTTTGAGATATTCCGCCTTATACATTTTGATTTGAATTTGATTTTAATGCCCTGATTTGGCTTCTGTAGTTTCTACATGACCTAAATATTTGGTACAGTACGCTCCGAATATCAGAATAACAAGATAGCAGAATACAGGAATAATAAACGAATGCTGTACTCCAAACTGATCGGCAAGATATCCCTGGAAAATAGGAACAATAGCGCCTCCAAGAATAGCCATTACTACTAATGAAGATCCCTGGCTGGTGTATTTACCTAATCCTGAAATAGCCAGTGTGTAAATATTAGAGAACATAATAGAATTGAAAATTCCGATTCCTAAAATACTGTACATCGCCAGCTCACCATGATTTACCATCGCAGAAATTAACAAGGCAACATTGATCGCTGCAAAAATGGATAATGTTCTTGCCGGAGCTGCTTTACCCACGAAAAAGGCAATGAAATTAAGGATGATAAACACAATGAAAAAGCTGATCTGACTGAACGTAAGATTGACAATGCTGAAAATCACAAGGAACACAGCTGCTGCTGCTCCCAGCATATATAGAGCCTTTTTGCTTTTGCTTATGGATTGATTTAAAGAGATGGCTCCCAGAAAGCGACCGATCATCGCTCCTCCCCAATATAAGGAAAGGTAATTTTTACTGATGATCTCATTAAAGCCCATAATCTGTGGCTGCTCCAGGAAACTGATGATAAAACTTCCTACGGCAACTTCTCCGCCTACATAGCAGAACATAGCAAATACTCCGAATTTCAGGTGACTGAATTCAAGTGCTCCCCAGCCTTTTACGATTTCTTCTTCACCCATCTGGAAGGAAGGAAGCTTCACTCTGGAAATCAATAAAGCAACCAGTAAAAGGATACCTGCAAAAATAAGGTAAGGAATTCTTGTCGCTACCGCACTGAATGATCCGTCCGGAGATGAGAAAAATTCAAAAATCAGGTGACCTCCAAGTACCGGTGCAATGGTGGTTCCGAATGCATTGAATGCCTGAGTCATATTCAGCCGGCTGGAAGCAGATTCTTCACTTCCTAATAGCGAAACATAGGCATTGGCAGTAATCTGAAGTACCGTAAAGCCCAATCCTAAAATAAACAAAGCCCCAAGAAACAGCGGATAATATGAGAACGTAGCTGCCGGATAAAACAGAACGCAGCCAAATGCGGCCAGAAAAATTCCGAACAGGATTCCCTTTTTATACCCTAATTTATTGATGGGATCTCCCTTCGTGATGGAGATCATGAAATAAATCAGCGATCCGATAAAGTAAGCCCCGAAAAAACAGAACTGTACCAGCATGGATTCGAAAAAGGTAAGATTGAATAGTTGCTTCAGATAGGGAATCAGGATATCATTCATACAGGTGATGAATCCCCACATAAAAAACAGCAGGGTAATGGTAATCAACGGAACCGTATAATTCCTGCTTTGAGATTGTACTTCTTTATTAATCATAAACATTTATTTATCTGGATAAGGATAGTTCCTTAACTTTTTTAGCCTACAGCATTGTAATTGGTGAAGTAGGGCAAATATAGGGATCAGCCTATTGGTTTGCAATATTTTTACTAATTTTTAGAATGAAACAGATAATTTTTTCAGATGAATGTATTATTTTCATTTTTTGAGACAATAATACAAAAACGACCGGATTTTTCAATACATTATCCTCAAAAAAACACTTTTTTATTTTCATAAATGATGTATAAGTTCAGATTAGTGATGTAAATTTTCATACTTTCATCAATTGATAGCCAATTTTTTGTATTTTAAACGCCTATTAAAGCAATCGAAAAATTTAATATATCATTATTATATAGTACCTTTGCAAACGAAAATTTAAAGAGTTTAAATATTAATCATACTCAATACGGAGTATAAAGAAGCAAATTTATGAGTATACCTCAAGCGTTTACAGAAACGATTACCCTTGCAGACGGCAGGGAAATCACTATTGAAACGGGGAAGCTGGCTAAGCAGGCTGACGGATCTGTAGTGGTGAAATGTGGTGGAACAATGCTTTTAGCAACTGTTGTAGCCAATAAAGAAGCCAATCCTGGTGTAGACTTTTTACCATTAACGGTAGATTACAGAGAAAAGTTTTATGCAGGCGGAAGAATTCCTGGGAATTTCTTCCGTAGAGAAGCAAAACCATCTGATGATGAAGTGCTTACAATGAGATTGGTGGACAGAGTATTACGTCCTCTTTTCCCTGAAGATTTCCACGCGGAAGTACAGGTAATGATTTCATTGATTTCTTACGATAAAGAAGTAATGCCTGAAGCATTGGCAGGTCTGGCAGCTTCTGCAGCTATTGCGATTACAGATATCCCTTTCAACGGGCCAATGTCTGAAGCAAGAGTCGTAAGAATTGACGGACAATTGTCTGTGAATCCAAGCTATGAAAATTTATTAAAATCAGATATCGACATTATGGTGGGAGCTACTAAAGACTCCATCGTAATGGTAGAAGGAGAAATGAAGGAGATCTCTGAGCAGGAAATGCTTGAAGCCATCAACTTCGCTCACGCTGAGATCAGAAAACAGATTGAAGCTCAGGAGAGATTAGCTGAAAAAGTAGGAAAATCTTTCCCTAAAAGAGAATACAGCCACGAAGATCACGACGAAGAAATTCGTGAAAAAGTATGGAAAGAGTGCTACAACAAAGTATATGAAGTAGCAAAAACTCCATCCAATAAGGAAGAAAGAGGAGAAAAATTCAAAGCGGTTCTTGAAGAGTTTTTAGCACAATATGCTGAAGATGAAGAAGAACTGGCAAGAGTAACTCCTTTCGTTAAAGTATATTACCATGACGTAGAGAAAGAAGCAATGCGTCAGATGATTCTTGAAGACAATATCCGTCTTGATGGTCGTGATCCTCAGACGATCCGTCCAATCTGGTCAGAAATTGATTACCTTCCGGGAGCTCACGGTTCTGCAATCTTTACAAGAGGAGAAACTCAGTCTCTGACTGCGGTAACTCTGGGTTCTGTAAAAGATGCCAACATGATCGACAGCGTAATCACGCAGCACGACGAAAGATTCTTCTTACACTATAACTTCCCTCCATTCTCAACAGGAGAAGCAAGACCTTTAAGAGGTACTTCAAGAAGAGAAGTAGGACACGGAAACTTAGCTCAAAGAGCTTTAACAGCGGTAATTCCGGCAGAAAATCCATATACGATCAGAATTGTTTCCGATATCCTTGAATCTAACGGTTCTTCTTCAATGGCAACAGTTTGTGCTGGTACATTAGCATTGATGGATGCAGGGGTTCAGATCACAAAACCTGTTTCAGGAATTGCAATGGGTCTGATCACCGATACAAAATCAGGTAAATTTACCGTACTTTCTGATATCTTGGGAGATGAAGATCACCTTGGAGATATGGACTTTAAAGTAACAGGTACTGCAGATGGTATCACAGCTTGTCAGATGGATATCAAAATCCAGGGACTTTCTATGGATATCATGGAGAAAGCTTTGATGCAGGCTAAAGACGGAAGATTACACATCCTTAATAAAATTACGGAAACGATTTCCCAGCCAAGAGCAGACGTGAAGCCTCACGCTCCGAAAATGGTGGTAATGGAGATTCCAAAAGATTTCATTGGAGCTGTAATCGGGCCTGGTGGAAAAATTATTCAACAGTTACAGAAAGATACAGATACGGTTATTGCTATCGAAGAGATGGGAGAAATCGGACGTATCGAAATTGCAGGAACAGACAGAGAAAAAATCAATGCTGCTATTGCTAAGATCAATGAAATTACTTTCGTACCGGTTGTAGGCGAAGTTTACAAAGGTAAAGTAGTGAAAGTAATGGACTTTGGTGCATTCGTAGCAATTGCTAAAGGAACAGAAGGACTTCTTCACATTTCTGAAATTGAATGGGCTCGTCTGGACAAAGTTCCTTATGCAGAAGGTGATGAGGTAGAAGTGAAGTTCATGGGTTACGATGACCGTAAGAAAATGAAACTTTCCCGTAAAGTTCTTTTACCAAGACCTCCAAGACCTGAAGGACAAGGTAGACCTGAAGGGCAGAAAAGACCAGAAGGACAAAGAAGACCAGAAGGACAGAAACCACAAGGAGAAAGGCCGCAAAGCGAAAAACCAGTGGAAAATCAGAATCCTTCTAACGAAGCTTAATAAGATTCATTCTTAAACATAAAAAATCCCTCAGTTTTTGAGGGATTTTTGCTTTGCATACCATAAGTTATAAGTTGGAAATTGCAAAGGCGCAAAGGAATTTTAATTTTATATTGATTAGAGGCAAGAAAATCGAAAATCTTCAGCAAGCATATTGTTTTATTTTTTGCATTTGCTTTGCCTGCCTAATCGTGTGAGGGACTAAAATACAGGTATAGTAATTGGATGCTCAATTTTATCGAAGATAAAATTTTTGCGTCTTAAAGACCGTATTTTATTTCTCCTTCTTGGCGTCTTTGCGTTTTCCAACTTCTTACAATTAGCTTCCCACTCTCTGCTTCAGGTCCTCAGCACCGCCTGTTTTTCTGGGCTGTCCGTTTTTGGAAGAACCAAAATTGTAAGTATAGGAGAGGGTTGCCACACGGGTATCTCTTTTCACCGCGAAGTTCTCTAAATAATCATTATACACCGTCTGCCCTTTGATATTGCTGGTAAAGAAGACATCAGTGAAGGAAAGTTTCAGAACACTGTTGTTTTTAAACTTCTTCTGCGCTCCAACGTTGAGGTACCAGTTCGGGCTCACATTCAGATAAGCATATATTTCTCTGGCTTTGTAATTTCCTGTAAGTTCAGCAGTGAAACCATTTCCCAGCTTAAAGGAATTAATACTGTTGATGCTGAATGTAAAATTCCCTTTATTATTGATCTGGGTTCCGGAGACATTTCCGGTGTATGAACCATAATAGAAATTAGCACTGTTGTTCATATCCCACCATTGGGTCACCTTTACCGGAGCGATCAGGTTTAATCCGAAATAAGAAGCAGAATTCAGGTTTTCAATGGTCTGTACGGTTACGATCTGTCCGTTTTCTGTTACGGGTTTTAGGATGTCTGTAATGTTGTCAGAATTCCTGCTGTAGCTTAATGTGGCGAAATATTTATTACTCAGGCTGTAGGTTAATTCATAATTCATCGTGATTTGAGGGTTCAGATCAGGATTTCCGGCTTTCATTGTAGTAGGATCAAGATAGAATTTGAAAGGATTCAGCTGGTTGTAGCTTGGTCTTGTAATTCTTCTGCTGAGATTGATTTCAAGGTTGCTTTTATCCGTCAGATCATAACTCAGAACAGCGCTTGGGAACAGCTGGGTATAATTTCTTTTATTGATTTGATTGGTGGTAATCTGAGTTCCTTTTACATTGGTATTTTCAACTCTTAAACCTGCTGTAGCTTTGAATTTTTCCCATTTTTTGGACACATTTCCGTACACTGCATTGATGTTTTCCTCATAAATAAAATGATTGGTTTTCCCAAG
Organism: Chryseobacterium sp. CP-77; assembly: GCF_036362765.1. Classification (NCBI taxonomy): domain Bacteria; kingdom Pseudomonadati; phylum Bacteroidota; class Flavobacteriia; order Flavobacteriales; family Weeksellaceae; genus Chryseobacterium; species Chryseobacterium sp. CP-77. Next base: position 4,816,867 of record NZ_CP143637.1, read on the forward strand.
ATCCGGAACAGGAATACCTGAACTGGCGTTGAAAAATTTCAAATCATTATCTGTCTTTACAAAACTGGTTTTCACTCCGCTTTCCAGTTTCCAGTCGTTGCTGAAGTTTTTTGTAAGATCAGATTTTAAAGAGTAGATATTCAGTTTTCCGTCCATATCACCTTTAATAATGTCAAGGTTGTCTGTACCGCTGGAAATATCATGCGTTTTTGTATCAAAGCTCTGCAAAGATGAGTTGGCGTAATTGATGTAGTCAAAATCGGTAGAAATATCAGAACCCAGCGAATCAATCGTATATTTATGATTAAGGTTGAATGAAACATTGGTCCAGCGGTCATTCGATCTGTTGACTGTTGTAAAAGTACTTTCAGGAAGGTAGTTGCTGCCTAGTGTGACGTTGGAATTGTCTCCGTTGATGTTGAATTTGTTGGAAACAAGTCCCACAGAGAATCCAAGCACATTCTTGTCGTTCAGATAATAATCCATTCCCGCTTTCGCTACATGGCTGTTGAATTTGAATTTCAGATAATTATCCTGTACATAGGCTTTCTTAAAGGTATTGGCTTCATAGAAATTTCTGTCTAGAACCAATCCGTTGTAAGCTTCCCTGTAGGCAAAGCTGTAATTTCCGAAAATATTAATGTTTTTATTCCGGTGGTTGATGCTGAAACTGTTGTTGTTTTTTACATACTTACCCGATCCCAGGGAGCTGGAAATAGTTCCGTTAGTTCCTTTTCTCTGTTCCTTTTTAAGTTTAATATTAATGATGGCGGATCCTGCTGCATCATATTTTGATGAAGGATTGGTGATGAACTCTATCTTTTCAATGGTGGAAGAGGGGATTCCCTTCAGATAATTGGCAAGATCAGTTCCCGTCATGGGAGTATTTTTACCATCGATTTGGATCAGAAGGTTTCCTTTTCCGCGAAGACTGATATTGTCGTTATTGTCAATATTCACTCCCGGAGCCTTTTCGAGGACTTCAAAAGCGGAATTTCCGGTGCTGGCAATACTGTTTTCAACGTTCATGATCATTTTCCCATCCTGTCTTTCAATGAGAGGCTTGGTTTTGGTGATTGTTACTCCTTCAATCGATTTTACATTCAGGTCAATAGGATTGAGGGTCTTATTTTCGGTTAATGAAATATTTTCCGAGTGATAAACCTCAGTACCGTTTTTATTGATTTTTACCTGATAAGTTCCTTCTTTTAAATCATTAAAATTGAACTTACCGTTGTTATCAGCAATTTCTGTTTTGATCAATTTCTGATCGGCGTTAAAGAGATTGATTTCCATCTGCTCTGCTTTGTCGGATTTTATATTTCCTGACAAAGTCAAACTCTGCATTGCCTGCTGGGCAGAGATCCTGCTGTTGAACAGCATCAGCATACAGACAATAATAAGTGAGAATATTCTGGTCATAGCGTTTTACTTTTTAGGGTTGAGACAGTTTTCTGAAATTTTCAGTAAAGCTGAATACATCACTTCCAGTTGTTCATTGCTGATGCCCTTTAAAGCTGTTTTTCGGTTCTTTTCTACGATATTCTGAACCTCTTTAATCACTTTTACCCCGGAATCTGTCACTTCCAGCAGGGTTTTTCTTCGGTCTTCAGGATGAACTTTTCTGATGATGTATTCGGATTTTACCATTAAATCAATCATTCTCGTGACAGAAGCATTGTCCTTAAAAACCAGATCACCAATTTCATTCTGGGTAATTCCCGGGTTTTCCAGAATCGCTTTGATGATAAGCCACTGATCAATAGTGATCGTGTAACCATGCGCTTTCAGCTGGCGCTGAGCATAGTTTCTGTAAGATCTGATCGCTTTGTCTATGTTGTAGAATATGATTGAATTTAACTTTTCCATATTTTCAGATTTAAAATGATGTGTCAATTATTGATATGTCAACTAATTAGTAAATCATCATTTTATTTTGTTACAATTCCTGAAAAATATTTTCAAAAAAAATTAAAAGCTGTTACCGGATTCTTTGGATTTTGCCTTTGCAGAAGCAGTTTTAGACCCTGAAGTAAAAGTTATATTTTCTGTGGTTTTGAATAATCTGTCGATTTGTTTTCTGGTGGAAAGATCCGGAGCAGCGTTGTAAAACTCATTGATCAGATCCAATGACCCAGGTTTTTTGGGATATTGATTGTTATTGAGGAAATTTTTCAAAGCCAGGTTCACTTTATCTTCACCGATTAAGTTACTCAATTCTACCATTGCGGCAGCTCCTTTGGAATACGAAATATGGGGAACATCTCCGGTTGCTTTATAAATCGGAACATTTTCAGACAGCCCTTTTTCATTGTCATAGATCTGCTGATGTACGTTGATTCTTTCCATCATTTTTTCTCGACCATGCATTTTTTTGTAGAGCATCATTTCGGTATATATGGCGAGGGTTTCGGTTAGCATCACAGAACCTTCTCTGTCATCAGGATTAATCTGACTGTTGCCCCACCAGAGATGAGATAGTTCATGGCCTGCCAGTTCATTGATGACATCCTGTTTTTTATCGGCTTGAATGTTGGCGTGAAAAATCATGTCTTCTGGCATAAAGACAGCAGAAGGGTAGGCTGTTGCGGCAAAACCTTTGGTAAAAGAAGAAATCTCCGCAAAATTGATGCTTTTAAAAGGGTAAGTCCCGAAATTCTGCAGACAGTAATCTAAAGTAAGCTTTGTATTTTCAAGAAGGTGATTCACATTCTCAAAGTGTTTCTGATGATAAAAAATATTGATGGAAATTCCTTTATAGTTCACACTTTTGATCTTATACTCAGCAGAAGAAACGGCAAACCGGAAAGGAATCTGATCGGCTTTATACTCGAAATAATTGCGACCAGATTCTGACCATTTTCTGACAAGATCTCCTGTTCCAATGGCTGTCTGTTTCTTTTCGGTGGAAATCATCATGGTAAGATTGATAAAATCCTTTTTTGAAACTTCTGGAGCTTCCGGTTTTTTCAGTTTACCAAGTTTTCCAAGCTTGAATTGGCTTCTTTGTTTTTCATCCTGAATTTCATCATCTTTTTGATAACCGATGGTAGGATAATACCTGCTGATCCTCATAAAAGACCCGTTTTCAATAATAGCATTGAAAGACTGGTGTCCGTTGACCGCAAACCATTGATAAGATAATGTAAAATCAAGAGAAGCAGTCTTGCCCGGTTGAAGAGGTTTTTGTAATGAGACTTCTGTAATATGGTTATTAATTTTCGAAATTTCAATACCACACTTTATCACAGCAGATTCCAGTTTTAAATCCTCATTAAAATTGATCAGAATCTTATTGATAGGTTGATTGGTTTGATTTTTAAGGGTATATTTTCCTATAATCTGATAAGCATTGCTTGAAGGATACAGTTTAATTTCTGTCGCAATATCGGTGATATCCGGCTGTGGAAGTTTTTCATATTTTCTATAGTTTTTTTCATATGCTGCCGAGCTTAGAATAGCCTGATCTTCATTTTTGGGAATATAACCTTTCATAAACAATACTCCGGCAAAGATTCCTGTGATGAGCAGAATGATACTGAAGCCAGATGCAAATACAGGAACTTTTTTAATTTTTATAATACTGCTGAGCATCCATAAAATACTGATAATTCCCGTTCCGAATAATAGTCTTTGAGCAAAAGCTTCTTCATAGATTCCATAGCCGTTAAACTCACTGTAAGTCCCTTTAAAACCTGAGAATATTCTGAAAAGAGGGTAGGATATCAACTTTCCTGAAACCGGACCTGATACTATAAAAACGGCAAGGATGGAAACTCCAAGGGCTATGAATTTATGGGGAATTCTGTCATTCATCAAAAGAATCAATCCGGAAAACAGCATTAAAGGGAAAGTATTGAAAAGAAAAACCCCGAGATAAGCCTTCCAGTCTATATGAAAATATTGATAAGCTGCCTGAAAAATGATCCCCTGAATAATTAAAATTCCGGTAAAGAAGAACAGCAGAAAGCTGATGGAAAGAAAATGTCCGGTTAATCGGTTTTTGGAAAAATAAGTGCTGTTTTCAATCAGAGAAAATCCTGATGAAGAACTTCTCCAGTAAACATCGTTTAAAAAATAAGCGGAAATAAGAAGTCCAAGCAAATGAAAATTCTCTGAAATGGTGGTCGCCATAAGTCCTGAACTCGCATACTTCTGCGGAAGACGGATTCCTTTTTCAATTTCGGCATACATTTCCATTCCCACAGAGAATAATAAAAGAATAGATACAGCAGGAACGGCAATGCTTTTAAGCAAATAGGTAAGATCCGTTTGGGCAAATGAAAGTACAGATCGAAAAGAACTCCATCCATTGAATCTGGGTGTAACAGTGGAGTATTCTGCTCCATTTGTTTCCGAAAATATAAGAGTTTTTCCTGGTGTTTTTACTTTCTGTCCGGAGGAATTGGAGAAAGAAAATAATCTGTGCGAAAGCAGAAGAATTCCAACAGATATAAAAAAGAATAAAATTCTGTTAAACAAAAGATAACCAGAGAATGGTACCAGTTGAATATTTTTCTGATGAGCAGTCAAATCACGGGCTTCCATAAAATAAGCGGATAATCCAAAAGGATCTATTAAAGCCGAAAACTGTTGTGTTTCCAGTGACTGAGGAAGACTTCCCGCCATAAAGGGTGAATTGGAAAACAGCAGGATAATCATGTAAAAAACATACAGAAGCAGTCCACCTACTACAACCAGCAGTTTTTTCCTGACAATAAATGCAATGAGAAAAAGAAAACTGCAGACAAACAAACTGTTGATAAAACCGAATATGAATATAGGATATAGATAATGGACAATGTTAAAACTTTCCTGCATTTCACTTCCGGTCCGCATCATCTGACCTATGATAAATCCTGTCATTAGGAAACAAAAACTTAAAAACGTCTGTAAAAAATAGATGGAGAATTTCCCTTTCAGATAAGTAAATTTTGAAAAAGGAAATGAAAACAGAATACTGTCAAATTTTGAATCCTGATCTTTAAAAAGTAGCTGGAAAGCATAAACCGTAGCGAAAAAAATCACGGCAAGGCTCAGCATTCCGGTCATAAAACCAATGGTGTAGGGAGAGTTTAAATAAATCCCTTCTCCCACTGAAAGGTTGGACTGGTTTCCACAAAAGATGCCCATTCCTATTAAAAGTAAGGCCACAAGATAGGTGAGCCAGTGCTGGGAAGAGCGTCCGGCTTCAAATAAAAATATCGTATTCATGATTAAGGTTTTTGGGTGAGTGTATGGAAGTAAACGTGCTCCAGCAATGGGGTTACCGGACTGAAGTCTTTCGGAGGTTCTTCAGAAAATACAGTGATGTGAAGTTCTCTTTCCAAAAGCTGTCTGCTGATGATTTCATAACTGGAATGGTAGCTTTCCAGTTCATTTTTGTCAATGGGTTTTGACCAGATTCTATTGTCCAGCTCTGCAATCAATTTTCCCGGATTTCCTTTTCGAAGGATTTGCCCATGGTTCATCACCGCCATTTCTGAGCAAAGATTTCTTACATCTTCAACGAGATGGGTAGACAGAATAACAATAACCTCCTGACTGATATCATTGAGCAGTGTATTGAAGCGGTTGCGTTCCTCAGGATCCAATCCTGCTGTTGGCTCATCTACAATAATAATTTTCGGATCTCCCAATAAGGCCTGGGCTACACCGAAACGCTGTTTCATTCCCCCAGAAAAGGTATGAACTTCTTTTTTAGCAAAATCAGAAAGGTTGACTTTTTCCAGCAAGCCCAGAATTTGTTTTTTACGTTCGTTTTTGTCGGTAATCCCTTTCAATACGGCAATATGTTCCAATAGATCATACGCGGAAACTTTTGGGTATACTCCGAAATCCTGTGGGAGAAATCCCAGATTCTGTTTAATATAATCAGGGTTTTTGGCGATGTCCACTCCGTTGAAAAGTATTGTTCCGGAGGTAGGTTTCTGAAGTCCGACAATGGTTTTCATCAAAGAAGATTTTCCGGCTCCGTTGGGACCAAGAAGTCCAAACATTCCGTTTTTGATGTCGAGTGAAATGTTTTTAATCGCCTGAAATCCATTTTTATAGGTAAGGCTAAGATTGTTGATGGTTAATGTGTTCATAACGTTGTGTTTGGGTAATAGAAGGACAGGCGGCCATACGGCAGCAATTTTAGAAGTTAGAAATGGCTTGAGGCTGAAGGTAGGAAGCTAGATGCTGGATGCTGGAAGCTAGAAGTTAGAAGTGGAAGTTTTACAGATCATTCTCAAACGCTCTCACCCTCAAACTCTCCAACCCCGCAACTCGCACCCCGAATCCCGTTTACTCTTTAAATTCAAGAATATCTCCCGGCTGGCATTCCAGGATTTTGCAGATGGCTTCAAGGGTATCGAAGCGGACACCTTTGGCTTTGCCGGTTTTCAGGATAGAGAGGTTCACGGGCGTGATACCCAGTTTTTCTGCCAATTCTTTACTCTGCATTTTTCGTTTGGCAAGCATCACATCTAAGTTGACTATAATTGGCATTTTAAATAAATAGGTCTTGTTCGTTTTGCAAATGTAGTCCTTGCTTAAAGATATTCGCAAGAAACAGGCAGAAAATTCCAAGCATACAGTGAATAAACACCAGTCCCCATATGATACTTTCTACTTCCACAAAGAAACTCGCGACAATAACCAGTGGAAGGGGAATGAAAATATTATACAGGTAAAATCTCTTAAGCTGAGTGATATTTTCCTGAGTAAACAGTTTTTGTTGGAAAAACACTTTGAAAACCCTGGCAGATAACCAGAAAAAGATTCCATAAGTGATAAGCACCAACATAAAGGAAAAGATCATATAAGGATAATTGTTTTCGATATTCAGAAACGGTTGTTCTGTAAACGGATAATTGATGTGAAGGAACTGTCCTTCTTTATAAGGCGTGACCGCAAATCCGCTCATCAGACAGAATAAGGAATACCCAAAAGTGATCAGATATCCGGCCGAAAGTAAGGCACAGATATAAAATAAAATCCTTGAAATAATTTTGGTCTGGTTCATGGTATGAATTGTAATTACTATTGCAAATGTATAATTAATTATCGTAAAACAATAATTTATTTAAATAAAATTTTAATTTTTAAATTCTGAGATCATCAATAATATTAAAAAAATAACGTGTTAATCACAGTTTTTAATTAATTTTAATATAAAAAAGTTGATCAACTTATCCCTTTAATTAATACTCGAGCTTAATGATTAACAAAGGTTTTCTTATTGATACCCTTCGACAGGCTCAGGGTGGCAAACCGGAATACCAGCCGAAATTTTGAAGCGTTGTCAGGCTGAGCTTGTCGAAACCATTATTACTAAAAGGGATAGATCAAAAAAAATTGAAATCATGGCTTACAGTACAGAACTTGCCGACCGGGTACGTGAACGGCTTTCTATGGAAAATAATATAGAGGTCGAGGAAAAGAAAATGTTCAGCGGACTGTCTTTTCTGGTGAACGGAAAGATGTGCATCAACATCAGTCATGATAACCTGATGTGCCGTTATGATCCGGAGCTGGAAGATGAGGTTTCCGAAAAGAAAGGCTTTCTTCCAATGATCATGAAAGGGAAACAGTTAAATGGCTATTGCTATGTAGAACCCATCGGTTTTCAAAAACCTGATGACTTTGAGTATTGGATTAAAATATGTTTGGATTATAATCCCGTGGCAAAGGCGTCTAAGAAGTGAGTTTTCGGGTTTGAGTGTTTGAGAGCGGGAGCGTTTGAGGGTAAGTGAGTGTGGTGGAGAGTTGCGGGGTACGAGGTGCGAGTTTCGGGGTTTGATTGTGTGGATGAGAGTTGCGGGTTGCGGGGTACGGGGTGAGAGTGTTTGAGAGTGGGAGTGATGAAGTTCACCAATCCCACCATTCCCACCATTCATCATTCATTATTATACAGTTTTTCTCTGATCTGAATTAATATTTTTGTGGTTTTCTCCAGGTCCGGAGCGTCGGGTAGAGTGGTGGTAGAATAATGACTTTCTATGGATTCTATCATATTTTCTGCTTTTTGCATGACGTTTTCATACGACTGGTTTCCAGCTTTGATATTTAAGAGTTCGCCACGGTTATCTACACGGATTGTCAGTGACCCGGTTTTAAAAATCTGTTCACAGGACTGCAGCAGCCGGATGGTGTGCATCATATTCTTGCTGTCGTAATTCTGTCCGTGAGTCTGATTAACGTTGTAACGGTCTTCATTACGCTCAGCCACCCATTTCCAATATTCCCTGTAATCTTTGCAATACACAGAATACGCATCAAGATTGCAATACAGGTAAGCAACCGGTTTTTCCTCTTTAGGAACAGAGGATACAGAAACCTGATTCGCTTCTTCATTCTGAATAACTCCTTTATATCCCAATGTTCCCGATTCGTCATAAAATAAAGCGAACATTCCCTTGGTATGGTCAATGTTTATCAATCCGCATTTTTCCTGTGAGAGACCAGCCTCATCCAGCCATCTTTTCAATGGGACAGAACCTTGTCCTTCCAAAATAAAACAGAAGTCCAGGATCGATTTTCTTTCTTTATCAATCGGATTGACAATCTTTTTATTGAGTCCTTTTGCTTTTTTAATCTGGGAAACAGCATAACCTGCAAAGGTATCTTTGCACAGTTTTGAAAGAAAATCTTCTGTTTTCAATAAATCCATCAACGGATGCTTGTACTGAATACAATCTTTCGGACTTGCCAGAATTTCCAGAATATTAGGATTGTTTTTCTGAAGCAGTTCTACAAATCTCCCGATTTCATAATAGGTGATATCATTCGTTTCATTGGAAATCTGCGGAATATAATTCAGTCCAAAGAAATCTTCCTTCGGCAGATAATATACCCCGCGGATATCCGTATCAGAATTTTCCGTTGCAACCCGAAAGCTCTGCTTCCGGAAATGACTTCGAAGAGGAGGAGGTTTTTATTTTTTAGGTCTTGGATGGTCATTTATAAAATCAATATATATGTATTTTTGAGATCTAATTTTTAATGCAACTGTTTAAAATTACTTCCAAAGCTTTTTCTGCATCACAGGCATACAACCCGGAACACCATGCAGGATTTGCTTCAATTAAAGCCCAGCCTTTTCCTTTAATAATCCCGAAATCCAGAACGATTGCTTTTGGAAGTGTTTCAGCATATTGTGTAATAAACCTGCCGAAAAACTCAAACAAATCTTTTTGTTCCGGTTCAGAAAGCGGGTTGGTGTCGAAAGCATTATTTCTCCAATAAGAAGAATAAGTTTTAATTTCATTATTCAAAACAAAACATCTAACCTCAAGTTCCCATTCCACTACTTCAGAAGTGAAAACCATACTTTCCAGATCAAGTGTTTCAAAGCCTTTGATATTTGTAACTTTATCGAAAACTCCTGCTTTAAAGCTTTTAAAATCCGAACATTTGATAAAAATATTTTCTTCATGTACGAAGTCTTTCAACTTTCCGTAAACAATTTTCCGTTTTGTAAATTCTTCTGAAATGTTTGAGAGCCAGTTATCATTGGGCTTTGTTAATGTTAGATTACATTGCTCTGCTACAATTTCTGCATAAATATCTTCACCATAGACTGCTACTACATCCGCACGAAATTCCTCCGGAACATTCCATTTTGCATTGAAACGACTCAGTTCATAAGAAGAAGTGAGCGATGCTTTTTTCAAATTATTGCTATCTTCCGTATACATGGGAGAAAGAGCGATTATATTTTTCATCTGTATCTTTTATTTTTTTTTATGTAAAATAAGCTTTTTATGTTATTTTCTATTTTAATATCTCCCTAAAAAACCTCTCCATCCCCCCTTTATCCGCCTTTCCTCCAGGTAAACCTTTCGATTTTTCTTCATTTTCAGCGACTGTTCTCTCCAGAAAATCAAACAGTTCCCAATCGTTCGGATGGTAGTAAGATTCTCCTTTGGTTGCTTTTAAGGCAACAAGATCTTCTATTTTCCGTCTGGTTTTGTTATCTGTTAAAACAAGCAGCTCACTGAACAGTACAGGAGGAACCGTTCCTTTTTCTATGATCCATTTTCCTGTTAATGTGGTTCGTAAACAATAAAAGTAACTTTTTAATTTTACTTCATCATGTCTGCAGGCTTCCAGATATTTCTTGCTCATGCTCAGATAATGATAAGAAACCGCTACCGGAGAAAAGCAGGCATCAGCCAAAGGTTTAAAGAGTTCTACAAACCTTTCATTCGCTTTATATACGATAGGAGAATAGAACCAGCTCAGTAAAGCCGCATTCGATTTCAGCAAAAGATGAAAGGTCTTTCTCAGATCCCAACCGGAACCATCCAGATCATCTTCTGTCATAAATTCTATGGTTTCATCCTTATCCCAGGGAGAAAGATACCAATCTTTGTTGTGACGGTATATAAAACGTATATCATAATCACTGTCAGGAGACGCAAAACCCCAGGCTCTGCTCCCTGATTCTACAGCAAGAAGGACTTCCACGCCCCTTGCTGCTTCTATTTCTTTTATTTTTTCAAGTATTTTTGGTGTCATTGTTTTGTATTTATAGCGCAAAGTAAAAGATGAGGTACGCAATGTTCTTACGTTGTTTTTTTGTTGCGGGATCCGGGTTTCATGGGGACGGGTTTTAGGGTTTGAGTGTGGGAGAGTTTGAGAGTTGCGGGGTTCGGGTTTGTGAGTAAGTGAATATTGAGGGCTAAAATTTTTTGACTTTTGAAAATTGGGCGTTAAAAAAATAAATTTTGTGAACGTTAAGAAAATTCTCCTGTCTGAGTGCGACGAATATATTGATACAAAAAAGTAATAATGAATTCGCACGAGTTTAGAATTTTTAGAGAGCACATTTTATTTTTAGCTCAATTTTCAAGGTCTTGACCTTTTGTTTCTTTTGTGTCAAGACAAAAGAAAAAGACTCATTGAATTTTACTAATATTGCACTTTTCCATTTAACGTAACTATAAACATCCATGTTATCATCAGAATTACAGCATAAAATTGATTTTAAAACAAAACCGTTAGGCGCATTAGGACATCTTGAACATATTGCCCACAAAATCGGAATGGTTCAGAAAACCACTTCACCACAGTTATTGAATCCTCATATGGTAGTTTTTGCGGCCGATCATGGGATTGCTGTTGCAGGAGTAAGTGCTTATCCACAGGAGGTCACCTATCAGATGGTGATGAACTTCCTTGGCGGAGGTGCTGCCATCAATGTTTTTTGCAGACAGAATGGTATCAACATTAAAATTGTAGATGCGGGAGTGAACTTTGATTTTCCAGAAGGACTGAATCTCATTGATAAAAAAGTAAGAAAATCCAGTCGTAATATTCTGGAAGAACCTGCCATGACTCCTGAAGAATACCATCAGGCGCTTAAAAATGGAAAAGCAGTGGTGAATGATATTGCTAAGAAAGGCTGCAATATCATTGGCTTTGGAGAAATGGGAATCGGGAATACTTCCGCTTCTTCTTTGATGATGAGCAAGCTCTTTGATATTCCAATTGTCAATTGTATCGGACGTGGAACGGGACTGAATGATCATCAGCTAGACAATAAGGTCAGTATTTTAAAAGAAGCTATTGAAAAATATCCGGCTGAAATGACTGAGGATGAAATTGCCCAAACATTTGGCGGATTAGAAATTGCCCAAATGATTGGAGCCATAGAAGAAGCTTATCACCACAATATGCTGATCATGGTAGACGGATTTATCGCAACGGTTGCTGTAGCTACAGTCTGGAAAAAGAATCCTGAAGTGTTGAACAACTGTATCTTCTGTCATGTAAGCAATGAAAATGCCCATCCTCAGTTGTTGGGGTTAATGAGAGAGCAGGCTATTCTTAATCTGAATCTACGCCTCGGAGAAGGTACAGGTTGTGCATTGGCTTATCCGATTATTCAGAGTGCGGTTAATTTCCTGAATGAAATGTCAAGCTTTGAAGATGCTCATATTTCCAACAAATCATCTTAGTTTTATACAATAAAAGGGGCAATGAAGCCCCTTTTATTGTATAAAAATGAAAAATACTAGTAAGTTTTAGCAATATCTTTCCCTGTAAACATCATTCGTACGGGCTTATGTTGAATAGCATCCGAATTGAATTTATAGGTGTTAAATATCTGCATAGATGGAATATATCTGTATAACCCATCGTCAACCAAATATATTTTGCCATCATTGGTATTTTGTACAAGTTGGGTCGAAGAAGTGATATCAGCTCCTCTTTCTCCGGTGTATTCTTCTATATTCACTTTAGAAATCAGATAGGCTTTGCCCTGAACAGCAAACAGATTATTGATTACTGCAAAGGATTCAATACGTCTCAGGGTACTTTCAAATACGATGTAAAGACTTCCTGTACTGTTATCCTGGAAAAATTCTCCGTCACGGATTCTAAAATCTTTAGGTGGTGAATCTTTAAGGTAGAATGCAATCCCTTCATAAGCATAGCCGTCTTTTCCATCTCCCAATTCATTTTTATCTCTGGTGTAGAAGTGCGTCTTTTTATCACCATTGAAATACCTGTAAATCGGAAAACTTCCCGGCTCGTCACCATTATAACTGGTACCAAGGTTGCTTTCTTTCCAGTTGCTTTGTCCATTGATCTCATTAGGATTGGTTGTTAATACCTGATCATTAGTAATGGTATTGAACCATGCTGAAATTGCCGGGCCAGGCCCATCTGCAGAGCCTATTAATCTTTCCAGATAATAATAACTCAATCCTGAATATGATTTTGGAAGCATTTCTACCCGAGGAGAGTTAATGTACAAATGTTTTTTAGTATCGTTACTGTAAAACCCATAAATAGGATTAGTTAAAGAGAAAAATTTAGTCCAGATTCCTGCAGGAGGAGGAGTTGGGGTATCAGGAGTGTCTCTGAAGCCTCCTTTCGCTATTATGTTATTGCCGGATGCATTTAAGGCTTGGGCTTCATTTAAATTGTCCAGTTCATCACCGGGAGCCGAGCAGCTTACGATGGATATAAGACATAATCCAACGAAATACGCTTTTTTCATTTGTTATTTTTTCATGGTTATTAATGGAGCAAAAGTAAAAATACTTCAGAGATAAAAAGGACAGATTTAAGGTGATAAGATTCATGTTTTTAATTTTTTTCATTGATCTCTTTATCATTGTTAAAAGCTTTCCTAATTTTACGAAAATTGATTAATCCAGTTTTTGTATTAAAAAAGAACAGATGAAAATTCTCAAGAATGAACTGATTTACTTTGCTACGGCGTTAATGTTTTTCACAAGAATTCCGGTTCCGTTTACCATCCCGTACTCCAGTGAGATTATGAATAAATCCCAGAAATATTTTGCCTGGGTAGGCTTGATCGTAGGGTTTATTAACGCTTTGGTTCTTTATCTTTCTACACTGCTTTTTAATCTTGAAATCGGGATTGTTTTAATGATGATTTCTAATGTTTTGCTGACCGGAGCTTTTCATGAAGACGGCTTCACAGACATGTGTGACAGTTTCGGAGGCGGATATGGAAAGGAAAAAATCCTGACGATTATGAAGGACAGTCGGGTAGGAGCCTATGGTACAATAGGGATCATATTGCTTTTTGCTTTAAAATTTTATAGTATTCAGACCCTGGGAATGAGTAATCCGGTGGGCGTTTTACTCATTGTTATTTTAGGGCATACGGTAAGCCGTTTTATTGCAGGAACGATGATCTATACTCACCAGTATGTTACCGATATTGATGTAAGCAAATCAAAGCCTTTAGCCAATAAACCGTTGGATAAGATGGCGTTGCTGGTAGGATTTATCAGTGTTTTAATTGCATTTGCCCTGGTTCAGGACTGGCATTTGATTTTTGCTTTTGCTCTCGCGTATGTGGGGAAAATCTATTTGGGCTGGTATTTTAAAAAACATATCGGAGGTTACACGGGAGATTGTCTGGGTTCTGTACAGCAGGTTTGTGAAGTTTTATTTTATTTAGGAACAATCATCGTATGGAAATTCATCTGATCCGTCATACTGCTGTAGACAATCCGGAAAACCGGTGTTATGGTTTTGCGGAAATGCCTTTACGTAAAGATTTCACTGAAGATTTTACAATGTTGAACCTTGATGATAATTATGATGTAATTATTTCAAGTCCTTCTCAACGTTGCCGTCTTTTAGCTGATTTTTTTAAGCTTGATTATCAAACAGATGAAAGGCTTCGCGAAATGAATTTCGGGAACTGGGAAATGAAAAAATGGACGGATATTCCAGAAGAAGAAATCAATCCGTGGTACAAAGATTTTGTGAGTGTAAAAGCATCAGACGGTGAAAGTCTTCTGGAAATGCAAAAACGCGTTCTCAGCTTCTGGAATGAATTCATTCAAAGAAAAGATCTGGAAAAAGCACTTATAATTACGCATGCCGGAGTTATTCGTCTGATCTTTCAGGCGGTGCTTCAGTTTCCATTGGAGAATATGTTTGCTGTTCAGATTGATTATGGAAGGAAAGTGATTATTCAAGTGAATGAAGGAGTTTTTTCAGTGAAGAAGGTGAATGTATAATTACGGTAAAAGTTTTATTCAATAGGAACGGACTTTAGTCCGTCTGTTAAAGATTACACTTTGCAGGCTGGATTCCTGCGGAATGACAAACTGTGTGGATAGACCATCATTCTAATTGTATCGTTCCGTCGGAATCCAGCCACAATCCTGTAAAAAACATACACAGAAATAGTACAATCCCCACCATTCTCCCAACTGAATATGTGAAAATTTCCCTCCCCGCAGGGATGGCGAAAATTCAAAGAATTTTTGACGGGGTGGTTCTCAACATTTCCCTAACCATACCATTATAAAAAACGCCACCCGATACCATCAGATGACGCCATAGAATTTATTTAAAAATTCTGATAAAACTATCTTTTTCCAGGCTTTCCAGTGAGAAATCAAAATCAGCTTCCGCTTTTTCTGTCGTAATCTCACCACCAAGCTCTTTGATAAGCTCATTGAAAGGCATCGCTTCATACCATTGCTGGTATAATGCACTTGTTGCCATTGCAGAAATCTGGCTATTTCCTGAAACATGAGCATGTCCGGCTCCGAAATTCAACAGTACGAAACATTGTTTTTCATTCTTTGTCACCAGCATTCCCAGAATCATTTGCTTCTGAACAGAATTACATCTGGCTTCAGCAAAGAGATGATTAGGATTCATCATATAATCGTAGGAAATATCATCCCCTTTTCCGATCACAATTTTATATCCGCAGTTCGCATCTCCGCTGAAAACGTTGTTCATAACAAGGGTTGGCTCACAAAGACCTTTATTGGCATAAAGATATTCAACCGCACCGTTGGGAGCAGACGTCATATCTCCTGAATACATCAATTGTCCGTTACCATGGTTATAAGCGGCATTCCAACCTATTTTTCCTGCGATGTTCAATCCTGAAAGATCAAGGTCATTGGCACCCCATTGGTTTTCCCAATAAATACCTACAGCCAGCCTATCCGCATAAAAACGGGTTCCGGTAGGAATATTTCCAACAAACATCTTTTCAGAAGTTGGCAATGCGAATTCTATATTCTCAGGGAAATAGAATTTCTTTCCGGATAGGTTTTCATACTTCAGTTTCAAAAAGTCCAGAATGAAATCATAATTGAACTGATTCACGTAAGTTTCCTTACCTTTTTTAGTCCATGATTTTCCGTTTCGGATTCTGTAAACAAATGTATCCTGACCGTACATTCTTGAGTAGCATGCTGACAATGCTTTGAATAATGCAAACGGTGTCGCATTTTCCAGCCAGTGCCAATCGCTGTTTTCCAGTAATGTATTGGTAGCATCGTTCAGTGGGTTTGAAACCAATGGTTTATGATGAACCTTAGATAACTTTGATATTTTATTGATCGCTTTGGGTGCTCTGTTTTTATAAGCCAGAAATAATGGTTTGAATCTGTTGAAAATTTCCGCCATTTTTTCCATTCCAAAGCTTTCAAAAAGATATGTCGGATTGAAATTACTCTGCTTGATTAAATTAATCAAATCATCATTTTTGATTAAAAGCGTAGTGTTCGTCGTTTTATAAATGACATAACGCAAGAATTCAACAGGATTTTCAGGGTAAATATCATATAAGTCAGCAATTTTTATAATCGCTTCTTTATTTCTGATGTTTTCTTTTCCTGTAAAATCATATTCCAGCTCCGTATGTAAAATAGAAAGCAAATCATCAATGGTTTCTTCTTTTAAAGCAATTCCTGATCTTAAAAGAGCAAGACATTTTTCCTGCATTTCTTCCACAGAGCAGGCTTTGATAACTTTAAAAACCAGCTTCATATCAGGAACATCCAATATTTCATCGGGAATATAGATTTCACTTTGGAAATTACTTCCATACGTTGACATATAATGGGTGATCTGTTCAATCAATAAATCAATTCTGGAAGCTTTTTTTATTTTCTCCCAGGATTTATGAAAGGTCTTATTCAAATCATTTCCATTTAATTTTTCCTTTGCATAAAAAGAGATGATCTCATTTTTTGCCCATAGAGCATCCGGTTCAATCATGAAACCATCATCGGAAATAAATGGTTTTTCATCAGATTTTCTGGCCAGTACAGCATTGAATAATTGTAGTGTTTTCATTGTTTTAAGTTTAAAAAATAAGTGAGGAGTAGATTCATTAAAAGTGAAGGGTATAGGAACTCCTTTTACCTATAGTTTATAAAAAGCGGGGAGTATTTTTCCAAAAAATATAGGAACTCCCTTTGCCTTATAATTTGTAAAAAGGCGGAAAGTAAATCTGGAAATATAGGAACTTTCTTTGCCTTGAATTTTTTTTAAATAACTTTTTAGTGCTGTGAAATTTTGGTTATTGTTTTTGTTCAAACCTAACGGGTTTCTAAAACCCGTTAGGTTTGAATAGTAAGCAAGTTTTTAAATAAGTTTAAACAATTTTAAACATAAAAATTATGCTTTTCTGAATTTCTTCTTTTTCTTCCATGGAGCATTCTTCTGAACATCTCCTGCCATAATACATCCGTAAGGCATCACTTCATCCAGAACTTCACAAAGTCCGTATTCTTCTATTTGTGCTCTTACATTCTTCGCACTTTTATAAGCGCTCGGAAGTTCAGAAATATCAATCTCATTGGAATAGAAACGGATATCTAATCCTGCTGTTTCCTCATTGAAGATCTCCTCGGTCGTTTTATGAGCCAACGATCTCTTATGCTGGCTTCTGCTGAAATTTCTTCCTGCGCCGTGCGGAGCAAAACCTAAGTTTCTTTCATTGGTCTTTCCCTGAACAATCAATACCGGTTCTGCCATATTCAACGGAATCAGTCTTGGTCCGGTGATATCAGGCATGAACTTATCATCCAGCGGAGTAGCTCCTTTTGCATGATAGAACAGGTCTCCATCTCTGAAAACGAAGTTATGTTCGTTCCAATACCTGTTTTCCTTCTCCATTTCCAGCTTATTCAGCACGGCATCATGAAGGGAAGTATGATTTTCTTTGGTCCATTGTCTTATTAATTGAAGGGCTTCCCAATACGATTTACCTTCATCTGTATCATAAGGAATCCAGGCGTTTTCTCTTAATGTTTCAGGGGAGATTTCCTGTCTGAAACGGTTGGCGGTCTTCATTCCTTTATCATATAAGGCAGCACCCGGAGCTCTTGATCCGTGATGGGTTACCATCATTGTGTTTCCGGTATTTTTGGAAATTCCAACGAAAAGGAAATGGTTTCCGTCTCCCTGGGTTCCCATATGAGAACGGGCGATACTGATTAGTTTTTCATCATTTAAGAACTTATTTTCTCTGAAAGCATCCATCAGTTCCTGAGACATCGGCATCTGTTCGCCTCTTGGTCTTCCTCCGTATCCGAAATGAGTGATAGAATGTGCTGCATCCAGGACATCTTTAGGATTTGTCTTTCCAAAATCCGTCAGCATCACTGAACAGCAGATATCGGCGCTATGGAATCCCGGGTGAATGGCATTTTGAGCCACGACCACTCCTCCCACCGGAATCTGGCCTTCAGGACCTGTAGGGCAGGCGTCCGGCATTAAAGCTCCGCCAACCAGAGTGGGAGTTTTCATCAAAACTTTCATGGTTTTGATTACTTTGTCCACATTATCATTTTCACTTTCGTGTTCTGCACGTATATTGATTATAAAATCTTTAGCTGTTTCATGAAGCGGAATAAGATCTGGCTGTTTGAACTGTACCAGATATTCTGCGATCTGATGTTCATCCAATTTATTCTCGTTGATATAGGTAATGGCATCCTTAAACCATTTTGCCGGTCTATATCCTAATTCGATTAAATGATTTCCATTAAATTCCATATTGTTTCATTTTGATGATGCAAAGTAATATCATTATTGCGCAATAGTTTTGCGTAGATAAAGAAATTTTAATTATTTTTACAAAAATTTATTAAAAAGACGAAAAAGCACATTGGCAGACTCGTAAACATAGTATAAAATAAAAAACAAGGCTCATGGTATTATTAGAACAATTAAAACATTTCCCGGAAACCATCCAGTTTAATGATGTGATCGCTCATATTGATGAGCATTATGAATTTACTCCTACTGCATTTCAAAACGGTGATACCACCAACCAGGCCGGACAGAACAACGGTTCATGCAAGGTTTTCAGTTTTGCAAGCATTAAGGATCTGACAAAAGAAGAGACACTTTGGCTGTTTGGTGAGTTTTACAGAGAGGATGTCCTGAAAAATCCTGAAGGAACTGATCATCAGAATATCCGGAACTTTATGAAATCCGGCTGGGAAGGAATTACTTTTGATGCCAATGCTTTAAAAGAAAAATAATTATAAGAAAAGAGCAGACAAAAGTAATTTTTTATTTAAAACACCCAATCATTAAACACTAAGGTATGTCATCCAATAAAAATGCTCTGATCAGGTATAAAACATTAGATAAATGTCTTAAAAATAAATACAGGAAATACACGCTTGAAGATCTCATTGATGAATGCTCGGAAGCATTGTTTGAATTTGAGGGAAAAGAATCTTTTGTAAGTAAGAGAACCGTTCAGCTTGATCTTCAGAATATGCGGAGTGAAAAATTCGGGTATGAAGCTCCTATTGAAGTTTACGAAAGAAAATACTACCGTTACAGTGATCCGGAGTACAGCATTCATAATATTTCTGTGAATGAAAGTGATCTGAAAGCAATGAACAATGCAGTTCAGATTTTAAAACAATTTAAAGACTTTTCTATGTTCAAAGAAATGAATGGAGTGATCCAGAAACTGGAAGATTCTATTCATGCCACCAGCCAGAAATCTATTATTCATCTGGATAAAAATGAACAGTTGAAAGGGCTGGAACATATTGATATTCTGTATGAAAGTATTGCTAATAAAAAAGTACTGAAGATCCTTTACAAAAGCTTTACGGCAAGGGAATCCAATATTTTTACAGTACATCCGCAGCTGCTGAAGGAATTCAACAACCGCTGGTTTCTGATCTGTCTTTACAAACAGAAAATGTACAATCTGGCACTGGACAGAATGGAAAGTATTGAAACAGATGACAGTATTGTATATATTGACAAGGAGCTGGATGGCGATGAATACTTTAAAGATATTGTTGGGGTTACTGTTTCAGAATCAATGGATCCAAGGAATGTAGTCTTTTGGGTAGATTCAGGAAATGCCCCTTATGTGAAAACAAAACCGCTTCATAAAAGTCAGGAGATCATAAAGGAAGATCATGAGGGAACTCTTTTTAAAATATGTGTTCAGATTAATTATGAACTGGAAAGGCTCTTACTTGGATTTGGAGACTCTCTGATTGTACACAAGCCTAAAAAACTACGGCTGAAGATGGAGGAAAAATTCAATGCAGGATGTAAAAACTATCAGAGTCTGGTTGTTCCTGAGGAAAACTAACTTATTTAATGTGCAATTCATAAAGCGTTATTGCAGATTATTTATTTTGACATTTTATCTTGGCTTGGAAATTGTATTATTACCTTAACAATACCAAATTAATTATGAAATCAAGAATATTTAAAGCATTAATTGCAATCATAGCACCACTGGCGATAGAGTATATCGTTAAAAAAATATCTGAGAAAATAGATAAAAAACAGGAAGAGAAAGAGAACGAAAAAAAGCAGATTACGGCTTAAACGTAAAAGTAGTTTACATTTAAAATTATTGAAAAGAGACTGTCATAACCATGCACAGTCTCTTTTTTTGTTGGTAATGGATCTTTTTAATGAGTGCTGAAGACCACCCCGTCAAAAATTCTTTGAATTTTCGCCGCCCTCCGGAGGATGGGAATTTTCACGTCTTCAGTTGGTGTATTGGACAGGATTGTTCTTGTATTCCTAATAGCAAAGGCTGGATTTCTACGGAATGACAAACTGTGTGGATATATCATCATTCCAATTGTGTCATTCCTTAGGAATCTCAACATCTTTATTATTTAATTCTTACATAAAAACTTCTTTTAAAAAAAAACTTTTGTGACTTTTGCGGTTTCCCTACACAAAATCATAGATCCCTTCTTTCCATCCCAATACTTTGGAAGAGTCTGCTTTAAGCCAGTTTTTCAGGATTGTTGCGTATACTTTTCTGAAATCTTCCTTATAAATAAGATCGCCATCATTCAGATTCTGCAGATCAGGAAGGGCGTTCAATAATCCTTTTTTCTTAAGGTTTCCGCTGATAAAGAACATTTGATTGGCAGTTCCGTGATCGGTTCCGTTACTGGCATTCTGTGCCACACGACGGCCAAACTCTGAGAATGTCATTAGCAGGATATTTTTGAAGAGCCCATTACTTTTCATATCAGCAACAAACGATTTTACCGCTTCATTAATATCATTGAATAACTTTTTCTGCCGGTCATTCTGGTTGACGTGCGTATCGAAACTTCCGATCGAAAGATAGTATACCCGGGTATTAATGTCAGATTTTATTAAAGAAGCTACCGTTTTGAAGTCTTTTCCCAGCTGAGAACTGGGATAGGCTTGTTCCGTCTTTCTGGCTTTGCTCTTCTCAAAAATATAATCAGCATTATTAATGGTAGAGCCTAAAGTCTGATAAAGGTAAGATACCGTTTCATCATCGTGATGGTGGTCATAAAGAGATTTGAAATATTTTTCCTGGCTGGTCTGATAGAGTCTTTTGGGATCTTTAAAGGCAAAAGCTTTGTTATTTTCACCTTTTAGGGCCAGACTAAGCATATCATCTACTTCCAGTGCCTGTGTAGGATGATCACAGTGATAACATTCTTCGTCCAGAAAACGTCCCAGCCAGCCTGTTTCCAGAAACTGATCACTTCTGCTTGCCGACTGCCAGATATCCATGCTTCGGAAATGCGACTTATCCGGGTTGGGATATCCTACATTATTCATCACAGAAAGCTCTCCGTTATCAAAAAGTTCTTTAAAATAGGAGAGAGAAGGATTAATCCCTGCTTCATCCGTAAGTGGTATTGAATCCTGTATAGCCAGAGTCTTCCTTTCCCTGAAATAAATATCATTTTTTGCCGGAATAATAGTATTCAGCCCGTCATTTCCACCCGTAAACTGAAGAACGACCAGAATATTCTGACTGGGATTCAAAGCTTCATCCAGCGTCATCGCTTTTAAGAAATTAGGTATCAGCATAGAAGCCGTAGCCAGGGAACTTATTTTGAGGAATTCTCTTCTTTTGATTAACATAATTTTGCTTTTAGGGTTTTAAGGTGGCAGATGACAGGTAGCAGGTTGTACGTTACAGGACTGGGCTGCATTATATTTTAGAGCAGCAGAAAATAAATCAGGGGTAGCCAAGTTATTTTGCGACAGCTATTACCTGCAACCTAAAACCTTCACCTAACATAACTGATATTCCGGCGTAGACATCAGGTTGATGACATTCATTTTGATACTCTTGTCAGAAAAATTCCTTACAGAATTCATATCCAGAGTTTGAGTATTCTGCAAAAGATAATCTTCACAGTTTTTACTGGCGAAAATCTTTTCAATACGCTGCCAGTCGATGGTGATATTGGGATTTTTAAAACTTTTGTTTAAAGCTGTTTCCCGGGATTTCATTCCCATATCGATATCATCATCCTGGCGGGGACTGTATTCCAAAGGACGGAGTCCGGACCAGATCTGCGGAATCTGAAGCCTGAGCATCAGGGTAGAACTGTCAATCCATGCCTTGCCGTTCGGCCACCCTGCTACATTGGGCGGATAAAGCAGCATTTGCCCCAGTAATTTCTGATACACGATGAGGTTTTCAGGATTCTGAATATGCATAGGAAGGATTCGCATCATACCGGCCATCAGTTCTATAGGTGATTTTATCCTGTTTGCGATATTCTTCTGATCATAAAACCAGGTGCTTGAAAAGATCTCAGTCATCAGTTTTTTGATGTCATATCCTGAATTGTAGAAGTTTGTACTGAGTGTATGGACGATATCCTGATCCACTTTTTCATTCACAAAAAACTTATAGATCTTTGTGGTAATAAACTGAGCTGTTGTCTTTTGTTCCAGAATCATATGGAGCACATCGCTCCCGTCAAAGTTGCCTGTTTTTCCCAGGAAAGTTTTGCTGCCTTCATCATGGAGATTTTTTCTTTCTTTAAAATTTCCTTCTTTATCATAACTCCATCCTGTAAAAGCTCTGGCACCTTCTCTTACATCTTTTTCAGTGTAATTTCCTCTTCCCATGGTAAACAGTTCCATCACTTCACGGGCAAAATTCTCATTAGGATGGTCTTTTTTATTCTGTTGATTATTCAGAAAATTCAGCATGGCAGGTGACTGGCTTACTTCAAAAAGCAGATCTCTGAAATTGCCGAGTGCATTTTTCCTGATTGTATTTAAAAGCTGTTTGTTGAACTTTGGATTGATCACTCTTGAAGCAAAATGTCCATGCCAGAAAAACGCCATCTTTTCCCTCATCTGTTCCTTGCTGTTAACGATGGCGTTCAGGAAGTTCAGGTTCAGTTCGTTATTTTGTTCCCTGTTGATCCGCTGCATTTCTTTTTTCTTTTCCGCAGGAGCCGTACTGTTCATATAATCTGCTGCCGAAACCGGATCGAGAGTATCATAAGTGATCTCGCTGAAGCTTTCTTCTTTAAATAATTCATTCATCAACGTTTTAATGTTTTTATTTTTCAAATCATTAATTTGATTAACGCCAACACCAAAACCTGCCCGCCAGAGAAGATGCTTGTTTTTTACTAATGAATCTGCCATCATGGAGAATTTATTTTTTGATGTAATTCTAAGAAGAAGGTTAAAATTCATAACGGGTTAAGGATTGTTAATATTGTTTTTAGGCTGGAAGAGGGAAGAAAATGAAGCTGGAAGTTATGGTGTAAAGGAAGGAGAAATTTCTCTTTACTTTCATTATAACAAACGTGAATTTTCATATAAAAGCATATTACTTCTGGCTTCCATTTTCTTTCCTCCTTTCTTTTTTCTATAATTCACTTTTTGAGGTCAGTTTTTGATAAAATTTGTTAAACAAATATTTAATTTTTGTTAAAATTAAAGTGTTGACATTCATTATTTTATAAATTTTATTAATGTTAAAATCAATTGAATGTCTTGGCTTGGCATGATTTTTACATCCTCTTGTTTAGTAAAATTAAAAAATTAGAGTTATGAAAATGTTTAAACAAGCAATAGTACTGGCTGGTATTTTAACAGCAGGTATCGTAAGCGCCCAAAGTGCTCAAATGAACAATATGATCAAGGTAGGTGCAAATGTTGGTTTAGCAGTTCCCGCAGATAACCTTTCTGCAGCAGTAGGAGTGGATGTAGCTTACCAGAATCTGATTACACCGGGATTTGGGCTGGGTATCGCATCAGGATATACTCATTATTTTGGAAAAGACAACAACGGATATAAAAACAATGATGTAGGAATAGTTCCTGTAGCTGCTTTAATCAGAATTTATCCAAAACAAACCGGTTTCTATTTCGGAACTGATTTAGGATACGGATTTTTAGTTGGAGATAAAGCTGTAGCATCCAATACCAACGTTGAAAGAGCAGGCGGAGGTTTCTACCTTAAACCGGAGATCGGATACCACAACAGAGACTGGAACTTCTTCGTACAATACCAAAAGGTTTTTGTAGGTACTAAAGGAGATTTGCCAGGTCAGGACTATAATGTGGGGAATATCGGGGTAGGATTCGGTTACAATATTCCATTAGGAAAGTAGTTAGATTTAATATATAAACAATTATTAACCAAAACCTTTTCACGAAAGTGAAAAGGTTTTTTTGTTCTGTGCAGGATTTACAAAAACAATTATTATATTTGGTAAAATTTGAGGTTATGATTCTGAATCCAAAATTTCCACTTTATTTACCAGGAGTAGAGAACAGTAATAATGATAGTGTTTCTATCATTGGAGCAAGTCTCCGTGAAGATATAACAATCTTAGGCTATTTTGTTTCCGGGAACGGAGGTCTTGAGATAAAAGTAGAAAATACATATGCAACCAAAGAATATGCTTCCTTTTCAGATATTTTAAAGAAGTTTATTCAGGATAATCAGCTTGAAAATGTAAAACGTCTGGGAATGGCAGTGCCAGGTCCTGTATTGGACGGGAAAAGCAGTCCTGCAAGACTAGGTTGGCATTTAGATATTGCCGAATATACTCGCGATTTCGGGTTTGAAAGAGTAGATATGCTGAATGACCTGGAGGCTTCTGCTTATGGAATGGCTCTTCTTGAAGATAATCATCTTGAAGCGATCTATACAAGCGGACACCTTGAAAAAGGAAATGTAGCAGTTCTGGCTCCCGGAAACGGATTAGGAGAAGCCGGATATTTCTTTGACGGAAAATACCTGAGACCTTTTGCAACAGAAGGAGGGCACTCAGAGTTTTCGCCAAGAACCAACGTAGAAGTTGAATTTTACCAGTTCTTAAATAATATCTATGGTATTGTAAGCTGGGAAAATGTGCTATCCAAGTCAGGGTTATTCAATATTTACAGATTCCTGAGAGATGTGAAAAGACATCCGGAACCGGAATGGTTAGGAGAACGTCTTGCGCAGGGAAATTTTGTAGAAGAACTTTATAAAGCGGCTGTTGAGGAAAATGTACTGATCTGCAGAATCGCTTTGGATACCTTCCTTGAGTTCCTGGCTAGAGAGGCCAATAACTTAACATTAAAGTTAAAAGCTACGGGAGGATTACTGATTGCCGGAGATATTCCACAGATGATTGCAGAATATATTGATAAAGCGAAATTCTATGAGAAATTCAAGATCAGTGATAAAATGGAGGAAATGCTTAAAAACATTCCAATCTATCTGGTCAAGCAAAACCACACTGCATTAAATGGTATAGCACTTTATACGGCTTACTATCAGGTATAAAACAAAGCTCCGAAGGAATTCGGAGTTTTTTTATGAGATGATATTATTCATGAAAATTATAAATTTTATTGATATACATCAATGAAATCTATTGAATAAGATACCTACCTTTGTATTGTTAAATAAGTAAACAACTCTATTCAATGAAAAAAATATTTTTATTAGCAGTTTTAGCCGGAGGTTTAGCTTTCGGACAGTCAAAAAAAGTAGTAGCATCTGATGTACACTGGTGGGGATACAAAGTAGCAAAATCTGAGGCCAGCTCTCACGACGGTACTGTAAAAGTGAAGTCCGGAGATATGGTAATGAAAGGAAACCAATTGGTAGGTGGAAGCTTCGTATTGGATATGACTACTATCAGTTCTACTGATCTTACAGGAGAATACCAGCAGAAATTAAACGGGCACCTTAAGAATGGTGACTTCTTTGAGGTTGAAAAATTCCCAACAGCAACGTTCAAAATTACAGGAGTAAAGAAAAACAATGATAAAATCTACAACTCTCTTGTAACAGGAAACCTTACTGTAAAAGGAAAAACCAGCCCGATCTCTTTCCCTGCGAAGATTTCTTACAGCAAAGGAGTAGTAAGTTTAGTATCCAACAAATTCTCTTTCGACAGACAGAAGTTTGATGTAGCTTACAAGTCTACGATGCAGGACGTTTTTGTGAAAGATGATATTGATATGCTTGTAAAGGTAACTGCTCAATAAATTAATCAAAAAAAGATTATTAAAAGTGTAGAAGTTCTACACTTTTTTTTATTTTTGTTGAATTGTAAATAAAAAAGAATGAAAAGATTACTATTGTTTGCTATGGTGTGCGCAAGCATGTCATTTGTTTCTGCCCAGAAGAAATTTGATAAAGTGTCAAAAGTGACTTCATCAGAGATCAGATGGTGGGGGTATAAAGTGGTAAAAACTGAAGAAACTTCCCACTCAGGAACAGTAAAGCTGAAAAGTGGAAAATTTAACTTTGACCATACGGTCCTGGTGGATGGAGAGTTTATTATCGATATGAGAAGTATGATGGCGGGAGATGTTTCTGATGAGGATCAGATCAAGCTTACCAACGATCTGAAAAGCTCAAACTTTTTTGAAGTAAAAAAATTCCCCATTGCAAAATTCCATTTGACTAAAATTATTCCTTTGGCAAACAGTGAATACAATTCTACAGTGTACGGTGACCTTACCCTTAAAGGAGTAAGAAAAACAATTTCTTTCCCAGCGAATGTATACGTTACCCAGTTCACAACTTCTATTGAATCCGCGAAGTTCTCCCTGAACAGAAGAGACTTTAAAGTATTCTATCAGTCTTCATTGAAAGATTATTTCATTAAAAACGAAATGGACATTCAGTTTAAAGTTTCCACAGAAATGCTGGATAACGAGAATAGAGTTCCGAAAAAGAAAAAGTAAATATATTCTATTGATACAGAGGAGCAGTTCGTAAGGACTGCTTTTTTTATTTTCTTTATTTAAAGATCTGATCCCGCACTTCTCTTGTTTCTGTATTTTTTATAAATTAGTGGTATGAAAATTTATATCGTAAGCGGTCTGGGAGCAGACTTCAAGGTTCTTGAAAGAATAGAGTTTCCCAAACACTGTGAATTGATTTTTATAGACTGGCTGATTCCTGAAAAAAATGAGCCTTTCGATGCTTATGTTAAAAGAATGGCGGAAAAAGTAGATGATTCCGAGCCTTTCTGTCTGTTGGGGTATTCTTTCGGAGGGATTATTGTACAGGAGATTAATCAATTGAAACCTGCAGAAAAAGTAGTGATCCTAGGAAGTATAAAATCGGACAGGGAAAAATCCAGATTCATCAGGACAGGGGAGATTACCAAAATTCCAAGAATACTTCCTGTAGGTTTGTTCAACGACAAAGCAGCCAATGTATATGCCGTTGTCCGAAAGCTTTTTGATCCTAAAAACCCGAAACTCCTTCAATATTTTAAAGTAAGAGACCCTTATTACCTCAAATGGTCCGTAGAAAAAGTTTCCGAATGGAAATTTAAAGAGAATCCCAATGTCATTCAGATATTAGGTGATAAAGACATTGTTTTTCCCATCCGCTATTCAAATCCGAATTATGTGGTGAAAGGAGGAACACATCTTTTTCCGGCCACTAAATCCAAAGAAGTTTCCAAAATACTGGCAGAGATTTTTTCTGAAAAAACTGAAAAAGTAATGGATTAAATATTTTTTTAGGGGTGTTTGGTTTAAAAGTGTAGTTTTTATGGAATTTATATTTAAATTTGATAGGGTTAAATATAAATTTTATGAAAGTAGGATTAAAATGGATCGTTTCATTCTCTGTTATCGCAATCGTTGCAATTGGGGGATTATTCTGGAATCCGGCTGCCGATATTCCTGATACAAGGGAATTTTTAAGTGAAGATAAAATTGTTGGCGCTGATGTTGCCTGGATTCTGGCTGCGGCAGGACTTGTTTTGCTCATGACACCAGGGCTTTCCTTTTTTTACGGAGGAATGGTCGGAAGGAAGAATGTAATTTCTACCATGCTGCAGAGTTTTATTGCCTTAGGCGTTATCTCCATGGTTTGGGTAGTCGTAGGGTTTTCTTTATCTTTCGGCGAATCTATTGGAATTACGGTGGCGGGACAGCATTACGGAATCATTGGAAATCCACTCAGTTATCCCTTTTTTAAAGGAGTAGGAAATCTGCCCCATAAACTGATGGCTCCCACGATTCCTTTTATTCTTTTTGCCTTGTTTCAGATGAAATTTGCTGTTATTACTCCGGCTATTATTACCGGATCTTTTGCAGAAAGGGTTCGTTTTATATCTTATTTATTGTTCATTGTTCTTTTCAGTATATTTATTTATACACCGCTTTGTCATATGGTGTGGCATCCTGAGGGTCTTTTAAACAAATATTTCGGGGTAAAAGACTTTGCAGGGGGAACCGTTGTGCATATGAGTGCCGGCTTTGCTGCGCTTGCCGGAGCTTTGGTGGTAGGAAACCGGAAGAATCCTCACCATGAGCCGTCTAATATTCCGTATGTGCTTCTGGGAACAGGAATGTTGTGGTTCGGATGGTTCGGATTTAATGCCGGATCTGCTTTGAGTGCATCTGCATCTGCGGCTACCGCTTTTGGAACAACTACCATAGCATCTGCTTCGGCGATGATGACCTGGATCTTTTTTGACAGAATCAATGGGAGAAGCGTATCGGCTTTAGGAGCCTGTATAGGAGCTGTAGTAGGATTGGTGGCAATAACTCCAGGGTGCGGTTTTGTAAGCATTCAGGAAAGCCTTTTTATCGGATTTATCACAGCAATCGTTTCCAATCTGATGGTGAACTGGAAGGTTTTAAAAAAAGTAGATGATACGCTTGATGTTTTTGCCTGTCATGGAGTAGGAGGGATTATGGGAATGATTCTTACCGCCATTTTTGCTCATGGTGAAAAAGCAAGTCTGCTCCATGGCGGGGTTGATGTTTTTCTTCATCATATGGCAGCCCTTGTTTTGGTTTCTGTTTTTACTTTTTTAGGTTCATTAATTTTATATAAACTTACAGATTCCATGATCACATTAAGAGTTTCTGAAGAGTCTGAAAATAAAGGGCTCGATCTTTCGCAGCATGAAGAATGCCTGCAATAGCTTTTATATTGTGACGATATGTTGATATCATTAAAAATTTGAAGGTATATTTCAGGATTTATCATGTATCTTTGTTTCTGAGGAAAATGACGAATCATTTATGGAATCAATATCGGTTTTTGAAATTATTAAAGTAGGAATAGGTCCGTCCAGTTCACACACGATGGGACCCTGGAACGCAGCGGCAGCATTTATCAGGATTATAAAAAGAGAAAGATCAATAGAAGAAGTTAAAGAGGTTTTTCTTGAATTCTTTGGCTCACTCGCAAAAACGGGAATCGGGCACGGAACTGATATTGCGGGAATGCTTGGGTTGAATGGAGAGGATTTTAAAACGATCAATACTTCAAAAATTGATGAAAAGATAGATTACATCAAGAGTACTCAAACCATTAACCTTGGTGGTGAAAAGGTAATTCCATTCATCTACGGACATCATTTGATTTTAAATATGAAAAAGAGCCTTGATTTTCATCCGAACGGAATGATCTTCAGAGCTGTTTTCGAAGACGGAACTGAACTTGTGCAGGATTTTTATTCTGTAGGAGGAGGGTTCATTGCCAGTCAGGAAAAAAACTCTATTCAGAAGCAGTGTGTACGTACGCTGTATCCTTGTCATAAAGCTTCAGATATTGCAAAATATTGTGAAAAGCTGGGATTTGATAAAATGTCAGATTTGATTTTCATGAATGAAGAAAGCTGGAGAACCCAGGATGAAACGAGGCAGGAAGCACTTTATATCTGGCAGCAGATCAAAGAATGTATCTACAAAGGTGTCAATAAGGAAGGAGTTCTTCCTGGCGGACTGAATGTTTCCAGAAGAGCTGCAGGGATCAACAGAAAGCTGCTCGGAGATAAAATCTATAAAAACAAAGACGAATGGTTCCAGCAGGTGGTAGACGCTGAAGAGAACTTTACAAATATCAATAAATGGATTGCCTGCTTTGCACTGGCTGTGAATGAAGAGAATGCAAGCTTCGGAAGAATTATTACCGCACCTACCAATGGCGCAAGTGGAGTTATTCCGGCGGTATTGATGTATTCTCAGGCATTTACCCCATTTACGAGTGAGGAGGATATTATAAGATTCTTGCTTGTAGCGGGAGAAATCGGGACCTTATTCAAGAAAAATGCAACCATTTCTGCAGCGATGGGAGGATGTCAGGCGGAAATCGGAGTATCTTCTGCAATGGCAGCAGCCGGACTTACAGAAATCTTAGGAGGAAGTGTAGGACAGGTATTGATGGCGGCAGAAATTGCGATGGAACATCACCTTGGATTAACCTGCGATCCAATTAAAGGGCTGGTACAGATTCCATGTATTGAAAGGAATACGATGGGCGCGATGAAAGCCATTACAGCAGCCAATATTGCACTGGAAAGTGATCCCACGAAAGCAAAAGTAACATTGGATGAAGTGATTCTGACCATGTGGGAAACCGCTCAGTCGATGAGTGACCGTTTTAAAGAAACTTCGGAAGGCGGACTGGCCATTGCAGTCAACGTTCCGGAATGTTAATAGAAATCATTTTATTTCAAAATATAAAACCCTTAGCCACTATGACTAAGGGTTTCTTAATAAAATAAAAGTAAAAACCGTCGGGCTTTTAGTATCGTATAAGAATTTTTATCTTAAAATTCCTCTGATTCTGTTGGCGTTGGAAATCAACTCTTCCAGGTATTCATAGTTTTCTTTTTCAAGCGCAGATTTGAATTTTCTGAGCTGAGTAATATGTTCGTTCAAAACGTCCAGTACATTTTCTTTGTTTTGTTTAAAGATAGGAACCCACATTTCCGGATGCGACTTGGCAAGACGAACGGTACTTGAAAAACCGGAACTGGCAAGCTGGAAAATCGTTTCTTCTTCACGTTCTTTTTCCAATACGGTATTGGCAAGGGCGTAAGATGTAATATGGGAGATATGGGAAATATAAGCAGTATGAACATCATGATCTTCTGCATTCATGTAAATCATGTGCATATCGAGAGCATTGACTACTTTTTCAACGGTAGCCAGAGCATCGTCGGCCGATTCTTCTTTGTTGCAGATGACACCAGCTTTTCCCGAGAAACTTTCAGCAATAGCGGATTTCGGACCGTTGTTTTCCGTTCCCCACATCGGGTGGAACGCTACAAATCTTGACCGTTTCGGATGGTTTTTTACCGCATGTACAATGCCTGCTTTGGTGGAGCCTGCATCCATTACCGTCTGCTGGTCAGACACAAGATCCAGAACAGAAGGCAATAGTTTTCGTGCAGCGTCTACAGGAATAGCAAGAATAATCAGATCCGAATTTTTTATTCCATGTTCAAGATCTACTCCCGCATCAATGATTTTAAGTTCCAGTGCGTCATTGATATGCTGTGTATTGTTATCGATTCCGTAGATGAAGCTGGCCAGGTTTTTCTCTCTTAATTTCAAAGCCATCGAACCTCCGATTAATCCCACTCCAATAATACTTATTTTCATCTTTTTCTATTTTTTAAAATAAAAAAACCTCGTCCCTAGGACGAGGTTTTAAATTATATTCATAAGAATCCCTATCCCAGAGCTGAGGTAAAAATTCTATAATAATATGTTCCGTTGTTAAAATTCACGTAGCAAAGGTATAAATATTTTTTTAATGAGACGAAATTTCTTTTCTAAATTATATATAGATGGGGTGAATTGGTGTGTAGAGGGGTATTTTTAGGCTTACTTTATAGATATTATTTCGTTTTATCTAATTCTATCCATTCATTAAATGTAGCTTCACCTCCAACTCCTTTAATAAAATAGGTGTTGTTTTCTTTTTTTATTTTAAAATTAGGTATTGCTGATTTACAGTTTTTCTCGTTTCCTGAATAGTATAATTCTAAAATATCATTTTTTTCAAGAGTTTTATAATCACCATTGCAAATAATTGGTTCTTGATACGTTTCTGTTACTAAGATTGCCTTATCTTTTTTTATACTAAAAGAATATTTAATAAATGCAGTGCCCGTTGTTGTTTCCTCTGTTGCTTGTGTTACTAAAAAATGACCTATAAATTTGGAGTTTATAGTGTTTGAGTTTTCTGATTGATTAATATTAGAAAATTTATTTTTATTGTCATGAATTGGATCATCCGACACATTAAGTTTTGTTGCTGGGCTGTCATTTTTTTTAAGCGTTGATGTTTTAGTTTCATTGACTGTTTGGTTATGACTACTTTCTTTACATGTAACAAGTATAAAAGAAAATAAAATTAAAAAGTTTTTCATCATTTGTTTAAGTTACTTATTCAGATTTTATCCTGCTTTTATGAACATATCCTTTTTTACCTTCTTTAGAAACTACCAACCACCAATCTCCGCTTCGATCTAACACTTCAACCTGTTCACCTGTGTTGATCTTTTGTAGGATTTGGGAAGAAGAGTTTTTCTCCTTTCTTAAGTTGGTAAAACCATCACTATCCTGAATGATAAAATTGGTATTGCTTTCTTTTTGGTAAATGTATTTCACATAGTCTTTTAAAGTAGGTAAATCATAAAATTTATTTTTTTCCAGATTTGATTTATATGTTGGATTTTTATTTAAATAGCTTTCGATATCACCTTGTATTCCAACTCTTAATTCTCTCTCAAATAAATAAGATATTGTTTTTTCAGGTTCAAAATATTCTTTGGGAGATGATGATATTTTACTTATAATATCACCTATTCTTAAATAACCATCACCTTCTTTAGCATAAGAAAAGTCTTCAACTTTACCTTTATAAATAGTAGTTTCTATGTCATCAAATATTTGTTTTTTCAATTTTTTATACCCGCCAGAATCTATAAAAATTAACTGCTCCATATCGGAAAGACTATTAAAATCGAATTTTTTAAATACTGATTCTACAAGCTTTTTATCCTTATTGTATCCATAGTAAACAACTAAATCGTATAAAAGATTTGAATTGTTTGTTTGCAGCCAAACATAAGATACGGGAGTATTATAAAATATATAAGAATTAAAATGATACAACAAGTCAGGATTTATAAACTCTGGTTCGGCAGCACCAGCGTCCTGAATGAAAATAAATTTATTTTCTTTAATAGCTACCTCTGGAAACATTGCCGGACGTAAAGCAATTATGGAATTTTTATAATCTTTCAAATTGAAAGAAAATACATCCAAAATTTTTTGATTAAAGGTATTTTCATCAGGAAATTGAAATTTTCTTTGCTCTAATACTTTTTTTGCTTTATTGATAAATTTAGGAGACAGGTCATCATAGTTTGATTTTGTGCCGTCTCCTTCATCTGTAATGTTATAAGGTTTGTCTTTTAATGAGTTTATTTCTTTGATATTCTGCAAGTGAAGTTTACTTTCTTGTCCGGTGCAAGAAAATAGAAATGAATACATAAGAACTAAAGAAATGTTTTTCATTATTTGTGTTTATTTTAGAGTCCAGCAGTAGATCGCAGAAGTTCTCTTTCTTTCTTTCTTCTGTTCACATGAGTATGATAGAAATATGAGTGATAGCAAAATGAAAATGTATTTTATCAAGATGTATATTTTTTGTGAACTAGTTTATATTTATTGGCGATTTATTGATAATCATCATCCTGGGGCGAAGTTGTACTCTCGTTTTGTAGATCTCCCCCTTCAATATATTTTTTTAAATATGGATAACCAAAGTAGTTGTGTTTTTTTAAAATATCTAGTACTTCGGGGTGATTCATTGTATTTTTATTTTGAAGGTAGAATAGTGTAGTAGCTTGCGAGTTCCAAGAATCTGTGCTTAAACCTTTATATTGATTGAATGCGGGGATTTCTATATTGGATATATTTGCCACAATCTCAGCTTTCTCGTCTGGTGAGAATCGAGATTTTATACTGTCGTTATAAAGTATATCAATCACATAATTTGATAAAGCAGAGATATATTTATCATTATTTTTAGTTGTGTTTTTTTCTATATACTTAAGTAAATTTTTTCTAATAATTAGTTTTCCCTCACAATTTTTTACAAATAAAATATTTCCTATTTTTTGAGAGGGTTCTGACATTTCTTTGGAATATTCTTGAAATAGATCATTTAGAACTACTTCATTTATTTTTTCTTCTTTATCAAAGCCAAAATTTACAAGTAATATTTTTAAAAAATCCTTGTCATTGGCTAATAACCAAGCTAAGTCTCCTTTACTGTTGTTAAATAAATATTTGTTTCTAGCAATAATGTTTTGATTTAAATTTACTTTCAAATTATTATTTTTTAAGTCCACAATATCATTTAAAAGAGGCAGATCTGTTAAAATTTTAAAATTGGGATAAACATATATATGATCATAAGTGTAATCAAATTCTGTTTGTTTAATATTTTGTTCCTGTGATGGATTGACAAAATAAGTAGTAAAATTGTGATGCTCCTTTACTGAGGTACATGAACAATCTTCCTGTGTTTCAAAAATATCTTTAATTTGCTTTGAAAAAGAGCTGTTTTCAGGTACGTGATAACCATTTTCTTTCAATCCTTGTAAGGTTAACTCTCCACCTAATTCTAAATCTTTATCTGTTAGCTTATACTGATTTAATGTATTTGTGTCATTTTCAGAAAGCTCAATTTTTTCTTGAAGCTTCATATGTTTTTTTATTAAATCTATATCATTATTTATATTTTTGATTGTTGTATTTTTCTCTTTATTTTGACAGCAAATAAGACTTGTTGCTGAAAAGAAAATGATTACAAATTTTTTCATGTTTTATTATTACTAAATTATCTATATCCTATATGAAAATGATCTTGATGAACACCAGTAGCTTTGCCAGTTGTGTTCTTTATTCCCTTTTTATATGCGTAGTTCTTTATAAATTTCCATTTGACAGCTACATCTAATATATTTTCTAAATCTTTAATGAATGCTTCTTCATTTTTATATGTTTTCATAGCATCCTTCCAAAGTGTTTGTGCACCATTTGTACTTCCCGGATATCTTATATCAACATCATTTCCTGCTATATTGTGTCCCGCATGCCCAATATTTCTTCCATCGTTAGCCGAAATATCATTAAAATATAATGCTTTTGAATACTTATTTAATGGTAAAGAGTAAAAGAAACCTAATAATGCAGCACAGACTTTTTCATTTACCCAGTTATCTCCACCTTTATCTCTTGTTCCAAACCTTCCCCAATTAGGTCCTGTTTCAGGAAAAGGTAAAAGATTGTGACTGTTTTTTTTGATATTATAAGTTTTGATTTTTTGCCCTGATTGATAAATGTTATATTCATAATCCATGCTATCGGGTTTTGTGGTTATTTTTTTAACTTCAAAAGTATCTACATTAATATCATATTGATTTTTATCTCCTTTTTCTGTGTTATTATCTTTCTTTCCATATATACATTCGTTTACTCTAAATAAAATAGATGTTATTTCATCGAATGATTTTTTCTTTCCCTTCCAATCTACATCTGTTCCAATTAATTTTGAAATTAAATTTACATTTTTTTCTCCATTAGCTTTTTTTTGAATAGTTCTTTCATCTGCAACCCAGTATCCCATACAAGCTAGCATTGCAACTTCTGCATTTGTGCCTACTTTATTAGCGCCTTCATCAGATATAATTTCAATATTAGCATATTTTTCAGTGTATTTACTAGCTGCTGTATAATTATTTCTACCTGTTAGTTGAATGAATCCCCTTCCTCGATATCTCCAACCATCTCCATCTTTTGTATTTCCTAATTTTGCTTTAACTGGGCGGTTCTTATCATCATATACTAAATTTGCTATCATCTCCTGATTAGCTTTTTGTATGCCATTATCATTCGCTTTATTTAAATCTTTTCGACCATATTTATTCGCATCTTCTTTATGAGTGTCAAAATATGAGAAAGGCCGACTTTTAAATTCTCCATCAAGATAATAACCACCTATTTTTTTTATTGGATCTCCTTTAACCCAATTTTTACCTTTATATTTGTCGCCTTCAATTAATCTCTTAACAGAATAATTTAGCCCTTCATCTTTAATATGTAAAGATGTTCCTGCTTCTATTCTGGTTTGCGCAAAAAAATGAGCTTTATTCCAACATGTAT
This sequence comes from Chryseobacterium sp. CP-77, assembly GCF_036362765.1. Lineage (NCBI taxonomy): Bacteria > Pseudomonadati > Bacteroidota > Flavobacteriia > Flavobacteriales > Weeksellaceae > Chryseobacterium > Chryseobacterium sp. CP-77. The sequence continues at coordinate 4,852,867 of NZ_CP143637.1, forward strand.
TCATTTGAAATTTTGACATATATTTATTATATGCTTCCATGACTGATTTAAGTTTAGTTTCATCCTTACAGTCAGGGAATATTTTTTTCATTTGATCTAAAGTAATATCTTTATCACAATTCGGACATTTTCCGTTTTCTGGTTTGGGATCTTGCGTTTTTTGCACCCCCGCCGCACTCTTCACCTTCTCCACCTGCATCAGTCCTTCCGAATTTACCCCAAATTTCTGAGATTCCGCAGAAAGGTCTTTGGAGATAATTTCAATGAAATAATTTTGTGCATCGGAATCCGGATCGCCGATATGAGAGTCTATTCCTTTTCCGAATATGTCTTTGGTAATGATAAATCCTGAAGTATCACATACATCGGCAGGAATTTTAATATTTCCGCTTCTGTAAACTTCATCATTGGAAGTGGTATCATATTCCCAGATAACATATTGGATGTGTTTTCCCACCATATTTTTGGAATGAATCCTGACCCTTACTTTATCTCCTACAGCAACTTTGGAAAGTTCTTTTCCTGTATCATCAATGAAAAGAGCTTCTATAATATTGCCTTTAGGATCCGGCTGTTTGGGACCACCTCCTTGTCCGGCCGGGAATTTTGGCGTGTGTTTCTCAGGTTGCGGCTTGGGTTTTGGCTGGTTTTGAGGCTGCCCTTTATAATCAGGGTTGGCTACATCTACATTCACCTGGCTGGCTCCCTGAATTTGCCCTGAATAAGTGGCTGTAACATAATATTCATGATTCGCGCCTTCATTCCTGTCACCTTTCATCAGAAACTGATTGGCCATCTGACGAAGGATTTTTTCATCAGACATCAGAGGTATTGACACTTCTGCAATCCCTTTTTCATTGACGCGAGCCTTATAGCTGCGGGTGTGACGGTTGTTTTTGTTAATACTGGCATCGTGCCCTTTTCCAGGAGCGTCATCTTCCCAAAGGTGAAACTCAATCTCTTTATTAAACATCGCAATACAATGAGCCTGCGCAATAAGAGTATCACGGTAGCTGGCTTTATTGACGTCTTTTGCTCCTCTGTTGAAGAGTACTACTTTATCAATCTTCGGAACTTTGTTGCTTGTTGGTATTAATACACAGCTTCCAGCCAGTTCTCTGGTGGAGGGAAGACCAGGTAAAATACCTTTCTTAGTTTCATAGACTTTCATTTGAAACTCTATTCCCAGCGCAATTTCCCCAAAGTTGTACGTCACCTTTTCACCGGTCTTGGGCTTTCCGGTGATGTCTTTCCAGCTTCCGTTCTTTTGTTTCTTAAAGAGATACCATTCATAATCACCTTTAAGACCAAATGAAAGGCCTGAAGGTTTTATTTCGTAGGTATAAGTTGTTCCTACCAGAGGATTCTGATTCCCGATAATAGTTCCTGTCATGGCTTAGCTATAATAAAGTTGGTCTGTATCTTTTGTATCTTCCTTGAATTCATCAAAATCCACAACGGGATTATAAACCTGCTGTTCCTGCGTACTTGCTTTGGCAACCTGGCTTTTACCGACTTCGCTTTGCTGTCCGTGTTTGAGAATGGTTATTTTCCCTCCCGTACTGCACATGAGTTCTGAGATTTCCGTAAGACAGCTTTTTCCCATCACTTTTACTTTTTCATACGTCTTCTGCCATTTTCCGGCTGGAGCATAAGCACACGGAAGATATCCTCCTGAAGTTGGCTTGAGCTTGCATTGTCCAAACGGCTGTGCCGCAGGATCGAGCTGAAGATCATCCTCTGTTACGGCCAGATAATCAGCGTTTCCTTCTTCATCATTCCAGTAGTGTTTCTGATGGCTGGTCACTTTAAATTTTGGAAATTTAAATCCCTGATTACATTGCACGGTTCCTTTCTGCACAATGAAATATTTTCCTTCATGAGGACTGGAACCACTGTCTTCTTTTTGATCTTCCTTTTCTTCTTTATCACTTTGTTGTTTCGTTTTTCCGGATGACTGCTCTTCATTTTGTGAAGTTTCTTCCGTTGAATTTCCTTCATCAGAACCTACATTTTCTGTAGATTCCTCCTGGGAAGATGCTGCTATATTTTGAGGTTCTGTTTCCTCAGCCATGAGCTGTGGATCTTCCGGAATCAAAATTGTTTTGCCCGGAACAGGTTCCTGCATGACATCTTCCGGCGGACAGTGGAGATTATGGTAAGTTTTTAAAATACCTTCATTTTTCAGCTTAAACTGCCGGGCCAGAGAACTGAAAGTATCGCCTTTTTGTGTGACATAATTTTTCATATTATCCTTGTGTTATATTGATGTGATGTTGGTGTATCAATACCTCTTCATGACTGAGTAAAACCGAGGCTTTAGCCTGAAGAAGATTCTTATTTTTAGTGTGAGTGGTGTATTCTAATACAATATTTCCTGAAGCAGGTCTTGCAGCCGGTTTTTTGAGCCTGATCCCGCGCATGATCTCCTGTGAGGTACATAATTCAGTGATTTTTCCGCTTAAAATAGTCAAAACAGAGTCCTCTTCTTTATTTTTATGTTCAGGTTTAATTTCACAGGCTACCGGAAATGAATTCTGTACAAAATAAAAAGGTTCTGTCCACTTTATTTTTCTCCTGAACCAGTCTGTTTGGGGAAACAGAGTCTGAAACAGCAGTGTACTCTGAAATTGCTGTAATAAAAATGCTTCATTGCTGATGTTCCTTTCAAAAGAATCCATATAATTTCGAGCGACTTCACCTACATAAAACTCTTCAAGATCTTTACGTTGTCTGGTAAAAGTGTCCGTGATTTTTTTATGATTTGCCAATCCTTTTATCCTGCCTTGTTCATTAAGAATAAATTCAAGTGGCATAATACTTTTCATGCAAGCTATCGAAAGGCTGCTTACCTTATCATCCGGTTCATTTCCTCCGGATTTAAAGTCTCTCTGACTGTAGCTAAGGATATACAGACCTGTGTTTTTGTCTTTTCGGAGATTTATATCAATGGTATAACCGATGTTAACCGAAGATTCGAAAGACGTTTCAAAAGTCTCATTAATGCTATAAGTTTGGGCCCAAAAGGAATCGGAGAACTGGCCGGGAAGACTGTTATTCCTTTCATTTTCCTTCTGCGATTCTGTTTTAAAATGAGTAGGGACAAAAATATTTTTAACGTCATTAAGGTTTTCAAACCAGACTTTATCCATTTTCGGGCAATGAGAATTATGAAACAGCTTAAGCTCCTCACTGGTCATACCCAGCCGGGAAGCGATGGAGGTAAGCGTGTCTCCGTTTCGTACCTTATATTGTAAGAAATCAATTTCCATCCAATGTGAATTATCAGATAAAGCTATTAAAAAACTCTGTTGGAAATGAATTTTTGGGGTTAAATTTTAAAAATTGTAGTAGAATTACGACATGAAACTGATGGTGTGAAGAAACCACCCCGTCAAAAATTCTTTGAATTTTCACCACCTCTCCGGAGGATGGGAATTGCACGTCTTCGGTTGGCATGGTGGCCAGATTTGTGACTTCTGATGTTTTTTAATGCAAGCCTGATTTCTACGGAATGGCAAACTGATGGTAAGACAAGTATTCCAATTGTATCATTCTGTAGGAATCTTAGCTGGTATAAGGATTTTCAAAGCTAAAACAGTTATTTGTAACTTTTGTGGTTTCATTATATGCAGTACAACCAAAAGTTATGATTAATTTTAAAGCTATAAAAAAGAAAATATGAAGAATAGATTCTTGCATGGAGTTTTCATAATATTGATCAGTTTGAGTTTTGCATATGCTCAGAAGTCCGGAGATCAGTCGCCTGTTTTTTTCACTATCCAAGCACAGGATACTGTAAAGATGGGAGAAGCATACAATGAGAAAGATACAACAGGAAACAAGAGTTTAAAAAATAGGATAAAACCTATTCAGACAAATTTTAAAAGAATCAATTCCGTGACAAAATGGACTGCTGTCAAAAAGAAAGATATTGAAGGAGAATCTGCAGAAGGCGGGGAAGCCACATTTTATTACACAGATAAAGGTCTTCAAAAAGTAATTGCGAAAAATTATGGAGAAATCGGGCAGAAGCTGACAGAATATTATCTTCTTAACGGACAGCTTTCTTTTGTTTTCGAAAAAGAGTATAGGTATAACCGGCCGCTTTTCTATGATGCTAAAGCAATGAAAGAAAATAATGACACGGAAGCATTTGACCTGAAAAAATCAAAGATTACAATGACCAGAAATTATTTTGAAAACGGAAATATCATTATGATCACCAATACTACAGGACGTAGATTTAGTATCGGTGAGGATTACCCCGCTGAGCAGGAGGAGAAGATCAGAGAAGATTTTAAAAGGCTTCTGAAGCTTGTAAACTAGAGTCGCGTTATGATTGATCAGCCTTGATGATATTCAGTCTTTCCTCAACCTCCTTGATTCTTTTAAGCCAATAGTTAATACCTTCCTGATTGGTCACTGTTTCTTTGAAAGCATTACGGTTGACGGCCCATAGATGTGAGCTGTTTTTCTGATAGTCCAGTTCACGTTCTTTTTTATTTTCAGGCTCTGTGCGGTATCTCCAGAATACCAGAGATTTCATGTATTCTGAACGGACTTTTTCCAGATAATCAATAATAGCCTTGCGGTCCTGTGGAATATATCCGGGACCAGAGCATCCACATGAATGAAAAGTGATTCCAACCGTATACAAATCCCGGATGTGCGCCCATTGCTTGTCATCATTTTTGGGAGGGGATTTAAAGTCAAGTCCCATATTGGCCATCAGATTCCCACATTCCGGGCATTTGGCTTCCACAGAGGTCTGAGCATCCCGGTCCACATCTTTCAGGTGGCGGCGCTTGAATGTTTTCTGGCAGTTGAAACAGGCATAATGACCTTTGTAAACCATCATGGCATATCGGCACATAGTGTTCTCTTAATCTTTGGTTATAAGTTATTTTGTATTTGTTTTTTCCTCTTCATTAAAACTGATTCCCATAAAGCTGCTGGCACTTCGTGGATCGTAGACCGACCATACATTTCCCCAGAGAAATTTGAAGGTACAGCTTGGGTAAGGTGTTTTCTTTTTTTGGGTGGGTGATATTCCAAGGACTTTGGTCAGGAAAGTATTATTCCGGCGGAAAACATTCATTTCTTTTTCCTCTGTCCATTCATTCCAGTCTTTGGCATCAGTCTTTTCAGAGGTATTCATATGGATGGTATCCAGCTGATCTTTAAAAAAGCACAGACTGAAAGATACCTGATATCCTTGTATTTCTACAGGTTTACAATAATACCAAAAATATCCGGTTTTTACATCCCACAGATCATGATACTTTTCTTTATAAAAATCAGACTGTTTCAGCTGGTCAAGACTCATTCCTTTATAAAGTGTGGTAGCAAAGGCTTCCAGCTCAATAACTCCATTTTCACTGTTAATCAGCATGTCCCAAAAAATTGAAGCTATAAATATACCCGTTTTTTCTTTACAGACAACGAATAATATTTACAGCTTCAACAGAAATAGAAATATCGGTGTGTGTTATTGTGTTATGGATTTGATATTATTAATGTGGATGGGATATCAGACAGCCATAGACTTTTTGTATCGATCAGGTTTTTCCAGCTTTTACTGCTGATGAGCATCAGGTCATGAGAATTCAGGAATTCTTTCTCAATCTTCTTCTCATTGTACAGCGTAATGTGATTAGGGGCTACCTGTTCAATACTTCTGATCAGTTCTTTTACCTCAATATTATTTCGGATCTGTCCTGCCGCATCCAGAATGATAATCTGGGAATTATTGTTATTAATCAGCCTTTTCGCATATTCAAGAAGGTAAAAATCACTCAGATTGAAGATCGGAACAAATACTTTGTCGGCTGCTTTAAAATCTTTTTCCACCAAAATTCCTACAGGAATATTGGTTTTGTCGAGAATCTGAAGGGTAAAATCGTCAAAAGGAGAATTGTTGAATATATTTCCTTTGCCTTTTACCGTGTTCAGAAGTTTTTCAGGATTAATAATTTTGGTGGTAAAGCCTAATAGCCTTCCCAATAAACTACCTTCATACATAGATTTCCCAAGCATGATCAGGAGAAGATCATAATGGCCTTTGTTGGTAATGCTGGTAAGATCACTTTCGATATCAGTAGACGCTTTGAAGAGGGTAGTGACTTCCAGATTCAGATCGTGAGAGGTTTCAATGACATTCTGAAACTGCGACTCCTCATACTCGTTGATGTCATAGGCATGCATTTCATCTACCGGAGCAATATTCATCGCAGTGATGCTTTTATTGCCGTTCATTTTATGAGTGAAATTGTGTGCAAGTTTCAACAAAGTACTTCCGGATTCCGGTTTATCAAATGAGAGAAGAACGCGGTATTTGGAATCATTATCCTGAACAGACTCGTCCTGATTCTTTTTAGATTTAAAAATAAAATTAATAAAGTCTAACGCAGGGCCTGTCATGAAAGTGGTGAAAAGTGCCATAATCACAAGCATTGCAAAAATTTCAGGACTTAAAACTCCAAGATCATATCCGATGTTCAGAACAATAAGTTCCATAAGACCTCTGGTATTCATCAGAGCTCCTATCGTTAAACTTTCTTTCCAGTTAATGCCTACAAATCGTGCCGTCAATGCACTTCCTGCAAATTTTCCAAGAACAGCAGTCAGAATAATAAATCCGGCGGTCATCCACAAATGGCTGTCATTCAGAAGTCCGATCTGCGTACGAAGTCCTGTAAATACAAAGAATAACGGAAGTAAAAGTACCAAAGCCACATCTTCTACTTTATCAATAAAAAGCGTACGGAATTTTGTATTCTCAGGCATAATGGCACCCGCCATAAAAGCTCCGAATAAAGCGTGAATTCCGATTACTTCAGTAGCATATGCAGACAAAATAAGGGTTAGAAAGAAAATAGCCACCATGGGTTTGCTGATCGTATTTTTTCCGGCCTGAAGGTCTCCGACTCTTTTCAGGAAAGGTCTTACAATTTTAATCATTAAAAAAACATAAGCAACCGCCATGATAATCACATAGATAGAGCTTGCAAAAGAACCTGCTTTTACAATAGCAATTACAGCAGCAAGAATACACCATGCGGTAATATCATCGGCCGCAGCACAGGTAATAACAATCGTTCCCAGTTTGGTTTTCTGGAGGTTTCTTTCCTGTACGATTCTCGCCAATACCGGAAATGCTGTGATACTCATCGAAATGGCTATGAATAAAGCAAAAGACGTAAACTGAATACCATCCGGAGCAAATTCCTGATACACAAAATAAGAAAGTCCTATTCCTAACGCAAAAGGAATAATAATACTGGCATGGCTGATGACAACCGCATCATGAGCTTTTTTCCTTAATACACTCAGATCCAGCTCCATCCCAACAATATACATGAACAGGATAAGACCTATCTGGCTCAGAAACTGAAGGTTGCCTAATGATTCTTTAGGAAAAAGAAAGGCGGAAAACTCGGGAAAATACATTCCTACAAGTGATGGCCCTAATACAATACCGGCGATCATTTCTCCAATGACCGTAGGCTGTTTTATTTTCATACAAATCCATCCAAAAAGCCTTGCTGTCATAATAATAGTGACAATTTGCGCCAATAATAAGGCAAGCGGATGGTGAAGATTGGTTTTAAAGGATTCCAGGAAATTATCCCAGGTAGAGCCGCTGCTGGTGTTAGCAATAATATTTTCCTTTACTTCCAGCGTCTGCCCTTCAATGATGAAATAATACATCAAAGCGGAAAAAACGGCTATGGTCGTAATATAGAAAATTAAATTTTTGTATTTCCCCAAATTCATGATTCCAATATTTTATGCAAATTTGATAAGAATATAGTTATGTTAAATATCCTTTTTTTTAAAATGTAACGAATGCTCTGAAAAATGTAATAAAATCTATATGAAAGAATATTTCATTATAAAATCAAATAAATTTATGCAAAAGTAAAGGGATCACTTACTGAAAAAGGGGAGTTGTAATAAAGGACTTATATTCTGTAATGAAACCGGAAAGATCTGGAAAAGGACTATTTTCCGAACAGTTCCATCAGTGAACTTTTGTAGGCCTCACCGATCTGAAGTTTCAGAAAACCGTGATCTTCCGCAGGAATGGTGGTAATGATTTCGTTGGTTGAAAATACTTTGATGGAAGACAGCGCAATGATTTCCTTTTTATTCACCTGAGCAAAATCTTTTGATGGCAGCATTTCCAGAAGGTTTTTAAAATTCAGGTTTTTTAATACGATGGTTGTTCCGTCAATAAGCATAATATCTTTATCCCTGCTGTCGATTTCAGAGGTTTTGATATAGGAAATCTGTTCTGTGAATATAACGGTTTTTCCAATATTGGTATTCCACTCGATAAAAGTCTTTTTAGGGGGATTTTCCACCAGTTCTTTAGCCTTTTCGAAAGCCTGGATTAATCTTTCTTTTTTGATGGGTTTCCTTACATAATCCACCACATTCAGATCGAAAGCTTCGGCTGCATATTCTTTATAAGCCGTGGTAAAAATGATCTTTTTGGAACCTGAAATAATCTCAGCTACCTGAAGCCCTGTCATTCCGGGCATTTCAATATCCAGAATACACAGATTACAGTCGAGGCTGTCTATTTCATTCAGAAAAATTTTAGGATCATTGAATGCTTTTACCACCTCTACATTCTCAATCTGCTCGCATAGAAGTTTTAAATAGCTGATGGCCAGTAATTCATCATCCAGAATAACGCATTTTATCATAGAATTCTCCTAAATTGATTTTTAATTCCGCCGTAAATATTCCGTTTTTTGAGCTTCTTTCCAGCTGATAATACGTACTGTAGATCATTTTAAGTCTCTGATCAAAAGACTGGCTTCCAAAACCGCTTTTTTCTTTTTCCAGAATATTTTTCAGAGAAGCTTTATTACTGACTTTCATAGTGAAAATACCGTCCTCAAGCTCCATATAAATAGAAATAAAAGAGTCCTGAGCCAGGAAATCCGTATGTTTGAAGGCATTTTCAATAAGATCCACAGAGATCAGCGGAGCAAAGACCTTTTCTTCATACAAAGCATCAGATTTATTGATCCTGGATTTAATTCTGAAGTCAAAAAGAGGATTGATCTTGATTTTATTAATCTCTATAAGGCTTAAAGCAAAATTAAGCTCTTCTTTCGGGCTTACATACTTATTGTTGCTTTCGTATAAAATATAATCCAGCACATTCGCCAGCTTATCCAGTGACATATACGTCTGATACGCGTGAGACTGCACTGAGTTCAGAATATTTTTAAACAAATGCGGGTTCAGCTTTGTCCCGATATGTTCCAGACGAACTTCATTCAGGCGCTGCTCAATAAGTTTATTGGTTTCTGTTAGTTTAGTGTTTCTCTGTTTCAGCTTTTGATTCTGGCTGTAGAGATAAATGCTTATTGTCAGAAACAGGAAAATGGCAAAAACTCCGATGAATATCAGATAATCATGAATCATGTAGTAATTGCCGTCCATAGCTTGTTTTTGAAAACTATTTAAGTTTCTTAAGACCGTTCACTGTCACGGTTTCTTCGCACTTTTCAAAAGTGATCTCGTAAGACGGATTTTTTTCAGGATAAGTGATAAGATAATCCGGACATGGTTTTTTCTGAGCATGACTGCGGTCAAAATCTACTTTTCCGTTGGTAATGATGCTGTCTTTTATAAATTTCTCATCAATCTTGTAGGTCGTCATTGCGTTTTTAGCTTCTTCAGAATATTTGAATTCTTTGGAAAGACTTTCAGCAATCACACGGCTGTTCGGTAAATATCCGCTGCAGCTTGCCCCTTTTTTGTTTAAAATAAAAAATACGATCAAAAGCCCCGGAACGAAGCCTATTGCATAAAATTTCAGTTTCTTCATTAGAAAATTAAAAGATTGATATCGTGGTACGTAAGTCCGAAACGGTCGCAGATGATCTTCTTGGTATGTCTTCCTTTGTACATATATAAGCTCTGCTTCATTTCATTTTTGCGGATCAGCATGTTTTCAAAGCCGCCCTCTTCGTCATAATTTAAAATATAGGAAAGGAAGAAATTCGAGATAGCCTTAGTGGTAGTTCTCGGCATTCTTGAGGTAAGATTCGGAAGTCCGCAGTGGATGACACCGTGTTTGATGACATAAGGATCTTCCATGGTGGTAAGCTCTGAAGTTTCAATCACTTTACCGTTATCTATGGTAATATCGATAATGACACTGCCTTTTTTCATTTTCATCACCATATCTTCAGTAACGATAGGGGTCATGTTCAATCTTGGAAGTGCTCCGATTACTACGTCGGCACGTCTAAGACTTTTGCTGAGTTCTTTAGGATCAATAATAGAAGTCGGTACACGGCTGTCAACAATCGTGTGAAGCCTTCTAAGCTTGGATAAAGAATTATCGAAAACTTTTACACTTGCTCCTAAACCAATCGCTGCTTTTGTAGCAAACTCACCTACAATTCCGGCTCCAAGGATAACAACTTCTGCGGGTCTTACTCCTGTAATTCCTCCCAGCATTAAACCGTTTGATAACGCTAATAATTCGGAAGCATATAAGATTGAAACGGTTCCTGCAATTTCACCAACCAGTCTTACCAAGGCCAGCTGCTTGTATTCATCAACGATAAATTCAAAAGCGATGGCGTTTATTTTTTTCTCTGCAAGCTTTAAGAAATAATCCTTGTCTCTAAGATTAATCTGAAGTGCTGAAACCAGATACGTATTAGGTTTCATGTACTCAATTTCATCTTCTGTAGGAGGGTTCACCTTCAGGATAAGATCCTGCCCGAAAGCTTCTTTGGGATCATTGGTGATTTTCGCCCCAGATTCCGAATACTGTAAATCTGTAAAAAACGAACCTTGTCCGGCACCTGATTCAATAATGATTTCATGGCCGTGCTCTACCAACACCTGTACGGCGTCAGGAGTAATGCAGGTTCTCCTTTCGTTGAGACAGGTTTCTTTAGGAATTCCAATACTGAATTGTTTTCCTTTCTTTATAACCTCCAATTTTTCCTCTTTCGGCATTAATTCTTCTTCTGTGAAAGGAGTAAAAATATTTGTACTCATCCTTAAATTAAATTATGTCTTACAGATTGTTTTTTTACACTCAATTAATGAGCAAAGATACATAATATTTAATCGAATGAAATTTCTCTGTTTTCACCCGTATTCACAATACTCATTGTGTGGTACTTAAGACCATAAAGCTCCTCTTCATACACTTCCGGCCACTCGATGATGCATAGAAAAGAGTTATCCAGATACTCTTCAATTCCGATATCATACACTTCTTCAATGTTTTTCAGACGGTAAAGATCAAAATGATATACTTTTCCTTTTTCAGTATTGTATTCATTCACAATAGAATACGTGGGAGAGTTTACTTCGTCATTGCTGCCCATATTTTTAAGCAGAAATTGAGTGAAGGTTGTCTTCCCGGCTCCCAGATTTCCTTTTAATAAAAGAATATTATGTTGTAATTGAGGAATGATGGTGTCAACAACTTCCTGCCAGTCTTCGATTGTATTGATAGTGAACTGCATATGCTAATTTGTTTTGCAAAAATAATGATTTATGAGTTTTAAATGAGAAATTAGAAGCTAGAAGTTAGAAATTAACGGTTGAAAGTTAGAAGCTAAATGAGCCCTTTTAAACCTCAAAACTAGATCAATCGGATATTGAAATTCTTTCCTCAAATACTCTCTAACCCTAAAAACCCCTCAAACTCTCAAACCCAACAACTCGAATCCCGAATCCCGAATCCCGAAACCTGAAACCCGCACCGAAATTCTCAGCCTCTTCCAACTTCCCTATAAATTACTTAATTTTACAGCATGATTTCCAAACAGACCATTGATAAAATATTCTCCACGATCCGCGTTGAAGAGATTGTGGGCGAATATGTGCAGTTGAAAAGAGCAGGGTCTAATTACAAGGGGCTCAGTCCTTTTCATGATGAAAAAACACCCAGTTTTGTAGTTTCTGCCAGTAAGCAGATCTGGAAGGATTTCTCTACAGGAAAAGGAGGAACAGCCATTTCTTTCCTGATGGAAATTGAGAACTTTACGTATCCTGAAGCACTCCGCCACGCTGCAAAAAAATACGGAATTGAAATTGAAGAAGACCAGCGGGAAATTTCTGAAGAAGCAAAAAATGCCCAGACAGAAAAAGATCTGCTGTATAAAATTCATGAGGTTGCCAATACGTATTTTCAGGAGATCCTTTGGGATGATCAGGAGGGCAGAAGCATAGGACTTTCTTATTTCAAAGAGAGAGAACTAAGGGATGATATTATTAAAAAATTCCAGCTGGGATATTCTCCGGAGAAAAAGAATGCTTTCACGGCTTATGCGCTTGAAAAAGGTTATAATAAAGAAATTCTTGAGAAATCCGGACTTTCCATCTTCCCGGAAAATACACCTGCAGGGGTTGACCGTTTCAGGGAAAGGGTAATTTTCCCTATTCACAGTTTTTCAGGAAGGGTTTTAGGTTTCGGAGCAAGAATCCTGAAGAATAATGTCAAAACAGCAAAATACCTCAATTCACCGGAAACAGAGATCTACCATAAATCCAATGTTCTTTATGGATTAAACCAGAGCAAGCAGGCGATTTCAAGAAAGAATGCCTGTCTTTTGGTGGAAGGGTATATGGACGTGATTTCCCTTCATATGTCCGGAATTGAAAACGTAGTGGCAAGTTCCGGAACGTCTTTGACGACAGAGCAGATCAAACTGATTAAGAGGCTTACGGAAAACGTAACGATTCTTTTTGATGGTGATAATGCCGGTATCAAAGCCAGTTTCCGAAGTATTGATATGCTGCTGACTGAGGGAATGAACATCCGTGTCTTGCTTTTCCCTGATGGAGATGACCCGGATTCCTTTGCCAGAAAACATCCGCAGGAATACGTTGAAAAGTACATCGAAAATGAAGCGATGGATTTCATCGATTTCAAGGCGGAAATTCTCCTGAGAGATATCGGAAATGATCCGATTAAAAAGGCTGAAGCGATCAGAGATATTGTAAAATCTGTTTCTTTCGTACAAAATGCCCTGAAAAGAGAGGTTTATCTTAAAGAGGTTTCCAATAAATTCGGACTATCCGAACAGAGTCTTTTCAATGAGTTGGATGTTCAGAAGCAGATCACCCAGAATCAGACGCATCATGTTCAGCAGCAGCAGAAGGAAAAAGCAGCAGCTCCGAAAATGGAGATTGTTCCTTTGGATAAAGAAAAAGAGGATCCTTTTCTGTATGATGTATTATTCATGGAGAATAAACTGGTAGATCATATGCTGATGTTCGGAGATATTGTTCTGAAAAGGAAGAATGAAAATAATGAGGAATATCAGATTACTGTTATCGAAGAAATTCTTCATCATTTTGAAGAAGAGCAGTATACATTTTTAGTCAAAGAAAATGAGATTATTATCAACCAGGTGAGAGAAGGAATTCAAAAGGATGAACTCAGAAGTGGAAACTTTTTTGTATCTTTTATGGACGAAGAGATTACCACAAAGGTTGTAGATGCTTTAATCCCGCTGGATGAACTTGAAAACTGGGCTTCAAGAAATATCTATCCTCCCAATTATGGTGATAAAGTGGCAGATCAGATCCAGGGAGATGTTCTGTTACATAAGTACCGGTATATTGATTATCTGATTAAGGAAACAGCCAAAGAACTTGATCAGTACAGCAATACGGATGAGGTAAAATATTATGAGCTGATCAAAAAAATCACGCTTTTAAAGCAGGCTTCCATACGGTTGAGCAATATCATCGAATATTCACCGATCAAAGGGATTTATGTAGATAGGAAGAGATAAACAAGAGTCAGATTTTTGGATATTCTGTGACAAAAAGTCCTATAAAATTTTAGGAATAAATATTGTAATTTAAACTTCGAGAATATTTTAAAAATAATACATAATAGAAATATGGACATTAAAAAGGAATTCAGAGACTTCTCTGTAAAACATTTAGGAAACAACGGTTTGGTTACCGATCAGTATATGGGAATGTATGGCCCAACGAATCTTACTCCGTACATCATGGAAGAAAGAAGATTAAACGTTGCTCAGATGGACGTTTTCTCGCGTTTGATGATGGACAGAATTATCTTCCTGGGAACAGGTATTGATGATCAGGTAGCAAACATCGTGACGGCTCAGCTTTTATTCCTGGAAAGTGCTGACCCTTCAAAAGATATTCAGATCTACATCAACTCTCCTGGTGGTAGTGTATATGCAGGTCTAGGTATTTATGACACCATGCAGATCATCAAGCCCGATGTAGCAACTATCTGTACAGGTATGGCTGCTTCAATGGGAGCTGTATTATTAGTTGCAGGAGAAAAGGGAAAACGTTCTGCACTTAAACACTCAAGAGTAATGATTCACCAGCCTTCAGGAGGTGCTCAGGGAGTTGCTTCTGATATGGAGATCAACTTAAGAGAGATGCTGAAATTGAAGCAGGAGCTTTATGAAATCATCGGTCATCACTCAGGACAAACGTATGAGTGGGTAGAAAAATCTTCTGACAGAGATTACTGGATGACTTCTGAAGAAGCTAAAGGTTACGGAATGGTAGATGAGGTTTTACAAAGATCTACTGAGAAAAAATAATTGATGATACAATCATGAGAACCGCACCCATCTGGTGCGGTTTTTTTGTTGGATTTATGTTTTTAAATGTTTAGATTCTGCGGAATGACAAACTGTATGGATAAACAATCATTTCAATTTTATCATTCCGTAGAAATCCAGAACAATGATTCGAGAACAGATATTAGAGAAAAATTACAACCTGTCCAAATTCCAACTGAACACGTTAAAATTCCCATCCTCCGCAGGGGTGTCAAAAATTCAAAGAATTTTTGACGGGGTGGTTTTAAATGGCACATCCACTCAGTATTGTTAAAAAACAATTATCATTATATTTAAGATCAGTTTACAATCGATTTATACTTTCGCTGCCATAAAAGTGAATATGAAAAAATTACTATGGTCTGCAGTCGTGCTGGCAGTATTGGTTTCATGTAAAAGTGATGATGATACAACCATAATTAATCAGGATATTAATTATTCCAAACTGCCTCAGGAGTTTCCATTTACCAAACTGTCTACGATAAACGGAGTAGATGTTATCAACGGCGGATTTGGTTCCGGTGCTGCCGCTCATCCAACAAGAAAAGGTGAGTTCTATGTCATTACAGACAGAGGTCCCAATACGGACTTTCAGAATGGTAAAAAATTCCTTGCCCCCGGCTTTACACCCACCATTATGCATTTTAAAATCAATGCAGACGGGAATATAGAGGTCATCAGATATATTAAACTTAAAAATCCTTCCGGGCAGCCTATTACAGGTCTTCCAAACCCTGCAGGAATGGGGAGCACAGGGGAAGTCGCATATGATGCTTCCGGAAATGTTTTAGGAACAGATCAATATGGTTTAGACAGCGAAAGTATTGTTGCTGCTGCTGATGGTACATTCTGGGTTTCCGACGAGTACGGACCGCATATTGTCCACTACAGTGCAGATGGAGTGGAGATGGAAAGAATAAGCCCGATTGGTGTAAATACAGGTTCTCGAAAACTGCCTGCTGTTTTAGCGAAAAGAAGAGCCAACAGAGGAATGGAAGGTCTTTGTATAAGTCCGGATGGAAGAACTCTGGTAGGAACCATACAGTCGATGATGTATGTTCCCAGCAAAGCACTGGCTACCAATAAAACTTTAACGAGAATTGTTACATTTGATACGGTTACAGGCCAGACTAAACAATTTTTATACAAACAGGATGGAGGTGCTTCTGATTCGGTTTGTGATATTACAGCAATAAGTAACAGTGAATTCTTAGTCATTGAAAGAGATGGAAATTTCGGTTCCCAGGGCGGAATCAAAAAAGTATACAGAATCAATCTGAGCAATGCAACAGATGTAAACGGAGCCGATATTACCGCTGTTGACGGAATGAAAATCAATGGAAAAGCTTTAGAACAATGTTCATGGGATGAAATTACCAATGCCGGAATAAAAGCTGTTACTAAAACATTAGCCGTAGATCTGGTGGCAAAACTGGGGTATGAACATGATAAATTTGAGGGAATTGTTTATCTGGGAAATAATAAACTGGCTGTTTTCAATGATGATGACTTTGGAGTGGTAGATGATGGAAACGGAAATCCAAAATCCAAAATTTTACCTAAAACGGGTAAAGTAGACAAGGGAACAATGTATGTAGTCGATATTCAATAATTAGATTTTTTTAACGGAAAACGGCGGAATCGAAGATTCCGCCGTTTTTATTGTTAGATCAATGATTTCTAGTTAAAAGCTTCAATAATCTTAGAGAAATCCTCTAATTTCAAAGCTGCTCCTCCGATAAGACCTCCGTCAATATCCGGCTGAGAGAAAATTTCTTTTGCATTGTCTGGTTTTACAGAACCTCCGTAAAGAATAGAAACTTCGTCAGCAACTTCCTGTCCGTATTTTGCAGCAATAATATTTCTGATGTGAGCATGGATTTCCTGAGCCTGCTCCGGACTTGCCGTTTCTCCTGTTCCAATAGCCCAAACCGGTTCATAAGCGATCACAACTTTCTTGATTTCTTCAGCAGAAAGCGTGAAAAGAGCTACTTCAGTCTGGTTTTTTACGACTTCAAGATGCTGTCCTGCTTTTCTCTGCTCAAGAGTTTCTCCATTACAGTAAACAGGAATAAGACCTTTATCAAGAGCCAGTTTGATCTTTCTGTTACAGTGAGAATCTGTTTCTCCGTGATATTGTCTTCTTTCAGAATGCCCGATCAAAGAACCTGTAGCATCAATGGATTCCAGCATATCTGCAGAAATTTCACCTGTGTAAGCACCGCTTTCATGCTCGCTCATATCCTGAGAAAATACTCCGATTTCATCCTTTTCAAAAACGTCTTTTGCCATCATCAGGTATAATGCCGGTGGAGCAATCCAAACTTCACAGTTGGTAGCGTTATTGTTTTTATAGCTTAGTAACTGAATCATCAATTGCTGTGCATCAATTACATTTTTGTTCATTTTCCAGTTTCCTGCAACTATTTTTCTTCTCATAAAATTTAAATATAGATTTATTTTATTTTTTCGTTGTTGTTTATAATCCCCAAAGGTTTTTCAGCAGAACATAAAATGTATGTTCCTCTTCCGTTACTTTATTGTCCGCTTTGATTAAAGATTTTGCAAACTGAACAAATTTCACACGTTCATCCTCAGTAGAATCGTCATGGAAACATCTTGCATGGAATTCAAAATGATCTTTCCATTCTTCAGGCTGTAAAAGGGCCAAAGTATCCAATTCATTATCAAGGTTCATTCTGAAAGGAAATTCATCCGCCAGGTATTGCTGTACCAGCATTCCTTCTTCAGGGGCAAACTCTCCGTCTACAGAAGAAAGAATCATTAATAAATGATAACCGGCGATTGATTTATTTGATTTTTGCATGAGCTTTTATATGTTTAAGTTTAGTGTTTAAATTTGATAATAGATAATAGATAATAGATAATAGATAATAGATAATAGATAATAGATAATAGATAATAGATAATAGATAATAGATAATTGATCCACGATTAGCTTTCGTCAAAAAATCATTCATCATTTATAATTAATTAACGTAGTCCTTCGCAGGTTGTTTATCTACAATTTTTCCATTCTCAAGAATCAGTACAAACGGGTTGCTTCTTGCTATTGTTTTAATGGCAGTTCCGTCCATTAGTACATTTTTAATGGTTTTAAAAGTATTAGGCTCTGTAGAAACTCCGTAGATAAGGGCGCCTTTCTGGGCATTTACTTTTGCCTCCACTTTCTGAAGCAGGTCAGCAGGGATTTCTTTTGGATGATAGGAAAACACCAGAACAGCTTTTGGAGCGTTGATGATCTCATTGGTAACTTCCATTCCTGTAGGATCTTCAATCTTAAATTTTACAATTTCAGATTTGTAACCTTCCTTGATCAATACAGATTCATTTTTTCCATCTTCAATTTTCCATGGAGAACCTTCTGCCCAATATTCTGTTTTTTTGATATAATCATCCTGATTTACCTTTACTACCTGTCCTGTTTTGTCATTTTTCAGGGAGTAAAATGTCTTATATTCAGAAGGGTTTTTGTCAATTTTAGCTTTTTCACCTTTAATATCTGTCCCGATTTTATAATCACGGAAATCAATGATCGGTTCATGCATGATTCCCTGTGCCATAACATAAATCATTCCCAAAGAAAAGACTGTTAAAAGAATATATTGGAACGTATGGGAAGACTCTTTTGAAGTAACTCCATACTCATCTTTTTTACGGAAATCTTTTCTGTAAAGGACGAATAAGATAATCAATCCTACCAGCAGTACAACATCTTTTAAGAAGCTCTGCCAGGGAGTGAATTTGATGGCGTCTCCAAAACATCCACAATCTGTTACCACATTGAAATAAGCCGAATAAAACGTCAGGAATCCAAAGAAAATACAAAGTGCAATTAATAGGGATAAGGTAAATTTAAGCTTTAACTTAAGAAGCAGCATAAATCCTAAGAAAAGCTCCAGTACTACCACGATAATGGAAAACAGCAGGGCAAACTTTTCAAAAAACGGCATATTGAAAACAGCAGGAGAGAAATATTCTTCCATTTTGAAAGAAAAACCTACCAGATCCACGGCTTTCACAAAGCCTGAAAGGATAAAAATGACAGCAATAATAAAGCGTAATAAACCTTTGAGCATATTAAATATTTTTGGGTTCGAACTGATTTTCTTTTTCCGAGAACTTGATCAGACAGAAGACGGCATAATTCAGCATGTCGAAATAATTGGCATCGAGACCTTCCGAAACGATAGTTTGTCCCTGGTTATCCTCAATTTGCTTGGTTCTCAGTACTTTCTGATAAATAAGATCTGTAATCGAAGAGATTCTCATATCTCTCCATGCTTCACCGTAATCATGATTTTTTCTTTCCATCAAAGCTTTCGCTTCGTTGGCATATTGGTCATACAGACCTAAAATTTCCTCTTTATTTTCGTTGAAATCATTGGAAAGACCTTTTTCCAACTGAATAAGTCCAATGATAGAATAGTTCACAATGGCGATAAATTCATCTTCTTCACTCTCATCCACCATTTTTTTATCAGTCATCTGCAGCGTACGGATCCTGTTGACTTTAATATAAATCTGATCCGTAATGGAGCTTGGTCTTAAAACCCTCCATGCCGCACCATAATCCTGCAATTTTTTGCCGAAAAGATCACGGCACTGACTGATAACTTTCTCAAACTGTACTGATGTTTTTAACATAAATCTTCTTAATCTTCCAAATATACGAATTCGGTTTTAGATTTTTCAATTTGATAAGCTGAGTTTGTGAGGGAGAGGGTGGGAGAGTTTTAGAGTTTCGGGATTCGGGATTCGAGTTGTTGGGTTTGAGAGTTTGAGGGGTTTTTAGGGTTAGAGAGTATTTGAGGAAAGAGTTTCAATATCCGATTGATCTAGTTTTGTGGTTTAAAAGGGCTCATTTAGCTTCTAACTTCTAGCTTCTAATTTCTCATTTAAAACTCATAAATCACTAATTTTGCACTACAAAAATCATTCATCAATTATCATTCATCATTTATAATCTACCCTCATCAATAATAATCTCATGTTCTCCAACCCTAAAACTCTCCCACACTCAAACCCTCCAACTCATTCAATCAACTGCAACGGTCGTTTAGTACAACTGGACACCCCGAAAATCATGGGAATCCTCAATATGACCCCGGATTCCTTCTCTGATGGCGGAAAGTTTAATAATGAAAAATCAGCATTAAGACATGCTGAAAAACTTTTGAAGGACGGAGCTGAAATACTGGATATCGGACCACAGTCTACACGTCCCAATGCAGAATTTTTAAGTGCTGAAGAAGAGATCAGCAGAATCGGAAATACCATCTCTCTGATTAAAAAAGAGTTTCCGGCAGCCCTGATTTCCCTGGATACTTTTTACGCAGAAACTGTAAAATTCGGATTTAATGAAGGAATTGATCTGATTAATGATATTTCTGGAGGTCAGTATGATACGGAAATGTTCAATACAGCTGCTGAAACGAAACTTCCTTATATTCTGATGCATGTAAATCCTTCTTACGAAACCATGCATGATAAAATAAAGTTTGAAGATATTACACTGGAAGTGAACCAATATTTTTCAAAAAAAACAAAAGAACTTTTAGAAAAAGGAGTGAATGATATCATTCTTGATCCCGGTTTTGGTTTCGGAAAAACAGTGGAAGACCAGATGAAAATGATCCATGAAGTTGAATACCTCGGGTTCGGAAAATTTCCTCTGCTGATAGGGATTTCCAGAAAGTCATTTATCTACAGGCCTCTGGGAAAATCACCGCTGGACATCAATGAGGAAACACAGAAACTGCACATGAAAGTATTGGAACAGGGAGCTAAAATTTTGAGGGTTCATGATGTGGCTGAAGCAAAGGAAACACTGAACCATTTTTTACGAAAAAAATAAAAAGTACAAAAAAAACTTGTGAGTAATTAAAAAGTTTATACATTTGCAATATGAATTTTACGAATCAGAAAAATATTATTGTCATTTCTATTATTGCTGTTGTCATTAACAACAGTAAGGAAACGGCATTTTAAATAGATTTTAATTTAAATTATATATAAAACCGTTTCAAACTATGAAACGGTTTTTTTGTTTTTAATTTTTTATAGTATAAAAGTATGTATCAGTTATTATCAGTAATTATTATCGTCATTATTATTCCCTTACGGCTGTGAGAAGGAAGGTGTATGACTGTACATATATTGAGCCCTCTCACAGCGTGAGAGGGCTTTTTTTATTTCCATTTGTTAATTTTTTAAACTTCTATAACATGTATTACAACGATGACACAACCATCTACTTTGACGGAAAATTTATGAAAGCGAAAGATGCGGGGACTGATCTTTACAGCCAATCACTTCACTATGGTTACTCTGTTTTTGAAGGCATTAAATCCTACAGCACAGATCATGGAACTCAAATTTTCAAAGCAAAAGAACACTACGAAAGACTGAAAAGATCATCAGAACTCATGCATATTCCTTTTGATTATTCCGTAAATCAGCTTACAGAACTTACCTATGAACTTCTGGATCGTAATGGGTTTACAGATGCATACATCCGTCCGTTGGTTACGTGTTCGCCCAATATGTCACTTTCAAAAGGACAAAAATCTTATCTGTCTCTTCTTGCATGGGAATGGAACAACGGCTATCTGGCGGATAAAATGAAAATCATGACTTCCCCCTTTCAACGTCCTAATCCTAAGGCCTTCAAGGTGGAAGCCAAAGTAGGAGGACATTATGTAAACTCAATATTGGCCTGCCAGGATGCGAAAGACAAAGGTTATGATGAAGCGCTGGTTCTTGATGAAAACGGAAATGTTGCCGAAAGTTCAGGTGCCAATGTGTTCTACGAAAAAGACGGAGTTTTATATACTCCGGCCAAAGGAAGTATTCTTCCGGGCATTACAAGGCAAACCGTTATGGAAATTTGTAACGAGCTAGCTATTCCGGTAAAGGAAACTTTTTTCAAACCTGAAGAAATGAGAGGTGCAGATGCAGGCTTTTTCTGTGGTACGGCAGCAGAAATTGTTGCCCTGGATTCACTTGATGATGTTCCATTTTCCAAAAATTGGGAAAATACGGCGAGCAGGAGAGTACAACAGGCATATTTGAAATTAGTAAGAGTTCTGTCATTGTAAATTTTAAGAATATAAATATTTGGTTATCAAATAAATAAATTCATTTTTTAAACAATTGAATATTGTAGTTTTTGGAAAAAACGAAAATGAAAAGAATATTACAAAATGTAGTTTTGGATCAAAATTTAGTAAAAAACTCTATTTGAAGAAGAGAAAAGAATAGAAAATGTAGGAAAAGTATGTTAAATAAATATTCAAAAACATTCACGCAAAACAGTGAACAACCCGCAGCCAAAGCCATGTTGTACGGGATAGGATTTACAGAAGAAGACATGCACAAAGCTCAGGTCGGAATTGCCAGTATGGGCTATGACGGAAACACCTGCAATATGCATCTGAATGATCTTGCCCAGGTCGTAAAAAAAGGAACATGGAACCACGGATTAGCCGGATTGATTTTTAACACCATCGGAGTAAGTGACGGAATGAGCAATGGAACAGATGGAATGCGTTATTCTCTGGTAAGCCGTGATGTGATTGCCGACAGCATCGAAGCCATCTGTGGAGCGCAATACTACGACGGATTGATCGCATTGCCAGGCTGTGATAAAAATATGCCGGGAACTATCATTGCAATGGGAAGGCTGAACAGGCCATCCATCATGGTATACGGAGGAACAATTGCTCCAGGCTGCTATAAAGGAGAACAGCTTAACATCGTTTCAGCTTTTGAAGCGTTGGGGAAAAAGATTGCAGGAGAAATTACCGAAGAAGATTTTGATGGAGTTGTAAAAAATTCCTGCCCAGGAGCCGGTGCATGTGGTGGAATGTATACAGCCAATACAATGGCTTCCGCGATAGAGGCTTTAGGAATGAGCCTTCCGTATTCTTCTTCCAACCCGGCTTTAAGCAAAGAAAAACAGGAAGAATGCCTTGAAGCAGGAAAATACCTGAAAGTATTACTTGAAAAGGACATCAAACCTTCGGATATCATGACCCGCAAAGCTTTTGAAAATGCGCTGCGTATGATTGTTATTCTTGGAGGAAGTACCAATGCCGTTCTGCATTTTATAGCTATGGCAAAAAGTGTGGGAGTACCGCTTACTCAGGATGATTTTCAGAAGATGAGTGATAAAACTCCGGTACTGGCAGATTTAAAACCAAGCGGAAAATACCTGATGCAGGATCTGTATGAACACGGAGGAATACCATCCGTCATGAAATACCTTTTGAATCAGGGATTATTACATGGTGACTGCTTAACGGTAACCGGAAAAACAGTAGCAGAGAATTTAGAAAATGTTCCCGATCTGGATTTTACTACTCAAAAAATAATCAAACCATTATCAGAACCTGTAAAAGAGACAGGGCACCTGAGAATATTATACGGAAATCTTGCAGAAAAAGGAAGTGTAGCCAAAATTACAGGAAAAGAAGGCGAACGTTTCGTAGGTAAAGCCCGTGTATTTGATGGCGAAAAAAATCTGATCAGAGGAATTCAGGATGGAACCGTCCAGCATGGCGATGTGATTGTCATTCGTCATGAAGGTCCGAAAGGCGCTCCCGGGATGCCGGAAATGCTGAAACCTACGAGCGCGCTTATCGGCGCTGGACTGGGAAGCAGTGTCGCTTTGATTACTGATGGAAGATTCAGCGGAGGAACTCATGGTTTTGTAGTAGGACACATCACTCCCGAAGCTCACGAAGGAGGTCTGATCGCTTTTGTCAACGATAATGATCTGATTGAAATTGATGCTGTCAACAACACCATACAGCTCAAAGTTTCAGAAGAAGAAATAGAAAGAAGAAAAAAAGGATGGCAAAAACCAGCTCTTAAAGTACAGAAAGGACTGCTTTATAAATATGCATTAACCGTGTCATCAGCCGCAGAAGGCTGTGTAACAGACGAAATCACTCAATAAAAATATGGAAAACCCGAATTTATCAACAGAAATACAACTGAGCGGAAGCCGGATCATTCTTGAAGCCTTTCTTCAGGAAGGAGTGAAAACCGTTTTCGGATATCCGGGAGGTGCTATTATTCCTATTTATGATGCCCTTTACGATTATAAAGAAAACCTGAAACATATCCTTGTACGTCACGAGCAGGCGGCAGTGCATGCAGCACAAGGTCTTGCAAGAGTCTCAGGAGAAGTCGGTGTTGTATTGGCTACCAGCGGCCCGGGAGCAACTAATCTCGTTACGGGACTGGCTGATGCTTTACTCGATAATACTCCCCTGGTATGTATTACGGGACAGGTTTTTGAACACCTTCTCGGAACTGATGCCTTTCAGGAAATAGATGTTATGAACATTACAAGTCCGGTTACCAAGTGGAATTATCAGGTGACGGATGCTCATGAGCTTCCCGAAGTATTGGCAAAAGCATTTTACATTGCAAAGTCAGGCCGTCCCGGGCCCGTCGTGATTGATGTGACTAAAAATGCCCAGCTGCAGTCTGTTGCTTATAAAGGCTATTCACCATGCCACACATTACGCAGCTATAAACCGGATCCCGATCCATGTATGGAAAATATCGGAAAAGCTGCAGCGTTGATCAATAATGCAGAAAAGCCATTTGTCATTGCTGGACAGGGGATTATGCTCGGAAAAGCTGAAAAGGAGTTTTTACAGTTTGTAGAAAAATCAGGAATTCCGGTAGCATGGACGGTTCTGGGAATGAGTGCTATTCCAACTCATCATCCACAAGCGGTAGGAATGGTAGGAATGCATGGAAACTATGGCCCGAATATATTAACCAACGAATGTGATGTTATGATTGCTGTAGGAATGCGGTTCGATGACCGTGTGACCGGAAGATTGGATCAGTATGCGAAACAGGCAAAGATTGTTCATCTGGATATTGACAATGCGGAGATCAATAAAAATGTAAAAGCAGATGTTCCCGTTCTGGGAAACTGCAAACATACGCTTCCTCTTCTTACAGAAAAGATCGTAAAAAGAGAACATCATCACTGGCATAAAAGATTTAAAAAATGTCATGAAATTGAAAGCATCAACCTGATTCATACGGAGCTCTACCCTGAAGAAGGTGAAATTACAATGGGAGAGGTGATCCGCCAGTTGAATGAGATAACAGCAGGTGAAGCAGTAATTGTAACAGATGTAGGACAGCATCAGATGGCGACATGCCGATACTCTCAGTTCAAACATTCCCGAACCAATGTCACAAGCGGTGGGCTGGGAACCATGGGATTCTGTCTTCCCGCTGCAATAGGAGCATCTTATGCAGAAACAAACCGTCCTGTTATTGCTGTGATGGGAGACGGAGGAGCTCAGATGAATATTCAGGAACTGGGAACCATTATGCAGTATCATCCGGAAGTGAAGATTTTAATTCTGAATAACTGCTATCTGGGAATGGTAAGGCAGTGGCAGGAATTGTTTCACGAAGAAAGATATTCCTCCGTAGATATCCAGAGCCCCGATTTTGTCCAGGTGGCAAAGGGATATAATATTCCCGGAAAAAAAGTATCCGAGAGGGAAGACTTAAAATGGGCCCTCCGTGAAATGTTGGATCACAAAGGATCTTTCCTTCTTGAAGTAATGACAGGAAAAGAACACAATGTATTTCCGATGATCCCTCAGGGAAAAAGTGTTTCGGAAATTGTATTAAATAATAAATAAAATTTAAAAATAAAAAAGATGAAAACAGATCATAAAGAATATACCATTACAGCGTATACAGAAGATTATTTAGGATTAATCAGCCGCATCAATGCTATTTTTTCGAGAAGAAGAATCTCTATGGTGACCTTTAATGTTGGTCCTTCAGAAATGGAAAAAGTAAAAAAGTTTGTTATTGTTATCAGAGAAACAGAAGATTCTGTTCAGAAGATCAGCAGACAAATGGAAAAGCAGGTAGACGTTCTGGAAGTACATTACCACAGAAATCCATATCTGACCGCAGTAGAATATGCTAGTTAAGCGCAAAAAATTAAACATCAATAAATAAAATCAAAAAAAATGGCAAAATTGAATTTTGGAGGAGTAGAGGAGAACGTAGTAACAAGAGAAGAATTTCCGTTGGAAAAAGCTCAGGAAGCACTAAAAGATGAAGTTGTAGCAGTAATTGGGTATGGAGTACAGGGGCCTGGGCAGGCTTTAAACCAGAAAGACAACGGAATTAATGTGATTGTAGGGCAGAGAAAAAACTCCAAATCTTGGGATAAAGCAATAGCAGACGGATTTGTACCGGGAGAAACATTATTTGAAATTGAAGAAGCATTGGAAAAAGGAACCATTATCTGCTATCTTCTGAGTGATGCTGCACAGATTGAATACTGGCCGAAAGTAAAACAGCATCTTACTCCAGGGAAAGCGTTGTATTTTTCTCATGGTTTCGGAATTACGTTCAGCGAGCGTACAGGAATCGTTCCTCCAGCTGATGTAGATGTATTTCTTGTAGCTCCAAAAGGTTCAGGGACATCCTTGAGGAGAATGTTTTTGCAGAACAGAGGTCTGAACAGCAGTTTTGCCGTATATCAGGATGCTACAGGAAAAGCCAGAGAAAGAGTGACAGCATTAGGTATCGCGATCGGAAGCGGATATCTTTTTGAAACCGATTTTAAAAAAGAAGTATACAGTGATCTAGCCGGAGAACGTGGAACTTTGATGGGTGCTGTACAGGGAATATTTGCTGCTCAGTATGACGTATTGAGAAAAAATGGGCACAGCCCTTCTGAAGCCTTTAATGAAACCGTAGAAGAACTGACTCAGTCATTGATGCCATTGGTAGCCGAAAACGGAATGGACTGGATGTATGCCAACTGCAGTACAACCGCTCAGAGAGGAGCTTTGGACTGGTGGAAACGTTTCAGAGATGCTACTTCGCCTTTGTTTGAAGAGCTGTATGACAATGTAGCCAAAGGAAATGAAGCTCAACGTTCCATTGACAGCAACAGCAAACCGGATTACCGTGAAAAACTGGAAGCTGAACTGAGTGAACTAAGAGAAAGCGAAATGTGGAAGGCCGGGAAAACAGTAAGAAGCCTGAGACCAGAAAATAATTAATAAGTAAACGGATGATGAAAGAGGGAGTAAGTTCCTCCGTTTTAGAGAATGTCTATAAAGCGGAGGAACGATTAAAAAATGTAGTGGTAAAAACACCTTTGGCTGTCAATAACAATCTGTCAGCTATTTATGAGTCGAATATTTATTTTAAAAGAGAAGATCTTCAAAGGGTTAGATCCTATAAAATAAGAGGTGCCTATAACAAGATGGCCACCATGTCTGAGGAAGAACTTTCAAAAGGTGTTGTGTGCGCCAGTGCCGGAAATCATGCGCAGGGAGTTGCATTTGCATGCCAGACCATGAAGGTGAAAGGAACGATTTTCATGCCTTTGCCAACTCCCGGGCAAAAGCTTGAACAGGTGAAAATGTTCGGTGGAGAATACATTGATGTTGTTTTATTTGGAGACACATTCGATGAATCCAAAGATGCTGCGATGAGGTTTTGTAAAGACCATAACAGCGTATTTATCCATCCTTTTGATGATCCGGCGATTATTGAAGGACAGGCAACAACAGCACTGGAGATTCTGGAACAGACAGAAGGTGTGGTTGATTATCTTTTTGTACCGATCGGCGGCGGCGGACTGGCAGCAGGAATCTGCACAGTATTTCAGCAGTTGTCTCCGCAAACAAAGATTATCGGGGTAGAGCCCTCCGCAGCAGCAAGCATGAAAAAAGCCCTTGAAAAGGGAAAACCTGTTCTTCTTGAAAAGATCAGCCGTTTTGTAGACGGAGCAGCCGTACAGCAAGTGGGAGATATTACATTTGAACGCTGTAAAGATATCCTGTACGATATGGCTACAGTGGATGAAGGACTTGTCTGTGAAACCATATTATCTTTGTATAATAAAGATGCTATTGTTGTTGAACCTGCGGGAGCGCTTTCAGTAGCAGTATTGGAAAAATACAGGGAGGAAATAAAAGGTAAAAACGTAGTATGTATTATCAGCGGGAGCAATAATGATATTACCCGGATGGAAGAAATCAAGGAAAAAGCATTGCTTCATGCAGGATTAAAACACTATTTCCTGGTCAGATTCCCACAGCGTCCCGGAGCATTGAAAACCTTTGTAATGGATGTACTGGGGCCTGATGACGACATCACTTATTTTGAATACACTCAAAAAAATTCAAAAGAAAAAGGCATTGCAGTCGTAGGAATTGCTCTGAAACAAAACAAAGATTTCACCCCATTAATCGATAAGATGAAGCAGTATGATTTCTTTGTTAACTATCTGAACAATGATCCTTCGCTGATGAATCTACTTATTTAAAATCATATTCAATATTAAATTATTTCGTACACAAATCAGATTCTAAAAACACAATGATGAAAAAGCTTCACAATCAGTGAAGCTTTTTTGTTTTTGGCAATATCCAATGACATAAGAAACTGAAGCGTTAAGAAAATGAATTCTGTGAACGTTAAAAAACTCTAATGTTTGAGTACGGGACAACCTATGATTCTAAACATAGATCGTTTCCGCACGAGTTTAGAGTTTTTAGAGAACAGATTTCATTTTTAGTGGAAGTTTCTAAGTCTTGAATTTTTGATTCTTTTGTTTCAAGACAAAAGAAGTATAATGATTAAAAAAAATTAACGGTATCCAATCATATTCAATATTAAATTATTTCGTACACAAATCAGATTCTAAAAACACAATGATGAAAAAGCTTCACAATCAGTGAAGCTTTTTTTGTTTTTTTGACAAAATCCAATGACATAAGAAACTGAAGCGTTAAGAAAATGAATTCTGTGAACGTTAAAAAAACTCTGGTGTTTGAGTGCGGGACAAAATATGATTCTAAACATAGATCGTTTCCGCACGAGTTCAGAGTTTTTAGAGAACAGATTTCATTTTTAGTGGAAGTTTCTAAGTCTTGAATTTTTGATTCATTTGTTTTAAGACAAAAGAAGTATAATGAATAAAAAAAATTAACGGTTTGCAATCATATTCAATATTAAATTATTTCGTATACAAATCAGATTCTAAAAACACAATGATGAAAAAGCTTCACAATCAGTGAAGCTTTTTTTGTTTTTTTGACAGAATCCAATGACATAAGAAACTGAAGCGTTAAGAAAATGAACTCTGTGAACGTTAAAAAAACTCTGGTGTTTGAGTGCGGGACAACCTATGATTCTAAACATAGATCGTTTCCACACGAGTTCAGAGTTTTTAGAGAACAGATTTCATTTTTAGCTGAAGTTTCTAAGTCTTGAATTTTTGATTCTTTTGTTTCAAGACAAAAGAAGTATAATGAATAAACAAAATTAACGGTATCGAATCATATTCAATATTAAATTATTTCGTACACAAATCAGATTCTAAAAACACAATGATGAAAAAAGCTTCACAATCAGTGAAGCTTTTTTGTTTTTTGACAGAATCCAATGACATAAGAAACTGAAGCGTTAAGAAAATGAATTCTCTGAACGTTAAAAACTCTGGTGTTTGAGTGCGGGACAACCTATGATTCTAAACATAGATCGTTTCCGCACGAGTTCAGAGTTTTTAGAGAACAGATTTCATTTTTAGTGGAAGTTTCTAAGTCTTGAATTTTTGATTCTTTTGTTTCAAGACAAAAGACTGTTTCCGCACGAGTTCAGAGTTTTTAGAGAACAGATTTCATTTTTAGCTGAAGTTTCTGAGTCTTGAATTTTTGTTTCTTTTGTTTCAAGACAAAAGAAGTATAATGAATAAAAAAAATTAACGGTTTGCAATCATATTCAATATTAAATTATTTTGTACACAAATCAGATTCTAAAAACACAATGATGAAAAAGCTTCACAATCAGTGAAGCTTTTTTTGTTTTTTTGACAAAATCCAATGACATAAGAAACTGAAGCGTTAAGAAAATGAATTCTGTGAACGTTAAAAAAACTCTGGTGTTTGAGTGCGGGACAAAATATGATTCTAAACATAGATCGTTTCCGCACGAGTTCAGAGTTTTTAGAGAACAGATTTCATTTTTAGTGGAAGTTTCTAAGTCTTGAATTTTTGATTCTTTTGTTTCAAGACAAAAGAAATATTGTTCTTTTTATAAATTATCTTTCAAGCGAAAAATTAGAAATTACCTTCGGACGCTCTGCTTCATTAGCAACCTTCCAGGATGTTCTGTACATCCATTCCGTCATTTTATACAGCTTTTTGTAATTGATATTTTCTGATTCATCCTGCGGGGTATGGTACTGATCATGCAGAACACTGGTAAAGAATACAGCAGGAATGCCAATTTTAGCATATGGAAGATGGTCACTTCTGAAATAGAAATACTCAGCATGGCTTGGAGAATCCCAATCCTTCAGATATTTGAACTTTGTGCTTTCGTTATTGGCATCTTCAGCCATTTTAACAAGTTCTTCAGAATTTTTGTGTGGAGTATTTCCTCCTAATAGAGCAGCTTCATTATTGTCATTTCTTCCGATCATATCACCATTCAGAACGGCTACAATTTTCTCTTTCGGAACAACAGGATGTGCTGCATGCCATCTTGAACCCAGCAATCCTCTTTCTTCAGCGCCATGGAAAACAAACAGGATACTTCTTTTTCCCGGCTGTTTTTTGTAAGCTCTGGCCATTGCCAACATGGCAACACAGGTGCTTGCATTATCATCAGCGCCGTTATAGATGGTGTCGTTTTTTACAGGATGTCTGATCCCGTCATGATCCTGGTGTCCGCTTAGTAAAACATATTCATTCTTAAGAACAGGATCTGTACCTTCTATTTTTCCGATAATATTAACGGATGGATATTTATAGGTTTCAGTGATCAGGTTTAAAGATGCTTTCGGATTGTTTTTTACCCAGTTGGCATTTTCTCTTTTGATCCACAGAACAGGAATATTATTGGTGATTTTTTCTCTTAATCCTTCCACTCCGTAGCTTCCTCTTGTCATTTGAGGCAGTACTTCTACCCAGCTTTGCTCGGAAATATCATCGGTGATGAAAATAATGGCTTTTGCTCCCAGTTCAGCGGCTTTATTGTAATATTTATTTCTTACAAATCCAGGATATCTCCTTACAAAAAGAGTCATATCCTTAGAAATATTTTTGTCGGATGCGTTTACTGCAATAACTTTCCCTTTGATATTCAGTTGGGCAAGATCTTCCGGCTCTGTATTTCCGGCATATACAATTTCAGCATCTACAGAAGCATTTACAGGTTCTGCAACCAGAAAATCCTTCCATAATTTTAAACTGTTGTCTCCAATTTTCAGGGTGCTTTGCGGGATCACCTGATGTCTGTACATATCAAAGAACTGGAAAAAAGTTCCGTTATCTCCGGAAGGTTTCATGCCGGCTTCTTTAGCTTTGTCAGCCAGCCACATAGAGACTTTCAATTCATCCAGAGTTC
Source organism: Chryseobacterium sp. CP-77 (assembly GCF_036362765.1). Classification (NCBI taxonomy): domain Bacteria; kingdom Pseudomonadati; phylum Bacteroidota; class Flavobacteriia; order Flavobacteriales; family Weeksellaceae; genus Chryseobacterium; species Chryseobacterium sp. CP-77. The sequence continues at coordinate 4,883,940 of NZ_CP143637.1, forward strand.
CTGCTTCACGGCCCCAGAACTGGTCTGCAGCAAGCTGATACATATCGGTGCGGAGATCAGATTCTTTGATAGCAGAAACTAAAGGTTTTTTATAGTTCTGAGCATTTCCGAGGGTAAACAGGAAAAGGCTTAACAGAGAAAAAACATAATTTCTATTCATAAGAACTCTTAATTGAAGTTAGCCAATTTCTCTGAAAACTGTTTTGAAAATTCTTTTCTGTCTTCTTCCAGTTTTTCCTGTGTAGAAGGTAGAATATAATTAAAAAGGATCTTGTCTTCATGGTCTAAAAAGATAATTTCCTTTTCATTTCCATCAATCATCTGTGAGAAAATCTCCCACATCGGAGTGTCTTTTAATTTTAATAATTCAAAAAACTGTTCTGCTTTGATTTCGATTTTCTGCATGTTCTTTTTTATATAGTATCGTTGAATATTTCTGAATTCTGATTCAAAAATAAAGATTTTGTATGGTAAAGCGTATTAAAACTCGAGAAACTTCAGCTTAAACTGAATGGCGAAGTTTTCCTTGAAATGAGGGGTTGCATAATAGCCCACTCTGTAGAATACCCCAAGATTGAAATAGCTGGAAAGGAAATTGTTCCATTCCACACCGACTTCCTGATACAGGTGATCCAGTTTTCTGAATTTAAACTGGTGGTATTCCGGATGTTTCATATCTCCGATAGTTCCTCGTAAGACAAAATCAAAGCTGGAAACATTGTGTCCGAAACTTTTCAGATACCATGGAAGTTTATGCGTAAAGTAATACGCTATGAATCTGTCATTATAGTATTTTCCGCCTTCCAGTGTGGCAAACCCAAGATAAGATGTAAGGTTAAAATTGAAGTCTTTACCGGGAGAGGCAAGTCCATTCATCGTAAAGTTTTTCCAGATAGGCGCTCCGCCCAGCACAAGACCTCCGTACAATCTGAAGCCGGTAGTCCCGATCGGTGTTTTGAAATTGTGAACAAACAAAGCATCAAAACGGGAATAATTAAAATTCCCCTGCAGTATTTTGTAGCTCTGCTCATAATTAAAATACAGTTCAGGATATTTCTGATCGATCAGGGATTTTCCCTGAGGTGTCATAATATTGGTAGAATTCGGAGAATATTTCAGGGTGAAAAGGGTATTGAAGTTTCTGTAAGATGTTCCCCGGTCTCTGAACTGATAATCGAATTCAGCTTCTTCTGTATTTCTTCTTACAGCAAGAGCAACGGTAAGTCCGTTGGTGACATCGTTCAGGTAAGATAATGACATTCCTTTAAAGTGGAAATACCGGTCATTGTTCAGATTATTCCCGAAATTCATCATTCTCATCTTGAAATTCCACATTTTTCGGTTGAATTCTCCGGATGCTGTCATATCATCATACACTTCAAATCTGAAAAAGGAATTCTTTTCCAGTGTGGTTTTCATATCAAGTCCCATCCCGTACTTCCATTTTCGGTCTTTCACACCATATGCAAAATAGTAGTCTGGTGAAAAATAAGGGTTGAAATTTTCATTCAGCTTGGCTTTTAAACCTAATCTGAAACCTTCATAGGAGTTATAATTGACAATTTCATCCACAGCAAAGTCTACAGAACCGACTCTGATCTGTCCGTTCAGTAAACCTGATAAAATCTGTGCTTTGCTGTCGATTTTATATTTTTTACCTAAACTGTCGATGGTTTTATAGGTATTTTGTTCCCTTTCGGTAAGAGGATCTGTCCTGTAGCGGTCCAGAGATTGGCCGTCAATATTTTTTACCGAGAAAGTATAGCCTTTGAAATCCTTTGGATCTTCTTCAATAGGAGATTCGAAATCAAAATACTTTGAGGTAAGGAAAGCATAGGTTCCGAAGCTTTTTTTGTCTTTCTTATCATCGGCATGCACTTTGTCATCCATGGCCATTTTACCCATTTTAAGCTTGGCTTTTTCATGGGCAAGGAACCATTTATTATTGTAGAATACCCAGGTACTGGTAATAATTCCTTCGTTTTTATTTTTACTGAAATTCTCGATTTTTTTGATTCCGTACGTTTCGGTGTCTACATAAATAGCACCGTTATACTTTCGTTTTCTGTCAGGCTTTTTGTAATTTACCTCACGGAAGCGGATCACAAAGTTTTTCCTTCCGTCAAGGGTAACAGTATCTGAAAGAAAAAATCTGTACAGCCCTCTGTTTTCGGGCTTTATCTGTTCGGGAACAACATCCCTGTTACTTTGCTGGAGTGCGATCATTTCGTAAATAGGCTGCTTCAGACCGGAGATTCTGTTGTCCAGAATATTGATCTTTTCCCCATACTTTTTGGAGTACAAAAACTCCTGAGCTCTTTCCCAAAGGAAGAGTTTACTTTTTGAAAATATTTTTCTTGCGTTGATATTATTCAGCGAGTCTTTTTCCCTTTTTTTCTTGAAAATGTTTAAATCATTAAAGTACTGATTAAACTGCGAAAGACTGTCCTCATCAATATCCAGAGAGATTTTTTCGTAGGATTTGTAAGAATAGGATCCTAAACTTTTGGGTGAGTTTTCTTTGAATAATTTATTGACTTTTTTAAGAATTTCCAGAGCCCTGGGATCACTTTTGTCTTCAATAACAACCGCTTCAATGTTGGTTGTCTTTGATGTTTTTTTAAGAAGGGAAACTTCCATGCTGCTCTCAACTGTGATACTTTCTCTCTGATAAGAATCTGCATCTATATCAATGTTTTTGCATCCGGTTTTAAACTCCAGAATACCCTGTTCATTCGTATATCCGATAACTGCATTGTCACAGGATACCTTTGCTTTATAGACAGGCTTTTGGCTGGCGTCATCCACAACCTTAATTTTTGATTGTGAATACCCCAAAAAGCAGATCAGAAAAAATAATAACAGTAAACCCCTTTTCATGTAAAAAAACTACGTCAAAAATAATGATATTTATTGTTGTAAAAAAGTTTTTAACAGAGTATAACATTGATTTAATCTAATGTTTTCATGGACTTTCCAAAGGTAAAATCAAACAAAGAAATGAGCCGCATAGTCTTTCTGTTTTACCTGAATTTCTAAATAAAAAACTCCTTTGCAGTTAAAGCCCAGGAGTTTTAATGGTTTTTCGTTGTTTTGTGTTTTAGAATCGTATTTATTGATCATCCAGCGCTTTCATAAATTCAATAATATCATCAATTTCCTGATCGGTAAGCTGTAACGGTGCGTCGGAAAGTGTCTGATTTTCCAGTTTAAATCCAAAAGCTTTTCCTCCGCCTTTGTTATAGAAATTCATCACTTCTTTCAGGGTTTTATACCCGCCGTTGTGCATATAAGGAGCTGTTTTGTTAATATTTCTAAGTGTGGGTGTTTTAAAGGAATGCTGCAGGGAAGAAACTGTCTCATGGAATTTTCCCCGTCCCGGATCTGTGTCAAATGTTTTATTTTCTCCGTTCATTGCTGTTCCCAGGACTTCCTGTTCAGTTTTTTTGAAATTCGGAGGAACCGTTCCATTAAATAAGGGAAGGAAATGACAGATGGCACATTGGGCTTTTCCCACAAAAAGATTGAAACCGCGCTTTTGATTGTCTGTCATCGCTGATTTATTTCCTCTCATATATTCATCAAAATCAGAATTGAATTTTGCCAGAGAGCGGATATAGCTCGCCAATACATTCTGAAGCTGCCAGACCTCGGTTTTTTGTGAATGATAGATCTTTTTAAATGCGGCCTGATAGTTTTTATCCTGATTGATTTTGGCAAGAATAACATTCAGATCACCGTGCATTTCTTCTTTGTTGGAGATTACATCAGAGCTCTGTCCTTCCAGGTCATCCTTTCTCATATCCCAGAACTGGCCATGCTGATAGCCTGCATAGTTGAGCGAAGGAGTATTTCTTGCCAGTTCCGAATTTTCAAGGGACATTGCTTTGCTCAGTCCGTCTGTAAAAGCTTTCTCAGGAATATGACAGGTGGCACAGCTCCGGTTGTTATTATTCGACAAAATTTTATCATTAAAGAGTTGGTGCCCAAGAGCCGCTTTTTCTTCCGAATAGGTATATTCTTTTCCAGGAGTGAAAGCATTAGGATTAAAAGCATTTTTAGAAAAAAAAGTAGCTGCATTTTTGTTTAAAGCGGTCGTTACGTCAACATCGGGAATGTTCTCCTGCTTTTTAAAATCAAGCATCAAAGTTGTGATTCTATTCAGATGATCCGGAATGAAATTCACGTAATCAAATGTGTTTTTGTCTGTATTTTTCTTCAGTACGGTAATGGTTGAACTGATCTCTGCCACGATACTTTTTAAGGCTTTATTTTTCGAACGATCAGTGGAGATCTGTTCCAAAGTTTCTTTTATTCCTTGCAGAGAAAATGGCATTTCCTGTAAAAATGTTCCCGAAAGCGGAGTGTCAAAACCTGAAATTCCCAGGCTGGAAATTCTGAAAGTCTCCTGTCTTAATGCATCAAAAACCTGGTCTTTACTGATGGTGATGACCTGAAAATTGGTATCAATGGTATTGCTTTTATTGATGAGCTTATTAAGCATCCGGGTTACTTCTTCTTTATTCGCTTTTTCGTAAGGGTAGAACATCTCTTCCAGCACCTGTAAGCCTTCAGGTTCTATTTCAGTATGTTCATCCATTTCTATTTCGGGAAGGGCCGGGCCATTGATAAACCTTGCAGAGTGGGGAAGGAAGTATTCTACAGCCCATTCCATTTTTTTGTAGGTTTTTCGGATATCCTGGAATTTCTCCTGAAGAAGTTTTTCATCAGCATCTTTAGCAACAAGAGCCTTCAGTTCATTGATCTGTTTTTCAAAATCAGCATTGGTTTTGATGATCCTGTTTTTTACAGAACCAAGATCTTCGTATACGGGCTGCTGCTTATCATTTTTGCAATGGTAAAGCGTAAAAAGTGCTGCTGCACAGTATAAGAAAAGGAGTATCGGGTATTTTGAAAGTTTACTCATAAGTATGAAAAAGTATCAACAGAGGTTTTCTATTGATACTTTAATTGAATTTGATATGAAGGAATTAAAACTATTTTTCTACGTTTCTGATGATAACAATCTGTCCGCCTTCTTTGTTGGCGTTGATTCCGGAACCGTCAGGATTTTTGAATTTATCCAGCTGCCAGGTATGAGAATGGATATTCACCGAGAAGGTATTCGGAATTCCGATAATGTCTGAAATATCAACCATTGCCCCGAATTCCCATGCCCCGAATTTCTGAAGGTCTCCGGATTGGTTGTAAGCAGTCTGCCATGCAGAGTCACCTCTGTTGTGCCTCATGTTCAGCCATGGTTTGTATTGTTTGGTGGCAATATTCAGCTGCCAGATATAAGAATCGTGTTTTGCATTTTTGTAATAAGAATCTCCGTCTTCCTGGATGTATACAAAGTTTTCAGTTACACATAAGTTGTCAGGATTGATCAGATTATTTCCCGGATTAGAGTCTCCTTCAGCCACCACTTCCAGTTTTCCTGTCAGCATATTATTGGCGTTCAGAACAAGTTTGTAAACTCTTCCCCACATGGTTAATCCGGCTTTGGGATTGATCCCGTCGGAAGATTCACCGGTAGCAGTAAAGTAGATTTCTCTTCCTTTTCCAGCTCCTTTTCTGTAATCTACATCTTCCACTCTTGAAAAGCGGATCGCATTATTGTCAATATTTTTCTGGTTGATCTGAGCTCCGGTAAGGTTTTTAGCGTTCGGAATTTCCACGAATTCTACATCATAGCTGCTTCCTTTCGTCATATCTGTTTCCGTATAGTTGCTGTTGGTTCTTTTTAAAGAATACAATTTACCGTTATCAAGATCTCCCTGTGTATCGGCTACATACATGATCAGCTGTCCTGCAGACTGGTGAGAAGAAGAATAAGACTGGTCTTCACCAATAATGATATAGGTTTTTCCGTTGGAAACATCTTTAGGAAGCGGAACCGCATTTTCCATAGAAGCCTTTCCTAATGCCGGTTTTACCCTTGTTTTATCAGTTGCCTGAGACACGGGTGCCAAAGGGTTTAAAGCATGTACCATACTTTCTTCACCTGATTCTCCTGCGGTAAGGAATGCACTGAAACCATGAGTTTCCGGAGTTGCCAGCGTAGCGGAGCATAATCTTGTCATTCCTCCGGTTCCGTTTAAGATATATTCTCCTTTTACAGGCTTAAAAGTTTTGTCTAAATAGACTCTTGATACCGATTGCTTGATCTCATGGTTGGTAATCATCAGGTAACCGTCAGAGTTTGGATCTTTCATAAGTCCCATTCCGTCCGGCTGTCCTCCGAAAACGAAATCCGGTGAACCTGGAAGCACATCGGAACTGGAAATAAGGGTGGTTATGTTTAAATTTTCAAAACCCTGCATTCCATAAACGAAAGCGGGTTCTTTAGAAAAGTTTTCAAGTTTGATTTTATCATTGACAGGAGTGTCCGAGTTACTGTTGTTGTCATCATTGCAGCCTTGAAATACAAGAGAAGCAAAGACCAGAGCTCCAATAGTTTTGTTAATTTTCATAATTACATTTTTTGAATTTCGATTATGGCAAAACTAAAGGTCTTGTATTAACTGAGTTTTAAAAAGATAAAACAAATAGTTTAAGATTAAGTAATGGTTTGTTAAGATAAGATCAATAATTAGAACGGGTATAAATAAAAAAGACTGTGATGAAATCTTAGGAATAAAGAATAGTATGGTATAGCGCAGAGTACGCAAAAGTTCTATTTCCTGCTTTTTTCGATCGCAAAGGCATTCCATTTAGCAAAAAACGCAATCATTTCATAGCTGAGTGTAACGCCTTTGCGAACGTAAATATTGATGATAGCATGAGCGTTTCTTTGTGATCCTTGGCGTTAAATAAAACCTATATCCGGCTTGTGTAACCTTTTCCTAAATTATTTTATTTTAATCTCCCACGGATTTCACGGATGACACAGATGTTTATGGGAAATTTGCTTTATCTGATGGAAGTATAATTATTACTCACGCTTAGTCAGAATCAATGAAGTTGATTCCCTTCTTTGCTCCCTTCAATACGAAGTGCTATACGAAAAACTTTGCGTTAAGAATATAATGGTAAAACAACTCCGGCTGTCTCAATTTTGAGACAGCCGGAGTTAAAATTTATAATAGAGGTTTCTATTTTAGATATTCAATGCTTTTTGGTAAGCGTTTTCTAACCCTTCAAGGTTTTTACCACCAGCAGTAGCGAAACCTGGGTTTCCACCACCACCACCTTGGATTTCTTTAGCAAGGTCTTTTACGATAGCTCCAGCCTGGTAATCTGCAGCCAGATCATCAGAAACTCCAACAGTAATCATTGGTTTTCCGTCTGCATCAGAAAGAATAATCGTTACTGAAGTCGGGATTTCTCTCTTCAACTGGAAAACGATGTCTTTTACAGAACCTGCATCCAGAGAAGTTTTCTTCACAAGAAGCTGCTTGTTGCCTTTCTGCTCATAAGCATTCTTCCATTCTCCGATTTCTCCTTTTGCTTTTTCCTTTTTAAGAGCATCTACTTCAGCCTTCAATGAAGTGTTTTCTTCGATCAGTTTTTCGATCGATCTTACCACATCTTTAGACTTTAATAGCTGGGAAAGCTCAGTGATCTGTTTTTCAAGATTGTTGAAATACTCTTCGGATTTATCTCCCGAAATAGCCTCAATCCTTCTGATTCCTGCAGCAGCAGAACCTTCGGAAGTGATTTTAAAGTGACCAATTTCGCTGGTGTTTTTTACGTGAGTTCCTCCGCAAAGTTCTTTTGAACTTCCAAACTGGATCATTCTCACATTGTCACCATATTTTTCACCAAACAAAGCCATCGCTCCTTTGTCCAGAGCTTCCTGAATCGGAATATTTCTGAATTCCTGTAAAGCAATACTTTCTTTGATCTTTTTATTTACTTTTTCTTCAATTAATGCTAATTCTTCTTCCGTCATTTTGTTGAAATGAGAGAAGTCGAAACGAAGATAATCAGGACCTACATAAGAACCTTTCTGTTCTACGTGAGTTCCTAACACCTCTCTTAAAGCCTCGTGCAGAAGGTGAGTTACAGAGTGGTTAGCCTGAGAATTTTTTCTTTCGGAAGCGTTTACTTTAGCATAGAAAACAGCACCGGCATCTTTAGGAAGACCGTTGATCAATGAAATGATCAGTCCGTTCTCTTTTTTCGTTTCCAGTACTTCAAAGCTCTCAACAGCGTTTTCAAGAATACCTTTGTCTCCAACCTGTCCACCTCCTTCAGGATAGAAAGGAGAGCTGCTTAATACCACCTGATAGAATTCTCCGTCTTTGTTTTCTACCTTTCTGTATCTTGTAATATAGGTTTCAGATTCAAGCTGATCATATCCTACAAAGTTTTCATCTCTTTCCTCCAAAGTAACCCAGTCGTAAACTTTCTGGGCAGAATCTGCTTTTGAACGAAGCTTCTGTTTCTCCATTTCAGCTTTGAAACCTGCTTCATCAATTGTTAATCCTTTTTCTTCTGCAATAATTCTTGTTAAATCATCAGGGAAACCATAAGTATCATACAGTTCAAAAACTTCTTCACTTGGTAATACTTTCTGGTTATTGCCAATGGTCTGCTGGATCAGTTTTTCAACTCTGATCAGGCCATTTTCAATAGTTTTTAAGAAAGAATCTTCTTCACTTTTGATCACTTCAGCAACAAGTTTTCCCTGTTTTTCGATTTCCGGGAAGAAGGTTCCCATCTGCTCCTGCAGTACAGCCACCAGTTTGTAAAGGAAAGGCTCTTTCATATCCAGGAATCGGTAAGAATAAGAAATTCCTCTTCTTAAAATTCTTCTGATAACATATCCCGCACCTCCGTTGGAAGGTAATTGTCCGTCTGCAATAGCAAAAGAAACCGCTCTGATGTGGTCTACCACAACACGGATCGCAATATCTTTTTCGTCTTGTAAAATTCCGGTATATTTTTTACCTGAAAGTTCCTCAACTTTAGCAATAAGCGGAGTGAAAACATCGGTATCATAATTGGAAGACTTCCCTTGAAGCGCCATACAAAGACGCTCAAAGCCCATTCCCGTATCTACGTGCTGAGCAGGAAGCTTCTCTAAAGATTTATCTGCCTTTCTGTTGAATTCCATGAAAACCAGGTTCCATACTTCCACAACCTGCGGGTGGTCCTGATTCACAAGGGAAATTCCCGGAACTGCTGCTTTTTCTTCAGGAGTTCTCAGGTCAATATGGATTTCCGAACACGGTCCGCACGGTCCGCTTTCACCCATTTCCCAGAAGTTATCTTTTTTATTTCCGTTGATGATTCTGTCCTCTGAAATGTGAGATTTCCAGAAGTCATATGCATCCTGGTCTCTGTCCAGATTTTCTGAAGCATCCCCTTCAAAAATCGTTACGTATAAATTTTCTTTTGGAATTCCGTATACTTCAGTCAGTAATTCCCAGGCAAAAGCAATAGCCTCTTTTTTGAAGTAATCCCCGAAAGACCAGTTTCCTAACATCTCAAACATGGTGTGATGGTAAGTATCTCTACCTACATCATCCAGGTCATTGTGTTTCCCTGAAACTCTCAGACACTTTTGGGTATCGGCAATTCTAGGGGCGGTAGGGGTTTTGTAGCCAAGGAAGAAATCCTTGAACTGCGTCATTCCGGAGTTGGAAAACATAAGGGTAGGATCGTCTTTCAGCACAATAGGAGCTGAAGGAACGATCAAGTGCTCCTTACTTTTAAAATAATCTAAAAATTTTTGACGTATCTCTTGTGATGTCATAGTATTGCTTTTGCTTTTTTAAATATCAAATTTTTGATAAGATGCAAATTTAAGATTTTTAAGCGATTTGTAATAATTTTATGCTATGTTTTGAATGATAACGAGTTTGGGTATTGGATGCGTGGTAAACCTTACAGGTTTTCGAAACCTGTAAGGTTTGAGATGGCATATTTGTAATGACTGTAATCAATAATAATCGATCTCATTTTGCAATTTTCCATTTAACTTCCTACCTTCGTTGCGATCTGAAAAAAGACAAAAAATCCTTCCAATGACAAAAGATGAAGAACTGAAAAGCTGGATAGAACAATATTCAGGGCCGCTTTTGAAGCGGGCACTGTACGTACTTTCAAATAAAGAAGATGCACAGGATGTTGTTCAGGAAGTTTTTCTCGCTGCTTACTCAGCTTATGATTCTTTTGAAGGGAAAAGCAATGCGCTTACATGGCTGATGGCCATTCTGAATAGAAAAGTGGCCGATTTTTACCGTAAAAAATACAAATCTGAACCCAATATCCGACTCGATCATTTTTTTGATGAAACAGGATCATGGAAACACAATGATGTTTTAAATGACTGGAATGTATCAGGAGAAGGGAATGAGCTTTTAGACAACAAGGATTTTAATAAAACACTCGAGGAATGTATTGAGGAATTGCCCTCCAAATGGAAGATTCTCTTGAAAATGTATTATATTGAAGAAAAAAAAGCACCGGAAGTCAGTCAGGAATTGAATGTTTCCACGACTAATCTATGGAAGATTTTGCAGAGAAGCCGTATGCAGCTCAGAGAATGTCTGGAGTTCAACTGGTTTTCAAAATCATAAGAAATCATGATACGAAGAATACTACATATATTATTTTTACCGTGCAGTGAAGCTACTTTACTGATGGAAAAGAGGAATGCCCAATCCATATCTGCCAGAGAAAACAGGATGCTGAGCATGCACCTGATGATCTGTAAATGGTGCAGAATGTACAATGAAAAACTGGCACTTCTGGATAAAGCTTTTAAAAAGACTTTTTCTGAAAAAGAAACTGAAATTAATGATTCTGAAATTCAGGATTTTAAAAATAAAATGATCGATAAATTGAATTTCTGATAAAATTTCTGTCAGGATTGTAAAAAAGCTCCGACTATACTTTTGAAAACGATAAAGTATTAACTAAAATCTTAAAATATGGTCGGAACAATACAGGAATCAAAAAAACAATCAGCCCGAACCGGGTATTATATCTCCCTTTTTGGAGCAGCTCTTATTTTGCTGTGGATTGGCATCTTCAAATTTACGCCTACGGAGGCTGCAGCAATAAAACCTTTGGTGGAAAACCATTTCTTAACTTTTTTCGTATATAAGATTATGAGTGTCCAGGGAGTGTCAAATCTTATCGGAGTGATAGAAATTATCATTGCCTTACTCCTGATATTTAGTGCGAAATTTGCTGTACTGAAAAAGTATGCAGGGGTAGGAATGATGGTGACTTTTCTGGTAACATTAAGCTATTTATTGACAACACCGGGAATGTGGAAAATAGTGGACGGGGTGCCTGTGACGGATTTCTTTATTCTGAAAGACCTTATGTTTTTAGGATTTGGAGTAATGATCATTCAAAATAATAAGTAATGAATAAAAAAGTAAAAATGAAGAATATATTAATTGCACTCGGAATCATTCTGGGTATAGCAGTATTTGCTGCGGAATCAGGACTTTTCAGAAAAGCAAAGTCCAATGTAGTGGAAATAAAAAAAGAAAATGAGGAAATTATGGATAACAAGAACGTTAAAGAGATTTATTTTGCAGGTGGATGTTTCTGGGGAACAGAACACTTTTTTCAACAGATTCGTGGCGTGGTAGGAACAGAAGTTGGTTATGCCAACGGTAATACCAAAAATCCTACTTATGAAGAAGTCGTAAGCCATACAACAGGTTTCGCAGAAACCGTAAAAGTAAAATATGATCCTGAGCAGGTAGATCTGAAACTATTGATTGATCTGTATTTTAAAACCATTGATCCTACAAGCAAAGATCAGCAGGGAAATGACAGAGGAAACCAGTACAGAACAGGAATCTATTTCACTGATAAAACAGATGAAGCGGTGGTAAAAGCGGAAGTTCAGAAGCTGGCAAAGAATTATCATAAACCAGTAGTCGTAGAAACTATTCCATTGAAAAATTTCTACAGGGCTGAAGACTATCATCAGGATTATCTGGATAAAAATCCAGGCGGTTACTGTCATATTGAACCGGGACTTTTTGAAATGGCCAAAAAAGCCAACCCGCTTCCAAAACCGGCTTACCAAAAGCAGGATAAAAAAGTTTTAAAAGAAAAACTGACTGCAGAACAATATAATGTTACCCAGGAAAACGGTACCGAAAGACCTTTCCAGAATGAGTACTGGAATGAAACCCGTGAAGGAATTTATGTAGATATTACAACAGGGGAACCTTTGTTTGTCTCTACCGATAAATTTGAATCCGGATGCGGATGGCCAAGTTTCTCAAAACCGATTACCAAAGGTTTGATTGAGGAAAAACTGGATCGTTCGATTGGTATGGACAGAGTGGAAGTAAGAAGTAAAACGGGGGATGCCCACTTGGGACACGTTTTCACAGACGGGCCGCAGGATAAAGGTGGACTTCGTTACTGTATCAACAGTGCTTCGCTGAAATTTATTCCAAAAGCGGAAATGGAAAGCAAAGGATACGGAAAATATCTTCCGTTGTTAGATAAAAAGTAATATGAAAAGAAGGCTGCCGTTGGGCAGCCTTTTTATATTGAATTAATGATGTAGTTGAAATCTTTCTTTGATGCTGAACATGGAGATATTCAGAAATAGGAGAAATCCGAAAACGAACCACTTAAAAATAATCTTTAAATATTTTAATTTTTTAAATCTTTAAATCCTAAATATAGCCATCTACCAATCCCTTTTTCTCAGAATCCAGTACGAACCGAATATAAAAATAGCACACCATACCAGACAGGCGATAAGACTTTCCGTAGGGTAGTGGAACTCATATTTTAAGCCCATCATTTTAGCCATATTTAATCTCATCATTGGGTTAGGAATAAGGCTTGACATGCTTTCAAGCGGTAAAAGGTGCGAGATAAAAAAATCATTCTGAAGAACCTCATTTCTTTGCGGTCCCTGCATTCCCTTTACTTTTGAATACGTTTCAAGAGCAGTTAAAATTCCTTCGCCAATCCAGAAAACGAAAAGGGCAAGAAAAACAAAAACAGATTTTCTCAGTAAAATGGAAAGGAACATTAAGAAGCAAAAGAACGTAAATAGCTTCACAAAATAATTTCCAATAAAGAACATTTCAGCAAAAGCCTTGGTAGAGTCCGTTGTATTCGAATATTGATAGCCCAGAAACAACGTAATTCCCAACACAATGGCTGTCGAAACAATAGTGAAAATGCTTATCGTCAGCAATTTTGAAGTGATGAATTCCTTTCTGCTCAATCCGTCAATCGTATTCTGCTTGAACATGCGGTTGCTGAATTCCTGTGAAATAGAGAAAACAATGATCAGTCCCAGGAAAATTTTCAGCAAAGCAACAATCCATGTGGTGAAATTCCAGATTTCCGGGAAATTATAAATTCCCTGTTCTTTTAAATTGATCGTTCCTCCAAAAATATCAAAGTCAACCAATCCAATGAAAAGTAAAGCAATAAGAATGGCGAAATAAAGTATCGTGAAAACTCTGAACGGTGTATAGTTCAGGTTTTTGTAATATTCAAGTTTTAATAATTTGATCATGATTAATTGGTGTTTTTTACAAGTTCAAGGAATTGAGATTCTAGAGACAGTTTTTTCTTTGTTAAATGAGAAAGATAGATTCCTTTTTCAGCCAGTTTCTGATTCATTGCCGAAGCTGAAATAGAAGCGTCATCACGGATCTGAGCTTTGATAAGATCACCTTCCTGATTGATGGATGAGAACCACTGAAGTTCGTTCAACGCATTTAAAAGTAAGGTGTTATTATCAGCTTTCAGCTCAAAATATCCGTTGTTGGAAGTCATTTCATCCACTCTTCCGCAGTAAATGGAATTTCCTTCCTTCAAGACAATGACATGGCTGCAGATTTTTTCAATTTCATCCAGAAGATGGCTTGCAATGATAATGGTGATTCCCTGCTTGGCAATATCACTGATAATTTCTCTGATCTGAATAATTCCTTCAGGATCCAGTCCGTTGGTCGGTTCATCCAAAATTAATACTTCCGGATTGTTCAGCATGGCAGAAGCAATCGCCAGACGCTGTTTCATTCCTAAAGAGAAAGTCTTGAAAGTATCTTTTCTTCTTTCATACAGATTAACCGTTTTCAGAACTTCGTCAATCCTTGAGTAGGGTGTTTGCTTAATTTCAGCGACAATCTTAAGATTGGTTTCTGCACTTAGATAAGGATAAAAGTTAGGCTGTTCAATAATCGCTCCGATCTTTTTTAAGGTGTCAGGATCAGTTCCTTTCTTGCCAAACCAGAACCAATCTCCGCTGGTGGGATTGATGGTTGAAAGCAGCATGCCGAAAGTAGTGGATTTTCCGCTTCCGTTCGGTCCCAAAAGGCCATAAACATTTCCTCTTTCGACATCAAAAGAAATATTGTTGACCACAACTCTTTTGAATTTTTTCGTCAAATTTTTTACTGATAAAATCTTTTCCATGTAATTTGTTTTACATAGTAGTAGTCTATATAAATTAGAGAATGTTACAGAATTATCATAAATCAATATTAATTTATTGACAAATACATTAAATTTGATAGAATTAATCAACAGTTATGAAGCTAATTGAACTGGCAGAAGAATTAAATGTATCTGCAGAAGCCATAAAACAGTTTATTCAGGATTTTGATCTTGAACTGGTAGATTGTATCAGTACCAATTTTGAGGTAAAAAAAGATTTTGAAAAATTTGCCCGCGAAAATGTAGATTTTTTAAGACTTTATGAAAAAGATCTTGATAAGAATAAAACCCTGGAGCAGATTGCCGAAGTCATTAAGCAGCCAAAAGACAAGGTTGAAAAGGTGATCAAAGACAATAATCTCAATATTTTCGATAATGGTTTTTACAAATCCTCCATATCAAGCTATGGAATTGATAATAAACTGGGAGGGAATTATCAGTTTGTCTACGATTATTTTGGGCATAAAACCAGCCTTCAGCAAAGAGATTTTATTGGATACAGAGACCTGTTTTTTTATACATCCACTGTTTTGGAACCCTTCCTGAATCCGCAGCAGATCAAAGACTGGGGCATCAACAAGCCTGCAGGGATTATTCTGTACGGACCTCCCGGAAGCGGTAAGATATTCTGGGCCAACAAAATTGCTGAAATTATCGGATATCAGTTTAAGGAAGTCAAAAAACATTATTTGGGAACTTCGCTGATTGATGGAAATGAGATTAATTTCAGTGATTTCCTGGTGAGTATGATGAAGGAAAACAAAATGCTTCTTTTTATGGATGATTTTGATGAAATTATGATGCAGAGAAGAGCGGAAACAGACATTGCTTCCTGCAATCTTGAGGCTCAGGAACTGATTCTTCACTACATCGGAAAGTTTGAAAAAGAAGGTGTTTTAATGGTAGGTTCAGCTAATTCTGTGGCTGAAATTGATGAGGAAATTCTGGCACCCGGAAGATTTGATGTGCTGATTCCTATTTTTCCACCCAATGCTTCTGAGCGCTCGGAAATCATTCTTTATGCCATGACCAGAGGATTGGAAGAAGATTCTTTACTCTATAAAATACTTAAAAACAACAAGGCTGATAAAGTTCCATTCTGGCATGAAATTTCTTCAAAGATGAAAGCATTCAGTAATACCATGCTGATAGACTTTACGCAAAGCCTAAAGAAAAGAATCAAAAACCTGTATCAAAGGACCAGAAACGAAAAGCTGAAAATTGATCAGAAAATTTTAGACAGCGCATTAAGGGATGCAGGATCAAAACTTACTGAAGAATATCTTGATCAGGTAGCACGATTTCTTGCGGATGCCATTATCAATAATTTTGATGACTTCAGGTTTAGGATTCAGGCTCTGAAAAATGAACTGGAAACCTACAGAGTTGTCGAAGAGCCGCAAAGAGCAATCGGATTCCAGCATAATGAAGAAGGAGATAAAGGATAAACCGTTTAAAGCTTTATAAAAATTACTCATTACCTATTTATTACTCATTATTTATGAACAGTATTTGGGAACTGGATACTTTCTACAGAAAAAGAGACATCATCATTATTGGTGCGGGGTTTTCCGGGCTTTGGACAGCTATATCCATAAAGGAGAAGTATCCTGAAAAATCTGTTCTCATTATTGAGCGGAATGCAATTCCATTGGGTGCTTCCACAAGAAATGCAGGGTTTGCGTGCTTTGGAAGCCTTACCGAAATTATTGCCGATTCTGAGAAGATGGGCTGGGAAAAAACACTGGAGCTTGTTACAATGAGATTTATCGGACTTCAGAAAATCCAGCATTATTTTAAACATGATGAAATTGATTTTGAATTGAATGGAGGTTATGAAATTGTAAATAATGAAGACCCTTTATCTCATATTGAAGTAGTCAATGAAAAACTGAAAACAATAACTGGGTTGGATCAAACCTATACTTTAAAACAGAATAAAATAAAGGAATTCGGACTCGGAAAATCTGAATTCCTGATTGAAAATCCCTGTGAAGGAGGTCTGCATTCAGGAAAATTATTACAAAAGCTTTTAGAAAAGTGTCATGAACTTAAAATCGAGTTTTTATTTGGAACGGAAGTTCAAAATATTGAAGAAACGGACAAAGTTGAGGTGCAGCTTTCAACAGATCTTTCTGTAATCGCCGAGCAGCTTATTTATTGTACCAATGCATTCACTTCAAAGTTTCTGAAAGAAGAAACTATCGTTCCTGCCCGCGGACAGGTTCTCCTGACTGAGCCAGTAGATGAATTGAAACTTAAAGGAACATTTCATTATGACGAAGGGTATTATTATTTCAGAAATGTAGGAAACCGGATATTACTAGGTGGCGGGCGAAATAAGGATTTTAAAACAGAAGAAACAACGGCTTTTGAAACAACAGAGTTTCTGCAGAATCACCTGGAAAACTTTTTAAGAGAGATCATTCTTCCTCATAAAGACTTTAAAATTGCTCTTCGCTGGTCGGGAATAATGGCTATGGGTGAAGAAAAATCGCCCATTGTAAAACAACTTTCAGAAAGACAGTTTTGCGCGGTAAGACTTTCAGGAATGGGGGTGGCCCTGGCTCCAAAAATTGGAGAGATAATAGCAGAAATGATATAAATATCAAGTTGATACCCATGAAATACTTACCATTTGAACGTATTACTTACAAAACAAATTTGTCTGAAAAGGAAGTATTAACAAGACTTTCTGGTTTTGTAGAACCTAAAAAATTTGGTTTGGGAAAGAATTATATAAAAGATTATGAAGGATCTGTGGATAATAATAGCTTTGAAATAAGCAGAGTGATACAATACAGAAACTCATTTCTTCCTCAGATCAATGGTAAAATTCAAAATGGAAATAATGGAACCCAAATACAGGTGACCATGTCATTAAATGCTTTTGTCTTCTTTTTCTTAATAGTCTGGTGCTCATTTGCCCTGATTTTCTTCATAGGTGTCTCTATAAAAGCTATAAGGGAAAAAGAAATAGCAGTAGAACTTTTTCTTCCTCTGGGTATGCTCTTGTTTGTCTACGCTTTAACTATGGTAGGATTCAAATCGGAAAGTAAACAAGCAAAAGAATATCTTAGAAGAAGCTTTGACGCTGAAATTGTTAAGGAATAGTTCTCCTAAATCAGATCCTGAACCTCTATTAAATTTCCAAAAAAAATCAAGTATTCGAAAAACTCGAATCCCGAACCCCGAAAACTAAAACCCCGCACCTCTCCACTCTAAAAGAATTCCTTATTTTTGCAAAAAAGAAAAACTCGTGATTAACAACGACCAGATAAAAGAAGTTCAATCCAGGATTGAAGACTTACACAGATACCTTCAGATTGAAAAAAAGAAGATTGAAATTGCCAATGATGATGAAAAAACTGCAGCACCGGAATTTTGGGACAATCCCAAAACAGCTGAAGCTTTTTTAAAGCAGCTTCGTTCCAAGAAAAAATGGGTAGAAAGCTATGACGAAATTCAGACACAGTTTGAAGATCTGCAGGTTTTGGCTGATTTTGCTAAAGAAGATCCGGATTCTGAAAAAGAACTGGATGAAACATTCCCGCAATTGGTGGAAAAAATTGAAGACCTGGAATTCAAAAATATGCTTTCCAATGAAGGTGATGAACTTTCTGCAGTCCTTCAGATTACAGCAGGAGCAGGAGGAACAGAAAGTTGTGACTGGGCAGCTATGCTGATGAGAATGTATACCATGTGGGCAGAAAAACAAGGCTATAAGATCCGTGAACTGAACTTCCAGGAAGGGGATGTGGCCGGAGTGAAGACTGTTACCCTTGAAATTGAAGGTGAATTTGCTTTCGGATATTTAAGAGGTGAAAATGGGGTGCACAGATTGGTGAGAATTTCCCCGTTTGACAGTAATGCGAAACGCCATACCAGTTTTGTTTCGGTATATGTTTATCCTTTGGTGGATGATACCATTGAAATCAACATCAATCCTGCCGATATCAGCTTTGAAACGATGAGAGCTTCCGGAGCAGGAGGACAGAACGTAAACAAGGTAGAAACCGCTGTACGTCTTCGCCACGCTCCTACAGGAATTATTATTGAAAACTCAGAATCCCGTTCTCAGCTTCAGAATAAAGAAAAGGCAATGCAGCTCCTTCGTTCAAGACTCTACGAAATGGAATTGGAAGAGCGTATGAAAGCCAGAAACGAGATTGAAGCCAACAAGATGAAGATCGAGTGGGGAAGCCAGATCAGAAACTACGTCATGCATCCTTACAAGCTGGTAAAAGATGTACGTTCAGGTCATGAAACGTCAGATGTAGATGCCGTAATGAATGGTAATATCACTCCTTTCCTGAAAGCATTCTTAATGGCCGATGGAACCGCAGTTTCCGATGATGATCTCGACTTATAAAAATCATGTTTGAATTTTAGTTAAAATCTTATAATTAATTTTTGTTTCAGACATTTTAGACTTACTTTTGTTGTTCATCGATATTTATGGAAGATTTCAATAGCTGGAAGGATTTATTAAACCCGGAGTTTTATATAAAAATGGGAGGGTTTTGGCTGATTTTATTTATTGTTTTTGCTGAAACGGGTCTTTTTGTAGGATTTTTTCTACCTGGAGATTCTCTACTTTTCGTTTCAGGAATTTATGCCGTTGAAATCATCAAAGAGACTTTTGGCTCTACAGGGAGCGATTTTTTAGATACCACCTTATTGGCTTCAGGAGTAGCTCTTGCCGCTATTATTGGAAATGAAGTAGGATATTACTTCGGAAGAAAAGCAGGACCAGCTTTGTATAAGAGACCGGATTCAATGCTATTTAAGAAAAAATACCTTTACCAGGCACACGATTTCTTTGAAAAACACGGAGCTTTAGCCGTTATTATGGCAAGATTCTTACCGGTTGTAAGAACTTTTACTCCTATTGTAGCAGGTATCGTAAAGATGGATAAAAAAGAGTTTTTAAGAGATAATATTATTGGTGCTGTATTATGGTCTTTCATTCTGATCTTTGCAGGACATTATCTTGACAAGCTTTTTATGGAGCAGTTTGGCATCAACCTGAAAGAAAAACTGGAATACATCATTATTGTAATCGTATTGGTAACAACACTTCCGGTAATCATTAAATTTGTTTTCGGGAAAAAAGAAGATCTTTCCAAATATGAAGATCAGGACTTTGAATAAATAAGAAATTCAATCAAAAATATAGAGCCGTTTCATTGTTGAGATGGCTTTTTTGTTTATATAAGTATTTTTACCACGCAAAGCTCGCAAGGTTTATTATTATGATCTGTTACTTTTCGTTCGCAGAGGCATTTCATTTAGCTAAGTAACTCACCTCGCTGAACGAAGTGCCTTTGCGACCACAGAATATAAGCCTTACAATTTCTTTGCGGACATAGCGTTTTAAATATATCCACCAAACAAAAATTATTTTTTATGCTGGATATTAAAAAAAATTCTATGAACGGATTGTTTAAAATAGGAGTTTAATTATATGTTCTGTGAATTAAATAGGTAACTATTCTTTAATCCATTCCAGAATATTAGGATAGATAATGCTGTCTCTTTTTCTTTTACTGAAGAATCTGGGGGCATGCCCGGCTCCTTTCATGAAAATGAATTTATGCGGAATATTCATTTGGGTAAGCGCTGAATCCATGGCGATTCCCTGATGCTGGTTGACCAGTACATCATTGTTTCCCTGAAACAACAATGTGGGAACATTGGTAATATTAGCAATAGGACTGGCTTCTTTGAAGGCTTCAGACATATTTTTCCGGTCAAACTTAGTCCCTACTACTTTTTGAAAAGTAGGAGAAGTATATTTTGAATAAAATGATTTAAGATATTCTGAGCTGTAAAAATCTGTTGGCCCGCTTAAAGAGATGATTTTTTTGATCTGCTCGGGATGCTGATAACCGTAAAGTAAGGCGAGATGTCCGCCGGCACTTTCTCCCAGAAGAATGTAATTATTGGGCTGAAGCTCTGCTTTTTCCGCTAGAGAATTGAATTTTTCAATGGCAAGGGCAATATCTTCAAGCTGTTGTTTATAAGTGATTTTTTCCTTTGGAGAAACCAGCCTGTAATTCATATTGATGCTTGGAATTCTATTTTCAAAAAGCATCTTCTGAACCTGGATCATATGTTCTTTTTTACCCAAAGTCCAGGCGCCGCCATGAACGATAAGGACTACAGGGGAATTTTCAGCATAATCTTTGGGAAGAAAGATATCCATTTTCTGTCTTTTATGCTCACCATATTTCAGATTGTAAATCTTCTGCTGGCCTCCGGGACCTACCCAAACCCTGAATTTCGTATTACAGGACTGCAGCACGAAGCCAACACATCCCATAGCGAAAAAATGATACCGGAGAATGAGCTTTTTCATAAAGTAAAAATAAAAAAAATATTATTACAATTCATTATGCAGACCCTTGGCATAATTGTAAACAGACCGGTTGTATCTTGGCAGATGGTGGGAAAGTGCCTTTAAAGTTAATGATAATGCTTCCTCATATTTCCCGGCTGAAGAAAGGGACAACGCTAAAAAAGAATCTACTGCATCATTTAGCTCATCAGAATAATGAGCTTTTTCTTCCCTTAAAATATGAATGCTTTCTTCTGTTTTTCCATTATTTCTTAAGGTACTTGCCAGTTGGATTCTTGCTCTTCTTCTTCGTAAGCCGGTTAATCCGTGATCCAATGCCGATCTGTACAAAGGCTCTGCTTCCTTTTCATGTCCGGTGGAATCAAAAGCGCAGGCTCTTTCAAAATCGGCAACAGCCTGGGAATTGTTATCTGTAAGTAATTCTACATGATTTTTAATGTGCTGAATAAATGCTTCATTGCTTATCGTTCCCAGTTGTAGCCATAAACTTTGTAATTGGTCTTCCCAGTTTTTATCCATTGAATAGGTTTTAAACAAAGATATAAAATATTGAAAGTGAAGGATTGCTTAATGATTCTCATAATTTTGAAAATTATTGTCATATTATGAATCCAAAAACGGAATTAAATAATTATTTTTGCTGGACTTAACAAAGATTAAAAAATTATTAAAATATGGCATCAGGCTTTTTTGCTATTTTGGATGATATTGCAGCATTGATGGATGATGTAGCAGTTACCAGTAAGATTGCTACACAAAAGACAGCAGGAATTTTAGGGGACGACCTGGCTGTAAATGCAGAAAAAGCCACCGGCTTTCTTTCCTCCAGAGAACTTCCGGTTCTGTGGGCTATTACCAAAGGATCATTTATCAATAAACTGATCATTCTTCCTATTGCCTTTCTTCTCAACTGGCTGTACAAACCGGCTATTGAAATGATTCTTATTTTAGGGGGAATATATCTTGCCTTTGAAGGAGTAGAGAAAATTATAGAATTCCTGTTTCACCGTTCCAAAAAAGGGCACGAAGTCATCAAAGAAAGTGACGAAGAAGAAAATTCTGAAGTTTCTGAAAAAGCAAAAATAAACTCAGCGATCAGAACAGATTTTATCCTTTCTATTGAAATTGTAATTATTGCATTGGGAACGGTTATCCAGCAGGAACATCCGCTTCTTACACAGATTTTAACGGTAACTTTTGTATCATTTATTGCAACAGTAGGAGTGTATGGAATTGTTGCATTGATCGTAAGAATGGATGATGCAGGTTTCAGTTTGATTAAAAAGAGTCATGACAAAGGATTCTTCTCCAAGCTTGGTCACTTATTGGTAAAGGCATTGCCAGTTATCATCAAACTTTTAGGAGTTGTAGGAACAATTGCTTTGATCCTGGTTTCAGGAGGAATTTTTGCTCATAATATTCATTATTTACACGAGCTGCTTCCAACGTGGCCGTCTATGCTGAAAGAGTTTACTTTCGGTCTTGTAGGGGGAATTGCTGCAGTATTGGTTTTCACTTTAGGAAAAGGAATCTATTCCCTGACAACAAAAAAATAAAACAGAATTAAAATTAAATAATCAAAAAGTCCTGTATTCGAGAGAGTACAGGATTTTTTATTTATAGAACTGTTTAATATTACTGAAATTTGATATTTACTATATTAAAATCTATGTTTTTAACGCAAAGTCTTAATCTTACTATTTTTTATTAACAGGAAGCAAAGATGAAATCAATAAATTGATTTTTAATGAGCAGACGGTTTTATCCACAAAGCTTTCTCAGCGACAAAGTCGCTATCCTTTGCCTTCTTTAATAAAACATGTGAACTAGTTTTTCTTTGCGTTAAAACTAGGTGTTTGTTTAAAGCAAAAAAGAGACTTTTTACAAGTCTCTTTTTTATATTAATTGAATAAATCTTTTACTTTATCAAAAAAAGTTTTTTCCTTTCCGGATGGTTCTGCAACCATTTCTCCGCTGGACATCTGCTTTTCAAAGAATTCCTTCTGCTCTTTGGTAAGCTTTTGCGGTGTCCATACATTGATGTGGATGAACATATCTCCTTTACCATAGCTGTCGATGCTCGGAAGTCCTTTTCCTGCCAATCTTAAGATTTTTCCGGACTGAGTTCCCGGATCAACGGTAATTTTCACTTTTCCGCCAACGGTAGGAATTTCTTTCTTGGTTCCTAAAGCAGCTTCAGCAAATGAAACATATAATTCCTGGTGAAGATTATCACCTTCTCTTTTGATCGTTTGATCTACTTCCTCTTCAATAATCACCAATAAGTCTCCCGGAACACCTCCAAATGGGGCATCATTTCCTTTTCCTCTTACATTAAGCTGGATACCGTCTCTTGCACCTGCCGGAATGTTGATGGTAATTTCCTCTTCATCTTTAATAAGACCCTGTGCATTCGCCCCTGCAGGAATTTTGTCAGCAACTTTTCCAATTCCCTGACATGTACCGCAGGTAGTTTGAGTCTGCATCTGACCGAACATCGTGTTCATCACTTTTAACTGAACACCGGAACCGTTACAGGTAGGACATGTTTTTGAAGTGGCACCTTCCGCCATCTTCATTTTCTTTACTTTGATGGTTTTCTGAGTACCGTTTACCATTTCCTCAAGGTTCAGCTTGATTCTGATTCTTAAATTAGAACCTTTCACCTGCTGACGGCCTCCACCGCCACCGCCGAATCCTCCGAAACCGCCACCGAAAATATCTCCAAACTGGCTGAAAATATCCTCCATATTCATTCCGCCTCCGAAGCCTCCGCCTCCGAAACCGCCATTTCCACCCATTCCGGCATGTCCGAACTGGTCGTATCTGGCACGTTTCTGATCATCGCTCAGAACCTCATAAGCCTCAGCAGCTTCTTTAAATTTTTCCTCAGCCTCTTTATCCCCTGGATTTTTATCCGGGTGGAATTTGATGGCCATTTTACGGTATGCTTTTTTTATTTCGTCGGCTGATGCAGATTTGCTGATCTCAAGAACCTCGTAATAATCTCTTTTTGACATGACAATTTTATAATTGATTGTTGATAAATGATAAAAGATATTCTAAAGCTAATAAGTGAAACATTCAATTATCACTCATCATTTATCATTTATGAATTTTAATTTCCTGTTACTACTTTTGCAAAACGGATTACTTTATCATTTAAAGTGTACCCTGTTTCAATAACGTCTACGATTTTTCCTTTCAAATCTTCCGATGGAGCAGGGATCTGGGTAATCGCTTCATGGAAATCAACATTAAAGCTGTCACCAGCCTTTACTTCCATTGTTTGTAAGCCTTTTTCGGTAAGTTTATTCTTGAATTTCTGATAGATAAGCTCTACACCCTGAAGATCAGCCGGATTTCCGTTTTTAGCGATTTCTTTTAAAGCTCTTTCAAAATCATCCAAAACTCCTAACATTGAAACCATCATCTCCTGGTTGGCATACTGGAAGAATTCCATCTTCTCCTTGCTTGTTCTTTTTTTATAATTTTCGAATTCAGCATACAGTCTGATGTAACGGTCTTTCTCTTCTGCCAAAAGTTCCTCCGGAGAAGGTGCAGCTGTCACATTGTCCTGTGATGTTGCGTCATTCTGAACATTGTTTTCTTCCTGATTATTGATGCTTTCTTCGTTAATATCCTGGTTTTCCATAATTCAATATTTATTTACTGATTGTTTGACAAAGAGTCTGCCAAATCTAAAATCTGGACATTAAGGCAGAAAAAAGAAGTAATGGTAAATGAATACGTCAATGCGCTTCGCTTGTGAATTTATTGTGGAGTAGGGTAAAAAATTGACTTTGCAAAGCAAAAATTGACCATTAACCATTCACTTAATAATGTCCAACAGTCAATTTAAAAACTGTCATTGTACCTTTATTCTCCTGTAAATGTCTGATATAACAGATAAAGGTTTAAAACAATAATAATAATGGAAATAATCCATACACAGATTTTCAGGAATGGTTTATTGACAAATTCACCCATTTTGGCTTTATCATTGGTAAACATTACCAGTGGAACAACGGCAAAGCTCAGCTGCATGGAAAGAATTACCTGGCTTAAAACCAATAATTCAGTTGTTCCCTGTTCACCGTAAAGAATGGCAACAATAAGTGCTGGGATTACAGCGATAAGTCTGGTGATCAGTCTTCTCAGCCATGGTTTTAATCTGATATTCAGGAAACCTTCCATGACGATCTGCCCGGCAAGAGTTCCTGTTAATGTGGAGTTTTGCCCGGACGCCAATAATGCAATCGCAAATGCAATACTAGCCATAGAAGCTCCTAAAATTGGGGTTAACATTTTATAGGCATCATGAATATCCGCCACATGTTCGTTTCCTGTAGTATGGAATGTAGCAGCAGCCAGAATAAGGATTGCAGCATTGATGAAGAAAGCCAGCATTAATGAAACTGTACTGTCTATAGTGGCAAACTTTATGGCCTCTTTTTTTCCTTCAGTATTACGGGGATAATCCCTGGTCTGCACAATACTGCTGTGCAGATACAGGTTATGCGGCATGACGGTAGCTCCTAAGATCCCGATCGCAATATAAAGCATGGCAGGATTCTGAATGATTTCCTTTTGTGGAACCAAACCTCCCAGAATCTCATTGAAAGCAGGCTTTGAGATAACGATTTCATATACGAAACACGCCAGAATAATGAAGATAAGTCCTCCTACAATACTTTCGATCCATCGGAATCCTTTTGCCTGAAGTAAAAGGATGATTAATACATCTACTGTTGTAATAACAATTCCCCAGGTCAGCGGGATATGAAATAGCAAATTTAACGCAATAGCAGAACCAATAACCTCGGCAAGATCACAGGCGGCAATGGCGATTTCGCAGAATACCCATAGAATAAAATTCGTGGTAGGACTGAAGTGGTCTCTGCAGGCCTGGGCAAGATCTCTTTCTGCAACTACCCCCAGTTTAACAGATAAGTGCTGCAAAACCATGGCAAAGATATTTGAAATAAGAATTACTGAAAGGAGGGTATATCCAAACTGAGCTCCCCCAGCAATATCTGTTGCCCAGTTTCCCGGGTCCATATAACCTACAGCAATCATCAGTCCTGGTCCTGCAAATGCAAGATACTTTCTCCAGAAAGTTGCATTTTTAGGGACTTTGATTGATGAATAAACCTCTGACAGGGAATGGTTTGTTTTATCTTTTCGCCAGGCGCTTTTTATATTGAAGTTCATAAATGTTAGAAATGACTAACAAATTTAATTAAATAAATGTAAACAGAAAAATCATCGCATAAAAAAATCCCGGAAATTTGCTTTCCGGGATATAATTTTTATTCAATCTAAAGATTATTTAGCAAATCTTACAGCCATTTTTCTGTCTGCAGCTCTTTCAGCATCAGAAGCTGTAGCATCAACTTTAGCAAATTTACTTCCATAGCCCTCAGCTTCTAAAACCTGAGCACCAACTCCTGCTTTTACTAAAGCAGCCTTGATATATTCAGCTCTGGCTTTTGATAGTTTTACATTGTTGGCTTCGTTTCCGGTTTTATCCGTATAACCCCCGATTTTGATTTTTGCATCTGGGAAAGCCTTAAGGATCGCCACTAGGTTATCCAATTGCCCTTGTGAACCTGCCTCAAGTTCAGTAGCACTTCCCATTTTGAAATTTACGTGATCGAAGTCGTACCACTTATCTTTCAATGCTGCATCATCAGCTGCATTTTTATAGTTTCCGGATTTCAGGAATGTAATCATCTGATCTTCCATTCCTCCTTTATAACCTTTTAACATCACTCCGTTAAGATCAATGTCTTCATCTGTTTTAGCTGTTGCCGGAGCAGGTGTTGCTGTTCCCGTTGTAGCAGCAGTATCTGTTGCTGTACTGGTTGCTGCTGAGTCAGATGTTGTGGTAGTAGTGGTAGTCGTCTGCTTTTTCTCACACTGTTTCCATAAGAAATAAGCAGCAGCTATCAATAATAAAAGCGGAAGCAACCATTTCCAGATTGAACCTCCGCCTTGATTATTGTTGTTATTATTTTCAAATCGTTCTCTTACTTCTCTTGCTCCTTCTGAAACATTTTCTCTTGCTGTAGCAACACCTTCAGCGATGTTATCTTTAGCAGTAGACGTTACTGAAGAAACCGTTTCTTTAGCCTGTCCAAACCAATTCTCAGCTCCTAATCCAAAGGATGCCAAAGAAAGACCTGCCGGCAGTAAAGAAGAAACAATGCCTTTCTGATCATGCAGTAAGCTGGAAATACCTGAAGCACCCAGATTATTGTCTGCTGCATATTTTCCAATAGTGCCTACTGTAGCTCCAGTCACCAGGTTTAACAAAGAACCTGCAGAGGTATTGCTGACACCTGAAAAACTGGCAATGGAATTCACTAACGCACCTACTTTATCTCCAAAAATGGAAGACAACAAGTTTGAAATAACAGGACTGCTGGACGAACCTCCTAATAAATTTCCTAAAATTCCACTTGAAGAGGCTTGTGTAATTGCATCCACAACGCCAGGCTTATCTGCATTATTGGCTAATCCACCTACTACAGCAGGTAATAATCCGCCAATTGCTTTAGAAATACCGGATTCACTTTCTCCAAACTGTGATGCAGCCTGTGAAACCAATGCGGGACCTAATTGTCCTTTAATTAAATCAATGACATTTAAAGACATAATAATAAATTTTTTTGATTAATGTTGAGATAAATTTAAACAAAAATCCGTCCAAATGTCACTTTTTTTTGAATATTTCTTTAAATATTAACGATTTTTTTCCAAATCATTAATATTTTTAATAGGCTTTTGCAAATAATACGCGTCTCTTAGATGGTTTTCCTGAGATCAATGAAATTCCTTCTTCTACATCATCATCCAAAGGAATACATCTGATGGTTGCCTTCGTTTCATCTTTGATCTGTTCCTCTTCTTCAGCTGTCCCATCCCAGTGTGCATAGATGAATCCACCTTTTTCTTCCAGAACTTTTTTGAATTCTTCATAAGTATCCACTTTCGTGATATTATTTTTTCTGAATTCAAATGCTTTGTTATAAATGTCCTGCTGAATCGTTTTCAACAGATCTTCGATATAAGAATCAAGTCCTTCAATAGAACGAACTTCTTTAGTCAGGTTATCTCTTCTTGCAATTTCCACAGATTTATTTTCAAGGTCTCTAGGTCCCATAGCAATTCTTACAGGAACTCCTTTCAATTCATATTCTGCAAATTTCCATCCTGGTTTGTTCTGGGTGTCATTATCAAACTTCACAGAAATTCCTTTTGCTCTCAGTTTAGCCTGAATATCCAAAGCCACTTCACTGATCTGCTCCAGCTGCTCTTCTCCTTTAAAGATAGGAACAATCACGACCTGGATTGGAGCAAGGGTAGGAGGCAGTACCAATCCGAAATCATCAGAGTGGGTCATGATTAATGCTCCCATCAGACGGGTAGAAGTTCCCCATGAGGTAGCCCATGCATGTTCAATTTTTCCTTCTTTGTTGGTGAATTTTACATCAAATGCTTTTGCGAAATTCTGTCCTAAGAAGTGAGAGGTTCCAGCCTGTAAAGCTTTTCCGTCCTGCATCAATGCTTCAATACAATAAGTCTCATCGGCTCCTGCAAATCTTTCAGAAGGTGTTTTCAACCCCTGAATAACTGGAATAGCCATAAAGTTTTCTGCAAAATCAGCATATACTTTATTCATTTTCTCTGCTTCTTCCACAGCTTCATCTTTTGTAGCGTGCGCGGTGTGCCCTTCCTGCCATAAGAACTCTGCGGTTCTTAAGAAAAGACGGGTTCTCATTTCCCAACGAACAACATTCGCCCATTGGTTGATTAATATCGGCAAGTCTCTGTAAGACTGAATCCAGTTTTTATAGGTATTCCAGATAATTGCTTCTGAAGTAGGACGAACAATAAGTTCTTCTTCCAGTTTTGCATCCGGATCTACAATCAGTTTGGATGGATTGTCCGGATCGGTTTTTAACCTGTAGTGGGTAACAACAGCACATTCTTTTGCAAAACCTTCTGCATTTTTTTCCTCAGCCTCAAACAAGCTCTTGGGCACAAAAAGCGGGAAGTATGCGTTAACGTGACCTGTTTCTTTGAACTTTTTATCCATTTCATCACGCATTTTTTCCCAGATCGCATAGCCATACGGTTTGATCACCATACATCCACGCACGCCTGAGTTTTCAGCTAAATCAGCTTTTACAACCAGCTCATTATACCATTTGCTGTAATCTTCGCTTCTTGAGGTTAATTTTGCCATTATTTTTTTTAATTTTTTTAACTTTTGTACATTATTGTTATCTAAAAATAAAAATCTATTTTTGATAGATTTTTTTACCAGTATTTTGGTACATTTTTGGTACAGATTGCAAATATAATTTAAATTAAAAATTTTTACGTTATCATGAAAAGAAATATACATAAAAATTTGCTTGGTCTGCTAAGATCCAAAGGGATATTGGCTGTATCGGGCGGATTATTACTTGTGTCTTGTGGTGCTCAGATGGGAGGGTATAGCGAGACAGATGGGGTGTATTACGACCCCAATAAGGATACGCTACCTGAAGGAGTTATCATCAATGATAGCGGAAACAGAGTAGGAGAATATTATGACTACTATCAGGATTCCAATGTCATTCAGAATGCACAGACGAATTCCAGAGAGCAGCAAAACAGATATAATGACTGGAGCAATACCAATCCAGACTGGAATTCCAATGCTACAGACTCAGATTGGGGACTTTATGCAGGTTCACAAACGAACTACTATGACAACTCATGGGGATGGGGATCTCCGTGGGGATGGTATGGTGGTTACAGCCCATATTGGGGCTGGGGCTGGAACCGCGGCTGGGGCTGGGGTGCAAGTATGTCCTGGGGTTGGGGCGGATCATTCGGATGGGGCTGGGGAGGCTCTTTCGGATGGGGAAGTCCATACTGGGGATACGGCTATGGCGGATACTATGATCCATTCTGGGGCGGATACTACGGTAACCCATATTGGGGATACGGTGGAGGTTACTGGGGTGGTGGCTACTACAACAGACCTGTTTACAGAAGAAGTGGTGTCAGCGGAGGCGGATTCCAGAATACAGGGGTAGCCAACGCAGTTTACAGAACGAATACCAACAATTCAGGTTTCAGAAATACGAATGGTGGTTTCAGAAATACCAATAACAATGGTGGTTTCAGAGACACTAATTCCAACGGAGGTTTCAGAAACAGTAACAGTAATGGCGGATTCAGAAACGGTAACTCCGGAGGTTTCAGAAATACACAGTCTAACGGTGGATTCCGTAATTCGGCACCACAAACAAGACCCAATTACAATTATCAGCAGCCACAGCCAAGATACAACAACAATAACGGAGGTTTCAGATCTAACGACTCAGGAGGTTTCAGATCCAGTGGTGGCTTCAACTCCGGAGGTGGAGGCTTCAGAGGCGGTTCTTCAGGAGGCGGCGGAATGAGATCCGGCGGCGGAGGCAGAGGAGGCTTCAGATAATTTTCAAATTAATAAACTATTTAAAAATAATGTTAAAAAAATCTTTAGTATTAATGAGTATTTCTGCTGCATTTTATGCACAGGCTCAGGATGTTTCTGTCATAAGAAATACAGTAGAGGTTTATTCAAGTACTCCTATGGTGGGATCAGCTAAGTTTAATGCGATGGCTGGTGCTAATGGTGCGCTGGGAGGTGATGCGAATTCTTTGCTTACCAACCCTGCAGGTTTAGGAGTCGCTATTTCAGGAGAGGTTTCAGGAACTTTATCTATTTTAGGAAATAAAAACACCAGTTCTCTGGCGGGATCTTCGATTGACTATAGCAAAACCAAAGGAGATTTAGGGAATGCCGGAGGGATCATTGCTTTTCCTTTGATGACAGAAACCGGCTGGAAATTCATCAATATTGGTATTAATTTTTCTAACCAGACGCTGGATAATGTAATCCAGACGCCGGGTAATAATAATATCGTTTATGCTTTTGATAAGGATGATATTACCAAAGACGCGGCATTGGCAGGGCATATGTATGAAAGATACGGTAACCTGTCAAAGATGAGTTTCGGGGTAGGTGCCAACTATAATCATAATTTATATTTAGGAGCAGGTTTCAATTTTTTCAATGCTTCATTGGATCAGTATGATAGTTTGTTTTACCGAAATCTGACCAATAATTCCACAGAAGGATTCAGTAAGCAGGATACTCCTTATTCGGAAAGATCATCAGGTTTTTCTGCTTCATTAGGGGTAATCGGTAAGCTAAGTCCTAATTTCAGATTGGGAGCATCTCTTGAAACGCCTACATTCTGGACAATAGACAGAAATTATTATTTCTATAACGATCCTGTGTATGGAGATGATATGGGAGCTGAAAACAGAAAGTTCACTTCACCGCTTAAAGCAACAGTGAGTGCTGCTTTTGTAGCGAGTAAAAATTTCTCATTGAACGTAGATTATACCCTTGGACTTACAAAGCCTGATTACAAGGTATATGGAGGTGCGGAAAGAGCTTTGAATGATTTCTTTAAAGAAAACTACAAAAATCTATCTGAAGTAAGAGTAGGAGCGGAGTACAGAGTACAGCAGTTCAGATTGAGAGGTGGTTACGCCTACCAGTCAACTCCTTTTGATGCCCTTACGATCAGCAGATTTAATGATGCAGGTACTGTAGGAGATCAATCATACAGCAATATGATGCTAAGTGACAGAAATACCCTTTCTTTTGGTATCGGGTATGACTTCAAATCATTCTATGTAGATGCATCTTATCAGAACATCTCATCTAAGTATACTAATCCTTTCATGAGAGGATATATGGATGGAAATTCTGATTCATCTTATTATTCTGCTAATAACATCTTTGAAAGTGATGCGTATGCGGCAAGTGAGGTGAAAAACAACAGAAATAATTTCTTCCTTACAGTAGGATGGAAATTCTAAGTTAAGATATCAAAATATATAAAGAGAGGCTGCCCATATTCAGGACAGCCTCTTTTTTGTTGGTTTGAAATTTTTGAATGCTGTTGATTTCCGTATTATTCTTAATCCGGATTCTGCACCAGGTTCGGCTGGATCTGGATCTGCTGTTCCGGAATATATTCTACCACTCTGTTATGGGTATAAGGTACTGTATAAAAAGCATTGCTTCCGCTTAAATGAGTTCCGGGATATTGTCTGTCGAGATCCAGTTTGTTTCTGAAGACATCGTATCTTCTATGCCCTTCAAAAGCCATTTCCAACCTTCTCTCCTGTAGAACAATGTCCAGAATAGTCTGCCCTGCAGGGACTGAATTATATACAGGTATTCCTGCTCTTGTTCTGATAGTGTTTATGTCTGCGAGTGCTGAGGCAGTATTTCCTTTTTTCGCATAGGCTTCAGCTCTGTTCAGGTATAGTTCTGCCAGTCGTACAATAACCGGCGACCATAACTGAGGAACCCCTTCCTGTAATGAACATTTTAAAACATAAAATTTAGGATATCCGTTTCTTTTATCCATATCATTATCAAGGTAGACATAAGTTTTCCCACCGTTTGCGTTAACAAAATAATAGTTTGTTTTATTAGGTGCTGCTTCAGATAGTACCTGATAATTGATATTATTCATGGTAAAATAAGTATTTCCATTCTGCTGGAAGGTTTTTTGGAACTGATAGCTGTAGGTTGCGGCGCCGGATGAGCTGGTTCCTTTTTGCACCCAATAGGCTACAGGAACTGCCGGACTGCTGTATTTTGGGGAAATAAACTTCAGCCTTGCGTCCTGAGGGTTCTGATTGATAAGATCCAGATAAGAGGAAGAAGCATACATTTCACCCCAACCTACATTCTGTATGGTGGCATACATAGAACCTATTGTATACCAGCCATCGCTATAGTCTCCATCTTTATTATATTTAAATGCAAAAATGGTCTCTGTATTGGTTTCCGGAGTTTTGGTGGCATAAGCAGGTAGTTCTGCTTTGGACAGAAGCGTATATTTTCCGGAATTGATGACTTTATCTGCATATTCTATCGCTTTATCATTATTTTCCATGTACAAGTAGACTCTGGAAAGTAAAGCCTGTGCTGCTTCTTTGGACGCGTATATGTTATCTTTATCTAGGGTCATCAGTTTTTCAGCCTTTAAAAGATCACTTACCACCTGATTATATATTTCTCCTACCGTGGCTCTTGCAGGCAAATCGTTGACATCGTCAGATAGTTTTAAGGGTACTCCGGGATTACCTGTTCCCTGATTATACGGTCTTCCAAAGACGTTGACCATAGAAAAGTATACATAAGCTCTCAGGAAATAATTTTCGCCTATCAGCTGATCTGTTTCTGTGTCTTTTCCTTCAGCAACCTTTGAGATCAATCTGTTGCAACCGATGATAGCTTTATATCCGGAGTTCCAGATGATATTGGTGCGGTAATTATTTTTAATGCTTTTATAATTATAATAATAAAAGAATGAATCGCTGGTCGTTCCGCTTATATCGACATTATCACCACCATATTCACTGATCCTGTACAGATTGTTATAAAAGCCGCCACCGTCAGCATCACCTTTAAGCAATGCATAATTTCCTAAGGTGATAGTCTGCAGTCCCGTTGCGTCTGCCAGAACCACATCAGACTCTTTTGAATCATATGGCGAACGGTCTATGTTGCATGCCGTTAACGATATTATAAGAATGGGAATAAGTATTTTTTTCATAATTATTTTTTTAGAAAGTAAAGTTTAAGCCTAATGAAAATCTTCTTGGAATAGGGTAGATAGCTCCTGCATTGCCGGAATAGACACTTTGGCTATCTGCATTACCAACTTCCGGATCTACTCCGGAGAATTTGGTGATGGTGAATAAATTTTCACCCATAATATAAATATTAGCTGATTTTATTTTCATCTTTTCTGTTAGAGATGCCGGAAAATTATATCCTATTCTCAGTGATCTTAATTTGACAAAGCTGGCATCTTCAAGATAACGTGAAGAAGGCTTATTTGTTAATGAATTATTGTTGTATACAGCAGCCGGATGGGTTGCGATATCTCCAGGCTTTTCCCATCTTGTCCATCCGTTTTCCAAAACCATCTGGTTGTAATATGGATAGGCACCGTCTGAATCAAATAATTCCCTGTACGAGTTATATACTTGCCCACCCTGTGAGAAATAAAGATTTGTGGCAAGGTAAAAATTTCTGATAGTAAGATTAGTACTTACAGAGCCGTAATAATCTGGTGTGGCTGCTCCTACTACCTGTACGGTAGCCAGGTTATATTTTGAGGTTGCACTTCTGCTTCCGTCCGGGTTGATTACTTCCCATTGTGCTTCACCATTGTCCGGATTTACCCCCAGCCACTTTCTCATATAGAAAGAGTTAACGTCATACCCCGGTATGGCTACATGGTAATTACTTAATACTTGTGTGCCATTATTTCGGGTCGACAGTACATTGTTTTTATAAGTACTGATATTGAATCCAAGATCCCAGCTGATATCTTTTGAGCGAATAATGGAGTAATTTACATTGAATTCCCAACCTTTGTTTTTGACATCACCAATGTTCAGATACTGTCTGTCAACCCCTGTCAGTGATGGAAGGGTAACAAGCATCAGTAAGTTTTTTGTTTTATTGTTAAAATAATCAATGTTTAAAGTCAGTCTGTTGTTAAATGCTCTGATATCTGTACCGATATTATTCTGATAGATAGATTCCCAGGTGAGTCCAGGGTTTCCGAGTTGATACCATGTTGCTCCTATCTGTCCGTTATATTTCTGTGTAAGACTGTAGAGATCCTGCCATCCATAATTGGGGCTTGGAGTATTTCCCACAAGACCCCTGCTCGCTCGTAATTTCCATTCATTAATAGGTTCTATCTTGAAAAAGTTTTCTTTATGAATATTCCATCCTACACTGTAGGCATAGAATAAGCCGTTTCTTTTATTGGCACCGAATGCAGAAGATGATTCGTTCCTTAAAGACCCTTGAACGAAATATTTTTTATTAAACACATATTCAACGTTAAACAGAAAAGCATTATAAGCTCTATCTGATTTAGTTCCCGATGGTTTTTCACCTGTTGTGGCACCTGTGTTGAAAATATCTGTACCCGGTACTACCCCATAAACACCTGCTTTTGAGGCTTTGTAGAATCTGTCGGTATATTCATACGCGGCTAATGCATTGATATTATGATTTCCAAAATCTTTATCAAACCTCAGCATCTGGTTGAAAAATTTGCTGATATCTTTTTGATAGTTTTCTGTTAGTTCCCCCTTATTACTTGTTCCACTGATTGATCTTGGGTCGGTATAGTACATATCATCATAGTTTTTGTAGGTGACATTGTTTGTACTAATGAATTTGAGATAATCGGTAAACAGGATTTCAGCATCTATATTTCCTATGAGATCAAGCTGATTACTTTTGCCATAGTTCCATTGAAGGTCATACAGATAGCTGCTTTTATCTCTTCCATACCAATCTGTATAATCCTCATCCACCCGGATCAGATTTCCATTAGCATCTCTGGGATTGTCCCATGGCATATTAAGGTACATCTGATAAAGGGAAGCCTGAGTATCTTTTCCCGTGGTATATGATAAGCTGACTTTGGGTTTCAGTATCAACCAGGGCTTTATAGTTTGTTCATGATTAATTCTGAATGAAAGCCTGTTGTATTCATCTCCTTTTATTGTTCCGGTTTCATTATAATAATTTCCTGAAATATAGGTTTTGGAATGGTCTGATCCACCTTTGAAATCAATAGTGTAATTTTGTACAACTCCTGTCTGTGTACCGTCTTTCAGCCAGTTGTAGCCATCGTTTCTAAGAGTTTTTGGGATTTCAGGTGCTCCTTTTAATGAAGTAAAATAATCATACAGCTGCGTTCCGTTCATAAGCTTGAAGCGCCCGTTGTTAAACACATTAAAAGAATTATTAAGAGATGCACTTAATGTGCCTTTTCCTGAATTTCCTGATTTGGTAAACACCTGTACAATACCATTGGCAGCTCTGGAACCATACAGGGCTGTAGAAGCAGCATCTTTCAGGATGTTGATGCTTTCAATCTGATTGGGATCCAGATTGGGAGTATAGGGCATTACTACGCCATCCACTACCCAAAGGGCAGAACTGGGACCATTAATGGTGGAAGTACCCCTGATTTTTACAGTGGCTGATGAACCTGCAGCCCCGCCATTGGGCAAAATCTGGACACCGGCAGCTTTTCCCTGCAGAAGACCGGAAACGCTTGGAGTATTGGAATCCTGAAGTTTTTTGTCGGAAATAACAGAGATAGCGGCGGTAAGACTGGATTTCTTCTGTGCTTTGTAGCCGATAATTACAATGTCATCAATTTTTTTTTCTTCTAAAGAATCTGTTTTCTTTGTGACCTGGGCTGCCATAAAACCCGTCATTAAAAAAAAACAGACTGATGTCGTTAAGTTTTTTTGTTTTTTCATACAATTTTTAGATGATGGTAATATGGCTAATGTACGAAAAACAATGTATTGTTGTTAATAGTTTGTTAAAAAATGTTAAACAATATATTTTATTGTGTTTTTAAATGTAAATATTTAATTTTTGTTTATTTTTTAATGTAAAAAATTTTTTAAAAAACAATTTTTAATTTATTTGTCTAAAATGCTATTGAGTAAAGATCGACGGTATGATGGGGAAAAATGAATTATTAATACCGGCTAAAATGAAAAAGCTTCGAAATCCGAAGCTTTTTTATATTTAATGAGAATGAGCAGTGGGATGTTGATGGAAAACATGCATCATCAACGCGAGTGAAACTCCTAAAACAACCAGTCCGATTTTTACCCAATCAATATTGTGATTTTTATTGCTTTCAAAAATGATCACGGATGAGATATGAAGAAAAATCCCGCCTACAATAGCCAGGAAATAAGGCTGAAGGTTAGGATTGAAATAATTTCCTAATAACATTCCCATTGGAGAAGCCAGTGCGAATAAGGCTACAATGAGAATAGAAGGATAAGATGAAGAACTTTTTGATTCCCCCTTTCTGTTAAATAAAAATGCTCCCAGAATAAATGAGATCGGAAGATTGTGAAACACAATTCCCCAAAGGTAAGGCGACATTTCGTGTTGCTCGTTAGCTAAAGGAATTCCTTCAATAAAAGCATGAATGAATAATCCTACCATTAAAGCAACAGGAAGAATATTGTGTTCGCTATGATGATGAAAGTGCCCGTGTTCAAAACCTTTGGTAAGAGCTTCCAGGATCATCTGCAGCAGAACTCCCGCGATTACGAATATCCCAAGGCTGTTGCTTCCTGAAGAGGTATACACCTGAGGGAAGACTTCGTTGAGACAGATTGTAATCAAAAAACCGGCACTCAGTATCAATAGATTTTTGGCCAGCTTCTCTTTTTTACCAAAGTGTTTTCCAAGAAATACGCCTGTTACGACACTTAAAATCAGTAAAAGTACTGTTGTCATTATTTTTTCTTAAATAAATTGATGCAACGCGGGGAATTTTCTTTTTTAAATTCATTCAGCTGATAATCTCCCCAGATTTTTATTCTTTCAAACCCACATTCCGAAGCATAGGCATGAATGGCTTCCAAAGTATGGAGTTTTACTTTTTCAAAGAAATGAAACGGCTTACCGTCAGCCTCAAAACGGATGTCTTTGATGACGTGTCTGCCTTCGATTTTCTTTAGGATTCTGAACTCAATATTCCCTCTCGTGATCGTTGTTTCAGGAACTAAAGTGCTTCTTACAAATTCCTCATTCAGGTAGTCCAGTACAAAATATCCTCCTGGTTTTAAAGCATTGTAAACGGATTGAAATACTTTCTTATCATCATTTTCATTGTCAAAATACCCAAAACTGGTAAACAGGTTGAATACAGCATCCATAGGATCTGCATCAATAGGGTTTCTCATATCATGAACTTCAAAAAGCAGCGTTTGATTTTCATATTGTTTGTCGGATTCAATACTTTGTCTTGAAAGGTCCAGCCCCAAAACATCATACCCTAATTTATTAAGGAAAACAGAGTGTCTTCCCTTTCCGCAGGCAAGATCTATGATTTTCGACTGAGGCGGAAGCTGAAGATCCGCTGTGAGCTTTGTAATGAAGTTTTCAGCTTCAGTATAGTCTCTGTTGCTATAAAGCAAATGATAATAAGGGGTATCAAACCAAGATTCAAACCATTCCATAATGCAAAAATAACTAAATTTGTGCGGTTAAAAGCAAAGTATTTTACAACATTAAGAGATTGAAAAATTCAATTGGATAAGAAATTGAGTGGTTAATCTTTTAATTTTTAAAGCTTTAAATCTTTTAATACATACTTATGGATACAGAAAATATTAAAATACAGATAAAGACATTCTTCGGATTGGAGCAGATTCTGGCGGAAGAAATCAAAAAATTGGGCGGAAGAAATGTTGAAATTAAAAACAGAGCGGTAAATTGTGAAGGAGATCTGGGTTTTCTTTACAAGATCAATTATTCTGCAAGAACAGCATTGAAAATCCTGGTACCGATTCATGAGTTCAAGGCTTTCAATCAGCATCAATTCTATGACAGGTTGTTCAAATTTGAATGGGAGAACTTTATGGATGTTGATCAGTCTTTCTCTATTGATGCTACGGTCAATTCTGAAACGTTCAAGCATTCTCAGTTTGTGACTTTAAAAATGAAGGATGCGATCGTGGATTATTTCCAGGAAAAATTCAAAAGACGTCCTAATGTAGAAACGAGAAATCCGGATATCAAATTCCATCTTCATATTGACAGGGAACTGGTGATGATTTCAATGGATTCTTCAGGAGATCCTTTGTTTAAAAGAGGGTACAGGAGAGAACAGGGAGAAGCGCCTATCAACGAAGTATTGGCAAGCGGAATGCTTCAGCTGGCAGGCTGGGACGGAAAAGGTAATTTCCTTGATCCGATGTGCGGTTCAGGAACATTATTGATTGAAGCAGCAATGATTGCAATGGATCTTCCGGCTCAGATTTTCAGAAAAAGGTTCGGATTCCAGAACTGGAATAACTATGATGCAGACCTGTTTGCAAAAATTAAAGAATTCAGAATCAATAGAATCAGACAATTTGATGGAAAAATTGTTGGATATGACATCGATGCAAGAATGCTGAATGCGGCAAGAATGAACGTGGAAGCAGCGGAAATGGAAGATGTGATTGAGATTAAAAAACAAAACTTCTTTGATTCTAAAAAAGAGCTGTTCCCTTTATTAATGGTATTCAATCCGCCATACGATGAGAGAATTTCCATCAATGATGATGATTTCTACAAGAAAATAGGAGATACCTTTAAAACCCATTACCCCAATACATTAGCCTGGCTGATCTCTTCCGATCTGGAAGCGGTGAAGAAAATCGGTTTACGTCCTTCAAGAAAGATCAAACTTTTCAACGGAAAACTGGAAACAAGATTTTTGCAGTATGAAATGTATGAAGGAACGAAAAAAGTACATAAACTGGAAGAGAATAAGTAGGATTTAAAATAATAAACTGATGTTTTTAGATCTATTAAGCATAATTTTGGACGCATTGGGGTTGCTTAGCTCGGGCTCAGGCTTGTCAAGTTCAACCTCTGACAGAAAGAGTCTTAATTATAATGAAAAACCTCTAAAAAAGGAATCAAAAAGATCTAAATATTTTACTGAGAAAGTAAGTGCTGTAGCTTTGGCGTTAGCGGCATTTGGGCTTTTTATTGTTTTTAAAGATCCTTTACCGGTACAAAACTATACACAAACCTTAATAGTAGCTTCTTTAATAGGAATTGGTATTTCGCTGTTAGTGTTTTTTATTCTCTATGTTTTGGAACTTTATTACTTTAAAACCCTGTTCAAATTACTTCTTTTCAGTTGCTCAGTAATCACTTTTTTTGTTTCGGCAGTATTATATATCTACTTTAGATCGGGATTTTTTATATAATAGGACAAAATAGTATGAAGGAACGAAGAAAGTTTATAAATTGGGAGATAATAAATAATAACCTCTGAGATTAGAAATGTCCTGGAATTTTTTTGACATATTTGATGTAATTTTTGATTTACTAGATCTGTTGGGTTCTGGATCAAAATCGTCACGTTCAAAATCACCTTCAAAACCTGAAAGAAAAGCCCTAAATCATAATATAATATCTCAAAAGAAGGAATCAAAAGATCCAGGTAGTTCGCAGAAAAAATAATTCCAGTAGTAATAAAAAAAGGTTGTACCACATGAGTACAACCTTTTTGTTTTTATCGTGCCAGTGATGGCGCAAACCCATACTGTTTTTTAAAAGCATGCGAAAAATGGGAGAGGTCTTCAAAACCTACTTCCAGAAAAACATCGGAAGGCTTTTTATTTTTTTCGGATAAATGATAATAGGCCAGTTCAAGACGTTTTTGAGTAAGCCACCGCTGTGGTGTCATTTGAAAAATCTTTCTGAAATCTCTGTTGAAAGTAGATAAACTTCTTCCTGTCAGATATCCGAACCGTTCCAAAGGCATATTGAACATATAATTTTTTTCCATAAAATTGATCAGATCTACTTTTCCCGGCTCATCAAAATCGGCGAGTATGTAATCTATATCCGGATCAATTTCCCTTACAATACTGATCGCTTCAGTGATTTTTAAATGGGCAATATTCTCAGGAAGCGGACCTTCCATTTCAAAATAAGGTATGAGCGACGCAAGACAGCTGTTCAGAAGCGGATGACTGCTGAAACTATGAATGCTGGCTTTGTGATTTCCTGTTTTCCTCTGCTCATCAACAGAACTGTAAAAATTCTTCAGACGTTCTGTGGTAAGATGCATAACTACTGCTTTATGCGGAAGCCCGTCTTTAGGATAATTGATAATCGTTGCAAGATGGTTTCTTGGAATAAGGAAAATATCTCCAGCTTTGAAAACATAGGTTTTATCTGCCTGAATAATTTTCGTTTCTCCTGATATGAACCAAACCAGCATATGGTATTCAAAAACTGTTTCCGTTTTGAAGAGCTTGTCATCATAACTGGAAAGCTTGATATCCGGCGTAAGGTATTGTATCTGGAAATCCATTGTCAAAAGTTTTTCATTACAAATGTATTTAATATAATTTTACGCTTTGCCATTGATGAAGTCGAATCTTTGATTTCTGATGAAGGAAGAATCTCATGTATAGCTTAGATTCTTCATTTCATTACGTTACATACAGAATGAGCGTTATAATAATAAGATAGCAGGATTTGTAAAATTGTATATAATTGCCTAAAAACAGTTATTGGGTATCAAAGCTGAATCCCAGCATTTCTTCACTTAATTTCCATAAACGGGCAGCATTGTTTTTGTCGATGGAATAAGGTTGTACCCCGCGAATTGTAGCCGGTTCATCAAATCTGTGCTCAATTTGCCCTCTGTCTACCTCTGCAATATCACAGTTTTCACAATACACTCCGCCAATTCCGTTAAGTTGAGGCGTCACAGCACACCAGACTGTAGTAGCAGCCCCTTGTGGAATGGTTTTTAATCGGGCTTCAACTTCAGGTTTTATATTTCCGTTTTCGTCATGCGTTCCAAGCTGTTTAAAAAGCTCAACAGGTTCTTCTCTGCCCAGATCAGTACCATATACAGAACCGGGATGGAGAGAATAAGCTCTGATATTGAATTCTTTTCCTTTTTCATCGAGTTCTACGGCAAACAGATTACAAGCTGTTTTGGATTGTCCGTATCCGGAAAGGGTATCGTAATCTCTTTCCTCAAAGTTGGGGTCTTCAAAGTTAAAAGGAGCCATCTGATGTCCATACGAAGAAACACTGATAACTCTTGCTCCATTTGCTTTCTTCAGAGCCGGCCATAATTTTGAGGTAAGATGAAACTGTCCAAGGTAGTTCGTTGCCAGTTGAGATTCAAAACCTCTGCTGTCCCTGCGGAGCGGTACCCACATAATCCCGGCATTATTAATAAGAAGATCCAGTTTTCTGCCTGATGAGACAAATCTTTCTGCAAAGGCATCAATGGATGCCGGATCCATCAGATCCATTTTTTCAAGTTTGATATTTTCAATTCCTGTAAGATTTTTTCCTGCCTTTTCAATATCTCTTGCAGGAATAATGACATGGGCTCCGGCTGAAGTAAGTACTTTTGTAGTTTCAAGACCGATTCCTGCATAGCCACCGGTAATGATCACTGTTTTTCCGGTAAGATCAATTCCCTGAATAACTTCCTTTGCTGTTGAATAAGCATTAAAGCCTGACTGAACGGGTTGCTGTAATGTGCTGATAATGGGTTCCATTTTTTGTTGGTTTAAATTTCTATAGCAAAATTAGGAGGGATTCCGGACGTTTATTTTGTTTAAAATGCCAAATTACTTGGTTCAGAATTTCATTGGTAAAATGCATACAGTGAGAAGAATACAAGGTAACTTCGTTAATTTCTCTGAATAAGCTGTTAAACTGTTTGTAGGTTGTTCTGCGAATAAGTAATTTTGAAAAATTTTCAATTTGAAGCCTACTATTTCTATTGTCGTTGCCATTTACAACCGAAAAGATGAACTTTTTGAGTTGCTGACTTCTCTTACTCAACAGACAGATAAGGAGTTTGAGATCATCATCGTGGATGA
The DNA here is from genome assembly GCF_036362765.1 of Chryseobacterium sp. CP-77. NCBI lineage: Bacteria > Pseudomonadati > Bacteroidota > Flavobacteriia > Flavobacteriales > Weeksellaceae > Chryseobacterium > Chryseobacterium sp. CP-77. The sequence goes on from NZ_CP143637.1 coordinate 4,926,271, forward strand.
CGGTTCTCTGATCGATCTGAAACCTACTATCAAAAACTTTGAACAGGGATTGGATATTAAATATTTCAGAAAAGATAATTCAGGGCCGGGACTGACAAGAAATTACGGAGCAGCAAGAGCCGCTAACGAATGGCTGGTATTTGTAGACAGTGATGTGATTGTTGAAAAAGATTATATTGAGCATATTAAAAATGATATTCTGACCATTCCCTGTGATGCGTTTGGCGGGGCTGATAAAGCGCATAAAGGATTTAATCTGATGCAGAAAGCTATTTCGTATTCCATGACGTCTGTATTTACTACCGGAGGAATAAGGGGAAGTAAGAAAGCGGTTTCGAAATTTCAGCCCAGAAGTTTTAATATGGGGGTGAAAAAAGAAGTCTTTAAAAAAGTAGGCGGATTTTCCGAAATGAGAATTGGTGAAGATCCGGATCTTTCCATGACCCTATGGGAAAACGGTTTTACTACTGCTTTTTTTGATGATATCGCTGTATATCACAAACGTAGGGTTGATTTTGGAAAATTCTCCAAACAGGTCTATCAGTTTGGCTGTGCAAGACCGATTCTTAACCAGAGACACCCGAATTATGTAAAGATTTCCTTTGCTTTTCCTACTTTATTTATGCTGGGATATGTGATGGGCTTTCTGGAGTATTTTATTATGGGAAGAGGAATCATCCTTGCCTTTTATGGATTGTATACCTTTCTGGTGTTGTTTCACGCTTTATTGCTGACAAAAAATATTAGTATTGCCGGAATGGCAGTTATTTCCACTTATATTCAGATGTTTTCTTACGGATACGGATTCTTAAAGTCCTGGGTTTTGCTGAATGTTTTCAGAATGAAGCCCGAGGATGCTTTTCCGCATCATTATTATAAGAAATAGCAGGGATCATTACCTGTAAAGAAAATTCAATAGGAATGGGCTTTAGCGCATTCATCAAATAAATACATCTTAGATTGATAAATAAAAAAGGCTGTTTCTCACAAATGAAACAGCCTTTTTACAATAAATTTAGGAAATGGAAATGTTTTCATGGTGGTTAAGAACTCCAACTTTCAGCATGCATTCCTTCATTTTTTGGTAAGTTCTTTTGATATCGTGGTCAAGACCGATGGAGAACCTGATCAGTCCGTCTGAAATTCCTATAGATGCTCTTTCTTCTTCAGGGATTTCAGATGAGGTAGATTTTCCTGAGCATGAGAATAAGGTCTTATAGAACCCTAAGCTCACAGCAAGATACCCCAGGTTTTCTGTCTGCATCAGTTCCATCAGTTCGTTTGCTTTTTCTGTTGTTCCGGCATCCAGGGTCAGTAATCCTCCGTATCCGTATTCTTCATGAATCATACTTTTCATTAATTCATGGTTTTTGTGGGATGGTAAACCCGGATAAGATACTTTTAAGCCATCTTTTTCAAATCTTTCAGCCAGATACATGGCATTGTGGCTGTGCTGTTTGATTCTGATGTGTAATGTTCTCAGGTTTTTTAAGATACTTGAAGATCGTAAGCTGTCCATGGTTGGGCCAAGAAGCATACAAGCTCCGGAATTTACATTTTTGGTATCATCAATAAATGCCTGAGTGGCGCAATATACTCCTCCTACCGTATCACTGCTTCCGTTGATGAACTTTGTGAGGCTGTGAATCACGACGTCTGCCCCAAATAATGTCGGAGAAATTGAAAGAGGGGAGAAGGTATTATCTACAATCAGTTTCAGGTTGTGTTTCTTACAGATTTCGGAAAGCTTTCTAAGGTCTGCTACTTCAAGCAGCGGATTGCTCACACTTTCACAATAAATGACTTTAGTATCGGCAGTAATTGCTTTTTCTATAGATTCAAAATTATTGATATCTACAAAAGTGGTCGCTACATTGAACTGAGGGAAGAAATTTTTTAGAAAAGCATAGGTTCCCCCGTAGATAGTCCGGCTTGAAATAATATGGTCTCCACTTTTGCACACCTGCATCAAAACAGAAGTTATTGCTCCCATTCCGGATGCTGTAACGTTGGCAGATTCTGTGTTCTCCATCTTGGCAAGAGCCTGGGCCAGATAAAGATTCATCGGTGATGAATGTCTGGAGTACAGATAGCATCCTTCCGCATTGCCTTCGAAAGTATCAAACATTGTCTTTGCAGAAAGGAATGTATAGGTAGAGCTGTCAGAGATAGAAGGATTCACTCCCCCGAATTCACCAAAATACTGGAGATCCTGGATCTCATTGGCTGCGTTAAAGTTTTCCATAAATATTGTTTTTATTTTATGGTTCTAATTTGCATTAAATTGTTAATTATTACAACATAAATTTGAATTTATAGAATATAAAACTGTAAAATATTGTTTATTTAGAAAAAATATTTAGTATCTTCGATAGTATTAAATTTTTACCAAAAAATTATCTATGGAACTTGACGAAACTGATAAGAAACTTTTGTCTTTTTTACAGGAAGACTGTAAACAAACCACCAAAGAACTGTCCGCCAAGCTTGGATTGTCCGTTACAGCAATTTATGAGCGTGTAAAAAAGCTTGAAAATGCTGGGGTTATTTCAAAATATGTAGCCTTGCTGGACAAGAGTAAAGTTAAGAAAAATTTTATCGTTTTGTGTCATGTGAAACTAAGCCAGCATAAAAAAGAATTTGTCCTTCAGTTTGAAAAAGAGGTAATGGACCTTCAGGAAGTTACGGAATGTTTCCATGTAAGCGGAGATTATGATTATATCCTTAAAATAGGAGTGAAAGACATTGAAGATTACCGCAGTTTTATGCTGACGAAACTTACAACGCTTCAACACATTGCAAGTACGCACAGCTCATTTATGATTTCCGAAGTTAAAAATACGACGGCGATTGTATTGTAAGCTTATCACAGGTTTTTTGATTTAAACTGTGTGGAAGATCAATGTTTATAAATATCTTCTTTGGTCATTTTGTCGATAAAATAGTGAAGTCTTTTAATCTCGCTTCTGCCTCTGTTTTTGTCATTCAGAAAGCAGGTCGTCACGATAACCATTTTTAAATCAGGAATGATGCAGATAAGCTGTCCGCCATATCCGGTAGCCACAAAAGCCTGATGTCCGTTGGTTTTTCTCCGCCACCAGTAATAGCCGTATCCATTGGCACCCGGCATCACATCCCAGGAATCCAGTTTGACATGCTCAGCTGTCGATTCCTGAATCCATTTTGAGGAAACAATCTGTCTGCCTCCCAGTTTTCCGTTATTCAGAATCATCAAACCAAATTTCAGCATATCTTCAGGTTTCATAAACATTTCCGAACCTGCAATATTCCTGTTCATGGAATCTGTATCCCATCGGGGAACATTGATCTTTAGTGGTTTAAAAAGGTTTTCTGCTGCAAATTGTTTCAGATTGGTTTTCACAATTTTTGCCAGTGCTGCCCCGAAAAGGTGGGTTTCACCGCTGTTATAATTAAATACGGTTCCCGGATACTCTTCAAAAGGAAGATCCAGTACAAATTTTACAGGATCACCGGAAAATGACATGGCTGTTGATATTTTTGAATTTTCAATCCAATCGAAACCACCTTGCATGGTCAGCAGATTTCTTAACGTTAACGTATTTCTGATCGAATCATGAGCTACCTTTCCTTCGATATTGGAGATATTTTTGAAACTGCTTCTTGAGACATTGTATTCCGGAAGAATTTTTAAAACCGGTGTATTGAGATTGGGAAGTATGTTTTTATCTTGAGCAATACCTGCCAGAACAGAGACGATACTCTTGGTAACGGACTTTATGCTGAAGATGGTTTCTTTGTTGGCTCCGTGGGAATAATACTCATAAATCAGTTTGTCATTTTGGGAAACAATGAACGATCCGAGAGAAGGGATACTGTCGTTGATCTCCTGGGTGAAGTGATCTGTAAATTCTTTTGGTAACTCTTTATTGAAAGCCGCCTGCGACTTCACATTAGGGCAGAATAGGGTAAGGCACAGCATTGTGATAGCCTGCAGAAGTTGCCTGGATCTCATTGTTTACAAAGAAGGGATAAATTATTAGCTGATCGAAAAAGTAACAACAATACTGATCCGGATGAATTAACATAGCTGATGCTTTCAAAGCCCTAAATTATGAAAAACAATGAACTTTTAAAATATATTTTGCCTTTTATTGCAGTTTTGTTTTAATAAATGATCCTCAGGAATTATACTAATACTCCGTTTTTGGAAGCTATAGGATCCGGAAGATCTGTTTCTCCGCTCATCTGAAGAAGGTCTATTTCAATCGTTCTGCAGATAGACAGCATAGGGACGTCAAACATTAATCCAGCAAAAGGATTTTCAGAATAATCTCCTACCAGTTCCATGATGATATAAATCCATCCAATGATGATACAGAAAGGAATAGAAGTCCATATTCCCCAATCTCCCAATTTGGCAAACTCGTTCACTAATCCCAGTGGAAGAAGCATGATGAACAGAATATTAAAAACAAAAGCTGTACTCGCAAACTGTCTTGGAGAAGGAAACTTTTTGATTCTCTCTGCCTGTCCCTGGAAATTGTAGAATTCATTCAGGCTGTTTTGAAGCTGAGTCTGATTGAAATCTGTAATGGCATTCATATTTTTCAGCTCGTTGATGTCTTTTGCCTGCTGGGCTATCAGATAGGTAGCAAAATTTTTATAATCATTTTTAAGATCATATTCTTCTTCTGACAGATATTTGTGCAGGAAAATAGGCGCTCTTCCGTAGTCAGGAAAACCGGCTTTTATTAATCTGTTTCTTCTCAGGTTAATATTCCCGAATTTATTATTTTCTGTACTGATATGCTCCCATTCTGTAGGAATCAAAAGCTGTTCCCGGAAAGTATATAACCATGCTATGTGACGGTAGACGATTCTTTTTTTACGGTCTTCAAGATCAAAAACACCAATTTCTTCGTTTTTAGTATCGAAGGCATACACCATAGAGGCAAATGAACGGCTGGAATTCACAATTCCACCCCAGATTTTTCTGGCTTCCCAAAGTCTGTCATAAGCCTGATTGTTTTTAAAACCTACAAGGAATGCTTCTGCCGTACCAATCAAAGCTACAGGAACCCATGGAATCGTCATCCACTGCCAATTGAAAAAATAGAATAGGACAGCGATCAGCGTACACCAGATTGAAATCAGTATAAGATGAAAACCTGATAAATTGAGAACCTGCTTATAATTGACATATTTAGTAGTGATCATAAAGAAGTATGGAATTTTTGGTGCATATCAACAAAATAGATACCAAAATGAGGCATCTGTTCTGTTGATTAAAATTAATAAAAAAAAACCTCTGATTTTTCAGAGGTTTCAATTATTTAATATTTCAGCATTTCTTCGATCTTACTGCTGAGCTTTTCAGCATTTGGAAGCATTTCTTTTTCCAGAACAAGGTTGATAGGAACAGCAGGCACATCCAGTGATCCCATTGTTTCTACCGGTGCGTCAAGATACCTGAAGCAATTTTTGGAAATACGGTGTGCAAAAGCTTCTGCAAAAGAGTTGTTTAGCTGTTCTTCTGTCAGAACGATGCATTTTCCATGCGCTTTCACTCTTTCGAAAACAAGTTCTTCATCAAGAGGAATCAATGTTCTTAAATCGATCACTTCAACTCTTCCGTTGAAACTCTTAGCTGCTTCTTTGGCCCAGTAAACTCCCATTCCATAAGTAACTATCAATAAAGTTCTGCCTTTTTCGGTTTCATCCTTATCTGCTTCAATAATTACTTTACCTTTTCCAAATGGAAGAACATAATCTTCAGCAGGCTCTATCGTTTTGGCATCTTCAGTTCCCGGAACTTTACTCCAGTACAATCCTTTATGCTCCAGCATCACTACCGGGTTCGGATCATAATAAGCTGCTTTTAGCAAACCTTTAAAATCTGCAGCATTACTTGGGTATGCTATTTTGATTCCTTTGATATTGGCTAAGATACTTTCCACACTTCCACTATGGTAAGGACCGCCGCCGCCATAGGCTCCGATAGGAACACGGATGATATTGCTTACCGGGAATTTTCCGCCGCTTAAATAACTTGATTTTGAAATTTCCGTAATCAACTGGTTGATTCCCGGATAAATATAATCAGCAAACTGAACCTCAACAATTGGCTTCAGTCCAACTGCACTCATTCCCGCTGTAGATCCAATGATATAAGCTTCCTGAATGGCTGTGTTAAATACTCTTTTGCTTCCGAATTTTTTTCCTAAAGTAACCGTTTCACGGAAAACTCCACCAATTCTTTCCCCTACATCCTGCCCGTAAAGAAGTGCTTCAGGGTGTTTCCACATCAGTTCCTGGATGGCATGGATAGCAGCATCCACCATTACAATTTTTTCTCCGTTCGCAGGTTCACGTGTTCCTGTCTCCTCAGTAATAGGAGTTGGAGCAAAAACGTGCTGCATTACGGTTTCAGGCTTTGGATCCTCTGCATTTTTAGCTTTTTCAAAAGCTTCTTCTGCTTCAAGACGCGCCTTTTTAGTGATTTGCTTTAAAAGATCTTCATCAACACCTGTTTCCAGTAAATGTTTTCTGAGGATCTCTCCCGGATCTTTGGCTCTATGTTTTGTTAAATCTTCTTCGTCCCTATAGAATTCTCTTCTTACTCCTGAAGTGTGATGACCAATCAATACCGTTTTTGCACAGACAACAAGAGGCTTTCTTTCTGTTCTTACAAAATCTACGGCTTTTTTCATGGCTTCAAAACTTTCCACAAAATCAGTTCCGTCTACTCTCATTCTGCTTAGCCCAGTGAATCCTGCTACAAAATCGTATGCATCACAGGTTCTTGCTTCGTCTTTCGTTACGGAAATTCCCCATTCGTTATCCTGAACAAGGAAGATGATCGGAAGCTGATGCAGAGCAGCAAACTGTAAAGCTTCACTCACTTCACCTTCTGTAACGGAATTGTCTCCAAGACTGCAAACCACAACAGGATTGTTTTCAAATTGCTGAAGATTGAAATCCTGAATGTACTTGATTCCCTGTGCAACTCCTGTCGTTGGGATAGTCTGCATTCCTGTAGCGGAACTCTGGTGAACGATTTTTGGTTTGTTTTCATCCCTGCTTGAAGGATGGGAGTAATAAGATCTTCCTCCCGAAAAAGGATCATCAGCTTTTGCCAGTAGTTGAAGCATTAGTTGATAAGGTTCAAAACCGATTCCTAAAAGAATGCTTTCGTCTCTGTAATAGGGAGAAACCCAGTCTTCTTTTTTAAGCTGATAGGCTGTCGCAAGCTGGATGGCTTCGTGACCTCTGGAAGTACTGTGAACGTATTTGCATACATTTCTGTTTTCTTCGTAAATGTCAGCCATTGCCTTGGCCAGCATCATATGATTATACGCTTTGAGTAATATATCCTGAGAAACTTTTTCGTGAAGTGCATTTTCCATAGGAAGCAAATATACATAAAAAAACAAAATACTAACAACTGTTAGTATTTTGTGAAAAATCTTTGTTTATATAAGTTATTCCTTGATCACTTTTTTAGAAATAACATCTTTGTCTGTTTTTATTTCAATGATGTAAATTCCCTTGGTGTAAGTGGATAAATCTATTGGTTCTTTGTCATTGTTAATGATTCCGGTCTGTAATTTTTTACCTGAAAGATCATAGATCGTAAAAGTAGACTTTCTAGGCGCTCTTAATATATTGGTAAAGTCTTTTACAACAGTTGGAGCTACGGTTAAAGCATCCGTTGCAGATGCTGTTCCTTTAGTTCCCAGTACTTCGGTAAATCCTGTTACGAGCACGGAGTAGTTTTGAGGAGAAGTAACACTCGGAGAAGCGTTATTTTTTAATGTTCCTTTATGAGAAATCTCAATTCTGTAAACAGCTCCTGGTGTCGGGTTATCAATAACTACCTGTTCTACATTGTCTACGGTGTTGTCTCCTTTTGTAGCAGGGGTCATTGGATCTAGTGCATTTAATTTCCAAGGCTGATAAATGATGCCTGTTCCGGTATCTATAATTCGTACATCCAAATCGTTTATCAATCTGGAAGTTCTGTTATTATAGGCTTCTGTCCATGTTATGCTGGCAGGGACCACATATTCCGGGTCAACCCAGGATAAGGTTACTTTTAAGGGCTCAGATCCGGATGCTTTTACTGTTTGGGTATTAACTGACCCGTTATTTAAGGTTTCATCATTAAATAGTACGGTATTATTGGATTTTCCTACAAGAAGTTCAGCTCCTTTTTTTGCATTGATGTATCCCCAGCCATTCCATGGATCCGGGCCGACAGTTCCTGCTTCAGATGCGGAGTGGATCATTAAGGTTTTTGCAGAGGCTGCATTAAGTTCAAGAGCAGGATATAGCTGCTTATAAATCTGCATCCATACTCCTATGATTCCGGTAACAATAGGCCCAGAAAAAGAAGTTCCACTGCCTATGCTAGCTGAACTGCTGCCCGTTGTATTTTCGGCTGTGGATGCATAGGCTACATTCGTTCCTGTAGTAATGATATCCGGTTTTATGGCACCATCATCTCTTGGACCTGCGCTGCTGTAGCTTGATTTTATCACATCAGTAGCAGAGGAGTATCTTTTGTCACTAGTAGTCAGAATATCAGAAGCTCCTACTACGATAATATTTTTTGCCAAAGAACCAACACCAATACAGTCATATCCTAAAGCGCAGTTGTTTTGTGGTAGTGTGTCTGTAGCTGCAAATTGTACATAACTTCCCGCGCTGTTTTTATAATATTTAGCTAAGGTGTTTCCTGTTGGCCCCATTCCATATGAATTTCCTGCTGATTTCACGATAACATAGGTGGGATTATTATACACGATATTGTCATAAGTCTGGTCGCTATCAAGATAGGTTCCCTGTAGATCAGCAGTGGTTCCAGGGCTTGTGAACTGCCCTCCCCATACCCAGGCAACTCCATAAAGGCTACTCCAACCAGGGTTTGTGCCGTATGAATGATTGGATATTTTGGGCTGTGCGAGGACTATTTTTTCAAATACTGTACTGGGAGCAGAAGCTCCGGCTAATGTTGTAGTGGCAAATGCATAATTGTCAAAAGTTGAATTTTGTGCTATTCCTCTGAAATTAACATCCCGTGTTGTTCCATTGGTAAATGTAAATGTATAAGAATAGTCTTTGGCGCCGATAAATCCGGTAACACCGGTGGAGTGCGAACTGTAGTTCATGGTGCTGGCTTCTTTATTATTAACCCTGCCTGCTGCGTTGTTAAACAGTTCATGCCCTTCAAATGCTCTTCCACCGTCGAAGATGGTATATTTAATATTTTCGCCGTTGAATGAACCTGTCAGCCCTGTAATGTTGCCATCCTGTAAAAAGTCTGCATTGGAGTTTTTTATCTGATCCAAATCATGAGATTGATAGAAATACGGTTTTCCATCCGGATCAAATCCCGCCAGGTTTTTTCGCTGTTCCTCAAGTTCGTTAAGAGACTCGGGGTTTTTACCAGCTGCCAGGTATTTTGAGAGATAAAGATCAAATTTTTTGTTGTTTTCTATTCTTTGACGTTCTAAATCTCTTTTTAAAATTTCATTACTGTTTTGAGCATTTATGACAATAGTTGTCAGCATACTGATCGAAATAAAGATTTTTTTCATTGTGATGTTTTTTTAGGTTTTGTGTTGATAAATATATAAACAAAACGCTTTTATTTTTAATTATAGTCATTGAAAGTGCTTTTTTATTAATGTTTTTAATTTTTTCTGTCTTACTTCATGAATAATTTGATACTCCTGTTTATAGTTGTAGTTTTTATTTTATGTCATTTACAGGTATAATGTCACTATTTTGTGAGAAAATAGCCGAAAAAAATCTCGAACCAGCCACCTGTCTCATCAAAGTTTTAATTTTTTCTTGGAAGAGTGTTTGATTAGAAAAGTAAAATCCTGGTGCAGTAAATGAAATGAAGACCCTATAATTAAAAAAAGCCGGACATTTATATAGTAAAACAAGAGTGCTGATTAGAAAAAAATGAAGTAACTTTACATTCTCTTTTTATAAAAAAGTTAGAACATTATATGTATTTAATTTTTGACACAGAAACAACCGGTTTACCAAAAAATTTCAACGCTCCGCTTTCAGACTCGGATAACTGGCCCAGAATGGTCCAGATTGCATGGCAGGTGCACGATGATGATGGAAACTTGATTGAAAACCAGGATTATATAATAAAACCTGAAGGGTATGATATTCCCTTCAACGCAGCACGTATTCACGGAATTACAACCAAAATTGCCAATGAAGAAGGCCGTGATCTTCAGGAGGTTCTTGAGGAATTCTCTACCGTTCTTGAAAAAATCAGGGTGGTTTCCGGACATAATGTGGAATTCGATTACAATATCGTAGGAGCAGAATTTTACAGAAAAAACCTGAAAGATAACCTTCAGGAAAAGCCTAAAGCGGATACCATGATTTTGGGAACCGACTTCTGCCAGCTGGGCGGGGGCCGGGGAGGCCGTTTTAAACCTCCGAAACTTGAAGAATTATATGAAAAGCTTTATGGGAACAAATTTGATGAAGCCCATAATGCTGCAGCCGACGTTAATGCGACGGCCAGAGCTTTCTTTGAAATGGTAAGAATTGGCGTAGTTCCTGCTGAAACGTTAAAGATTTCAGAAGATCAGCTCGCATATTTCAGAAGTCTTTATCCGGACCCGATCAAGCCTTTCAATATTGTCATCAGAAGACAGGTTGCTGATTTTCATAATAAGAAAAAGCAGCAGGATTTCGGAAGCATTGATGAAATTGATTTAGGTAAATATTTCAATTTTGATAACCATAGTGTTTTCTCTACACTTACGGCTACCTCAAGCATTAATGACCTCATTAAAAAAGCCTCTGAAGAAAATTTCCCAGCTGTCGGAATGGTGGATCTTGGAAATATGATGGGAGCTTTCAAATTCGTCTCGGCAGTAGAAGGAGCTAATGCAGACAGAGCGAAAAAGCATAAAGAATATCTGGCAAAAAAGCAGGAAGCAGAAGAAAACGGAACAGAATTTACTGAAGAAGAGCCTGTTTCAGAACCGCTTATTCCTGTAGTGGGTTGTGAGTTTTATATTTCAGACCGGTACGAACAAAAGCAGTTTACCAAAGATGATCCGGACAGAAGAACACAGGTTGTGCTTTTGGCGAAAGATTTTAATGGATATAAAAACCTGGCAAAACTCTCCAGTATAGGATTCCTGAAAGGGTTCTATTTTGGAGTTCCCAGGGTGAGCAGGGAGTTGATTGCTCAATATAAAGAAGGAGTCATAGCTTTAACATCCGGAATTATGGGAGATATTCCCGATGCGATCTTAAATACGGGTGAGCAGAAAGGAGAGGAGCTTTTCAAATGGTGGAAAGACACCTTTGAAGATGATTTTTATGTGCAGATTCAGAATCACAAACTGCCTGAAGAAGAACATTTAAATGAAGTTCTTTTGTATCTGGCAGATAAATATAATGTGAAAATTTTAGCTCAGAACGAAACCTTTTACACCAATAAAGATGATTCTAATATTCAGGACATTGTAAGCTGTATCAAAGATGGTGAAAAGCTTACTACGCCTATTGGAAAAGGATTCGGTAAAAGAAGAGGGCTGACGACAGGCGAATATTACATCAAAAATTCTGATGAAATAAAAGAAGCCTTTTTAGCCTATCCGGATGCTTTTGATGCATATGAAGAATTTACAGCAAAATTTAAACCTTATACCTTAAAAAGAGACGTACTTCTTCCTAAATTTGATATCCCTGCGGAATTTATCCATGCAGAAGATGAGGTAGATGGCGGGAAAAGAGGGGAGATGGCTTACCTTACCTATCTTACCTATGAAGGTGCTAAGAAAAGATATGGAGAGGACGGTATTACCGACGATATCAAAGAACGTCTTGACTTTGAGCTTGAGGTAATTGCCAATACCGGTTATCCGGGGTACTTCCTTATCGTTCAGGACTTCTGTAATGAAGCCCGTAATATGGGCGTTTGGGTAGGCCCGGGAAGGGGTTCTGCTGCAGGATCTGCTGTGGCGTACTGTATCGGAATTACCAATGTGGACCCCATTAAATATGATCTCCTTTTTGAGAGATTCCTGAACCCGGAAAGGGTTTCCATGCCCGATATTGATATTGACTTTGATGATGAAGGGCGGGATAAAATTATCAAATGGGTGGTTGAAAAATATGGAAAAACTCAGGTAGCACAAATTATTACCTATTCGGTGTTGGGAGGAAAATCTGCCATTAAAGATGCCGGAAGGGTTTTGGATGTGCCTATTCCTGATACCAATAATATTGCCAAGCTGATTCCTCCAAGTCCCGGGATGAATATTGCAAAAGCTTTAGCGAAGTATGATAAATTAAAACCGGAAGAACAGATGCTCGTTGATGAGATGAGATATGTTCTTGAAAGTCCTGATGATGCACGACACGGAGTTTTAGCAAGTGCTAAAAAAATGGAAGGCTGTATCAGAAACACCGGAATTCATGCCTGCGGGGTGATTATTACGCCGGAAGATGTGAGTAATCTTGTTCCGGTTACCATTGCAGCGAAAGATGCTGATATCTTGGTGTCGCAGTTTGATAACTCTGTTGCGGAAAGTGCCGGTCTTCTGAAGATGGACTTTCTGGGGCTGAGAACGCTGACTATCATTAAAGATGCATTGAAGCTTGTTAAAGCAAGATATGGAGTGGATATTGATCCGGATCTTATTCCGCTGGATGATGCCAAAACCTATCAGCTGTTTAAAGAAGGAAGGACAGTCGGGATTTTCCAGTATGAAAGTCCGGGGATGCAAAAATACATGAGAGAGCTTAAACCGACGGTTTTTGCCGATCTTATCGCCATGAATGCCTTGTACCGTCCTGGTCCGATTAAATATATCCCGAACTTCATCAACAGAAAGCACGGAATTGAAGAGATCGTCTACGACTTACCGGAAACAGAAGAATATTTAAAAGAAACATACGGAATTACCGTTTATCAGGAGCAGGTAATGCTTTTGTCCCAGAAACTGGCCAACTTTACCAAAGGTGAAGCCGATACGTTAAGAAAAGCAATGGGTAAAAAGCAGATTGATGTTCTTAATAAAATGTACCCGAAATTTATTGAAGGAGGTAGAAAAAACAACCTTAATGAAGAAAGGCTGGAGAAGATCTGGAACGACTGGAAAGCCTTTGCAGAATATGCCTTCAATAAGTCCCACTCAACGTGTTATGCATTCATCGCTTATCAGACCGCCTATTTAAAAGCTAATTATCCGGCAGAATACATGGCGAGTGTAATGAGTAATAACATTAACAATACGGATTCAATCACTATGTTCATGGAAGACTGTAAAAGTATGGGCGTGGATGTTCTGGGACCGGACGTGAATGAATCTCAATACAAATTCTCCGTAAACGAAAAAGGACAGATCCGCTTTGGGTTGGGGGCAATAAAAGGAATTGGGGAAGGACCGAGTGAAGCAATTACAAGAGAGAGAGAAAACGGAAGGTTCAAAAATATTTATGATTTCTTCGAAAGAATACTGCCTTCACAGATGAACAAAAGGGTAGCGGAGAGTTTGGTGCTTGCAGGTGCTTTTGATGAATTGGATACTTTCCATAGAGGGCAGTATTTTGATATTGACATGGCAGGAAAGACCAATCTTGAAAGACTGATCAGATACGGGCAGAGTTTCCAGGAAAGCAAAAACGAGATGGAGCACTCTTTATTTGCGGATTTTGCAGAAGAAGTTCAGATTGAACAGCCGAAACTGGCTCCATGTCCGGAATGGCCTAATATGCATAAGCTTAATAAAGAAAAAGAGATCATTGGCTTCTATCTTTCTGCTCACCCGCTGGACGAATTTAAATATCAGTTCCAGTTTATGCAGGGGCAGCTTTCTAAAAAAGCGGTTCTTGAGAAAAATGAAGAAGACAAGGCAGTTACCGATGAAGCGCCTGTTTTGGAGCAGGATGCCCTGGAAGATGCTGTGGATCTTACGGAAATTGTTTCAGATGATGTAGTAGCAGGAGAAGAGGAAGTGGTAGAAGAAGTTACTAAGAAGGCAGAGCCAAAAGGGAATTTCTTATTCCTGAATCTGGATGAGGTGGATGCTTACAAAGAACAGGCTTTCTCTAATAAACAGGAAGAGTTGTTTGAAGAGAAAAAGAAAGACTGGAAAACCCTTCAGAAAGAAAGAGAAAATGGCGGTGGTGGTAAAGAATATACTGTAGCCGGTCTTATTACCGAATACAGGGTTCAGGACGGTTTCAGAAGCGGTGAGAAAGTAGCTTTTGTTACACTGGAAGATTATTCCGGATCCTATTCATTCAGGCTGGGAGACAGGGATTATATGAGATTGAAAGAAAAGCTGGAAGTTCAGAGATTTGTTATTTTTAAGATAAAATTTGCTCAGGTAAAAGATGGCAGGGTCTTCGTTAATGTAAATGATGTCATTGAACTTCAGGAAGCATTTGAAAGATTTGCAAAAAGTATATCATTGGTAATGGATGTGATGGATGTAAGACCTGAAGATCTCGACTTTTTCAGAACGGTTCTCGACAGAAACAAAGGAAACCAAAAATTGAAATTCTTTATCAAAAACCTGGAAGATGACTCCCATATTGAAGTTCAGTCTATGAAACATTCGGTGGATCTGAATGGTGATCTGATAAAAGAAATTCAACTTCTTAATAAATATGAATTTTATTTAAACTAGAAAAATACATGATAAAGAAAGGAGTGGCTTTTGCCACTCTTTTTTTTGTTTATATATTATCAGTATTGATGAAAAATTTTAAATAGTTTTTCGGTTAAAATAGAAAAATTTACTGAAGTCTATTTTGGTTATATAGTAGTTAAGTCTCTGTTATTTAATTAGTTGTTATTTTTCATCATATTGCGAAATAATTATATAATTTAAATAAATTTTTAATTATATAATGTTTTAATAGTGTTTTTTATTGTTTTTGTATAAAAATTTATGATATTTTCTAATATTTCATTTAAAATTTAAATTAATATTTATACATTTACCGCCCTAACTGTTATTATTTACTATTTTATGAAGAAATTACTACTTTCGTGTCTGGCTTCCCTGAGTATGGGAGTCTATGCGCAAACCGACGTCGCCAACTATACTTTTTCAAAAAGTACCGGGGTAGCTTATACTTCCATTACCGGAGGTACAAAATTGTTCCCTTCTGGGACTAATACTACTTATGACAATGATGTATCCGCAGCAATTCCATTGTCTTCTCCTTTTAATTTCGGTGGTGTTGCCATGACCACATGTTATGTGAGTGCCAATGGATTTATAACGTTTGGAGCAGCTCCTTCCGGGACAAACTACACTCCAATGTCAAGTCTGGGATCAACTACAGGGGCAATTTCCGCTTTTGGGCAGGATGGAGGCTTTTCATCATCAGATGCAACACAACCAGCGGGAAATCATGAAGTGAGGTATGAGGACCTGGGAACTGAATTTGTTGTACAGTGGCAGGATCATGCCAATTACTTTAACAGATCTACTGAAAAGTTAAATTTTCAGATCAGATTGGTTTATGCTACCGGTGAAATAAAGATCATTTATGGAAGCTGTACAGATCCGGGTACCAGCACTTCTGGCAGTACTCCACAGGTAGGGATAAGAGGAAACAGTACTACTTATGCGTCCAATGTAAATTCCCTGATGATCGGAAACGTGCCGTCCGGAACTACCTGCGATTGGTCTAAAGCTGTTACCGGTAATGCTGGTAGCAGTACAATGCTTTTTTCCAGCACAACCAATGCAAGTGTTAAAATCCCTGCCGGGCTGCAATATAAATGGACACCAGGCACACAGGCTCCGGTAAGGACTTTTGCAGCTGCCACTGCAATTACCAATAATGCTGCTACTGTAAACTGGACGGCTCCGACAGGTGCAACAGCTTACAATGTTCAGTATAGAGAAGTCGGAAACTGTGATTGGACAGACCTTGTTGGTAATCCGGTTTCTGCTGCAACTGCTACAATTACAGGGTTAACTCAAAATACAAGCTACCAGGTTCAGGTTCAGGCATTAAACGGATCAGTAAAATCTATCTATTCTCATATTCCAAACGCAGCCGGAACGGGGAATGGATATGCCTCATCAGGGTCTTTTACCACTACACCTAACTGTGCAAGTACGGTAACCGGTCTTTCTTCTTCTGCTCTGACTCCTGAATCCGCAACAATAAGCTGGACAGCTTCTACAATACCTCCGGGTAATGGATATGAGTATTATTATTCTACATCTTCAACAACTCCGCTTGCAACGGCTACGCCTTCAGGATCTGTAGGTGCCGGGGTAATAACAGCTGATTTATCCGGTCTGACTCCTTCAACTCAATATTATTATTGGGTAAGAGGAAACTGTAATGGAACAGATAAAGGAAATTGGTCAAGCTCTGCAAACTTTACAACACCAGGTCTTTGTCCTACCGTTACCGCTCCTGCATCCAATGCTACAGGAGTAAGTGTAACCCCTACGATTACATGGAATGCAATAAATGGCGCTGCCGGGTACAAACTGAAAGTTGGAACTACCTCAGGAGGAAATGATATTGCAGATATGGATATTGCAGGCGGAACTAATAATTCTTATACTTTCGCAGCTCCTTTAAATTTTGGTACTGCGTATTATTATTCTGTAACTGCTTATACAGCCAATATTGCAGGGCCTGCTACCGCATGTACGGTAAGATCATTCCAGACGGTATGTAATTCATCTAATTTACCTTATACTTTAGATTTTGAAAACGTTACAACACCTGCATTGCCAATTTGTACAACAGTGGTAAACAGTGGTTCCGGAAATTCATGGAAAACAGCAACTGCTCCGGCTGGATTTACAGGGAAAGTGCTTAATTATTCCTATAATAGTTCTAATGCTGCCAATACATGGTTCTTTACCCAAGGTTTAAATCTTACTGCAGGCGTTAGCTACAGAATCAAATATAAGTATGCCAATGCAACAGGAACCACCCAGTATCCTGAAAAATTAAAAGTTGCTTATGGATCTTCTGCTGCAAGTGCTTCAATGACAAATACTTTAGCTGACCACGCCAATATTACAGGTGGAACTGCTACATATGCGTTTGTAGACTTTACACCAGGTGCAACAGGAGTTTATTATTTCGGATTCCAGGCTTATTCTGCAGCTAATATGAACCAGATTTATGTTGATGATATCAATATAGATGTAACCCCTAGCTGCTCTGAACCATTGGCTGTTACTGTTTCAGGAATGACAACCAATGGAGCAAATGCTTCCTGGACTGCTCCGGCAACTGCTCCTGGAAGTGGATATGAGTATTACTATTCTACAAGCAGTACAGCTCCTACAGCGTCTACTGCAGCTTCCGGAACCAGCGCTACCACTTCGGCTCCTTTGTCCGGATTATCTCCTTCCAGTACTTACTATTTATGGGTGAGATCGGTATGTAGTTCTTCCGATAAGAGTGCGTGGAGTTCTCAGGCTGCTGTTTTCAATACACTTTGCGGAACAGCTATGGCTCCTTTTGCTCAAAACTTTGATAGTGGAGCAGCACCCAACTGTTGGAGCAGTATAAACCCTACGGCAACAGGTACCGAAGCTAATCTGTTCTGGAAGTTCTCAGGGTCTGCAGATTATGGTGCAAGTCCGGCTAATAACCAAAAAGCGGCAGGTACATATGCATGGGTAGATGCAAGTTCACCATATAATGGAGCGGGTGCCAACACGGTTCAGCTGGTTACTCCTCCTGTAAATTTAACAGGATTAACCGCACCTCTTGTTTCTTTTGACTGGTTTAAAAACCATTCTACCACTTCTTCTACTACGGTTTCACCTTCCACTTATGATAATAACAAGCTTACGGTAGAAGTAAACGATGGAAACGGATGGGTAGTTATTTTTAGTGATAATACCAACTCAAACCAATGGAGAACAGTTGCTGTTCCTTTGGCGGCTTCTTACATCGGAACTACTATCCAGGTGAGATTTACTGTAGATAAAAATGTGAATGGTAACGGATATTACTATGATGATGTTCTATTAGATAATGTTGAAATAAAACAAAATCCTAATCTGGCAACGTCTGAAACTGCAGTAAAAGAAAACAAGATTAATATATATCCTAATCCGTTTACTGATATGCTGACAATTTCTGATGTATCCAAAGTACAGTCTGTTTTAATTGTTGATGTTTCCGGAAGGTTGATTAAGACCATTGATAAACCATCTTCAGAGCTTCAGCTGAGAGATCTGAAAGAAGGGTTATATTTAGTGGTTCTGAATATGAAAGACGGATCTAAACAAACCCTTAAAGCAATTAAGAGATAAAATAGTTTCTTGAAAAACAGGAAATAGAGAGGCTGCTCAATTTGAGCGGCCTCTCCTTATATAGGTTAAATTGTCTTTTATTAAAGAAAAAGTTTAATTCATTGTGATATAATTAAATAAATATTTTTTTTATTGCTGATTTTCACTAGATTTGATTAACTAATACTGTTTTTATATGAGAAATTTTTTACTTGTTGGTTTCTTAATGGCCGGCTTTTTATCTTCTGCACAGACTTACTGTACACCTGCTTTTGCCAGTGGGTGTAGTGGAGGAGATATGATAGATTCTTTTGCAATTCCGGGTGCCGGATTTGATCATCCTAATACAGGGTGTTCTACTGATGCCTATGGAGATTATACCTCTATGACGATCAACCTGAGTGCAGGTTTGAGTTATGATTTTAGTGTTAAACATGATTACAGCGATCAGAATGTCCGTATCTGGATAGATTTCAATAACGACGGAACTTTTGATGATGCCGCTCCTGAACTTGTAGCTACGGCAAGCAGTACTCTTGTAGGAGCCAATAATATTACGGCCGGACTTATAACCATTCCTGCTACCGTTACTCCAGGTACTTACAGGATGAGAGTAGGCGACAGGTTCTCCAGTGATCCTATACCTTGTAATACGGATGGGTACGGAGAAGCACATGATTATACGGTAAACATCGGCGCGGTTCCGACCTGTTTTGCACCATCTGCTTTAACGGTATCTGCTGTTACGGCCAATTCTGCCCAGATCGGATGGACAGCTCCTTCTTCTGCGCCGGGAAGCGGTTACGAATATTATTATTCAACTTCCGGTACATACCCTACTGCTGCGACAGTTGTTTCCGGATCTATCAATGGATTGACTACAAATCTGCCATCCCTTGCACCAGCCACTACCTATCATGTATGGGTACGCTCTGTGTGCAGTACTTCGAACAAAAGTGCATGGTCCCAAATGGCAACATTTACGACATCATGTGTCGCTGTGGGGGTACCTTACGCATTGGATTTCGAAAGTATAACTCCACCTGATATGCCGAATTGTACTTCGGTAGTGAATGATGGTGCCGGAAATATGTGGGAAACAGGTGATCTGGATGCCCAGGGATTTACAGGGAATGTTCTTCAGTATTCTTACGATTATGCTAATAATGCCGATACCTGGTTTTTTACCAATGGAATCAACCTTACCGCAGGAACTACCTACAGAATTAAATATAAATATGCCAATGCAGAAGGAACTGTATACGCAGAAAAATTAAAAGTAGCCTATGGAATTTCAGCTACCAGCGCTGGAATGACCAATACACTGGCGGATCACCCGAATATTGTTACCAGTACAGCAACGAGCTCTTTTGTGAACTTTACGCCAGCAGCTACAGGTGTTTATTATTTTGGATTCCAGGCGTATTCTGATGCTAATATGAATCAATTATATGTTGATGATATTAAAATCGATGTAGCACCGGCTTGTAGTGAACCTAATGCATTAGCTGTTTCAAACATTACTGCTGCAGGCGCTACCGTTTCCTGGGCAGCAGCTACTCCCGTTCCTGCAAACGGATATGATATTTATTACAGCACAACCAATACGGCACCTACAGCAACAAGCACACCTAATTTTACAGGAGTTACAGCAACTACCTATAATATTCCAGGTTTAGCTTCTTCATCTGTGTATTATGTATGGGTGAGATCTGCATGTAGCACAACGAGCAAAAGTGCATGGAGTGATTCTGCCACATTTACAACATTATGTTCAAGTGCAAACCTTCCTTATGTTGTAGATTTTGAAAATGTTACTGTTCCGGAGCTTCCAGGTTGTACAATGAATGTTAATGCAGGGGCTGCAAATGACTGGGAAACAGCGGATCCTCCTTCTGACAGCCAGGGATTCACTACCAATGTGCTGAAATATCAGTACAACTCTTCCAATTCTGCCGATGCATGGTTCTTTACACAGGGATTGAACTTAACAGCAGGAGTACAATATACAATCAGTTATCAATATGGTAATAATTCATCAACTTATGCTGAAAAACTGAAAGTAGCATATGGTACTTCTCCTGATGCGGCCGCTATGACGGGCTCTATAGCAGATTATCCTTCAATTAATGATGGAATTGCTCATACCGAATCTATAACATTTACAGTTCCTGCAACAGGGGTGTATTTCTTTGGATTTAATGCTTATTCAGATCCGGATCAGTATAATCTGTATATAGACGATATCAGTATTAACAATGCCAACCTGGCAACATCCGAAGTCGCTGCAGCGAAGAATAATATCCAGATTTATCCTAATCCATTTACAGATGTGTTGAATATCTCCGATGTGAAAAATGTGAAAAATGTATCTGTGACAGATGCTACGGGAAGATTAGTGAAAACTATTGGTACCCCTGAATCTACGATCCATTTAAGGGATGTAACGCAGGGAGTTTATCTGATAACGCTTGAAATGAAAGACGGATCTAAACAAACGATCAAAGCCATTAAAAAATAATTCATCATTTAAATAAAAAAAGGAAGACGGGTCATATGTGATCCGTCTTTTTTATTGAGATTAAAGAGTATTTGAAAATCTTGATAAAAAAAGATGAGTGAAATGTTCAGCTCATCTTTTTATTTTATCCGGGTTCGCGATGATTGTAAATTGTTTATCGTCGACAATTGCACATCACTCATCATTTATCGGGTACTGGCTGTATATCGCCTGTATTCATAAGATCAAAAACAGCAGGGAAGAACATTACTAATATAAAATAAATGATGACCATCAGTACAATCAGTGCAAAAAGAATAATTACTAAGCTATTGGGTCTGTTTTTCTTTTTTGGTTCCATGATTTTGTGGTGTTTGATTAATGAATTTTACTTATATCAAATATTAAGCTAATTTCTTGCCACATTTCTTACAATACCTCGCGTCATCATCAATATCGTCGTTTCCGCAGCGTTCGCATACCATTTCCAGGTTTTGTCTTTTGTTTCTCATTTCTGCGGTTACAATA
Source organism: Chryseobacterium sp. CP-77 (assembly GCF_036362765.1). Lineage (NCBI taxonomy): Bacteria > Pseudomonadati > Bacteroidota > Flavobacteriia > Flavobacteriales > Weeksellaceae > Chryseobacterium > Chryseobacterium sp. CP-77. Next base: position 4,947,574 of record NZ_CP143637.1, read on the forward strand.
CCGGTAGGGACTGCGATAATAGAATAACCGGCCAGCATAAGAATAACCGCAAAAAACTTGCCTAAGGGCGTAATAGGAGATACATCACCATATCCTACAGTAGTTACCGTAACAACGGCCCAATAGATAGATTGCGGTATCGTTTCAAATCCAGGTCTTCCACCTTCTACCATAAACATAAGTGAGCCTACAATGACTGAGAAAATGATCAGGAACAGAAGGAAAATGTAAATTTTTCTCGAACTGTTCTTTAAAGCCCTTACAATGAAATACCCGTCATTCATAAAATCCAGTAAATTGAAAATCCTGAATATTCTCAACATTCTCAACATTCTGAAAATCAGAAAATACTTGGTAATCGGAAAGAAAAAACTGAGAAAAAAGGGAACCAGAGCCAGAAAATCTATAATTCCGAAAAAACTGAATATATAGTTCCGCTTATTTTTTACCACTGCAATCCGCATAGAATATTCCATTGTAAAGAAAATGGAGATGATCCATTCAAGAATCAGGAAGGTATAATGGAATCTCTTATCAAGCTTAGGTACACTTTCCATCATGATAATAGCAGTACTTGCAAGAATTAAAGACAATAATATGATATCGAACAGTTTTCCAAGCTTCGTATCAGATCGATAAATTATCCGGTAAAGGAATCTTTTCCAGAGAGTGTCCTCAGGAATAAGATTATGTTCTCTTTCCATTTAGATAGGGGTATTTCACAGCGAAGTTAATAATTTATATAAAGAATAGGGTAAATATATGATTGTTAAAAGAATCTTGCAAATGTTAAAATAAAATTCATCATTAAAAAGTGAATTATTGTGTGTTAATTTGATGATTTTCAATATTTTATAATTAACAAAATACGGATAAAATATGACATATAAAAATGTTTTTTTTAACATTTTTATCGTTCAAGTTTGTAATTTTATTCTACAAAAGCTTTATATCATGAGAAAAATTTTAACCTTTTTAATGCTGTTTTTAATAAACAGTATTACGTATGCTCAGGTTGGGATTAATACTGTTACACCAAATAGTGCTTCAGTACTGGATATAGTTTCCAACCAGAAAGGAATTCTCATTCCTCGTCTTACTGATACTGACCGGGATACCAACCTGGCTGATAATGACGTTTCCACAGTGCCTCCTGCAGGTGTAGTAAACGCTAATCTTACTGCAGGAACTCTTATTTATAATACGACAACGAATAACTTCCAGTATTGGGATGGTACCCTCTGGAGACAGCTTTTTGTTCCCACATCTTCTCAGGCTGGTAACGACGGTGTCGTTAAAATCAATTCTGGAAACGCAAATGTAAAACCCTCATTCAATTTAACGGCATCAGGAAGCGGCTATGGCCCGAGACAACAGGTGCTTTATGCCACACCGCTGGTTTTTGCTGCAAGCCCTACTACAAGCTGGCCGGAAACTACCGTTCCATTTCCGGGAGTTACGAGCAATATCTATATTTCGGCTACCGGTAAATGGAGAGAAAATGAAATTAACGGGCAGGTTCATTTTTGGAGAGCAATCGCTACAATTACTCCAGGTTCCAACTCTTCAGGATCCATAAAAGCTACTTTTAAAAATCCCGATTCCGGTTTTGAAATCAATTCTATCCAGCTGGTTCCAAGCGGCTCCAGTGGAACAGGTAACATTCTTACCTTTTATTTCTATACCATTGCGGACCCTGCGAGTCTTGATCCGGGAAGAGGGTATCAGCTTTTTATGGAATCTGATATCAACTGTGGCGTAGTAGTAGATTCTTTTACAAGAGTATCGCTTTTCAAAGATTAATAGTCTTATTGAGTTCTTTTTTTTATATCAAAGCAAAACCGGTTGAAGAAAGCCGGTTTTTTATTGTAAATTTTTCCGGGTTTTTGGTAAAATTAATATCTTCGCTGTAACCGTAAAATATAAATTAATGAAGCTAAAAACTGTAATTGCAAAGATTGAAGAAGAAATAAGCATCAGGCAGGCAGAAGATTTTGATAATGTAGGATTGCTGTGTGGTGTTTATGATCGTGATGTGTCGGGAATTCTGGTTTGTCATGATGCGCTGGAAAATGTAGTAGATGAAGCGATTGAGAGAAATTGTAATCTGATTGTATGTTTTCATCCCATTATATTTTCCGGGTTAAAATCTTTGACAGGGAAGAATTATGTAGAGCGGGCTGTTTTAAAAGCTATTGAAAATAAAGTGGCGATCTATGCTATCCACACTGCATTTGACAATGATTTCTTTGGAGTGAACCATGGTATATGCAGTCAGTTAGGATTAAAGAATATGAAGATTCTTCAGCCCAAAGAAAATAATTTAAAGCAGTTAACGGTTTTTGTTCCTAAAGAGTATTCGGAAAAAGTAAAAGAAGCCATGTTCTCAGCCGGAGCAGGAAATATAGGATTCTATGATGAATGCAGTTTTACAGTGAATGGTAATGGAACATTCAGACCTGTGGAAGGTTCAAATCCGTTTTCGGGACAGCAGGGCATTCGTGAAAATGCAGATGAAGATATGATTTCTGTAATTTTTGAAGGTTTTAAACAAGGGCAGATTGTAGGCGCTATGAGATCAGCACACCCTTATGAAGAAGTCGCCTATCAGGTTTATAGTCTGGATAATAAAAATCATCATGCCGGATTGGGAATGTATGGTGATCTGGAAGAGGAAATGGATGAAAAAGATTTCCTTGGGTTTGTAAAAGAAAAATTTGGGCTGGAGGTGATCAAACATTCTTCTTTTAACAATAAAAAAATCAAAAGAGTAGGGGTTCTCGGAGGCTCGGGGGCAAGCGGGATAAGATCTGCAGCGGCCAGAAAATGTGATGCTTACCTTACAGGAGATCTTAAATATCACGATTATTTTTTAGCAGAGTCTAAAATGCTGATCTGTGATATAGGACATTATGAGTCCGAACAATTTGTTGCTCAACAATTATTTGAAATTTTATCACAAAAATTTAGTACATTTGCAATTTCAAAATCTATTGAAAAAACAAACCCAGTAAATTATTTCATTTAAATATGGCAAAAACCAACGATATTTCAGTTGAAGAAAAATTAAGAGCTTTATACGATTTACAGATCATTGATTCAAGATTGGATGAAATCCGAAATACTAGAGGAGAATTGCCAATTGAAGTTGAAGATCTTGAAATCGAGATTGAAGGTCTTGAAAAAAGAGCTGAAAAATTTCATGCTGATATCAAAGATCAGGAAGATCAGATCAAAACAAAGCATGAAGTAATTAACCATGCTAAAACTTTAATTGAGAAATACAAATCTCAGCAGGATAATGTAAGAAACAATAAAGAGTTTGAAGCATTAGGAAAGGAAATGGAATTCCAGGAGCTGGAAATTCAGCTTGCTGAAAAAAGAATTAAAGAATTCGGAGCTAAAATTGCTCACAAAAACGAAACTTTAGCTGAACTGAATGCAAAGATCGACGATTTGAAAAGCCACTTGAAATTCAAGAAAGAAGAATTGGATGGTTTGATCTCTGAAACTCAGAAAGAAGAAGAATATCTTTTAGAGCAGTCTAAAGAATTTGCAGCTAAAATTGATGAGAGATTATTGGCTTCTTACAACAGAATCAGAACAAACTCTATCAACGGTCTTGCTGTTGTAGGATTAGAAAGAGGAGCTCCAAAAGGATCTTTCTTCACGATTCCTCCTCAGAAGCAAATGGAAATTGCTCAGAGAAAGAAAATCATCATTGATGAGCACTCTGGAAAAATCCTTGTGGATGATGAGTTGGTAATGGAAGAAAACGAAAAAATGAAATCTGTAATTAAATTCTAGTTATTGATTTTTAAGTCATACGAAAGCTGTTTCAGAAATGAGACAGCTTTTTTTATGGAATATAGTGTACAGTATTTTGATACTGGTTGATAAAAGAGAAAATAATACTTATTTTTCCTATTTTTTATTAATTATTTTAATTTTAATTAATAATATTAAATTATTACCAACATAATGTTTTTATATGTATATTTACTGTAATCAAAAGACGTGATGATTAAATAACTTACAGAGCTTCAGCAGGAGATATAGGAGGTAAGGCTTTATGGTTACAATAAAAGCAGACACATCCATTAACTATAGCTTTTGACCCGTTCAAAATGAATTTTTATAAATGATATCGTTTGGATATTCTGCTATTCAATTTAAGCACAACAAGAAAAATTATATATCATGAAAAAATTATTTATGGGGTTTTTATCTCTTTTAAGTTATTGCTTGCTAGGGCAATTTGGGAATGTTGGTATTAATACAGTCACTCCTGGAAGTACTTTGGAAATTAACGGAAGTCTTGCCGCACAGTACCGGCTGGTATCAGCGGATTACAATATGAGTATTACAGATTATTATGTAGCCTATAATAGCAGTTCAGTCGGTACCATAACACTGCCGGGAGCTATTGCCGCTTATCCTGCACAGGGACATATCAAGGGACGCGTATATTATATTAAAAATACAGGAAGTTTCAATGTCAATATAACAGCCAATGGAAGTGAGCTGATAGATAATCAGCCGGGTGCTGCCGTATCATCTATAGGGCTTGGGCAGGGATGGGCAGCGATACTGATTAGCAATGGCAATGCTGGTTCCGGGGTAACCTGGGAAGCTGTAGTGATCAATCCTAATAATGCCATCAATACCATTATTGGTATGTCATCAAGCTCAACGTATAGTTTACCTTCTACGGCAAACTTTAATTCGGGTATTCCGCAGGTGCTGCCTTTTACAGCCGCTGAAGTACAGGTTAACCAGGGTTCAACTGCTTCGTGGGATGCTGCAAACAACCGTTTTGTTATTAATGAAACGGGTGTCTATGAACTGGATGCTTTGTCCTATTTCGGAGCCGGAGGGACTACAGGGTCAAGCAATTATATTGGTGTTAATCTGGGTATTACAAAAAATGGAACGGCTGCTGCCAACCTTATTGCCGGTACCCGCTCAAATATAGGGCAGCTTATTGCGGGGGCCGGGAATACACCTATTTCATTCCATTGTCTTGTCAATTTAGTTGCTGGTGATATTATTTATTTAACGATGTATAGAGGTGCTTTTGACAATGCTACAGGAACAGTGCAGTCGCAGGCACCTGCGGGTGTTTCTGAGGCCCGTCATTTCAGTCTGAAGAAATTATAAGGATGAAGAAAAATATGTTCTTGTCAATAAAAAAACCGCTTCAATAATGAAGCGGTTTCTGTTTTTTATTCATGATGATCATACATCTTATTGTATAAAGCGATAAATTTTTCTTTTACGGCTTTTCTCTTCAGTTTTAACGTTGGAGTAAGCAGTCCGCTTTCGATGCTCCATACTTCAGGAGTAAGCTCAATTTTTTTGATTTTCTCCCAGTTTCCAAGGTGTTCATTGATGCCTTCGATTTCCTTTTCAATTCTTTGCTTCAATTCAGGGCTTTTTGCAATTTCTTCAGGAGTTGAGCCTAAATTCAGGTTATTTCTCATAGCCCAGCTTTTTGCAAATTCAAAATCAGGCTGTACTAAAGCGCATGGCATTTTTTCACCATCACCTACCACCATAATCTGCTCAATAAATTTTGAAGCTTTTGCCAGGTTTTCAATAGTCTGGGGAGCAATATACTTTCCACCGGAAGTCTTGAACATTTCTTTCTTACGGTCTGTGATCTGTAAAAATCCGTCACTATCGATATGTCCGATATCCCCGGTCTTGAAGAAACCATCCTCTGTGAAAGCTTCTTTTGTCATTTCCTCATTCCGGAAATATCCTTTGAATACAGAGGGCCCTTTTACTGTAATTTCACCATCTTCCTGAATTTTAACCTTTAAATTGTCTAATGGAATTCCTACGGTTCCCACTTTCATCTTATCAAAACTGTTCACAGAGATTACAGGTGATGTTTCTGTTAAGCCATAACCTTCCAGAATTGGAATTCCGGCATTCTGGAACATTAAATTAAGTCTTGCAGATAAGGCAGCAGATCCTGAAACCAAAGTCACGATTTCACCACCTAAACCTTCTCTCCATTTAGAAAATACAAGCTTGTCTGCAATGATTTCCTGAAGTCCGGATGGCTTTGAAATGGTTTTCTTTTTGGTGATCAGATTCAATGCCCAGAAGAATATTTTGGATTTTAATCCTCCGGCTGAAGAACCTGTATTATAGATTTTGTCATATACTTTTTCTACCAGTCTCGGAACTACGGTCATGTAATGAGGTTTCACTTCTTTTACGTTTTCACCCATTTTCTCGATACTTTCTGCGAAATAAAGAGAAAAACCATTGTACTGATAAAGATAGAACAGCATTCTTTCAAAAATATGACAGATAGGAAGGAAGCTTAATGCTCTGGCATCTTTGTAATCAAAGCCTCTCTTTTTTGGAATTCTTGGAATAGATCCCAATATGTTTGAAACAATATTGTTATGGGTAAGCATTACTCCTTTAGGTCTTCCGGTGGTTCCGGAAGTATAAATGATCGTTGCCAGATCTTCTGTATTGATCGCATTAGAAAGATCATCCACTTCAATTTGTGTAGATTCATCCTTGCCCAGATCAAGAATTTCTCTCCAGTTGGCAGCCCCGCTGATACTGTCAAAAGTAAAAATTCCCTGCAAACTCGGGATATTATGTTTTACTTTCATTACTTTATTCAACAGTTCTTTATCAGAAACAAAACAATACTGGATTTCAGCATTATTGAAGATGAATTCATAATCTTCAGGAGAAATACTAGGATAAACCGGTACTGAAACAACCCCGATCTGAGAAAGCCCGAAATCCATAATAGCCCATTCTGTGCGGGAATTGGTTGTAATCAAAGCAATTTTATCACCTGGTTTTATCCCAAGCTTCAATAATCCTCTGGATATCTTATTTCCCTCATTAATAAACTCCTGTGTAGAAGTTTTTTTCCACTCCCCATGATATTTGGTTACAAACATATCCGTTTTAGGATATTTTTCTAAAGCATAGTGTGGAATATCGAATAATCTCTTGATCGTCATGATTTTTTACGTAATTTATAAAGAAATTTAAATATAAGCATTTTTTTTAATTGAAACTATCCGAAGGTAATAATTAGAAATTAGTTAAATGCTTACCATAATAGTTTGAATCAAAAAGGAGACCGGAAGCCCTGCAGTAGGGATTTTATATTTTCAATGATTCTTTTATAGTGGTTTATTTTTCTCCAGGTTTTTTATATTGTCTTTTTAACCCATGATCTCGGATCCCGAAACGCATATCCATTATCATAAAATCTCCCCAAACCTGCCTTTTTCCCGCTTTTAATTTATTTTTTCAGATTTGCTTAAAAAGTGTAAATTTACGGCTATCTAATTATTTTTTTTATGGACTTTAATTTATCGGAAGAACAGCTGATGATTCAGCAGGCAGCAAGAGACTTTGCACAGAACGAACTTTTACCAGGAGTGATTGAAAGAGACCGTGACCAGAAATTCCCTGCTGAACAGGTGAAGAAAATGGGAGAAATGGGACTTTTAGGAATGATGGTAGATCCAAAATACGGCGGTGCAGGTATGGACAGCGTTTCTTACGTGCTTGCTATGGAAGAAATTGCAAAAGTGGATGCTTCTGCAGCTGTTGTAATGTCTGTAAACAACTCATTGGTTTGTGCCGGTCTTGAAAAATTCGCTTCTGAAGAGCAAAAAGTAAAATATCTTACTCCACTGGCCAGCGGACAGGTAATCGGAGCATTTGCATTATCTGAGCCGGAAGCTGGTTCTGATGCTACTTCTCAGAAAACTACTGCGGAAGACAAAGGAGATTACTATCTTTTAAATGGTATCAAAAACTGGATCACGAACGGTGGAACAGCTACTTATTATATCGTAATTGCACAGACAGATCCTGAGAAAAAACACAAAGGAATCAATGCTTTTATCGTTGAAAGAGGATGGGAAGGATTTGAAATCGGACCTAAAGAAGACAAATTAGGAATCAGAGGAAGTGATACTCACTCTTTGATCTTTAATAACGTAAAAGTTCCAAAAGAGAACAGAATCGGTGAAGACGGGTTCGGATTCAACTTTGCTATGGCAGTGTTGAACGGAGGAAGAATCGGTATTGCTTCTCAGGCGTTGGGTATTGCTTCAGGGGCTTACGAACTGGCATTGAAATATGCTAAAACAAGAAAAGCTTTCAAAACTGAAATCATCAACCACCAGGCGATTGCATTCAAATTGGCTGATATGGCTACTCAGATCACTGCTGCAAGAATGCTGTGCTTCAAAGCTGCGTGTGAAAAAGATGCAGGAAAAGATATCTCTGAAAGCGGAGCGATGGCAAAATTATACTCTTCTCAGGTGGCAATGGATACTACTATTGAAGCAGTACAGATCCACGGAGGATATGGATACGTGAAAGAATACCACGTAGAAAGATTAATGAGAGATGCGAAAATCACTCAGATCTATGAAGGAACTTCTGAAATTCAGAAAATCGTGATTTCAAGAAGCATCGCAAAATAACATTTATAAAACACACTACCTATGAAAAAATCTTTGTGGATCACCCTCGGTGTCGTACTGCTGTTACTGGGCGTATTTGTATGGTATAAGTACTATTTCGTTTTCGGAGAAGGAGTAAAGTCCGGATACCTGAACTATGCGATGAAAAAAGGTTATGTTTTCAAAACCTATGAAGGTAAGCTGATTCAGGAAGGTTTCGGGAGAGGAAAAACAGGAACTATTACAAGCTATGAGTTTGAATTTTCCGTAGATGATCCTGAAGTTTTCAAACAACTGGAAACCAACAGCGGTAAAACTTTTGATCTGCATTACAAAGAGTACAACGGGGCTCTTCCGTGGAGAGGAAATACAAAATTTATCGTAGATAAGGTAGTGAATATGAAATAAAACAAATAAGGCTCTCAATATGAGGGCCTTATTTTACACCAAATCACAAAATATTAATATATGAAATAAAATTTCCAAATTTATTTGAACCTCGTCCGATCGGAGATTCATTGCATTTTGCTTATACTTAAAGTTAAGAGTTATTTTTCTAATAAACAACACTTCTGTTGAATATTTGGTAAAATTAAACATAAGAATCGAACACCAATTCCAAACCTCATTAAAAAAAAATTAAAAAATCTAATGAGAATCACGATCAGCGGCGTTCCTGTTCTTCTTTTTATAGAAATAATATCCAATGCCGGCAATAAGAAATAAAGGCCACAGCGGCAGGATAAACAGGAATATAGAAGTAATAACATTCCAGCCGGATTCAATGGCTGCCAGGGATTTTCCACTGAAGGTTTCAGGTTCTTTTTCTGTTTTAGCTTTCTCACTGATATTTACATTGATCGTACAGATTGCACTGTCCGTATAGTTTCGCCCTGAAACCTGAATATCTTTTGTATCAATATCTCCAATATTGCTATTTATGGCATCCATTAGCTCATCAAAATGCTGCATAGGAACTTTGATATCCAGACTGTATACTTTTTGATTTTCCCCATGAAGATAAGCGGATTCCACATAAGACAGATTTTCACTTTTGATATACCCGTTATTTCTGTTCGCTTCTTCCCGGATAATTTCCTTTACCGTTTCCACATTCTCCGCTGTTATAGAAAGATATCCTGATTTTACCATTTTATCTTGTGGCATATTCAGTTCATAACTGTCGTTCTTAGGCTTTTCTTTATAAATGATTTTGGTTTCTTTAATAACCTTAGGGGCCGGAGTTTTTACTGCAATCTTTTCAGTCTTCTTTTCTACCGAATCCTTTTTATCTATTTTGGACTCCAGTTTTGTATTCGCAATTTTATCCGATAAAGAATCTACCATCTTGGAAGTGTTTTCTATCTTTTGACGGATGTCGTTTTTCGAATTTTCAAAATCTTTTATTTTAATACTGGCCGAGTCAATGACTTTATCTGCCGTTTTACTGACATGATCTATGGTTTCTGTAGCAACAGTGGCAGCACTGTCCGCCGAATGGATGGCTTCATTGATTCTATCCTGGGTAGCTTCTGCTTTTTTGCACATAATGAAAGTGCTTGCTACAGCAGTGAGTAATATGAACTTTTTCATAAGATTAATTTTTTTGATGAAGTAAAATTAGAAGGGAAGCTCTTGTAAAGATTGTAAATGAAATGTATTATGCTGGTAAAATACTAACTCTTATATTCTCAGGGTTTTGTATTTGTTTTACAAAAGATTTACAAAGCGTTTTTCTGAGTTTAGGGTATTGAAATGATTCGAAAGCTTTGTCGTTTTACCAAATATGAGTTGGGAGATCTAAAAATTCCCATCCTCCGGAGGGGTGGCAAAAATTCAAAGAATTTTTGACGGGGTGGTTTCATAAGATATATTATAAAAAAATCCGCAGAAATTTCTGCGGATCTATATTGTAAACAATTTCGGTTTGCCTGATTGTTTCTTAGTTTTCTCTGAATTCACTGATAAAATGCAGTTTCACATTCGGGAATTTCTCCTGCGTCATATGAATGGTGAATGAAGAATCCGCCAGGAATACCAATTGATTGTATTTATCTCTCGCCAGGAATCTCTGCTTCAATCTTGCAAATTCTTTGAACTCTTCAGACTTTTCATCAGCTTCTACCCAGCAAGCTTTGTGCATAGATAGAGGTTCATAAGTACATTTTGCACCATATTCGTGTTCAAGACGGTACTGAATAACTTCATACTGAAGGGCTCCTACTGTTCCAATGATCTTTCTTCCGTTCATTTCAAGGGTAAACAGCTGTGCAACCCCTTCATCCATCAGCTGGTCAATACCTTTCGCCAATTGCTTGGCTTTTAACGGATCGTTGTTATTGATATAACGGAAATGCTCAGGAGAGAAGCTTGGAATTCCTTTGAAGCTTAATTTTTCTCCACCAGTCAATGTATCTCCGATTCTGAAACTTCCCGTATCATGTAGACCAACGATGTCACCAGGGAAACTTTCTTCCACCACTTCTTTTTTATCGGCAAAGAATGCGTTAGGAGAGGAGAATTTCATTTTTTTACCTTCTCTTACAAGCAAATAGTTTTCGTTTCTCTTGAAAGTTCCTGAAACAATCTTTACGAAAGCAAGTCGGTCTCTGTGCTTAGGATCCATATTCGCATGGATTTTGAAAACAAATCCTGTGAAAGTACTTTCCTCAGGTTTTACCAGACGGGTATCACTTTCTTTAGGCTGCGGCATCGGAGCAATATCAATGAAAGCATCCAATAGTTCGCGTACTCCAAAATTATTTAAAGCAGAACCGAAAAATACCGGCTGAAGATCACCTTTCATATAATCGTCACGATTAAATTCAGGATAAACAGACTGGATCAGATCAAGCTCTTCCCTTAAATTTTTGGCCGCTTTTTCACCAATAACATCATCAATTGAAGTATCATTGATATCATCAAACTTAATAGAATCTCCAACTTTCTGTTTTTTCTCTTCCAGAAATAACTGAATATTGTTTTCCCAGATGTTATAAATTCCCTGGAAGTCACTTCCCATTCCAATCGGTAAAGAAAGCGGACAAACGGTTAGTCCTAATTTTTGTTCTACTTCATCCAGCAGATCGAAAGCATCCTTACCTTCACGGTCCAGTTTATTAATGAAGACCAGCATCGGAATGTTTCTCATTCTACACACCTGAACCAGTTTTTCCGTCTGTTCCTCAACCCCTTTTGCAACGTCGATGACAACGATTACAGAGTCTACGGCTGTTAATGTTCTGTAGGTGTCCTCAGCAAAGTCTTTGTGACCCGGAGTATCCAGAATGTTGATTTTATGATCTCTATATTCAAATGCCAATACGGAAGTCGCTACAGAGATTCCTCTCTGTCTTTCAATTTCCATAAAGTCGGAGGTAGCTCCTTTTTTTATTTTGTTGGATTTTACCGCACCCGCTTCCTGAATTGCTCCCCCGAAAAGAAGTAACTTTTCTGTAAGAGTTGTTTTTCCGGCATCCGGGTGGGAAATGATCCCGAAGGTCTTTCTTTTTTGTATTTCTTTGATTAAGTCTGACATATCGTATTTTGAAGTTGCAAAAATCGTGATTTTTTACGAGGTTTTCAAATTTAAATGAAGACAATATTCATTACGCAGAAGAATAGAAGGATAACCGCATTTGAGAATGAAAGATATGGCTATAAACTCATCCGTAATTGGCTTTGCGTCAACATTACTTATCAGACAAACATTTTAATCAGCAATATAAAGACATAAACCAATCCGGCAGCAAACAGTATAAAAACTGCAGACATGATGTATTCAAATATTCCAAATTCTGTTTTTTGTGGTTCTGAACTAAGATTGTACTGATCAATCGCTTGCTGACTTATTTTCAGATCCGGACGAAAGTGTTGAATGCCTTTAAGAAAATGACGGTATAGCTGATATTGGTTGCGTAGAATTACTAAGTTAAAATTAAAGTCTACCGTTGAAGGCATAATTTCCCCAGCTTTATTTTTCAGGTAAACCTGCAATGTCGTTTTGCCGTATTTTACGGTCTGGGTGTTGAAAACATGTACATCGGTGGATGAGTGCTGAGCTGGCTGAAGTTCATGATATAATATGGTTTCAATAATTGCATTACGGTGGTTGTAGAATGTTACTCCTTTTTCATCTACAATGGCTTTTCGGATCTTTTGTTTTTTTCTGTAAGTTAAAGCCACGATCAAAGCGATACAGCAGAACATAAGAAGAAGCAGGGCAATAAGAATCGTGAAAAAGATACCAAGGTCATTTTCTATAAATGGTTTGAAATTATTATAAATAAGATTGAAAACAACCCCGATTACCACCATAATCAGAATAACAGCGATCCACAGAATTCCCGTGAGAAAGTAAGTAATGGGTATATTGATTTTGGATTCTATGGTCTGGAATTTTTCAATCATATTAATTCTTAGCTTAAGTTAACAAAAATACAAGCCCGCATATAAATGACGTAATTATGAGTGCTGCCAGTATGACAAGCCAGCCTCCCAGAGAAATCCCTTTGCGGTTCACTTTCCAGGTTTCTGTATCAATAGAATAGCTTCGGAAAACGAGAGGATCTACCTTCAAATCACGTCGAAAAGTGACGATGCCGTGTAGGAAACGGGCATACAAAATAGATTTGTTTTTTACCACTTTTAAAGGAAGATTCATATCAATACGTCTTGAAGTTTGTTCTTTTTTATCTGATAAGATTGTTACTTCCAGTAAAGGGGCGATTCCTGATCCTACCGGATTTACCGTGTAAATATCAAAATCCTGTGTTGAAGGCCGGAGATCTGTATAGAGGATCTGATCCACAATTTCATTTCCTGAATTATAAAATAAAAGTCCGGTTTCATCAACCACAATTGTATGGGCCAGTTTTTTTCTTTTAATAATATAATAACGGATTGCAGGAATCAAAATCAACAATGAAAGTCCCCAGCCGATCAGGGCAGGGTACAGCATGGCTTCAAATCCTCTTTTGTAAATTCCATAAGCAGGGCCTAAAACGAAAATCAAAGCGAAGGAAATAAAGATCACAAAGAAAAGAGCATTCAGGACAATGGTCATCCATCTGTTGGTGGTAGACTCAATTTTTTGGAATGGAAATTCTGTATGCATTTTGTGATGTTCATGGATAAAGGAACGAAAATAAGAAAATCCTTTTTTAGTTGCCTGTAGCAGTCAAAAAAATTATCTTTGTTTTTCATAAACTTTTTACAGAGAAAGGATGGAAAATAGCAAATATCCGAAGTTTACGTTTACATGGTTGGGCGGTGTTGTCTTGGTGGTTGGATTATTCGTAGGAACAATGGCCGTTTCTTTATTCAGTACTTTTTGGAAAGTGGTTTTCAGGGAAAATATTGAATTGAAAGACTGGTTTCTGATGGTAGCGAATTCTGTAGGATTCCTTACTGCTATTGCCTTTTTTGACTTTTTTATCGTAAGGCGTACCACACAGAAAAAGCTTAATTTCAACTTGTCATCAGTTAATTTTTCAACCTATCTCCTCATCTTTCCAATGATGGCGGGAATGATGTTTATTTCTGAATTTGTAGCCGCTCAGATCCCAACTACAGGGCCTTTTTTCGGAGATTTTTATGAATATTTTACAAGGCTGATGAGCCAATTGACAGACAATCCGGTGATAATGATTATCATGACGGTTATTATGGCTCCCGTTTTTGAGGAAATTATTTTCAGAGGAATTATTCAGAAAGGATTGATCAATAAAGGAGTAGAACCCTGGAAAGCGATTCTGTATGCTTCCATTATTTTTGGAATAGTTCACGGAAATCCATGGCAGTTTATCAGTGCAGTGATGCTGGGCTGTGTGCTTGGATTGGTGTATTATAAAACAAAATCTTTACTGATGCCGATATTACTGCATGCCTTTAATAACTTAACACTGTCGTTGTTGGTTCTGTATGGTAAAGATGAGAGTTTTGCAAAAGTTCTTCATATTTCAGAATGGCTTGTATTAGCCGTAGGAATTGTACTTTTTTCCTTATTCTATTACCTGTTTATGAAAAAGTATAAAGTACATTATGCTGAAATGTAAGTAACCCGATTTAAAAAGTAAAATTGAAAATGAATATAGAAATGGAATTATTAGTAGCTACACACAATGAACATAAAAAAGAAGAAATCCAACAGATCCTGGGAAGTGACTGCGTGGTGAAAAGTCTTACCGATTATAATATTCACGAAGAAATTGTAGAAGACGGAGATTCATTTCATGCCAATGCCCTGATCAAGGCTAAATATTGCTTTGAAAAAACAGGTGTTCCAAGTTTGGGAGATGACAGCGGTTTGGTTGTAGAATCTTTGGATGGAAGACCTGGGATTTTCTCAGCCCGCTATGCCGGAGACCACGATTTCGCAAAAAATATCGAAAAGGTATTAGAAGAAATGCAGGACGTTGAAAACAGAAAGGCTTATTTTGTAACGGTTCTGTGCTATTATGATGAAAACGGGGCTCAATATTTTGAAGGCAGGGTTCATGGAAATTTACTGACAGAAAATAAAGGTTTCAAAGGTTTCGGATATGATCCGATTTTTGTTCCTGAAGGATATGAAAGAACCTTTGCAGAAATGGATCCTGAAGACAAAAATAAAATCAGTCACCGCAAACAGGCATTAGACCTGTTTATGGATTTTTTAAAAGTAACCGATTAAGTTTACATATCAGGGCGAAATCCCCATTTAGTTTTTCTGTTGTACATTTGTCATCATAAATTATTGATTTGAGTACTTATTTAACAATATTAGGTTTTAACTCTGCGATTCCGACCATCAACACGTCACCCACAGCACAGCTGCTGGAAATGGAAGAAAGACTCTTCCTGATCGATTGTGGAGAAGGTACACAGGTTCAGCTGAGAAAAGCAAAAGCAAGATTTTCAAAAATCAATCATATTTTTATCTCTCATCTTCATGGAGATCATTGTTTTGGGCTGCCGGGGCTTATAGCTTCTTTCCGTCTCTTAGGAAGAGATATGCCATTGCATGTTTATGGGCCGAAAGGTATTAAGAAAATGCTGGAAACTATTTTTCAGATCACGGAAACCCACCGTGGTTTTGAAGTGATTTATCATGAACTGGATAAAGATTATTCTGAAAAAATATATGAGGACAACAGGGTAGAAGTATATACTATCCCGCTGGACCACAGAATCTACTGTAACGGTTATCTTTTTAAAGAAAAACCGAAAGACAGACATCTTAATATGAAAGAGATTGCGAAATACAGCGAAATTGAAACCTGCGATTATCACAATATCAAAGCAGGGAAGGACTTTGTACTGAGTGATGGCTATGTTCTTAAAAATGAAATTCTGACTGTTGATCCTGCTCCGTCGGTATCCTATGCATTTTGCAGTGATACCCGTTATCTTGAAAGTGTCATCCCGATTATTAAAAATGTAACGGTTCTGTATCATGAATCCACATTCTTACATGATCTGAAGGAAATGGCAGATTATACAGGTCATACCACAGCTTTGGAAGCAGCTACGATAGCTCAGAAAGCTCAGGTTGGAAAGTTGATTTTAGGCCACTTTTCCAACAGATATGGAGATCTGACCGTATTTACTGATGAGGCGAGAGAAATATTTCCCAATACATTTTTACCAAAAGCATTGGAGAGTGTAAAGATTTAGAATGAATATGCTGAAATTTGAAGAACTCAGAGATTTTCTCAACGAAAAAGCAGATCAGTATAACGCTCCTGATTTTATTGAAAATGATCCGATACAGATTCCTCATCGTTTTTCTTTAAAACAGGACATTGAAATTGCAGGATTTCTGGCAGCTACGATTTCCTGGGGAAACAGAAAGTCGATCATTAATTCTGCGGATAAAATGCTTGATATTATGGGAAATTCTCCCTATGATTTTGTAATGAATTATTCTGAAAAAGATCTGGAAAGTATTCAGGATAAAAGCATTCACAGAACTTTCAACGGACAAGATTTCTCTTATTTTATCAAACAGTTCAACAGAATTTATAATGAAAATGAAAGCCTGGAAAGTTTATTTAAAGTAAAAAAAACAGAAAATAACTTTCTGCATGCCATAGAAAGATTCAGAAGTGGTTTCCTGGAAACAGAAAAGCACAGAAGCCATAAACACATCAGTTCACCTTATAAGAATTCCTCTGCCAAAAGGATTATTATGTTTTTAAGATGGATGGTGCGTAAAGACAAAAGAGGGGTAGACTTTGGAATCTGGGAGAATATAGATCAGAAAAATCTTTCCATTCCTCTGGATGTGCATACCGGGAACATTTCCAGAAAACTGGGATTGGTTTCAAGGACACAAAATGATTGGAAAACAGTGGAAGAGCTGGATATTGCCATCAGAAAATTTGATGAAAAAGACCCTGCAAAATATGATTTTGCATTGTTTGGATTAGGAGTAACAAAAGAACTGTTGTAAAAATAGAAAGGATGAAAAAATATAACGAAAAAACAGAAGTTCTTGAGAAAATTGCAGACAGCATTACCTCATGGATCGGATCTATTCAGTCCCTGATTGTTCATACCCTGCTGTTCCTTACCTCGTTTTTGCTTCCGATGCTGAATATCGTGGATTTTGATAAAATGCTTCTGATTCTTACGACCGTACTTTCCCTGGAAGCTATTTATCTGGCAATCTTCATTCAGATGTCTGTGAATAAAAGCCACGAGAAAATTGAAGATATCCAGGAAGATATTGAGGAGATCAGCGAAGATATCGAAGACATTCAGGAAGATCTTGAAGAAATCAGCGAAGACATTGAAGAGATCAATGAGGATATAGAAGATATCCAGGAAGACATTGTGGAAATCAGCGAGGATATTGAAGAGATCAACGAAGAAGAGGATGAGGAAGATCACAATGAAAGAGCGAAAAATGTAATGCTCAAGAGCAATGTAAGCTCCAACAAAAATGAAATAAAAGCTTTAAAGGATATTATCTCGCAATTGCAGAATGAAATAGACCAATTGAAAAAAGATGATAAATTGCCGGAATAAGTTTATTAAAAATAGAAACAGACTAAACCTCTTAGTCTGTTTTTTTATGTCTGAATTGTTGGGTTTAATGATTTATGGAAAATGTAATGATAAGAAAAATTTATTGTGAATGTACACGATGAATTATAAAAATAGTAGTGGTTAAGGGGGGATTAGTATAATTATTTTTGCTACATTTGAACAAATGAAAACAAAATGTTAATTTATAGACTAAAAAACTATTTTTTCCTTTTTTCTTTTTTATTGATTTCTGTTTCTGCATTTTCTCAAACGAGACCTGTCAGGAAGTCTGAAAAAATAAAACCTTCTGCGGCCAGTCTCAGAGCTGGAGCATTCATTGATGTGAATGTGCCTCCATATACACCTTCCAATTATACACCGGAGCAGTTGGTAAAGAATATTCTGATCAATGGCGGTACCAACTGTACAACAGCCAATGTGACCAACGTTACCGTATCTCCTAATCATGATGTGACCAACAGCAACAGATTCTGGGGCTATTTTCATAAAGGAACTACCAACTTTCCTTTTACCGATGGTATTGTCCTTACTACAGGATACGCTTCAGAAGCTGGTAATAACTATGTAGCAGCTGTCGGGCAATCCGTAGGAACAGGAAGTGATGCGGATCTTGTAGCCGCTACCGGAGCCAATGTCAGTTTAACGGATGCAGTAGCTCTTGAATTTGATTTCGTCCCGAATTCCAATCAGGTAAAATTTAATTATATATTTGTTTCTGATGAATATACTTCCAATTATCCCTGTACAGGTTATTCCGATGCCTTTGCATTATTGCTGAAAAAGGTGGGTGACCCTACCTATACCAATCTTGCCGTATTACCGGGAGGAGCGGGACCTGTAAGTGCAACCAATATTGTTCCTGCAGGAAATGGATTCAGCTGCGGACCGATCAATGCCAGCTATTTTGGAGCACTGGAAAACCCACACCTGGTTACAAACTATTTTGGAAGAACAACTCCCTTAACAGCTATTGCAGATGTAATTCCGGGACAGACTTATCACTTCAAAATGGTATTGGCAGATGCCAAAGACCCTTCTCATGACTCTGCGGTCTTCCTGGAAGGAGGATCTTTTGACGTGGGAATTAAAATTGTAGATGAAGCAGGAGTAGTGTTACCGGGCAGTATCAATATGTGTGATAATACTCCAAAACAGTTGAAAGCACAGGTGGCAGCAATTCCGGGAATGACTTATCAGTGGTACAAAGACGGAGTGGCTATTCCGGGGGCAACCAGTGCCGTGTATGTAGCTACCCAGGCGGGAGTTTATACGGTAAAAGTAATGGTTCCCGGAAATCAGTGTCCTGGCGAAGCTACTATTACCATTATCGGAGGAACAAGTCCTACTGTACAAAATGCTGAACTTAAACTCTGCACAACCCCTGCAATTAACAGCTTTAATCTGGAAACAGCAAAACCTCTGATCAGTACAACGCAGGGAGCGGTATTCCGTTTTTATGCGAATCAGGCTGATGCGCAGGCTCAAAATAACAGTTATATCACCAATCTTACCAATTATACAGGAACAGATGGACAGATATTATATGTTCTGGTTTCCAATGGCGCTTTCTGTAGTAAAATTGCAACCTTAACGTTAAGAAAAGAAGAAACACCAACAGCATTGGTTACAGCACCGAGATTGAAAATCTGTGCCGGAGAATCCGTATTGTTAACAGCTGCCGGCGGTGTAACCTATGAATGGACCGATTCTGCAGCTGCTACCGGAGGAATCAGAACGGTAAGTCCAACTCAGACGACTACCTATACGGTATATGCTATCGGAGCACAGGGATGTAAATCTCTTCAGCCGGCACGTATTACCATTGAAGTAGTACCGGCTATTGTTTCAAATTTAAAAGGCGGCCATATCTGCCAGGGAGATAAAATTATTCTGGATGCGGGTTCAGGGCCAGGATATACCTATCAGTGGAGTACTGGTGAAACGAGTCAGAGCATTACTGTAGGTACTCCTGGGGAGTATTCAGTAGTAATCAGTAACGGGGTTTGTTCAAAAGAGTTCGAAACTGAGGTGATTAAAGCTGTAATTCCGGAAGTGATCAAAGTGGATTATAATGAGAGTGGAACCATGATCGTTACAGCAAGTAATCCAAGTAACGGTATCCTGGAATATTCAGTAGATAACGGAGTTACA
Organism: Chryseobacterium sp. CP-77; assembly: GCF_036362765.1. NCBI lineage: Bacteria > Pseudomonadati > Bacteroidota > Flavobacteriia > Flavobacteriales > Weeksellaceae > Chryseobacterium > Chryseobacterium sp. CP-77. The sequence goes on from NZ_CP143637.1 coordinate 4,967,226, forward strand.
TGGCAGTCTTCCAATGTATTTAATAATGTACCTAAAAATAAGATCATTTCGATCAGGGTAAGAGTTAAATTTACAAGCTGCGTAGGTTTCCTTGAATTCTTTACATTCGTCATGAAAAATGTAATTACTCCAAACGGGGATAATATTAATGATACGATTGATTTTAGCGGGGTAGTTAATTACAAAGATTTCAGCGGTCAGGTTTTCGACCGATATGGAAGAGAAGTTTTCAAAGCAGAGAAGACCAGACCGTATTGGGACGGGTATTTCCAGGGTAAAAAGCTTCCTACTTCAACATATTGGTATCAGGTAACCTTCGAAGATCCTGCAAGCAAGGAACTTACTGTGAAAACAGGCTGGATATTGCTTAAAAATATAGAATAATTTGAACTATAACTGAAAGACTGACTATTTTGTCAGTCTTTTTTTATTATTTTAAAATAAACAGAGTTGATATTCTAACATAAATAAATTTGCGTTAGTAATAATGTAAATTGTGTTAACATGAATTTCAATTAAAAAAAATAGTATTTTTGTTTAAAATAATATAAAATGTTAAATAGGAGGATAGGAAATTTATTTTTAGCGTTATTTTTAGCTTTCATGGGGAACTTTATTTTGGCCCAAAATAAAGGAAGGGTAGAAATAGCATCAAAACCTACTGCTGCTTCTTTGAGGGCAGGTGCCTTTATAGATGTGAATGCACCCAGTTACCCGGAATCCGGCTATCCTATCACTCAGCTGATCAATGATGTTCTTATATCCGGAGGTTCCACCTGTACCAGCTCAACAGTAAGTAATGTAACTGTTTCCCCCAACCTGGCTGCTACCAATCAGAACCGAAGCTGGGGATATTTTAATAAATCAAATACCAATTTTCCTTTCAGCAAAGGGATTATCCTTTCTACCGGATATGCCAATAAAGCAGGGAACACTCTTCAGGGAACTTTAAGTGATGATCTTGGAACCGGAGGTGATATAGATCTTGCGAATGCGTTGGGAATCAGTAATACTAACCTCACCAATGCTACCTCTATAGAGTTTGACTTTGTAGCTGCTTCTACTGAAATTACTTTCAGGTATTTATTTGCTTCTAAAGAATACCAGCAAAACTTTCCATGTACCATCACAGATGGTTTTGCATTGCTGTTAAAAAAATCAACAGATCCTACTTATACCAATCTTGCAGTGCTTCCGGGAGGAGCGGGACCTGTAAGTGTAACGAATATCCACCCGCAATATCAAAACTGCGGACCTAAAAATGAAGCGTATTACGGAGGAACCAATACCGCTCAGATTGAAACCAATTTTAATGGACGTACTATTCCTCTGACAGCAAAAGCAACTGTCATTCCCGGGCAAACCTATCATTTTAAAATTGTGCTTGCGGATTATCAGGATCCCAACTTTGATTCAGCAGTATTTCTTGAAGCAGGATCATTTGATATCGGGGTGAAAATCCTGGATCCGGCTGGCGTGCAGCTTCCAGATTCCGTTAATATGTGTGACAATACACCACAGACTTTTACAGCTTCTGTGCAGGGACCTAATATAACGTATCAGTGGTATCAGGGTACCACTCCGATTGCAGGAGCTACCAATGCAAGTTACACGGCAACAGCACCAGGGGTATACACCGTTAAGGTTTTCATCCAGGGGAATACCTGTCCGGGAGAAGCTACTATTACAGTAGTTGGCGGAACATCTCCTACAGTACAGAATGCTACATTAACAGCCTGTTATGCTGCCGGAAACGCAACTTTTAATTTAACATCAGCACAAGCTTCTATAAGTACTACTCCGGGAGCTGTGTTTTCATATTATACTACCTTGGCGGATGCCAATGCAGGAAATGCCAATACAATCCCTAATCCAACAGCTCATCAGAGTGCAGGTGGAACGGTGTATGTAAGAGTAGCCAACGGTTTCTGTGCAAAAGTAGCACAACTCCAACTGGTAAAAGCTCCACAGATGATACCTACCATTGCCCCTCCGGCAGTGCTTACCTGTAACAATTCTCAGACCACGCTGGATGCATCAGCTTCCGTTTATCCGGCAGGAGCTACTTTCAACTGGACGACTACGGGAGGGAATATTGTTTCAGGAGCAACGACTTTAAATCCTGTGATTAATGCTGCAGGAACTTATACTTTAACCATTACAAAAGTGTATCAGCCTGGAAATATCAGCTGTACAGCGGTAGGGACTGTAACCGTGACAGGAAACAGTGCTCCGCCAGTTACCGGGCTTACAGCAAGCAAAATAAAAATCTGTAAAGGAGATTCTGTAACACTCACCGCTTCAGGCGGGGCTACCTATAACTGGGGTAATGGCCTTACAGGAAACGGAAGTACACAGGTTGTTTCACCTACTGCCACAACTACTTATACCGTAACAGCAGTAGGGGCGAATGGCTGTGTTTCTCAAAACCCTGCAACGATAATAATAGAAGTTTCAGAACCTTTTACAGCGCAAAATGCAACACTTCATAAATGTTATCAGCCGGGATTAACTTATAATCTTACGGAAGCCCAGCCGCAGATTACAACTACTGCAGGAGTTACTTTTACTTACTACGTCAATCAGGCTGATGCCAATGCTGCTAACGGAAACTTTATTGCAGCACCTACAACATATACGCCGCCGGGAGGAAGCCAGACTATTTATGTACTGGTAAGTAATGGAGGCTGCAGTTATGTAGTATCCCTGCAGTTACTAAGCACGGCTCAAACTACGCTTACCATTGCTGCACCACAAACAATTACCTGTACAACACCACAGGTTACCATCAATGCATCAGCGTCTGTTGTACCTGCTGGATCTACCATTGCATGGACAACCACCGGAGGTACTATTGTGTCCGGAGCTAATACACTTACCCCTGTTGTAAGCGCCGGCGGAACCTATACTTTAACAGTTACGAATGTATCACAACCAGGAAATCTGAGCTGTACATTTACTTCGACAGTAACAGTACAAGAAGATAAAGTACAGCCGGTTGCTGCATTAGTTTCATCACAACCCCGTATTTGTGTAGGAGAATCCGTAACATTAACGGCTTCCGGAGGGGTAACCTATAACTGGGGAAATGGTCTTACAGGAAATGGAAATACCCAGGTAGTTTCACCTACTACAACTACTGTATATACGGTATTTGCCGTTGGAGCTAACGGATGTATTTCTGCTACACCAGCGTCAGTTACTGTTCAGGTAGGTCCGCCTATAGCAGGGCTTACAGCATCTAAATTAAAAATCTGTGAAGGTGAATCTGTAACATTGACTGCCACAGGAGGAATTACATATAACTGGATAGGCCTCACAGGAAACGGAAACACTCAGGTAGTTACTCCTACAGCAACAACAGAATATTCAGTATATGCATTGGGAGGAAACGGATGCAGCTCTGTGGATCCTGCCAAAGTTAAGATTGAAGTTGTTCCTGCAATCGTTTCCACATTAAAAGATGTATTTGTCTGTGCCGGAGATAAAGGAACGCTGGATGGCGGTTCAGGACCAAACTATACTTATGTATGGAGCACGGGAGCCACTACTCAAACCATAACAACGAATATTCCCGGAACATATTCTGTGACAATCAGTAATGGGGTTTGTTCCAAAACTTTCTCAGCACAGCTTATTAATCCTGATCTGCCGCAGTTTACCAATATTGTGTATGATAATCATATTCTTACGCTTACGGCAAGTAACCCTACAGGCGGAGTTTTAGAATATTCCATCGATGGAGGATTGACATGGCACGAATCGAATGTGTTTACAGGTATTTTAAACAATACCATGTATACTGTAATGGTAAGAGTGAAAGGTGCTAAATGCGGTACTTCGCTGGATTATTTTACATTCATTATCAGCAACGCTATTACCCCTAATATGGATGGTATCAATGATACCATTGACTTCACCGGAATAAGCGGTTACAAAGACTTCGCAGCTTCTATTTTCGACAGGTACGGCGCAGAAGTATTCAAAGCCAGTAAAGGAAATGTTATCTGGACAGGCTCTTTAAAGGGAATTAATCTTCCTACTGCTACTTATTGGTACAGGGTACAATGGGAAAATCCAGCCAGTAAGAAAATGGAACAGCGTTCAGGGTGGATTCTTCTTAAAAATAGAAACTAGATTTTATAAAAATAAAAATTGATCAAAAAAATCTTTCAGTAATGGAAGATTTTTTTTGATTTGATGAATAAATATTATCGTGTTTTGTGAATTATTTAAAATAAGTGGAAAATATGTTAAAATGATTTGTAATACGATGCTGGTACAACAGGTATGATTTGTCCGAATAGGGATTGATTAATGAAAATTTACTGTAAAAGCTTCTTGTTTTGTTTTTTTATAGTAAAAAATATAAATATGTATGCGAGATATTTAAAAAAAAATTAAATTTGTTGAAACAAAAATATTATGAGAAGATATCTACCGCTTTGTTTATTTTTTTTAGTCATCTCGACTTTTTTATTTTCACAAGATCTGCCACCACGAAAACACGCCAAAGAAACACCCTCAAATCTGTCTGCCAGAGCTGGTGCTTTTATTGATGTGAATGCTCCGCAGTATCCTGAAACCGCTTATACTATTGAAAAAATGGTTAAAGATGTATTGATCTCCTCCGGGACCAATACCTGCCTTACTCCCAATGTAACCAATGTAAAAATTACTCCTAACCACGCTGCAAGTGAGGCAAACAGAGCATGGGGATATTTTCATAAGGCTGCAACCAATTTCCCTTTTAAAGACGGGCTTATTCTTTCCACAGGGTATGCAAGAAGAGCTGGTAATACTTTTGAAGGTGGTCTGAGTGATGTCAACGGTGGAGGTTCAGATGCTGATCTTGCACAGGTGATCGGGGTTGTGGAAAGCAGACTGAATGATGCCGTTCTTTTGGAGTTTGACTTCGTTCCTACAACTTCTCAGATCAAATTTAATTACCTTATTGCCTCAGAAGAATATACAGGCTCATTCCCTTGTACCTTTGCAGATGCATTTGCCATCTTATTGAGACCTACTTCAGGTGGACCTTATGTAAATATGGCTGTACTTCCGGGAGGAGCAGGACCGGTAAGTATTACCAATATCCACCCTGCAATCGGATCCAGTTGTGGTGCTGTAAACGAACAATATTTTGCAGGATATAACACCGGGAACGTTGAAACAAATTTTAACGGGAGAACGATTCCATTGACTGCCACAGCAACCGTAGTAGCAGGACAGCAATACCACTTCAAAATGGTAATTGCCGATTATAGTGACCATAGTTATGACTCTGCTGTATTCCTTGAAGGAGGATCTTTCAATATCGGGGTAGACCTTTTAGATCCTGCAGGAACAAAACTGCCTTCAGATATTAATGTATGTGATAATGTACCTCAGGTCATTACAGCTTCTGTAAATGATCCTAACCTTGTATACCAGTGGTTCTTTAATGGAGCACCAATCCCGAATGCTACAACCAATACCATTACTGCAATACAACCCGGTACCTATACGATCGAAGTAAGTGTTCCTGGTAACCCTTGTCCGGGTAAAGCTTCCATACAGATTCACGGAGGAACAACACCTCAGGCTCAGGATGCAACATTGCTGCTTTGTACCACACCGGATATTACTACTTTCGATTTAAGTACAATTATGCCTACCATCAGCCCAACGCCTGGTGCTATCTTTAAATTCTATGAAAATCAGGCGGATGCTGTTGCACAGAATAACAACTATATTCAGACACCTTTAAATTATAATGGTAACGATGGCCAGATTCTGTATGTTCTTGTTTCCAATGGAGGATTCTGTAGCAAAATTGTAGAATTGACATTACAGAAAGAAGCAACGCCAACCGCTAAAGTGAAGGCTTCCAGAATAAAAATCTGTCCGGGAGAATCTGTAACCCTTACGGCTGAAGGAGGAGATACCTATCTTTGGAGCAATTTCATGGGAACAGGGAATATGCAGACGGTTACTCTATATCAGACTACAACATTTACAGTATATGCCATTGGGGCAAAAGGATGTAAATCTCTTAATCCGGCAACGATCAGAATTGAAGTGACACCAGAAATTACCTCTACATTAAAAGACGTTGAAATGTGTGTCGGTGATATTGTAACTCTGGATGCAGGAGCTGGTGATGGTTATAAATATCTTTGGAGTACAGGTGCCACAACACGGAAAATTAATGTAGACCAATGGGGAATCTACTCAGTAGAAATTGATAATGGTATCTGTAAGAAAGTTTTTGAAGCCAAAGTAATGGGGGCAGCAACTCCTTTTGTTACTGCATTAAATTATGAAAGCATCAAAAAAACAGTAACAATCACTGCTGAAAACCCGCCAATGAACAATACACCAAGCACTTTGGAATATTCTCTTGATGGAGGTATCACATGGCAGGCTTCAAACGTATTTACGAATCTTTTAGACAATACAAACTATACTGTTTTGGTAAGAAGAGTAGGTACACACTGTGTAGGATCTCTTGAATTCTTTACATTGCAGATCAACAATATCATTACTCCTAACGAAGACGGAATCAATGATGTATTGGATCTTAAGGCTCTTGGAGACTTTAAAAACTTTACAGGTTCTATCTATGACAGATATGGAGTGGAAATGTTCAGGTTCTCGAAAGAAAATCCTGTCTGGGACGGAACAGTAAGTGGTAAGAGACTTCCTACAGCAACATACTGGTATAAGTTCAATTTTGAATATCCGAAATCAAAAGCCCAGATGAACTGGTCGGGATGGATCATGCTGAAAAACAGAAATTAAAATTGATAATGTAATATAAAAGAAAGCCTTTCGGATTTATTCGAAAGGCTTTCTGCTTTTAACAAACAATGTATTGTAATGTATTCAGCAAAAAAGCTCCCGGTAAGGAAGCTTTATAGTGATTATTTTATTGATTTTCTTTCCACAGATTGGCAAAGTGTATAAAATCTGTTACACTCAGTTCTTCGGCTCTCTTATCTAAAAATTCGTGCCCTTTCAAGGCTTCAGGAATATTGAGTGTTTTTAAAGCATTGGAAAGCTTTTTTCTTCTTTGGTTGAAACCTGTTTTCACGATTTGTTTAAACAGGACTTCATTGCCCGCAAGCCCTTCTTTAGGGTTTCTTGTAAGCCTGATGACTCCCGATTTTACCTTTGGCGGCGGATTGAAGACATTCTCATGTACCGTAAACATATAAGATACATCATAATAAGCCTGTATCAGAACAGAAAGAATACCGTAATCTTTAGTTCTCGGAACAGCCGCTGTCCTTTCCGCTACCTCTTTCTGGAACATTCCTACCATTTCCGGGATCAGCTGGTAATGATCTACAATCTGAAACAGAATCTGTGACGAAATGTTATAAGGGAAATTACCAATGATTGCAATCTGATCATCCTTAATAAAACTGAAATCCTGCTTCAGAAAATCGCCAACAAAAGTTTCTTCAGTTACTTTTGTATAGTTGTTTTTCAGGTATTCTATAGATTCCGTATCTATTTCGGCAAGGTAAATGTTCTGATCCTTTTCAAGAAGATATTTGGTAAGAACGCCCATTCCGGGACCTACTTCCATGATGTTGGTATAGTTCTCAAAACTAAGACCTTCTACGATTTTTCTTGCGATATTTTCATCTGTCAGGAAGTGCTGTCCAAGATGTTTTTTTGCTTTTACACTCAAAGTTTTTTATGATTTTATTAACAGTGATTTTCTTTATTTCGTCCCAAATTTCGGAAGATTTTTTCTATTTTAGCCAAAAATTTTAATATTAATGGCTAAATCTGTAGATGAATTTAATAAGAAAAGGCTTCGGTCCAGCAATATTACAGTAGTGATAAGTATTGCCTTAGTGTTATTTTTGTTAGGATTAATGGGGCTTATTCTGATTAATGCCCAGAAGTATTCTGACTATATCAAAGAACAGTTGGTAGTGAATGCCTACTTTGATGAAAACTATGACGCTAAAGATTCTGTAAAAATTGCAAAACTTGAGGAAGAAACTTTTAAAAAGGTACAGTTATTAGCTCCTGTAAAAAAAGCGACTTATATTTCAAGAGAAATGGCGGCAAAAGAAGCCAAGAAAAGTATGGGAATCGACAGTGATGCATTGTTTGAGGAAAATATTTTCCCTTCTTCTATTGAAGTGGCTTTAAAGCCGGAGTTCGTAGATCCAGCAAAAATTGATGAAGCTATTAAAGAAATCAAATCCGTTTCCGGAATTATTGATGTTAAAAATGACAGTACTCTGATGGTAGATGTCTACAATAACCTGAGCAGAATCCTGAAGTGGATCCTTGGATTTTCAGTCCTGTTCCTGATATTGGCTGTTGTATTGATCAACAACTCTATCCGTCTGAAAATATTCTCGAAGAGATTTATTATTAAAACAATGCAGCTGGTAGGGGCGAAAAGAAGATTTATCCTTAAACCTTTCATTGTGGAAGCTATTATTTTAGGAGCTATCGGTTCTGTTATAGGTCTTCTCGCTTTGGGTGGAGTGTGGTATTATTTCACAAGTCAGATTGGTTCTGCATTCGTACAGGACAATAACCAGTACTTCTTGTTAGTAATCCTGGTACTGGGTGTTGGAATTTTTATTTCTGTCTTAAGTACCATTTTCGCTACATGGAGGTTCTTGAAATCAAACGTTGACGATTTATATTACTCTTAATAATGAGCAAAAAAACAAATAAATTTTCTGCTTCAGACTACGGGCATGAAGCTGAAGTACCACAGGAAAACGCTTTCTATTTCGGACAGCAGAATTTCAAATGGATGCTGATCGGATTAGCCTTCATTGTAGTAGGATTTCTACTTATGATGGGACCTGATGCCAATACGGTAGACGGAAAATTTGATCCTAACTCATGGAATGACGGGATCTTTTCTATCAGAAGAATCAGAATAGCACCTTTGTTTGTGGTTATAGGATTTGCAATAGAAGTGTACGCGATCTTAAAAAGAAAATAAATAAAACAATTTTATTTAAGGATTAAAAAATTTAAGAATTGAAAGATGTAAGCCAATGAGCTGATTTTTTAATTCTTAAATCTTTTAATCTTTTTAATTTTTAAAAGAATATGGATTTAATCAAAGCAATTATTATTGCCATTGTAGAAGGGTTGACGGAATATCTTCCGATTTCCTCTACAGCACATATGGGATTTACTGCAAATCTTATGGGGTTGGAAGAAACAGAATTTTTAAAAATGTTTCAGGTGTCTATTCAGTTTGGAGCTATTCTATCGGTGGTAGTAGCCTATTGGAAAAAGTTTTTTGACTTAAATAATATTCAGTTCTATTTTAAACTTGCATTTGCTGTAGTTCCGGCTTTGGTGTTGGGTTATTTATTCGATGATAAAATTGAAGCCGTTCTTGGGAACCAGATTGCGATCTCTTCTGTATTGGTGTTAGGTGGTGTAGTTTTATTATTTGCAGATAAATGGTTTAAGAATCCTAAAATTGATGATGAAAAAGGAATTACCGTAAGAAATGCTGTTACCATTGGTTTCTGGCAGTGTCTTGCGATGATGCCGGGAACAAGCCGTAGTGCGGCCTCTATTATTGGAGGAATGGCACAAGGTCTTACCAGAAAGGCTGCTGCAGAATTTTCTTTTTTCCTTGCAGTTCCTACCATGCTTGCGGTAACAGTGTACTCAGTTTTTGTTAAGACCTGGGGAAAAGAAACCGCAAATCCGCAGAAAGGATATGAAATGATTATGTCTTCGCAGGATCATATTATGATCTTTGTAATTGGAAATATCGTTGCATTTATTGTGGCACTTATTGCCATTAAAGCATTTATTGGTGTGCTTAACAAATATGGATTCAAACCTTGGGGCTGGTACCGTATTTTTGTAGGAATAGCCCTGTTGATTTATTTCTATTTCTTTAAATAAGAAATCTTTTATACTCATTCATGACTGCTGAAGAACTGAAATCAGGATACATCTTTTTATTGGACAAACCTTTGGACTGGACCTCCTTCCAGGCTGTCAATAAAATGAAATATAAACTTAAAAGGGAATTTGATCTTCCCAAGAAATTTAAAATCGGACACGCCGGAACCTTAGATCCAAGAGCAACCGGGCTGCTTATTGTCTGCTGTGGAAAATTTACCAAGAAAATTCCTGAAATTCAGGATGCTCCCAAAGAATACTGGACAGAGATCAAGATCGGTGTCCAGACAGAATCCTATGATACCGAAAAACCTGAAATTCTTCATCAGGATATCTCTCATATTACTGAAGAACAGGTAAAAGAAGTTCTTGAAAAATTTGTTGGAGAAATTGAACAGAAACCACCCGTTTATTCAGCTATTAAAATTGATGGCGAAAGAGCTTACAACCTTGCCAGAGCCGGTGAAGAAGTGGAAATGAAGGCAAGGAAAACAACCATCCATTATATCAAAGATATAAAAATCGATTTTCCTTTGGTAAGTTTTATGGTAGGCTGTTCAAAAGGAACCTACATCAGAAGTCTGGCTCATGATATCGGGCAGGAACTGGGAGTAGGAGCGTATCTGACACAGCTGAGACGTACCAAAATTGGTGATTACGCCATTGAAGATGCTACAGATCAGTTCCTGAATAACGAGTACAGATTTGAAGGCCTATGAAAATAAAATTATCCATTTTCTTATTAATATTTTCTTTTTGTAAAGCATTTTCTCAGGATACAGAAACTGGAAAATCAAAAATGGATTTCTACTTCAATCCTTCTCTGAATGTAGGATTTAATAGTAATAAGAAGAACCAGACCAGCAATTCGCAGTATATTGAAAACAGATCTTCACTAGGAAATCTTACTTATGGGATTACTGCTGTCGGTGGATATAATTTTCTTCCTAACTTTGCATTGGGAACAGGATTTAAATATAGCTTTATCCAGGATAATTATCATCTGATTTATTGGGTTATTCAGCCAAAGATTATTTTTTCTCCGGGCGATAGACCTTTTTATATCGATATTAATTATGGAAAACAGCTTAATCACTCTGCTGTTTCAGATACTGAATTCTGGGGCGGGAGACTGGGAATGCAGGTTTCCTATTCAAAAAGATTGAGCCAGGAAGGAGGAATTGTTTTTGAATCACATCGGCTGAAAGACGGAGCTGACGGTTTTTTCATAGGCCTGAGCTATGGAATTACCCTTTTCAGCAATAAAAATTATACCGGTTACGGAAAAGACTAATGGAAAAGACACGTATTAATAAATATTTATCAGAAGCAGGATACTGTTCGAGAAGAGCAGCTGATAAACTTCTGGAGGAAGGCAGAATTAAGATAAACGGAAAAATTCCTGAACTGGGAACCAAAGTTTCTGATGAGGACCTCGTAGAAGTAGACGGAAAACCCATCAGAGAACCTCAGGAAAAACCTGTGTATATCGTTTTTAATAAACCGGTAGGAATCGTTTGTACTACCGATACCAAACGTGAAAAAAATAATATCGTAGATTATATCAACCACCCGAAAAGAATTTTTCCTATCGGAAGACTGGATAAACCTAGTGAAGGGCTTATTCTCTTAACGAGTGACGGTGATATTGTCAATAAAATCCTGAGAGCTCGAAATAATCACGAGAAGGAATATCTGGTTCGTGTAGATAAGCCGATCACTCCAAAATTCCTGGAGAAAATGAGAAATGGAGTTCCCATCCTGGATACTGTGACTAAAAAATGTGAGGTAGAGAAGATTGACGAAATGAATTTCAGGATTATCCTTACTCAGGGACTGAACAGACAGATCCGAAGAATGTGCGAATATCTGGGGTATGAAGTTAAAAAACTCAAAAGAATCCGTATTATGAATATCAAACTTGATCTGCCGATAGGGAAATGGAGAGATATGACTGATGAGGAACTTAATACCTTAAACTCCTTGCTGGTAGATTCCAGTAAAACATTTGATTAAAAATATCTAAGATACTTTAACGATTTTTAATTTCATGCTTCCTTGTATAACTACAGGAAGCATTATTTTTGATGTTATCTGTTGTTTTTTCACATATTAGTGTGTTATATTTTTATTTTCATTGGAAATGTTTTATATTTATAATACTAATAATAACCACAAAACCATGAAATTAAAATTGAATTTAGTGTTCTTGTTTGTTATTTTGATAATATCTGCGAGTTGCCTGAATGAGAACCATAATCCCGATCACCCCCATAATACTTCGTTTTACATTGATTACAGAAGCCTGAAAGGGTCATCAGACGGAATAGCCGTTATAGAACTCGATCCTGAGGCTCCGAATTTTGGAAACATCAGCAGTAAGCTTGAATTGGGTAATGGAGTATTGCCTCATCATATTTATTACAATCTGGATGCAAAAAAAATGTTCACCACTGCTTTGGGAGGCAGTTATCTCTATGAAATAAAAACTGATAAGGACCAATACGGACAGCCGAAATTAATAAGCGCAACTCCTATTGATACGGGCGAAAATACAGTAGGTGAAAACTTATTTTTCACAAATGACGGTAGATATTTTATGACTTTTATGGGTGGGGCAGGAGGTCCGAAAGATGGAAGTATTGGTGTTTTTAATGCTAATAATAATCAGCTTATCAAAACGATTAAAGCTTCCATTCAGGCTAATCCCGGTAAGTTTATCATGTATCCCCATGGCATTTCCGTTAACGAGGAAAAAGGATTAATGATGGTAACTTCTACCATTCACCCTGATCTTACGACAGGAATGGGAAACACCTGTACTTTATTAGATCTGAATACCTATGAAATCAAGGAAACATACCAGGTGGCAGATTCACCAACGGATTTGTCTGCTCCGGTTGAGGTATTGTTGCTTCGCGGAAAATTTCCACAATATGCACTTGCTACAACAATGCTTGGCGGTGATATCTGGATTGCCCCATACAATACTGCGACTAAAAAGTATGATGCTTTTACCAGGATTTTTGACGGAAGTACACAAGGATTAGGCTGGGCGCTTGAAATGTATATTGATGATACAAATAAACTTTATGTAAGTTTTGCAGATCCTGGAAAAGTACTTGTTTTTGATATAAATAATCTTCCCCAGCTAAAGCTTTTGAAGATTTTTGAAGCTGATAGAGGGGCGCATCATATGGCTTTCTTTAAAACCAAGTCAGGAAAAGATGTTGTAGCAGTACAGAATAACCTATTGGATCTACCTAACTTAAATTCCGGTACGATCAGTATCATTGATATTAATTCCGGGAAAAAATTAGGAACAGTAGATTTAAGGAATAAATATGGAATTCTACCGGAATCCATTGAAGGAACTAACGGGCCAAGCAGTTATATGCATCACTAAAGTGTAAGACATTATTTATAGTATAACTCTTCCGGAATATTATTTCGGAAGAGTTTATGTCAACTTCTTGTTGTCATGTTATTTTACATATAATTTCATTCTTTCTTCATACTCAGGTTTCAGCTTTAAGAGTTTCCATATTTTTTTATCATCTGGATTACTGATCCTGTAGAATATGATTTTATCTGCTGAGTACTTGAAATAAGGATGATTTTTAAGCCATTCCTCCGGTGCATTTACTAATGAGTACCGGGGAACATCTGATGTATTCAACGGAGCTATTGAAATCAGTTTCTGAACCAGATCCTGATCGATGTTGTAAGTACTTAGGATTTGCTGCTTATTCATAAAACCTCCCAGTTTCTTTCTGAAACCAATGATTGAACCTGCACTTCTTTCATCCAGTCCGAATTCTATAAGCTGTTTAAACGTAATGGTATTAAGGTCTGTTTTTGAAAAGTCTGTTTTTTCCTGCTGTTTTTCCTGAAGTTTGATATAAGGTTTCATTTCCTGAAATTTCTCAGCAGAAATCACAAAACATTTCTGCAGATCGTCAAGGCTTTTAAAGCTTCCTCTTAAATTCCGGTTCCGGTAATTGAGGATTGTGATTGCTTGTTTTTCTGAGAATCCAAGTGTTTTCCAGCCCTCTAAGTCCAGTTGATTAGGATCAAAAATATGATATTGAATTCTGGATTTTACAGGATTATCCTTCGCGAAATTCCTGAAGTTTTCCGGAGTTTTTGCCGGCAGCAAAAGATAAGGTTCAAGTTTGCTGTAATTCTCCGGGGAAATGATGAAGCATTCTTTAAACTTTTTCTTACTGACAAAACTTCCCCCAAGATAATTTTTATACTTTATAATGGCTTCTGCCTGCTTTTCACTGAAACCCATCTTAAGCCAGTCATGAACAGAAAACTGATCAGGATTGAATTTTCCTGAAATCATAATTCCTTTCTTCCCGTATGGAGTGAATCTTTTGGAATCTCCTTTTTCTGCTGTTTCAGGAAGTAAAATGAAAGAGGACAGTACACTGAATTTCTCATTGGAAATAGCATAACATTTTTTCAACTGCTGTTTCGAAGTAAACTTTCCTCCAATAATATCTTTATACTTCAGAATGGTTGCTGTTTGTTTCTCTGAAAATCCAAGTTTCTGCCATTGTTCTTTGTCCAGTATATTGGGATCAAAATCTGATAGATTTGCTGGTATTGAAGCATCTGAAATAAACGTTACCTTGGGAAAAGGTTCTTTTTCACGACTGGTGTATTTCTGATAGGCTAATAAAACAGTCAGCAATGTGACCATCAATGCCAGTTTCCGGTAATAGTTTTTTCTCATCATACAGTAAACATATTAATAAAAATAAAGCACTGCAATAGCTGATAATGAAATGATTAAATATGATATAGAGAAAGTGTTTTATGGTTTATAAGGTGGCGGGAATATTGCTTTTTTGGTGATATGATTTCGTAATTGATACTGAAATTCTTGATTGCTCTTTATATAGCATTTCTTCAAACGGCTTGGTTTTTGTAAATTTTTTATCACACCTAATTAATCGATATAAATATGAATTACACAGAAGCATTAAAATACAAGGAAGAGGCATTGAAAAAAGCCGACAGTACAGTGGCTGATAATTACCATATTGTTATAGTTCCGGCTGATACAGCTGAAAGTGCGAGGTATATTGAAGAATACACCAAAAAGCCTGAAAACTTTAAAGATGACAGTTGTAAGAAATACTGTTCAAACGGAGAATATCTGGTGGTGAGTTTTAAGAAAGAAGAATAAGTCTGGACAAAAAGCAATAATGAATCATTGTCTTTCCCATGTGTTACTATGAATAAAAACCTCCGCTGCAATTCATTGCAGCGGAGGTTTTATATTTTCAAAGCATTTAATCCTCTTCTCTTTCTCCTAAAGATTCTTTCAGCTTGATCAGTTCAGCTTTTACAAACTCCAGGCGGTCGATCAGGGTAATGGTTTCGGAAATTTTACTGTTGGTGGTCAGAGCGATACGGGCTCCGTCAAGGGTATATCCTTTTTCTTTTACGAGATGATAGATCATCTGAAGATTTTTGATGTCTTCAGGAGTGAAATACCGGTTTCCTTTTCTGTTTTTTTTAGGCTTGATAATCGGGAATTCCTGTTCCCAGTAACGTATTAATGAAGTGTTTACATCAAATGCTTTCGCAACTTCTCCTATAGAATAATACAGCTTATCAGGTAAATTTATTTTCATTTTACAACTCCTAAACTTCAAAGATAAAAATTTTTTAAAGTTTCATCCAAAATATATTGTAAAAAGTGCGGTCAGACTTTGTTTTAAAGGAAAAATAAAGATGTAAAATCATCACAAAACAGCCATTTGGTCATCACAGAGAAGAAGAGCAGCTATTACCGGTTCTTTTTATCTAAATTTGTGAATCCTTAAGATATTTATCAATGAATCCGATCTCCGTTCTTCATATTGATCTTTTCCAGGCGGGTAAAAATACTTCAGATTTTTATTTTAACACTATGAAGAGTCATTTGGTGTTGGGGCATCGTCATATAGAGAAGCCTCACAGACATGATTTTTATGCAGCTGTTCTCTTTACCAAAGGGACAGGAGTGCATGAGATTGATTTTCAAAAATATGAAGTCTCTGAAGGAAGTCTTTTCTTCCTGTCACCGGGACAGATTCACAGCTGGGAGCTATCAGAAGATATAGACGGTTATATTTTCTTTTGTTCCCAGGAATTTTATGAAATGCATTATGTGAATCAGAAACTCAGAAATTTTCCGTTTTTCGGATCCGTATCATTCCCGAGAAAACTACAATTGAACGCTCAGGAATTGAAGAAAAACATGAGTTTATTTAAAGAACTGGGAGAAGAGCATCAGGCTAAGAATATCATGAAAGAAGGCCTGATTTTATCATTAATGTCTCAGATTTTTATTAATGCTGCAAGATTGTTTTCAAAAGATTTTGATACAATGGATTCTGCTGCCGGACTTTCTTATTTTAAACATTATCAGGATTTCGAAAATCTGATTGAACAAAACTTCACAAAACACAAGTCCATTACGCATTATGCCTCTTTGTTAGGTATTTCATCCAAACATCTGAACAGGATTGCCCAGACTGTTGTTCAAAAAACAGCAACTGATGTGATCACCGAAAGGGTAGTGCTGGAAGCCAAAAGAATGCTCATGTATCTCAACGAGAGTTTGGTGGAAATTGCCTTTAGACTGGGATATGAAGAATATTCCTACTTTGTAAGAGTATTCCGGAAAAGCTCCGGAATGACTCCCACGCAGTTTATGAGGAAATATAAGGCTTAATGAGTGTAAAGTTTAAAGTGTAAGGTTTAAGGTTCACAGTTTAAAGTTTAATGGAGAGGTTGTTGTAAACCACCCCGTCAAAAATTCTTTGAATTTTTGCCACCCCTCCGGAGGAGGGGAATTAGGGAAGCATCAACTACTTTTTCTGATCCAAACAACCTACCACCGATCACCTATCATCTGCCACCTAAAGAGCCAGCTTAAACGGTCCTTCAAAAGTAGTTTCAAACGAATCTACCAACTGTCCCTTTTCATCAAATACTCCGATGACCATATTCTGTTTTGAGAATTTAATTTCGTTTTCAGGAAAGGAAATGTTGATGTTTCCTTTCAGGATCTGATCCCCTTTTAAAATAATTTTTTCAGAACCAAAGTAAGTGATCTCTGCATTTGTTGGGGTAATCACTTTTATGGTAAGCATTTTTTTCTCGTTAGATTTATTCAGAAGGGTGTAAATAAAGGTGTTTGTGATTTTGCCATTTTTAACAAAGAATGTGGACCCTGCCGGTTTGATGAATTTGGCTTCCATAGAACCACGATCGTACATTAAAAATCCAAGGAATCCGATTAATAAGGCAAGGATAACGGTTGTTGCTTTCATTCTTGGCGTAAAGCGGAATTTATCCTGATTTTCAATTTCAGCTTCCGTTGCATAACGTACCAATCCTTTAGGTAAGCCAACTTTCTCCATAACTTCATCGCAGGCATCAATACAGGCCGTACAGTTTACACATTCCAGCTGCTGTCCGTTTCTGATATCGATTCCCGTAGGACATACCACAACGCATTGGTTACAGTCGATACAATCTCCTTTCCCTGCTGCTTTTCTGTCTTCATTATTTCTCCATTTTGCACGGCCTTCCCCTCTTTTAAAATCATAATATACATTGATCGTTTGCTTGTCGATCAATACACCCTGCAGCCTTCCGTAAGGGCAAACCAGCGTACAAACCTGCTCACGAAGCCATGCGAAAACAAAATAGAATGTCATGGTAAAGAAGATCATAACGATAAACTTCAGTGAGTTGGCTTCAGGTCCTTCACTCATAATACGGAAAACTTCTTCGTAGCCCACAATATACATGAACATAAAGTGAGAAATAATCAATGAAATTAAAAGGAAAACAGACCATTTCGTCAGTCTTTTTCTTATTTTCTCTGCATCCCATTCCTGTCTGTCCAGCTTCATCTGTTTATTACGGTCTCCTTCGATCCAGTATTCTATTTTACGGAAGACCATTTCCATAAAAAGCGTCTGCGGGCATAGCCACCCACAGAATATTCTTCCGAAAACGACAGTAAATAACATCACAAAAATGACGGAGGTTACCGCTCCTAAAGCAAGAATAAAAAAGTCCTGCAGATAAAACGGCTGTCCGAGGATAAAGAATTTCCTGTCGATGACATTGATCAGCAGAAAAGGATTGTTATTGATCTTTACAAACGGCAGTCCGAAAAATAAAGCAAGAAGAAAATAGCTGGTGTAATTCCTGTAGTTGGTATACTTTCCTTTGGGCTTTCTGGGAAAAATCCACTTCCTTTTACCGGTTTCATCCATGGTTCCCACTGAATTTCTGAAATCTTCATTTTCAATTTCCAAAGACTTGATATTGTTGGACTCTGCGCTCATTGTTATATGCTATAAAAGTATTTTAGTACAATTTTCATCCTGACCAATCTTATTTTCAAATTGACTGTTCCATGAAAAAGTGATTGATTCTGTTACTGCAAAGCTCCGGATTATATCTTTTCATTACTAATATGATCTACTTCAAAAATAGGACAATTAGGACATTTTGTGTCTGTTGTTTTTATTGTGTCAAAATGGGAAAATATTTTGAAACCTCTGGGTCATATCGTAAATTGCAGCCTTAAAAATGAAGCATGAAGAATATACTTAAAATAGGTATGATTGGTTTGGTTTTCGCATTGGTAAACTGTCAATCAGTAAATTATAGTAAAATGTTTTATGAGGGAGTGCAGCCGGAAAAGGTTTCCGACAAGTTCAGTTTCACAGAAGGACCATCAGCAGATAAAGAAGGGAATGTTTATTTCACCGATCAGCCTAATGATAAAATTTATTATTGGGACTGGAAAACCAATCAGGTGATAGAGTTTTTGAATAAAACAGGAAGGGCAAACGGAACACACTTTGACAAAGATGGGTATTTGATCACCTGTTCAGACGATCAGGGTGAGATATGGAAGATATCCAAAGACAAAAAAGTAGAAGTTCTGCTAAAAGGTTTCGAAGGAAAAAGGCTGAACGGCCCCAATGATGTATGGAATGATGAATTTGGGGGAATGTACTTTACAGACCCTTTGTATGAAAGAGATTACTGGGTTGGTTTTAAACAGGAAATTCAACATAAAAGTCTTTATTACAGAGATAAATCAGGAAAAGTTACCAAATTAGAGACTTTCACCCAACCCAATGGTATTGTTGGGAGTGAAAAACTAAAGAAATTGTACTTATCTGATATTGATGCCGGAAAAACCTACGTTTATGATATATTGGGAGAAGGAAAATTATCTGAGAAAAAACTGTTCTGTGAGATGGGGTCAGATGGTATGACGATGGATAAACACGGAAACCTCTACCTGACAGGAAAAGGAGTACATGTTTTCAACAGTTCCGGGAAGAAGATCTATCACATTCCGATTCCTGAAGACTGGACCTCCAATGTCACTTTTGGCGGTAAAAACAATGATATTCTTTTCATTACTGCCTCCAGGTCAGTGTATACTTTCCCTCTGAGAGTGAAAGGAATTAAATAATATTATGTCATTGCGGGGAGGGCAGATTGCTTCGTCGCTGTGCTCCCCGCAATGACAATAAAGTATAGAGTGAAAGGTCTAATAAGCAATCTCCATTTTTACCTTCTTACCTTTAAGTTTTTCGTTCTGAAGCTTTCTTAAAAGGGCGTTTACTTTATTTCTAGAGACAGCAACATATGATGTCGTATCTTTTACTTCGATAATTCCTACATCTTCTTTTTGAAGCTCTCCTTTCTTTAGCAGATATCCTACAATATCTACCTTATTTACTTTATCCTTTTTTCCTGCACTGATGTAAACCGTCTGGAAAGATGTTTTTTGCGGAACTTTAGTGAATCCGGCAACGCTTTCTTCAGGAGTATTGTTTTTAATGAACGGGAAGTTTTCCTCTTCAGTCATGATCAGGTAGACAAAACCTTTGGCATTCATTCTTGCGGTACGTCCGTTTCTGTGAATAAAAGCATCTTCTTTTGGAGGAAGTTGATAATGAACAATAGATTCTACCTCAGGAATATCAAGTCCGCGGGCAGCAAGATCCGTAGTAATAAGAATTCTTGCAGAATCATTACGGAATTTCAGCAGCGCACGTTCTCTTTCATCCTGTTCCATACCGCCATGGAAGGTTTCTCTGTCTATTCCCATCTGATGAAGAAGTTCAGAGATACGGTCTACAGCATCACGGTGGTTGCAGAAAATCAACGTCCTTTTGTTTCCGATTTTACAAACCAGATTGAAAAGTGTATCCAGTTTTTCCTCCGGAATAGTCATCACTTTTCTCAGCTGGAGATCGGGTTTTACATCATTTTCTTTTAGGAAACTGATTACTTTCTCATCTTTTAAGCCTGTAAAAGCCGGAATTTCATCCATAGCTGTGGCAGATGTTAAAATTCTCTGAGAAAGCCCTTTTAAAGAATTGGAAATAAATTCCATATCATCATGGAAACCCAATTCCAGAGCTTTGTCGAATTCATCAAGAACCAGAGTCTTAATTGTTTTCGGATCAAAATTGTTATTTCTTAAATGATAAACAACTCTTCCGGGAGTTCCGATCAATACAGCCGGAGCTTCAATCAAATTGTTAACTTCAATTTTTTTATCATGTCCTCCATAGCATACAGAAACTTTAAAATCTGTTCCCATGGATTTAAAAACCTGCTCAATCTGTAAAGCAAGCTCCCTTGCCGGAACCAGTATCAATGCCTGAACACCCTGAACATTTTTTTTCAGATTTCTGAGAACAGGAAATAAAAAGGCCAGCGTTTTCCCGGATCCTGTAGGAGAGAGTAAGACAATGTCTGTATTGTTTTCAGACGCTTTATAAGTAGATTTCTGCATCTGATTCATATCCTGAATCTGCAGTTTTTGATAGATCGGCTGTAATTCCATGCTGCAAAGGTAGTGAATTTTGGAGTTTGAGGGTTTAGAGTGGAAGAGTTTGAGAGCAGGAGAGTTTGAGAAGGATAAGAAAGTGTGGGCCTTCTTTAATTCTGTGTTCCTGTCATTCTGAATGAAGCGCAGCGAAATGAAGAATCTCATGAACTGCTTTCGTAAACTTTCAGTTTATGCTCAGCATTACCACTATAATACTATGCTGTTGCATTATATTGTTCAAATCATACATTGTCATGCTGAGCTCAGTCGAAGCATACTTTAATCAAGGTGTTGATTTTTAAATATATAAATTAAATATCAGAGTAGTAGAATCTATTGCTTATCTCAAATAAAAATAGTATCTTTGCACCCACTTTTGTGGCGAAAAGGTTTGAAGAGTAAATTACTTAAAATTAATTACTTCCGTATTTTTTAATCTGCATTTATTCAAACCGTTAAAAAAGAAGGAATACAAATTTATTAGAAAATGTCAAAAGAGACAAATTCAGCAGAGGTTTTATTAAACCAAAACGTAGCACCAGAACAATTTGATTGGGATTCATTCGAATCAGGTCTTGATGCAGATGCGAGAAAAGAAAAAAGCGATTTAGAAGAAATCTACAACGGATCATTAAACAACTTAGACGATAACGACGTTCTAATTGGTAAAGTTGTAAGATTAACTGATAAAGAAGCTATCGTAGACATCAACTTCAAATCTGAAGGTGTTATCTCTCTAAACGAATTCCGTTACAACCAAGGCCTGAAAGTAGGTGACGAGGTAGAAGTAATGGTTGACAAGAGAGAAGACAAAACTGGACAATTACAGTTATCTCACAGAAAAGCGAGAACGCTTAAAGCTTGGGATAAAGTAAACGAACTTCACGAAACTGGAGAAATCGTTAACGGTTTTGTTAAATCAAGAACTAAAGGTGGTATGATCGTTGACGTTCACGGAATCGAAGCATTCTTACCTGGTTCTCAAATTGACGTTAAGCCAATTAAAGATTACGATCAGTTCGTAGGAAAAACTATGGAGTTCAAAGTTGTGAAAATCAACCCTGAGTTCAAAAACGTAGTGGTATCTCACAAAGCATTGATCGAAGCAGATATCGAAGGTCAGAAAAAAGAAATCATCGCTCAGCTTGAAAAAGGACAGGTTCTTGAAGGTACTGTTAAGAACATCACTTCTTACGGTGTATTCATTGACTTAGGTGGTGTAGATGGATTGATCCACATTACAGACCTTTCTTGGTCTAGAGTGAACCACCCATCTGAAATCCTTGAGGACGGACAAACTGTAAAAGTTGTAATCCTTGATTTCGATGATGAGAAAACAAGAATCCAATTAGGTATGAAGCAATTAGAAGCTCATCCTTGGGATGCTCTTTCTGCTGACTTGAAAGTAGGTGACAAAGTAAAAGGAAAAGTAGTAGTTCTTGCTGACTATGGTGCATTCGTAGAAATCGCTCCAGGTGTTGAAGGATTAATCCACGTTTCTGAAATGTCTTGGTCTACTCACTTAAGATCTGCTGGAGATTTCGTAAAAGTAGGTGATGAAGTAGAAGCTGAAGTATTAACTTTAGATAGAGAAGAAAGAAAAATTTCTCTTGGTATCAAGCAATTGTCTAAAGATCCATGGGAAAACATCGAAGCTAAGTATCCGGTAGGATCTCAGCATGTAGGAACTGTAAGAAACTTCACTAACTTTGGTGTATTCGTAGAGTTAGAAGAAGGTATCGACGGATTAATCTACATCTCTGATCTTTCTTGGACTAAGAAAATCAAGCACCCATCTGAGTTCTGTGCAGTAGGTGATAAATTAGACGTTGTAGTTCTTGAATTAGATATTCAGGCTAGAAGATTATCTCTAGGTCACAAGCAATTGACTGAAAACCCATGGGATAAATTCGAAACTAAATATGCTGAAGGAACTATCCACGCTGGTAAAGCTGTAGAAGTTCACGATAAAGGAGCTTCTGTTCAATTCGAGGATGCTGAGGTTGAAGCTTTCTGTCCTTCAAGATTATTAGAGAAAGAAGATGGATCTAAAATCAAAAAAGGTGAAGAAGCTCAGTTCAAAGTAATCGAATTCAACAAAGAATTCAAGAGAGTAGTAGTATCTCACACAGGTATCTTCAGAGACGAAGAGAAGAAAAACGTAAAAGAAGCTTCTTCTAGAAACGTAACTTCTTCTTCTAACAACGAAGAAAGATCTACTCTTGGAGACATCGATGCATTAGCAGAGTTGAAAAGAAAAATGGAAGAAGGTAAATAATCTTTGAACCATTATAATACATAAGAGCCGCTCATTTGAGCGGCTTTTTTTATGGCTGTACGGCAAAGAACATAAAAGTGTAATAAGACATTAAAAAAACAAAAACTATCGGGTAAAACAGTAAAAACAGATTTCTGTGGGTCAGAAATTTATATTCATTAAAATGACTTATAAAAAGAAAATGTTTGTATGGAAAAAAATTAAACATGTGGTAAACATAATGTGGTACGCGTAAATATAATGCAGGATTCTCATGATTGAGAAATATGTAAATTGATTTCAAAGTGGTCTTTCTTTATTTGTATTGATTTATATTTAATTTTTAATATAAAAAGTATTAAAGTTATGTGAATTATTTGTAGATTAGCGCCTTTAATAATGGATATGAAAAACAAAGCTTTACCTATTTTATTTGCGGTATTTTCTGCATTTCCGGCAATATTATTCGGACAGGATAATGAAAAACTGATTAAAGATTATATTTCTCAAAATAAAATCAGGGAATATAAAAAGTCTGATCTTAATAATATCATTGTTGATAATGTAGATCCGTCAAAATCATTGAATGGTAATGTTGTTAAATTTTTACAGACTTATAATGGTTTGCCAATATACAGCTCTGTAGGAACAGCATTGATTCAGGACAATAAAATTGTTTACTACACTGATAATTTTGTAAAAGATTATACTGCATCTACATCAGGTACTGCTGCTATCAGTAAAAGTACAGCGCTTCAGAAGATTGCTGAAGATCTGAAAAATCCTGAGATAGCAAACTTCACTATTCTTGAGTATCTTGAAAAAACTCAGAAGAAAGCAACTTCGGCCAATCAAAGATTGGTATACGCAAATGATGAGAGCGGAGACCTCCGTTTGGCATATGAATATACCTTAATGGAACCAAAGTCACCCAATTACTGGAATATTGTAGTAGATGCCAACAATGGAAATATCCTGTTGAAAAATAACCTTACATTATCTTGTAATTTTCATCATGATGCTTATTCATCCGATGTGGAATATACCCATGCCGATCATTTTGAAAATACCTTGGTGGGGCCTCAGAACAACATAGCACAGAATAATATTCCATTACTTTTGCCGGATAATGCATCATACAATGTGTTTCCGTTACCTATTGAAGCACCAACTTTTGGTTCAAGATCCATTATTACCAATCCCTGGATCCTGAGTGCTTCTCCTGAAGGATGGCATTCTGACGGAACCAATCATTACACTATTACAAGAGGAAATAACGTTTTTGCCTATGAAGATTCAGCTGGAACAGCTTTAACTGCACCTGATTATCTTACAGGAACTCCGGCAGACGGAGGGGCAACAAGAAATTTTGATTTCCCTTTTAACATCAATGAAACGCCGTTAAATAACAGAAATGCTGCCATTACAAATTTATTTTATCTGAATAACAGAATTCACGACGTTTTCTATAAATTTGGATTTACAGAATCTGCCAGAAATTTCCAGCAGAACAATTTTGGTAACGGACCTGTTGGAGGAGATGATGATTCTGTATATGCAGAGGCACAGGATGGAAGCGGATTAAATAATGCGAATTTCTCTTCAGGGCAGGATGGTTATAATGGAAGAATGCAAATGTATCTTTGGTCTCCGGTTGGAAGAGTATTCTTCTATAACGCACCAAGTGCTGCTGTTTCCCGAACACCGGGAGCAGGAACTGCACAGTTCGGTAATCCATTACCAATGAACGGACTGACAGGAGATGTAGCACTTTCATCAGTGTTAGACGGATGTACGGCTTTACCTGCAAGCTCATTGACTAATAAAATAGGGCTTGTTGAGAGAGGAACATGTGCTTTTGCAGTAAAAGTGAAAAATCTTCAGGATGCCGGAGCTAAAGCGGCCATTATATATAACAACGCAGTAAATGGTTCTACTTTAGGAAATATGGCAGGGAATGACCCTACAATTACAATCCCTTCAGTATTGATTACCAATGCAGAAGGGGAATATATCAAAACTCACCTTGCAGCAAGTACAACAGTAAATGTTACTTTAAAAGGAAACCAGACTCCTGACGGAAGTTTTGATAACGGAATCGTAACCCATGAATACGGTCATGGAATATCCAACAGAATGACCGGTACCGGATACAACTGTCTGAATTCAGGCGTGAGTAAGGAACAGATGGGAGAAGGATGGTCTGATTTCTTTGCTTTAATGCTGACAAACAAAGCAGGAGACGATGCTACAGTAGCGAGAGGTACTGGTACTTACGCAATAGGTCAGCCTATAACAGGCGGTGGTATCAGACCTGCAAAATATTCTACCAACATGACGGTTAACGGATTTACATACGGAAATACCAACGGAATGGAATACAATAACGGATCAGCAATTGTTCCGGATGTACACTCAATTGGTTTTGTCTGGGCAACCATGTTATGGGATCTTCACTGGAAATATGTTGAAAAATATGGTTATGCTTCAGATGTGCTGTCAACAACCCCTAACGGAAGCACAAAAGTACTACAGTTAGTAACAGATGCTCTTAAACTTCAGGGTTGTAATCCTAGCTTCATTGATGGAAGAAATGCAATATTGGCAGCTGAGATGGCAACTACTCAGGGACAGGATAAATGTATGATCTGGGGAGTTTTTGCAAGAAGAGGTTTAGGAGTGAATGCGTCAGCAGGAGCTAAAAATAATATTAATGATCAGGTTCAGGACTTTAACGTTCCGGAAGCATGTTTATTGGCTACCAATGATGTAAAGGCAGATAAGAACAACAACATTTCTATCTATCCAAACCCAGCCAAGGACGAGTTCTATATTAAATTCCCAAGCAATACGCTTGGAAAAGTAAGCGTAGAATTGTATGATATGTCTGGTAAGCTGGTTTCTTCAGAAGATAAAATCTCACCGGATGCAAAGAAAGCAATTTCTACAAGCAACCTTGTCAACGGAACTTATATGGTTAAAATCAAAGGACTAGGTTTTGAAGCTGCTTCTAAAGTAATGGTTAAGAAATAATTTACTTTTATAATCAATCTCAAAAATCGCCACAAGCTTTGCTTGTGGCGATTTTATTTATCTATCACCATAACACCGCTGAATGATTTAATTTATATGTTGTACCTTTGCAGGCTGTTAAAAAAATTATGAAGAAGAAAAATATACTAAAAGGTGTTTTATTTGTAGGGATTGGAGCTAGTATATACGGTATGTTGGCCACTTTTGTAAAAATGGCTTATCATGATGGCTTTACAACCTCAGAAGTAACTACTTCCCAATTCGTATTAGGTTTGACAGGACTTTTGATCCTGAACTTTATTCAGACCCTAACCTCAAAACAGAAATTATCGATGCCAAGTTCTAAAGAAGTAAGAATGCTCTTGCTTGCAGGAACTTCTTTAGGCGGAACAAGTTTATTCTACTATATTGCCGTGCAATATATCAATGTTTCCATTGCTATTGTATTATTGATGCAGTCGGTGTGGTTCAGTGTGGTGGTAGAAAGTATCCTAACTAAAAAACTTCCCAACACAAGAAAAGTGGTTTCTGTGGTTATCGTTTTGCTGGGAACGGTTCTGGCAACCAATCTTATTAATATGGAAATAGAGCTGGACTGGCACGGAGTATTCTGGGGGCTGATGGCAGCTGCGTCATATACTTTAACAATGTTCACCTCTAATACGCTGGCTACTCATCTTCCGGTTTTCAGAAAGAGTATTATTATGCTGGCGGGTGGTTCTGTTGTCGTTTTTGCATTCTTATTCTTTGCCCAGATAGGGCCTATGTATTTTGATGGTCTCAAATCATTATACCTGAATTTTACTGATAATACGGAACATATCCATTCATTTAATTATTCAATATTTCTCACGTATGGATTTGTACTGGCGCTCTTTGGAACTATTATTCCGCCTATCTTATTCAATGTTGGGTTTCCCAATGCAGGATTGGGCCTTGGAAGTATCGTTTCATCGCTGGAACTTCCGGTTTCCGTAACCATGGCTTTTGTTTTGCTGGGAGAGAAAGTATTTTTCATTCAGTGGGTAGGAATTGCCTTGATTCTTTTTGCAATTGTTTTAATGAATTTACCTTCAAAACAGGAAAAAGAAGTTTCAATGGCATAATGGTCTGAAAAATATTAACTAAAAATAACAGTTAAAACCGTTCCTTTTGGAGCGGTTTTTTTAATTTTAATCTTTAAATAAACGTTTTATGAAACATTTCAGAAATATAATGACCGCTTTTGTTTTAACGGTCTCCGGTTTTATGTTTTCACAGGTAAAACCTCTGGATGCAATGCTGTCTGATTATCAATATCCTTACGAAGTTCATTTTCTTAATTTCAAGTCTCAGGGTGAAGATTTGAAAATGGCTTATATGGATGTAATGCCGCAAAAACCCAACGGAAAAACGGTCATGCTTCTCCACGGCAAAAACTTTAATGGAGCGTACTGGGAGAAAACAGCAAAAGACCTTTCTGCTAAAGGATTCCGGGTAGTGATTCCTGATCAGATAGGATTTGGAAAGTCTTCAAAGCCTCATGCTTACCAATTTTCTTTTTCACAGCTTGCAGAAAATACAAAAGCAGTTCTGGATGAACTGAAAATTGACAAAACCATCGTACTTGGACATTCAATGGGAGGAATGGTGGCCACCAGATTTACATTACTATATCCTGAGAAAGTACAGAAACTGATTCTCGAAAACCCGATCGGACTGGAAGATTATAAAACTTTTGCCGCCTACCAGACCATTGATCAGGCTTATCAGTCTGAACTTAAAAATACAGCCGAAACCTATAAAAATTATCAGCTGAAATTCTATTACGACAATAAATGGAAAGAAGAATATCAACCCTGGCTTGACTTAATTGCTGGATGGACTCTTCATAAAGATTATCCTCAGGTCGCATGGGATGCAGCACTTACTTCGGATATGATTTACAATCAGCCGGTATGTTATGAATTTAAAAATATAAAAGTTCCGACATTGCTTATTATTGGAACAAGGGACAGAACCGCGATAGGAAAGGACAGAGCTCCTAAAGAACTTCAACCTAAAATGGGGCAATATCAGGAATTGGGAAAGGAAACCCAACGTGAGATTGCAGGCTCAAAGCTTGTCGAGATTGAAAATGTCGGGCACCTTCCGCATATCGAAGTATATCCTAAATTTTTTGAAGCACTGTATGATTTTATACAATAAATTAATTTTAAAATATAAAATATTTGAAACATTAAGTTTTTGCAAGTGAGTAAAAATAATAAGTTTTATAAACATTTTGCTTAATTTTTCATCTTTGATGAAACTTACTTAATCTTATCACCTTCATTAAACTTAATGTTTCAAAATCAATTCTTTTTGTTCCCAAACAGCAATAAAGTACCAACTCCAATTCCAGAAAACAGGACACACGCAATTCCCAGATTTTGTATCAGTCCAATACTCACCAATCCTAAACCTATCAGAACATAATAAATTAATCCTAATAAAGCCCCGGCGCTTCCTGTTTCATTTTTATAATGAATCAATGCAGTACTTAAAATATTGGGAATTGCAATGCTGAATGCCATCACAATAAAGAAGTAGGGAATTACAAAATAAATTCCTGTACCTGTCAGAATCCAGACAAAAACAGAGGCAGCCAATGCTGAGAATGTACTTGCTTTAACTAAATATTCAGACCGTATATTCTTCAATAACAAAAATCTGTTAAGCTTTGCTCCCGCGAAGGTACCGCCAGCCAGTATCATACTGCTGTAGCCGAAAACATAAGAGGAATAATGATTTTCTTTAAAGATAAACGGAGCCAGTGAATAGTATGAAAATAACAAGACATTAAAGCTCATAATCAGTAAACAGCACTTGATGATGCTCTGATCAAGCAGCATCCGTTTCAATAAGCTGATCAATGTGTTTAAGCTGATGGATTTCTTTACATGATGAGTTTCAGCAATTTTCTGTCTGGAAAGGAGTAAAAAAAGTATACTCAGGATACACAGTGTAATAAATACGCTCTGATGTCCGCCGGAGGAAGCCAGTATTGAACCTGTAACCATTCCGATTACCGGACTGATGGACAAGCCGATTCCGATCCAGGAAAATACTTTGCTGAGATTATCTTTGTCAAAAGTATCCCTTAAAATGGTTTGTGTTACGATGGAACCCACCGAAATTCCGAATGCAGAAATAATCCTGGCTCCCAGAAGAACCATAAAATCAGGAGCGAAAACAGCAGCCAACGTTCCTGCTCCATAGGTAATGAGACCATATTCCAATGATTTTTTCCTCCCGATCCTGTCGCATTGCACTCCCCAAAATACCACGCCCAGTGCAAATGCGATAAAATATAAACTGATTGTTAAGGTAACTGCTTCTTCATGTACTCCAAACTGTTCCTGTACCATTGGCAAAACAGGACTATAGATGGTTTCCACAAACTGCGGAAGCATCACAAGCAGAGTCAGCAGCCAGATAGGATTTGTCTTTCTCATTTTTTTCTGCAAAGTTTCCAAAAAATCAATGTATATTTATAATGATATAAAAACAAAAAATATCAAAAATAGGACATGGCTGTACTGGAACAAAACGACGTCTTTGATGCTGATTCAATCCCGGAAAAAGTAGTTGGAATAACTTCTGATATGGTAATGCATGACTCCGGCTTTCATTTTCATACAACGAAATCTCAGCTGTTGTATGCGCCATCAGGCTGTATGACTGTAACGACTTCCGACAGGCAGCTGGTTCTCCCTCCATTCAGAATGCTTTGGATTCCTGCCCATGAAGTTCATCGTGTGAATTTCAGAAATATTGTAGCCTACAGATCCATTTATTTTGATGAAAAATATTCCCAAAGATATATGAATCCTGATCTGAAAGTTCTTCATGTCAACGCCTTGTTAAAAGAAATTATTGAAAGAATTTGTTCCTGGGAATGGTCAGGGTTGAGGCAGGATCAAACTAATCTTTTAAAAGTATTCTGGGATGAAATGCAAAGGGCTCCGGAAGAAAAACTGGAACTTAAAATGCCGAAGGATACGCGTTTTACGAAAATAGCTGAAGAATGGACACTGCGGAAATCTATGCCTCCAATGCTGAAAGATTTTGCAGAAAAAACAGGAGCGGTGGAGAAAACGATCAGCCGTATTTTTAAAAAAGAAACGGGATTGTCGTATCAGGATTGGAGACAGCAGTGGCGGTTGCAGCGATCAATTGAACTTTTGGTGGAAGGAAATTCAATAGGAGAGGTGTCCTATATCCTGGACTTTTCATCAGACAGTGCTTTTATTGAATTTTTCAAAAAGCAGACAGGCTCAACACCTTTGCAATATCTTATGAAGAATGAATAGTCCTTTTGTACAGCTGATAAAAAGTACGATTGTTAACCTTGTCAAGGTTGCGAACCTTGACAAGGTTAATGTCATATAATATTTCTTGTCCTATGAAAAGCCTGGTTTATAGTAGATTTCATAAAATTGTACTACCAATACAATAATTTTATGAAAACAATAAATACAAATAGTGTTGAAAACTACGTACATCTACTTGAGGTCAACACCACAGCAGATAAAGTATATCAGGCTTTAACAGATGAAATTCCCCTTTGGTGGACCGAATTGTTTGAAGGTTCCTCTTCAGAGGTCGGAAATCTTTTTACCATAAGATTTGGAGATAGCATCCATAAAACAATGCGTGTGAAAGAATTAACTGCCAATACAAAAATTGTCTGGCTGGTTGAAGACTCATTGATTGCCCTTCCTGAATTAAAGAACCGGACAGAATGGATAGGAACAACAATTGTCTGGGAAATAGAGAAAAATAAAGAAGACACTCAGATAAAACTAACCCATATCGGCCTGAACCCGGATATTGAATGCTATGAGATCTGCTCCAATGGCTGGCTGCAATTTCTCGGCAGCCTGAAAAAGTTTCTGGAAACCGGAGAAGGAGCTCCCTATAAAAAGTAAAAATATTTACACAAAAAAAGAGACTGTTTATAAGTAAACAGCCTCTTTTTGTATGTATTGTTGTCTGAATTATTTCTTCTTGTAAGCAGCGTCTTTGATTCTTGCTTTCTTACCTCTAAGGTCTCTGAAGTAGTAAATTCTAGCTCTTCTAACTCTACCTCTTCTATCAACTTCAATTTTTTGAAGTGCAGGCATGTTAATAGGGAATACTCTTTCTACACCTACATCACCACTCATTTTTCTGATAGTGAAAGTTTTTGTAGAACCAGTACCTCTTAATTGGATAACTGTTCCTTTGAAGAACTGAGTTCTAGTCTTTTGTCCTTCTTTAATTTCGTAATACACAGTAATTGTATCACCTGCTTTGAATTCAGGGAATTCTTTTTTCGCAATGTACTTGTCTTGTACGTACTTTAATAAATCCATTATTAATAAAATAAAATGTTAAAGCTAAGCAACTTACACGTTCTTCGTCAGAGGTTGAATAACAGGTTGCAAATGTACAAAATAGTTTTTGAATATGCCAAATATTTAATGTACTAAAAACTATAATTTTTTCATTCCGGTTTTGCTAAAAAATTAACGGTTTCTTTAAAATCCCATCAGACAGAGTTTATATGGGAATTCTACTTTTGCCCGAAGTAAAAATCCGGATAACGGTTTTTTAAATTCCTGATTCACAACTTAAAACTATATGTTATTTTAAAACTAAAGCTATTATGAAACATTATTTCTTCTTTTTTTGTTTCGCGGTCCAGATGGCTTTCGGACAGGTTTTGTTCCCTTATTTACAAAACCCGACTCCGAATTCTATGATCGTCAATTGGAAAACAGCTTCCAATAATGAAACAACAGTAATCTACGGAGATTCTCCAACAAATTTAAATGTGACGGTAACAGGAACTACCAATATCTTCTCGGATACCGGATACAACAACAACTATTATTATCACACGGCAAAGATTACGAACCTTCAGCCGAATACCAAATATTACTATAAGATCAAAACCGGAACAAGCGAGTCGGCCGTTTATAATTTCAGAACACTTCCTTTACCGGGACAGGCGGTAACTGCCAATGGAAAGATCCGTTTCCTTATTATGGGAGACAACCAGATTAAAGCAGAGCCAAGATATGATACGCTTACATTGAATGCGTATAAAAAACTCAAGGAAAAATTTGGCGCCAATTCAGATCCGTCAGATAATATTGCGCTTACTTTTATGGTGGGCGACCAGGTAGACGTAGGTACATTGGATCACTATGAAAATGTCCACTTTAAAAAGAATATCAAATTATCACCTTATCTGCCAATTCAGACAACGGTTGGAAACCATGAAACCTACGGAACGATGGGAATGAATTCTTACTATGCCCATTTTTATATTGATGAAATCAGTTATAAAGGGATAAGCTCAGGAAATGAAAATTATTATGCCCAGCAGGCAGGAAATGTATTATTTGTGAGCTTAAGTTCCGAACATACCGGATCAGCACAACAGACATGGCTTCAGCAGATTTTAACCGCAGCCAACAATGATTCTACGGTAGACTGGATTATTTCTTTAAGCCACAGACCGTATCAGGCGGAGCAATACGTAGGAGATATTTCTACCTGGGTAAGAGAAAATGCCGTACCGCTTCTGGTAACTTCTGATAAATATTTAATGCACGTTGGAGCTCACCATCATTTATACCACAGAGGTCAGCTTAAAAACACACCGAATTACCAGATTATTTCCGGAGGAACAGCCTGGGATCAGTATTGGGGAATGTCTAATGAGCAGGATTTTGACGATGTTCAGAAAACATTGACAGACTGGACCTATCAGATTGTGGAAGTAGATGTCCCAACCGGAAAAGTAGATATCGAATGCTATTCAATCGGTGGAATTTACAACAAGAAAAACAATGTATTGGTAGATTCTTTCCACAGATATAAAAATCAGCCCAAGCCGGCAAAACCATCCATTACAAATACTTTCTCAGGGCCAATTACTTTACCATTAACATTGAATGGAAGTGCATTTTCATCTTCCAACGGAGAACTTTTAAATACAACACAGTTCCAGATCAGTAAAACCTCAAACTTTTCTGTAATTGAAAAAGAATTTTACCGTGATTTTGAAAACTGGTTCGGAAAAGACGGAAACGGAACTCCTGATAAAACCAAAAACCTGAATGATGGAGTAGACATCACCAAAGCAACATTGGCAGCGAATTCTATCCCCAACGGAATCTATTATGTAAAAACACGTTACAGAGACAGAAACCTTGAGTGGAGTGAGTGGAGTGATGTAAAACAGTTCGAAATTACAGGAAGTGTGGTTTCAAATCCTACATTTACTTTAAACAAAACTGAATACGCTCAGAATGAAGCTATCACAGCTACATTTACCGGAGGTCCCGGAAATCAGCAGGATTGGGTAGGAATCTATAAAAAAGGACAAACTCCGGCTTCTACAACTTCACAAGGGTATATTTATACGAATGGTCAGATTGCAGGAACAGTAACCTTCAATAATGGTCTGGCTGCTAAAGGACAATATTTTGCAGGATTTTTTGCCAACAACGGGTATACGGAAATCACCCCGAGAAAAAATTTCTATGTAGGACCGAAAGTGCAGCTGCAGACTACTGCTGATACGTATCCTGTAGGAGGAACCGTTACTATTAATTTTACAAACGGACCCAACTTACAGAAAGACTGGATCGGAATTTATAAAATGGGCCAGACGCCGGGGACCACAGCTTCTATCAAATGGAGCTATGTAACAACTGCATCAGGAACATTAAATTTCACAGGACTTCCAAAAGGGTATTATTATGCTCAGTATTTATTGGAAGACGGATATAACGGAATCGGGGAGAAGGTGTTCTTCAAAGTAGGAGATATCGTTACAGATCTTTGGATCAACAAACCTGTTTATACTTTAGGAGAAAATATTACGGCTTCATGGACAGATTCTCCGGGAATCATCAAAGACTGGCTGGGAATCTATCCTCAAAGTGTTCAGACACCGGATGATAATTTTGTTTCTTATACCTATTTTGACGGAATAACTCAGGGAACAAAAACTATTCAGGGAACAGCAGTACCTGCAACACCGGGAAATTACTACATGGTGATGTTTACCAATGATTCCTACACGGAAGTTTCAAACAGAGTACAGTTCCAGGTAACTTCACCCACTTTGGGAACTGAAGAAACCAGAAGTACAGAGAAAAATGTAGTATTGTATCCGAACCCAACCAAACCGGGACAGCCTACTTTTATTAAAAGTGATTACCCGATTGAAAAAATCGAGCTGGTTTCAGCTTCGGGAGAGTTACTGTATGTATCGAAAAATATCAATAACCAACGTTTCTCTTTGGTGAATGAAAATCTTCCGGCAGGCGTTTACTATGTAAAAGTACATGGAAGAAAACTGTTTACTTTAAAGCTGATCATTCAGTAAGGTAAATTACAACATAATTATAACGGAGAGGCAGTCAGCAATGATAGCCTCTTTTTTATGGATGTAAAAAAGTTTAATTTTCCAAAATCATCTGTGAAAGTCTGTGCCATCTGTGGGAAAAGACTTAACAATAAAAATCTGTGATTAAATAAAAAGCGATTCCAAAAAATGAAACCGCCTTTGATATATAGTTGTGGTAATTAGTCAAATAAATGATGCAGATCATCCTCGTTAATCATCGTAGGGGTTTCAGCAGAAGCATTTTCCTCCTGAGTATCGGCCAGCGTTTTAGTTTCCTGAATGAGCTTTCCATCCATATTATAAAGTTTTAACAAGATCCATTTCCCGCTGCGTTCAAGTTCTTTAGCTCCATCCCATGTTTTGAGTCTGATTTTTCCGCTTTGAATAACACCTGCTTTTACAGAAGACTTATTGGCAGGCTTCCCCTTTACATACTGTGTGATTTGTGCTGTAAAGGAATAATCATCCCCATCTTCACTGATCGGTTGTGTAAATGTATATAAAATAGTGCCTTTAGGGTCATAAACAGTTGCATCATAGCCTGTTTGTCTGGCATTCAGCTTTTTTTCAAAACTTAACTTCGTATTGTTACCTTCAAAAAAGCTTTTGATGTTTACAATAATACCTTCCTTATAAACTGTTTCATTAAAGCCTTCATAGGTAGTACCATTATAAGGAATACCATCTTTGTAGGTCAATGTAGATTTCAGCTTTCCATCCGGGGAATAATATTTAATTTCCTGGATAAGATCATCTTTTAAAAATTGCTCGGAGGATAACTTTCCGTCTTCATCAAAATATTTACTGGTTACCTTTGAGCCTTTTTCATAAGTATCAATAGAGGAAATCTGTGAATATTCATAAGCCAGATGATAATCATCCCCGTCCATTGGATTATAAACATCATTTTCCTTATCATATTGGTACACCAGATGGGCTATTTTTTTACCCGACTCATCATAAGTGGTTTTATAGCCATCTTTTTTATTCATTTTCTGTTCCTGTAAGATCTTTCCGCTTTTGCTATAAACAAAACCTTCTTTTACACTGCCGTCCTTTCTGTATTTTTCTATCTTAGAGATCCTCATGGGACTGGAATAGTAATCTACCATCATATTTTCACCCGAACCGGAGGTAGTGTTGCTGCCCAGATATTTTCCCTTTTCACCGTAATATTTTGTTTCAGTGTTGTTGTCCTTATCAATGATGGTTTCATTTCTGATCCCTTTAATGTCATCATCATAAACGGTTGTTTTTACTGGCGTAGAGTTTTCGTAATCCACCACAATATTAAAGTCCATTCCATCCTCAGCATCCTTATAACTGAACATCTTTCCTGAAAAACTTCCGTCAGCTTTATATACCACATCTTCTGTCAGCCTGCCATTCATATCATAAGTCTGGGCCGGACCAATCTGCTGTCCGTTGGAATAGGTGGCAAAATTCTGAACCTTTCCTTCTTCAGTATACCAGGTTACTTTTCCCTCAAAAACCTCACTGCTAGGAGTGGTGTCCGAAGCCAGTCCTTCCATCTGGAGCTTTCCGTCTTTATAGAAATCTTTGATAAGGGTAAGTTTTCCTTTAGGAGTCGTTTCACGATAATACTCCATGTTGTTTGCAGTGGTTTTTTCCCAGTTTTCATCGAAATAAGTTTTCTCCTGTGCGTATACTTTCATGCTCAGTACCAATGCAAGTAATGCTGAGGTAAATAATTTTTTCATGTTTTTATGTAAGCTTTGATATTTTTATATGATTAGTGAG
Source organism: Chryseobacterium sp. CP-77 (assembly GCF_036362765.1). NCBI lineage: Bacteria > Pseudomonadati > Bacteroidota > Flavobacteriia > Flavobacteriales > Weeksellaceae > Chryseobacterium > Chryseobacterium sp. CP-77. The sequence goes on from NZ_CP143637.1 coordinate 5,003,493, forward strand.
ATGGCAGATATCGAAAGAGACCTTCATAGAGGTCAAAAGAAGTAATGAAGACAGTAGTGATCTGCCATAAAATAATTTCTACATTAAAATTGTGTTTAAAAATAATACCCGAAAACAGCCAATGTGCCATGTTTCCTGATTTCAAGCCCCAAATATAAATCAAATTGATGAGATTCACTATGAAAAATGAACAGATCTGTTCGTTTTTATTGCTAAATGTTTGATTATTATTGATTTAAAATGGAAAAGAATAAGATGTAAAGAGTGTGAAATTGCAGGATTATTTCCATTCATCGGATATACAAGAAAATTTATTAAATTTAGCCAACAGAAAAATCTAATATTTCATGATAGATAAAAGAGTAAAAAATGCAAAGGAGGCCATCGAAGGAATTAATGATGGAATGACACTAATGCTAGGTGGATTCGGACTTTGCGGAATTCCTGAAAACTCAATCAATGCTTTGGTAGAAAGCGATGTGAAAGATCTTACTTGCATTTCAAACAATGCCGGAGTAGATGATTTCGGATTAGGATTACTGCTGCACAAAAGACAGATTAAGAAAATGATCTCTTCCTATGTAGGAGAAAACGCTGAGTTTGAAAGACAGATGCTTTCAGGTGAATTGGATGTAGAACTAACTCCTCAGGGAACTTTAGCTGAAAAATGCAGAGCTGCCCAGGCAGGAATTCCAGCTTTTTACACACCGGCAGGTTACGGAACTGAAGTTGCAGAAGGTAAAGAGGTAAAAGAATTCAAAGGAAAACCTCATATTCTGGAGCATGCATACGATGCAGACTTTTCTATCGTAAAAGCATGGAAAGGTGATCATGCAGGAAACCTTATCTTTAAAGGATCTGCAAGAAATTTCAATCATCCGATGGCGGGTGCGGCAAAGATTACCATTGCTGAAGTGGAAGAACTGGTAGAACCGGGACAATTAGATCCGAACGAAATTCATATTCCGGGAATCATGGTTCAGAGAATTTTCCAGGGAGAAAAATTTGAAAAAAGAATTGAGCAGAGAACCGTAAGAACTAAAGAATAAGTTCAAACAATATAATAAAAAGCGCTGAACATGCATTCAGCGCTTTTTTTATGCTTGAGGAGTAAGCGTTTTTCTTTCTCCGATCTGTTGTCTCCACATCGCGTAGTAGAGTCCTTTTTCGTCAATGAGATTGGCGTGAGATCCTGTTTCTACAATCTGTCCGCGTTCAAGAACATAAATTTTATCAGCATGCATAATGGTACTTAAACGGTGGGCAATCAGGACGGTGATCTGTTCCCTTTCTTTCGAAATGTCTTTGATCGTCGTAGTGATTTCTTCTTCGGTGATACTGTCCAGAGCAGAAGTGGCTTCATCAAAAATCAAAAGATGAGGTTTTCTTAAAAGAGCCCTTGCAATGGCAATTCTTTGTTTTTCACCACCACTCAGTTTCAGACCTCCTTCACCGATAACGGTTTCAATTCCTTTCTCAGCCCTTTCCAATAATGCGGTACAGCTTGATTTCTGCAATGCAACGGCCAGATCTTCTTCAGTTGCGGAAGGATTAACGAAAAGAAGGTTTTCTTTAATAGTTCCTGCAAATAACTGGGTATCCTGTGTTACAAAACCAATCTGATTTCTCAGCTCATCAAAATCAAATTCTTTTCCATTGATTCCATTGTAAAAAATATTCCCTTCCTGAGGTCTGTACAATCCAACCAATAGTTTCACCAAGGTACTTTTTCCGGAACCGCTCGGTCCTACAAAAGCAATGGTCTCACCGTTTTTAAGATCAAAAGAAATATTATTTAAAGCTTTATACTGCGCAGACTGATGCTTGAATGAAACATGTTTGAATTCCAGCTCCTCAATAGCCCCGATTTGTTTCGGGTGAAGCGGCTTTTCTTCCACTTCTTTTTTCATCAAACGGTCAAAATTCTGAAGAGAAGCTTCTGCTTCACGATAAGAAATAATAATGTTTCCAATTTCCTGCATTGGCCCGAAAATAAAGAAACCATAAAACATCAGAGATAAATACTGACCTGGTGTAACAATATTTTTAAAAATTAAATACAATAAAGTCAGAGTAATCATCTGTTGAAGAAAATTGACCATGGTTCCCTGAATAAAACTCAAAGAACGGATGCTTTTTACCTTTCTCAGTTCAAGGCCAAGAATCTTATAGGTATTGTTATTTAAACGGATTACTTCCTGATTGGTTAATCCTAAACTTTTAACAATTTCAATGTTTCTGAGACTTTCAGTGGTACTTCCGGCTAAAGCGGTGGTTTCAGTCACAATATTTTTCTGGATCACTTTGATTCTCTTGCTCAATAAATTGGTGACAATGGCAATAAAGAAAATCCCGCAGATATAAACCGGCATAATAGACCAGTGTAAACGGATCGCATACACGGAAACGAAAATAATACTCACCAGAATTCCGAAGAAGATATTAATGAAATTCGTGATAAATTTTACCGTATCTTCTCTTACTTTTGTTAAAATAGACAGCGTTTCACCGCTTCTCTGATCTTCGAATTCCTGATAAGGTAATGCCATCGAATGCTTTAAGCCATCTGTAAATATTTTCGCTCCAAACTTTTGAGTGATCACGCTTACCACATAATCCTGAAAAGCTTTGGCAATTCTGCTCACCATTGCAGTTCCGATAAGAAGCCCCAAAAAGTAAAAAGCCCCATGATATACAGAACTTCCGTATAAATATTCATTCAGGCTTCTGGGCAATAGCTTTTCTTTATCAAAAAAGTTGGGATGAGTAACCAGCTGATCAAGGATATTTCCTGTGATCGCCGGAGCAAATAAAGAAAAAACCTGATTGACAGTAGCCAAAAATAAAGAGATGATTATCAGCCACTGATAAGGTTTTAGATATCTAAAAAGTATTTTCATTCTATTAAAAAATAATAGAACAAAATTACAGATATTATTTTAACTAACAGTGTTAATTATTGAATACAACAAAGCTCTTTTGTATTCAAGTGAAAATAATTAAATTGCAGTCTAAGTTTTTATTATGCTTACAAAAGAACAAATTGCCAAAAGAATTTCAAAAGAACTGAAAGATCGTTATTATGTAAACCTGGGAATTGGAATTCCTACTTTGGTTGCCAATTATGTACCGGAAGGTATTTCCGTAGAATTCCAGAGCGAAAACGGAGTATTGGGTATGGGGCCTTTTCCTTTCGAAGGAGAAGAAGATGCGGATATCATCAATGCCGGAAAACAGACTATTACTATTCTGGAAGGAGGTTCATTTTTTGATTCAGCCTTCAGTTTCGGGATGATTCGTGGTCAGAAAGTAGACCTTACCATTCTTGGAGCAATGGAAGTTTCAGAAAACGGAGATATTGCCAACTGGAAAATTCCCGGAAAAATGGTGAAAGGAATGGGGGGAGCAATGGATCTTGTTGCTTCTGCTGAAAATATTATCGTAGCCATGATGCACGTAAACAAGGCAGGAGAAAGCAAAATCCTAAAAAAATGTACACTACCTTTAACGGGGGTAAACTGTGTGAAAAAAGTAGTTACTGAGTTAGCCGTTCTGGATGTAACTCCGGCAGGATTCAAGCTGGTAGAAAGAGCACCAGGCGTTTCAGTAGAAGATATTATTAAAGCAACAGAAGCAGATCTTATCATTGAAGGAGAAATTCCTGAAATGCAGTTCTAATTCTGAATAACAATATAAAGTTTCGGCCTCACAAAGTGAGGCCGAAACTTTATATAAACGACATCGGAACTCGGAGCTTTAAAAAAATAAATCCTGTGAACGTTAAGAAAATTCTCCTGTCCGAAGCGCGAGGCAAAATCAGAACCGATAAAGAAATAATGATTTCGCGCAAGTTTAGAATTTTTAGAGAACAGGACTTATTTTTAGCGGAGAGATCCAGGTCTTGAATTTTTGTTTCTTTTGTTTCAAGACAAAAGAAAATAAGACAATAAAAAAACAGTTCTTTGCTCATGTAGGCACAAACAAATAGTTCTATTTACTACCTTAAAACTGATATCGGAACTCGCAGCGTCAAAAAAATAAGTCCTGTGAACGTTAAGAAAATTCTCCTGTCCGAAGCGCGAGCCCAAATCAGAACCGATAAAGAAATAACGATTTCGCGCAAGTTTAGAATTTTTAGAGAACAGGACTTATTTTTAGCGGAGAGATCCAGGTCTTGAACTTTTGTTTCTTTGTTTCAAGACAAAAAAAACGGTCCTTTCTTCATTTAAACACAAACAAATAGTTCTATTTACTACTTTAAAAGTGACATCGGAACTCGCAGCGTCAAAAAAATAAGTCCTGTGAACGTTAAGAAAATTCTCCTGTCTGAAGCGCGAGGCAAAATCAGAACCGATAAAGAAATAATGATTTCGCGCAAGTTTAGAATTTTTAGAGAACAGGACTTATTTTTAGCGGAGAGTTCCAGATCTTGAACTTTTGTTTCTTTTGTTTCAAGACAAAAGAAAATAAGACAAAAAAACGGTCCTTTCTTCATTTAAACACAAACAAATAGTTCTATTTACTACTTTAAAAGTGACATCGGAACTCGCAGCGTCAAAAAAATAAGTCCTGTGAACGTTAAGAAAATTCTCCTGTCTGAAGCGCGAGGCAAAATCAGAACCGATAAAGAAATAATGATTTCGCGCAAGTTTAGAATTTTTAGAGAACAGGACTTATTTTTAGCGGAGAGTTCCAGATCTTGAACTTTTGTTTCTTTTGTTTCAAGACAAAAGAAAATAAGACAAAAAAACGGTCCTTTCTTCATTTAAACACAAACAAATAGTTCTATTTACTACTTTAAAAGTGACATCGGAACTCGCAGCGTCAAAAAAATAAGTCCTGTGAACGTTAAGAAAATTCTCCTGTCTGAAGCGCGAGGCAAAATCAGAACCGATAAAGAAATAATGATTTCGCGCAAGTTTAGAATTTTTAGAGAACAGGACTTATTTTTAGCGGAGAGTTCCAGGTCTTGAATTTTTGTTTCTTTTGTTTCAAGACAAAAGAAAATAAACATAAAAAAGCTGCTTCATCATGAAACAGCTTTTATATATTTAGTCTAATCTTATTTATCTCCCATCCTGAGCTCCAAACACCTTCTGCAAAATACTCGTAGTTCTCATGGCAGGTGTATTTCTGATCCCGCTTTCTTTATCTGCTACCATTTTGAAAACTCCATTGATAGTTTCTGTAGTAACATATTCATTAAGATCTGTGGTAACAGCCTGTCCGGTAAACGTATTATACTTTGAAATCAAGTTTTTCCAAAGCGTATCAGCACCTACCTTACCTAAAGAGGCTTTTACTTTAGGCTGAAAGGCATTGAACAGCTGAGTCTGGGTTTTTCCCTGCAGATAGTTGGTTGCAGCATTATTACTCCCTAATAAAATGTTTTTAGCATCCGTAATCGTCATAGAAGTAATCGCGTTTGTAAAAATAGGAGCAGCTTCTGTTACGGCATCTTCAGCAGCTCTGTTTAATAATTTTACCCCTTCATCAGCAAGGCTTCCCATCCCGATTGAACGTAGGGTAGTATCAATTTTTCTTAATTTTTCAGGCATTAAAATCTTTACGGCCTCATTCTTGAAAAAACCATCGGTTACTGCCAGCTTTTTTACACCATCCGTTACGCCCATACTTAAAGCTTCTTTTAATCCCGAGGAAATCTGACTGGAAGTAAGGTTTCCAATATTGGCCGAAGAATTACCGGAGGTGGTAGTGGTTGTTTTAGTAGAAGTTGCTGTACCATTATTTTTTACCGGAACATTAAGATCTACACCCGTTTTGTCTTTAACCGTAGATTTTATAATATCAAAAATTTGTGCATGAGCTGATAAAGAAAATAATAAAGCGGCTGCCAGAAAAATGTTTTTTTTCATCTTATTTTTTTACAAATTTAAACCTTTAATTTTTTTAAGTCGACTAAATTGAACAAAAAACAAACCATAATAAACCGTATTTTATAGAATAATTTCTAGACAGAATGATTTAAAAACTGTAAATACTTCATCTTATAGGGATCCCAATCCATGAGGTCTTTAATTTGTTTTAAAAAAAGGCCCAAAGAGTTTTGAAAAATAATTATCTTAGCTCAAACCTTAACCACATCCAATGATACGGACTTTTTTAGTACTTTTTGTATTGATTTCAAACGTGATTTTTGCCCAGAATAAATTAAACCTAATTCCTTATCCTCAAAAAGTTCAACTTTTACAGGGCGAATTTGTAATCCCAAAAACTTTCGTACTAAGCGGTAACCTGCCAAAAGAGGAAACAGAATATTTCAAAAAGAGAATAGGTTCTCAGGTAGAATTTCAATATGCTCAAAAGGGTGGTAATATTCATTTAACGAACTCTATAATTCCTCAGGCACCAGGAACAGATGCTGAACAGAAAAAGGAGTATTATTCATTAGAAATTTCTCCAAAACAGATCCATATAAAGTCTTACACTAAACAAGGATACTTTCTGGCTCTTCAAACTTTGATCCAGCTTATTGAACAGTATAAAGAAGGAAAGAATATTCCGGCTATGAAAATCGAAGACCAGCCAAAGTTTGCATGGAGAGGAATGCACCTGGATGTCTGCCGCCACTTTTTCACAGTAGATGAAGTGAAGCAGTATATAGATTATCTGGCAATGTATAAACTGAATACCTTCCACTGGCATTTAACGGATGATCAGGGGTGGAGAATTGAAATCAAAAAATATCCTAAGCTTACTCAGATCGGTTCGAAACGTAAAGAATCCATGATTGGGGCTTATGTGGATAATACTTTTGACGGAAAACCTTACGGTCCTTATTTTTATACACAGGAACAAATAAAAGACGTGGTGAAATATGCTCAGGACAGACATATTACCGTGGTCCCGGAAATTGAAATGCCTGGGCATGCATTGGCAGCATTATCGGCATATCCTGAACTGGCATGTACCAAAGGTCCTTTTGAACCTGCTACAAAATGGGGTGTCTTTGATGATGTTTTCTGCCCGAAAGATGAAACTTTTACGTTTCTTGAAAATGTTCTGGATGAGGTCATCAAATTATTCCCTTCCCGATACATTCATATTGGTGGTGATGAATGCCCGAAAACAAGATGGAAGGAATGTGCGCACTGCCAGGAACTGATTAAGAAAAATAATTTAAAAGATGAACATGGCTTACAAAGCTATTTTATTCAACGGATTGAAAAATATGTCAACAGCAAAGGCCGAAAAATTATTGGCTGGGACGAAATTTTAGAAGGCGGATTAGCTCCGAATGCGGCTTTAATGAGCTGGACAGGCGTGAATGGAGGTATTGAAGCTGCAAAATCAAAACACTTTGCTGTAATGACTCCCGGTGCCTACTGTTATTTTGACCACTATCAGGGAGACCCACAGTCTGAACCTAATGCTTTTGGAGGATTTACGCCTTTGGAAAAAGTATATTCTTACAATCCTGTTCCTTCCGAACTGAATGCAGAACAGAGTAAGTACATCATGGGAGTTCAGGCGAATCTCTGGACAGAATATATTTTAGACTTCAAACAGGTACAGTATATGATTTTCCCAAGATTAATGGCGCTTTCTGAAGTGGGATGGGGAACTTCAGATCCTAAAAACTATAAAGAATTTGAAAACAGAGTGATCAGCCAGTTTAAAGTTCTGGATGATATGAAGGTGAATTATGCGAGAAGCATTTATAACATCACCGGAAAAGTAATTCCTTCCAATAAAGGAATTGCTTACGAGCTTTCCACTTCACAGAACTCAAATGGTATCCGATATACACTGGATGGAACAAACCCTTCCATTAATTCTGAGACCTATCAGAATGCAGTTCAGATTCCTAATTCTTTAACACTTAAGTCAGCCTATTTTGAAGACGGGCAATTAAAGAGTGCTGTTTCATCACAACAATTTACAATTTCAAAAACCACAGGGAAAAATATAACACTTGAGCAGCAACCCAATGAAAATTATTCTTTTGGAGGCGCTTTCACCCTGGTAGATGGAATTATCGGAAATGTAAAACAGCTGGGTAAAACATGGCTGGGCTTTCAGGGTAAAGATGTGGTGGCAACCATAGATTTTGGTCAGAAAACAGCTTTCTCAGAAGTGTACTTCAATACCCTTGAGAATAAAGGAAGCTGGATTCATCTGGCTAAATCTGCAAAGATTTTTGTTTCTGATGATAATAAGAATTTCAAACTGATTAAAGAGATTGGTACGCCTGAAATTCAGAAGGCCGGCGGAAAAATCAAAGTGAATGTAGGAACGCAGAATACAAAATACCTGAAAGTAACTATCGAAAATGCAGGTATTATTCCCGCAGGAAATCCCGGAGCAGATTCCAAAGCATGGTTGTTTGTTGATGAAATTGGTGTAAATTAGAATAAAAAATGCAGGACGATACCATACTTTCTTCCGAATTTTCATCATCACCAGATCTGGTAGAAAAGCTGTATCAGTATGGTACAACGAAAAATTATCATGAAGGTGACATTATTTTAGATGAAAATGCTTCCATCCGCTCCATTCCTATTGTGATGAAAGGAATGCTGAAAGTGATCAGAACTGAAGAAGACGGACGCGAAATTTTATTATACTACATCAAAGCAGGAGAAAGCTGTATCATGTCTTTTCTGGGTGGCATGCACAATGAAAAAAGTATTGTAAAAGCAGAGATAGAAGAGGATGCGGAAATACTTTTCTTACCGGTAGACAAGGTGTCTTTATTCATCAAAGAACATCCGGAATGGCTGGACTATATTTTCAGATTGTATCATAAACGATTTGAAGAACTTTTGGATATCATCAATGCCATTGCTTTTAAAAAAGTAGACGAGAGGCTTCTCAACTTGTTGCAGAAAAAATCTGAGCTTACCCGTTCTGAAACCATTCATACAACCCATGAGCAGCTGGCCAATGAGCTGGGAACAGCAAGGGTAGTGGTCTCCAGGCTCCTTAAACAGCTGGAAGAAGACGGAAAACTCAAGTTAGGCAGAAACAAAATCACCCTTCTGAAAACCCTGAACTCATAAGTTCTCTCTCAATTTAATCGAAGGTACTCATATTCCCCTCCTCTGGAGGGGTGGCAAAAATTCAAAGAATTTTTGACGGGGTGGTCATAGAAAAAACCTTCTTATGTAACAAAAGTAGCTGTAGACTTTCATTCATATTCCCATTTTTGCATCAGAATTATTTGAATAGAAATGGAAATTATAGGATATACAGCGGCCGTTTTAATAGGTATTTCTCTGGGGTTAATCGGAGGAGGAGGTAGTATTCTCACCGTTCCCGTACTCGTTTATCTATTTGGGGTCGATGCTTTTATGGCCACAGAATATTCGCTCTTTGTAGTGGGAATCAGTAGTTTGGTGGGCTCTGTGTCCTATTTGAAAAAAGGGTTGATTAACTTTAAAGTGGCGCTGATATTCGGAATACCTTCGGTAATTTCGATTTTTCTGACAAGAAAATATATTCTTCCTCTGATTCCTGAAGAAATACTTCAAATGCACAATTTTACCATTACCAGGAACATTTTTTTATTACTGGTTTTTGCCGGTTTGATGATTCTTGCTTCCTATAAAATGATAAAAAGCAATTCCTCAAAAGAAACTTTAGAAAACATTCAGGATGAAAATAATTTTTTTCTGGCAGCCGGACAGGGTTCGCTAGTCGGTGTTTTAACCGGTCTGGTAGGAGCAGGGGGCGGTTTTATGATCATTCCGGCATTGGTTAACCTGTTAAGAATTCCCATGAAGATTGCAATAGGGACTTCATTAGCTATTATTTCGCTCAATTCTCTGATCGGCTTTTTTTCCTCTGTAAATCATATGAAAATAGAATGGAAACTTTTGATTTCTATTACGGTCATTGCCATTGCCGGAATTATAATAGGATCGCAATTATCCAAAAGAATTGACGGTAAAAAGCTGAAACCCGCATTCGGGTGGTTTATCCTGATCATGGGTATTTATATTATTACGAAAGAAATCTTCCTTTAATGTTCTTATGTAACAAAAGTAGCTGTACAGGAAAGCAGAAAGCAGGAAATTTGTATCAGATAACAAATCAAAATAAAACAGAATGAAAATAGAACAGATTTATACAGGATGTCTTGCTCAGGGGGCTTACTATATAACCTCAGCCGGAGAAGCTGCTATTATTGATCCTTTAAGAGAAACTCAGCCTTATATCAACAGACTGAAAGAAGATGAAGTAAAATTGAAATATATTTTTGAAACCCATTTTCACGCAGATTTCGTCAGCGGACATCTGGATTTAAGCCATAAAACCGGAGCTCCGATTGTTTACGGGTCAACAGCCAATCCCGACTTTAATGCAGTTATTGCAGAAGATGAACAGATATTTGAACTAGGAGATATTAAAATTAAAGTTCTTCATACACCCGGACATACCCTTGAAAGTTCATGTTACCTTTTAATGGATGAAAATGGTAATGAAAAGGCTCTTTTTAGTGGTGATACCTTATTCCTTGGGGATGTTGGCCGTCCAGACCTGGCGCAGAAAGCAGCAAATATGACCCAGGAAGAACTGGCAGGACTTTTATATGATAGTTTGTATCATAAGATTTTGCCTTTAGATGATGATATTACAGTCTATCCAGCTCATGGAGCCGGTTCAGCCTGCGGTAAAAACATGCAGAAAGAAACAGTAGATACTCTGGGAAATCAAAAAAGAACCAATTATGCCCTGAATCAAAAGGACAGACAGAGTTTTATAAAAGAAGTAACGGATGGTCTTTTGCCTCCACCAGCGTATTTCGGAATGAATGTGATGATGAATAAAAAAGGGTACAGCAGTTTTGATGAAGTACTTTCAAAAGGATTGCATGCCCTTGCTCCGGAACAGTTTGAAGAAATTGCCGAAGCCTCAGGAGCTTTGGTATTGGATGTAAGATCCAATCGTGAATTTGCCGGAGGTTTTATCCCGCAGTCCATTAATATAGGATTGGATGGTGATTTTGCCCCTTGGGTGGGAGCTTTAATTGCTGATGTCAACCAGCCTATTCTGCTGGTTACTGAAAAAGGAGCTGAAGAAGAAACGGTAACCCGGTTGAGTAGGGTAGGGTTTGATCATATTTTAGGTTTTCTGGACGGAGGTTTTGAAAGCTGGAAAACAAGCGGAAAGGAAACTGACTTTGTCAACCGTATCTCTGCAGAACAGTTTGAAACTGAAATCAAAGAGAAAGAAGCAAAAATTATTGATATAAGAAAAGAAAGCGAATACCATGCAGAACATATTCATGAAGCTTACAGTAAACCTCTGGCCTATATCAATGAATGGATTCATGAGATAGAGCCAGCAGAACATTTCTACATGCATTGTGGAAGCGGCTATAGAAGCACAATGGCAGCGAGTATCCTTCAGGCAAGAGGCTACAGAAACTTTTCAGAAATTGAAGGTGGTTTTAAAGCCATTGCCTCCACAAATGTTCCTACAAGTGATTTTGTGTGTCAGACTAAAATTTTAAATAAATAGAAAAATGCTGGAGATTATAAAAGAACCCTGGCCGTGGTATATTGCCGGTCCGTTGATTGGGCTTACTGTGCCTGCCTTATTGATTATGGGAAATAAATCCTTTGGAATCAGTTCCTCACTAAGGCATATCTGTGCAGCCTGTGTTCCGGCCAATGTGAATTTTTTCAGATACGACTGGAAAAAAGAAGCCTGGAATTTATTTTTTGTCCTGGGAATCTTCTTCGGAGGAATGATTACATCCCAATTTTTGGTGAATCCCAATGAAATAACAGTGAATCCTGATCTGAAAGCAGAATTGGCAGGCTACGGAATTACAGATTACAGCAATCTGGTTCCGTTACAACTGATGAATTTCGAAAGCCTGTTGACCCTTAGAGGATTTATCATGATGGTTGTGGGAGGATTTTTGGTAGGCTTCGGAACAAGATATGCGGGCGGATGTACCAGCGGACATGCCATTATGGGGCTTTCCAACCTGCAGTGGCCGTCTTTGGTGGCAACAGTCTGTTTCATGATCGGTGGATTTTTAATGGCAAACTTTGTTCTGCCCATCATTCTTTCCCTATAAATATAATTTTAAAAAGAGAATTACATTATGATCAAAGAAAAAGAACAGGATATACGTCATCAGGATGCTGTTTGCGTGAACGAAAGTGCCCTTACTCACCAATGGTATCACAATCTGAAATACCTTGCCGCAGGAATTATTTTTGGGATTATTTTCGTAAAAGCAGAGGTGATCAGCTGGTTCAGAATACAGGAAATGTTCCGCCTGCAGTCTTTCCATATGTACGGAATTATTGGAAGTGCTGTATTGGTAGGAATGATTTCAGTGTGGCTGATTAAAAAATTTAAAATAAAAACAATGTATGGGGAACCTATTACATTGACCCCTAAAAAGTTCAACAAAGGTCAGATCTACGGTGGATTGATTTTTGGTTTTGGCTGGGCGATAACCGGAGCCTGTCCGGGACCTCTTTTTGCTCAGATCGGGACGGGTGCTTTAGCCGTATCTGTTACCTTACTGAGCGCTATTGCCGGAACATGGGTATATGGATATTTCAGAGACAAATTGCCTCATTGATACCTTATAAATTATAAAAAAGACTGCAGATTATTTCTGCAGTCTCCCAAGTATAAAAATTATGAATAAATAAAATTCTCCGCACCTAAAGCCATATAAAGATTAATGCGCTCTATTCTGTACTGAAGTTCCAGATTGATGAGGTTCATTTCATTTTTCAAAAGATCTCTTTGTTTACGGATCAGTACAAAACTGTTGCTGGTACCGACCTTTATTTGTTTTTCGGTAAGAGAAATATTGTTTTTCAGTTCATTGACAGCGTTGGTTGTATAAGCCATCTGTCTTTCAATAGAACGGAGATTAGCTAAAGAAGATTCCACTTCGTTCAATGCATTCAGAACAGCTTTTGAATATTCTTCAACAACCTGTTTCTGCTGGGAATTTTTTACTTCCACATTCTTTTTCAGCTTTCCACCGTTGAATAGCGGAGAAACTAATCCTCCGCCCACTTTTACCAAAGGATTGGAAAATAAAGAATTAATGGATTCCACATTACTTCCGGCACTACCAAGTGAAGAACTGATACTTAATGAGGGAAGTCTTGCTGCTTTAGCTTCCTGTACTTCATAAAAAGCTTTTTCGATCTGGAAATGACTGGCCTGTATGTCTGATCGGTTTTCAAGAAGTTCCAGAGGAAAAGATTCAGGAATACTGCTTTTTACGGAATTAAAGAAATTCTGGGTTGCCAGCTTTCCCTCCGGATACTTTCCGGTAAGAAGCTCCAGAGACCTTCTCGACTGCATATTGGCATTTTTAATCTTTTCAAGATACCCCTGCAGGGAAATAATTTCGGCAGAAATATTGGACACATCGATAGCATTTGCTGTTCCAATTTTCTTTTGAATGATATAGAGCTTTTCCAGGTCTTTAGTCTTCTGAATATAGCTTTCAATCTTATCTTCCTGAATGTTTCCTGCAATATTCAGATAATAAGCTTTGGAAATCATTCCTGCAATAGACTGATGCAGCAGTGTATTCTGATGTTTTGCAGAAAAATAACTGCTGGTGCTGGCCATCTGTGAAGATTTATTTTTACCCCAAAGGTCAATTTCCCAATTGGCTTTTAACGCAAGGCGCTGAACCTGGCTGCCACTGACCAGATTATTCGAAGTGTTGGCCACAGCACTTACGCTCGGATAAAGGTCGCTTCCGGCAGTTTCCATCGCCAGCTCAATCTGATTAAGCTTTTCTCTGGCAATAATAAGATCTGCATTGTATAACATTCCTTCTTTAACCAGGGCTTCCAGCTGTGGGGTCTTAAGATCATTAATCCAGTCGTAGGAAATTGATTTTGATCCAGCCTTTCTGTCAAAAATCCAGTCATCAGGAATTTGTATATGAGAAGCAATTTCACTCTTTTCTTTAAGCTGATCTATATTTTCCTTCGTAGCCTCTTTATAACCGATGCAGGAGCTTAAGGATCCAGCAAGTATGCTCACTAAAATTAACTTTTTATACATGTTAATGAAGTTTAGGAATCAGGAAGTTGATTTTGCTGTTGATACGCACCATTACTTTTCTGATAAGATGAAGAGGTTTAATGTGGTCAGAATAAATTACCGCAGTTCCTCTTGCTCCCACTGTAAGCTGCTTCTGATTGTCTTCTAGTACAAATTTGGCAATAAGCTTTCCATCGGTTTCCGGCAATTGTCTTGCCGTATCAGGAAGTCCGGCTGTAGAACCATTTCCGCCCAGCATTCCTCCTGCATTATTCATGATCCCCTGGCTGGTAGCATCAATGACATATTCAAGTCTGGCTTTCACCACTTTTCCAGGTTCTGTTTTAAGAGCAAGCTCTACTTCATCTCCTTTTTTTACTGATTCAAGTTCATTCTGAGCAAAAAATCCAATGACTGACTGTTGTTTCTGAATCAGAACAAATGCAGATTTGAAAGGTGCCATAATAGCTCCTTCATTCAGCTGAACATTCGGAATCACACCATCCGTAGGTGCCAGAACAACGGTTTGAGAGAGATTCCATTTGGCCTGTTCCAGCTTAGCCTGGATCTCAGACACCGATGAATTTTCTCCACCATAAGAAGCATTGGATTTTGTTTCCAAAGACTGCTGTTGTGACTGTGCAGCACTGATTCTGGATTGTAGATCACGTGCATTGGTTATCGCCTGTTCAAGATCAAATTTGTTGGCTGCTCCTGCCTGTACAAGCTCCTGATATTGTGATACTCTTTTGTTGGCAAGATCAAGCTGCGACTGTAATGCCGTAATATTTTTTCTGGAGGCCGAAATGTCTGCATCATAAGAATGTACAGTAGCTTTCATACTGCTCAGTTTAGCTTCCAGTGATTTAATTTCCTGTAAATAGGGCTCCCTGTCAAGCATAAATAAAGTATCTCCCTTTTTTACTTCCTGGTTGGTACTTACATATACTTTTTTTACCTTTCCCAAAACCTGGGTAGTGATATCCACACTTCTGTTTCCCACCTTTACATCAGAGGTAATGGGACAGTAATAATTTAAACTCAATATCAAGGCGATAGATCCGAAAATAGGCAGTGAATACACTATTACCTGCGTGGTAAATGTCCACGGGATCAATTTTAATTTTTTAATGAGAAGCCAGCAAATCCCGGCATATATTGCGACTAGTAATTCCAGCATGTCTTTTAATTTTCGATGGGTTTAAATTCTTCTTCAGGTAAATTTGTTTTGTCTGTTTCCTTTTCAGGAGCCGTTTGATTTCCATAATCATAGTTGGCCCAGATTAAGGCAACCGGCCATAAAAGGCCGCCAAAGACCAGTGAAAGAAGGCACATGCTTTTGATAGCGTTCAATTGAGGATGATTTTTCTTTTCTGCTACCTTTTCCGGATAAATATGAACCTTCCAGAAGAGATAAATTCCGGCAACTGGCAATACAACCAGTATTAGCCAGGAAGCTCCATCGGCTATTTTGTCTTCAAGATTGCCTGTAGATGCCTGAGCAAAATTGCATGCCAGTAACAGGCAGAGAATGGTGGTTATTCTTTGCATAAATATATATGGTAATAAAATTTTGACTTAAGAAAATACAGATTCAGATCCCGATGAATATCCGGACAATCACATATTAATCCTGTTAAGATGTAAAGACTATTCTATAAGATGGAATGCTTTGGAGATGATTATATTTTTTTTCATTTGGTTTTTTTAGTGGTGAAGAACAAGTTTTTGACCGGACAAAATTATACTGAATGCAACAATTAAAAATATTCTTAAGTTATTTTTTTCCTTGATTCTTTTTTTTATTGTCGCGGGCAGTAATACGGGAAAGGGAATTGGGAGTGATGCCCAGAAAATTAGCAATGTATTTTCTGTTGGCATTTTGACAGACAAACGGATGGCTATTCAGAAAATCTTCATAACGGGAAAGCGGCGAGCTCCTGCAGAACTGCTCTGTGCGTGCTGATAAAATGCTGATAATCTGTTTCAACGATTTCAAATACAAATTGTAAATTCCTTTATGCTGAAAGGCAGTCTGCTCAAATTCACCTTTGTTAAAAAGAATAATCTGAGAATCAATCACGGCTTGTATGGTATACTTTTTAGTACCTTCAGCAGAATAAGATTCCGGACTCTCCAGAAAGGCAACCTCTTTTTCTGAGGGCAGAAAAGTATTAATTTCAACTCCGTTTTCATCGTCAAAGAAAAATCTCAAAAGACCATTGGTCAATATAAATAAATGGTTAAACGGCTGACCGGGCTCTAATAGTTTTTCTTTTTTCCGAAGAAGCTTAGGAGTACTGATGCTTGCAAGGACATGGATTTCTTCATCCGATAATTCCTTAAAGCAATCCATTTTTCTAAAGGTTTTAAACATATATATTAATTAAAATAACCATTATAAAAATAATAAAAAATTGCCAAGAAAAATAGTGGGAAAACCATAAGATTTTCAACGGATTTTTTTAAGATATTTGCTTTGTATTAAATAATTCTTACATCCAATGAACAATAACCGAAGAAGTTTTATCAAAAAACTGGGAATTGCAACCGCAGCACTTACCATTAACCCTTTAGAACTAATGGCCGCAGAACGACCTGAAAGTAAAAAAATCATCAATAAACCTATCGTTCTTTCCACCTGGAATTTCGGATTAAAAGCCAATGAAGAAGCATGGACCATCCTTGGAAAAGGAGGGCGAGCTCTGGATGCCGTAGAAAAGGGAGTACGTCTCGTAGAATTAGATCCCAAAGAAAGAAGTGTAGGATATGGAGGCCGTCCGGACAGAGACGGAAGAGTGACGCTGGATGCCTGTATCATGGATGAGAATTATAATATCGGTTCCGTAGCATGTCTGGAACATGTTAAAAACCCGATTTCGGTTGCGAGAGCCGTAATGGAAAAAACACCCCACGTTATGCTGGTTGGGGACGGTGCGCTGCAGTTTGCCCTTTCACAAGGTTTTAAAAAAGAGAATCTTCTCACTCCTGAATCAGAAAAAGAATGGAAAGAATGGTTAAAGACCAGCCAATACAAGCCCATTGCCAATATTGAAAACCATGATACCATCGGAATGATCGCTTTGGATGCACAAGGAAATCTTTCCGGAGCTTGTACTACCAGTGGAATGGCTTTCAAAATGCATGGCAGAGTAGGAGATTCCCCAATTATCGGAGCAGGGTTGTTTGTAGATAATGAAGTGGGAGCAGCTACGGCAACAGGTCACGGTGAAGAAGTCATAAGAACGGTAGGAACACATCTTGTGGTTGAATTGATGAGACAAGGCAGAAATCCACAGGAAGCCTGTAAAGAAGCTGTAGAGAGAATTGTAAAAATCAATCAGCGAAGAAACAAAAATCTGAAAGATATTCAGGTAGGTTTTATTGCCATCAATAAACAGGGAGAATATGGGTCTTACTGTATTCAGGATGGATTCAACTTTGCGGTGTACGATCAGAAAGGAAACCGCCTTGAAAAGCCTGAATTTGCTTTGAAATAATTAAAAATTCAATAGGAATGGGCTATAATCCTGAGCATAGACGAAGGAAGCCCATTTAAACAAATCAATGACACCTGGTAGCTTTAGCCAAAACATAAAATAAATATGAAAAGAACGATTATCGCTTCCTTGTTTATGATTATTGCTTGCAAGGAAGAAAAGAAGGAGATAAAAAAAGATGGTGAAATCCAGCCAATAAAAGAAAAAGTAGTTTTGCATAATGAGTCCAATGAAGCTGAAGAAGCCCAAAAATGGTTGGAAAAAAGTATTGTCGATTATTTTAAAGCTGATATCGGAAGTGAAGAAAAGAATATGCGGAAAATCACAACCAAAGACTACTTTGATTATAAAATGGATGCAATGAATGTTGATCTGGATGTAAGCGGAGGCCTTACTGAAAAAGAATTTCAGGATAAATGGAGAACCAGATTTGATGTAAGTAAAGCAGGTGTTGGAGCGGGCTTCCTGATTGCAGCACAGGATTGGGATAAAATTGAAGTTGGAAGCTGTGATTTAGAACTCTCCTCAACAGATGAATATCTCTTCAATGTAGTGCTGACAGACAAAAATGTTAAAGCAGAATATCCATCAGTAATAAGAGTAGTAAAAGAAAACGGTTCTTTTTTGATTGCAGATGTACTGCAGGAAGAACCAAAATCAAATTAAATAGATACAATACAATGTCAAAAATAGAAATAGCTTGTTTTAATCCTGAATCAGCGATTATCGCTTTTGAAAATGGGGCAGACAGAATAGAATTATGTGATGGACTCAGTGAAGGCGGAACGACTCCGGATTTCGAAACGATGAAGAAGCTTCGTGAAAAAATTACAATCCCGATTTTTGTGATGATCCGTCCGAGAGGTGGAGATTTTACGTATTCAGATTCGGAATTTGAACAGATGAAAAATGACCTGGCTCATTTAAAATCATTACATGCAGACGGTTTTGTATTCGGTATTCTGGATGAAAATGATGAGGTTAATATAGAACAGAATAAAGCTTTAGTAGAGTTGGCCGCACCGTTTCCATGTACTTTTCACCGTGCTTTTGACCGTGCTGCAAGCCTGGAAGAATCTCTGGAAAAAGTAATCGAATGTGGTTTTACAACCATTCTTACCTCCGGTCAGAGACCCAATGTATCTGAAGGAAAAGAGAATCTGAAAAAGCTTGTTGAATTATCCAACGGAAGAATAGAAATCCTTGTCGGAGGAGGTCTTCGTTCATCCAATATTGAAGAGATAAGAACCCTTACAAATGCAGGATATTTTCACTCTTCCGCTATTACTGATGGTGGGGCTTTTGCGAATGCGGATGAAGTGGTTGCTCTGAAAAGTAAATAATATTTAGTGATATTATCGTTGTTTATTTAAACGCAAAGTTTAATAGATAAAATGTATGATATATTGAGTGAGCAAAGTATTGCGGCAAAGCCGCTGATTAAGCTTGAAAATAATAGCTTCATCCAATCGATTGAAAATCGATTCCATCTTCGCTTCCTTAAAATATTATAGAGCCAAATATGAAACTTTGCGTTTAAAAACTACACAATAAAAATAAAAACACACAAATGAATGACAGAAAACGAATTATCCTACAAAATAATAGGAGCAGCAATAGAAGTGCATAAGAACTTAGGAGTTGGTCTTTTAGAAAATGCATATGAAACTGCTTTAGTTTATGAATTAAAGATGTTGGGACTCAATATTAAACAACAACTATCTTTACCTTTAAGGTATAAAGAAGTATACATAGAAAATGCATACAGAATTGATTTGATTGTAGAAGATAAAGTTATTGTAGAAGTGAAATCTGTATTGGAGTTACATCCTATTTTTCACTCACAAGTATTGACTTATCTCAAACAGACTAACATAAAATTGGGATTGCTTATTAATTTTAATAATGAACTTATTAAATATGGAATCCATAGAATTGTAAACAAATTTATTGATGAATAGAACGACCCTTTTTGCTTTACTTTTTATGCAGAATATCCTTTCTGCACAGTTTTCACAAAGAAGCTTGTCTTCGGAGAACTGGCAGTTTAAAAATTCAAAAGACTCAAACTGGTTTCCTGCGAAAGTTCCGGGAACCGTTCATTTGGATTTAATGGATAATAAGATCATTCCTGATCCTTTTAAGGATGAAAATGAAAAGAAAGTGCAATGGGTTGAAAATGAAGACTGGGATTACCAGACCTCATTTACTATTTCACCTCATGAACTAAAGAATGAAAACATTGATCTTGTTTTTAACGGTCTGGATACATTTTCAGAAATTTATCTTAACGGAAAACTGTTAAAGAAAACAGACAATATGTTCCGAAAATGGAATATTCCGGTGAAACAATATTTGAAACCGGGTCATAATACATTGCAGATTAAGTTTACATCCGCTGTGAATACCGGAAAGGAATTAGCGAAAAAAATTCCGTTCACCCTACCGGAATCACCAAGAAGTTTTGTGAGAAAAGCACAATACCAGTTCGGTTGGGATTGGGGACCAAGGCTGGTTACTGCTGGAATATGGAAAGATGTTCAGCTGGAATTCTGGAATAATGCTAAAATTATTACGGTTAAGGATATTCAGAAAAGAGTTCCCGGCACTTCTGATAATTTGAGCTTTGAAGTTGAAATGTATGCTCAAAATGACGGAGATTATACATTGGATCTTAATGAAACTCACCAAAAAATATCTTTAAAAAAGGGGATAAATAAGATATCGGTTCCTTATGAAACAAAAGGAATGAAGCTTTGGCAGCCTAACGGACGTGGTGAAGCACATCTTTATGATTTTGAAGTGAAACTATCTAAAGATCAGAAAAATATTGATACTAAAAATATCAGGATAGGCTTAAGGACCGTTGAATTGATTCAGGAAAAAGACGAAAAGGGGAAATCATTCTATTTTAAAGTGAATGGGCAACCACTGTATATCAAAGGAACCAACTGGATTCCGGGAGACAGCTTTTCACCCAGAATGACCAAAGAAAAATACCAGAAACTGATCAGGGATACCAAAGAAGCCCATATGAATATGATCCGTATCTGGGGTGGAGGTATTTATGAAGATGATGAATTTTACAAAGCCTGTGATGAAAATGGGATACTAGTGTGGCAGGATTTTATGTTTGCGGGAAGCTTTTATCCGGCAGATGAAGCGTTTTTAAACAATGTAAAAGAAGAAGTAAAAGACCAGGTCAACAGACTTCAGAATCATCCGTCCATTGCTTTGTGGTGCGGGAATAATGAAATTGATGAAGCGATTGTCAACTGGGGATATCAGAAACAGTTCAACTATTCAAAAAGCGATTCATTGCAGGTTTGGAAAGACTACAAAAAGCTGTTTCATGATGTTATTCCAAACGCATTGGCGGAAAACCTTTCTTCTGATAAAAATATATACTGGCCGAGTTCTCCGTCCATTGGCTGGGGACATAAGGAAAGTCTTACCGAAGGAGATTCTCATTACTGGGGCGTTTGGTGGGGTGAGCAGCCCTTTGAAATTTATAACGAAAAAGTTGGACGATTCATGTCTGAATATGGCTTTCAGGGTACACCAACTCTTGAAACGACAAAATCAATGTTTTCCGGAGTTCCGGATTTAAACCTTCAGAATCCAGCGATAAAAGCTCACGAAAAGCACGCCCGTGGCTGGGATATCATTAATGAATATCTGAAGCGTGATTACAAAATTCCAACGGACTTTGTACAATACAACTACGTTTCACAGCTCTTGCAGGCAAGAGGAATGCAGATCGCTATTGAAGCTCACCGCCGTGCAAAACCTTATAATATGGGAACGCTCTATTGGCAGCTGAATGATTGCTGGCCGGTGGTTTCCTGGTCTTCTATTGATTACCTTGGAAACTGGAAAGCCTTCCATTATCAGGCGAAAAGAAGCTTTGAACCTGTTTTGGCATCAATAGCGGAAACCGAAAAAAGCTACGACATCTATCTGATAAGCGATCTCTTGAAAGAACTGAAAACAGAGACAAAATTTGAATTGATTGATTTCACAGGAAAAGTACTTTGGAAAGCCAGTCAGTCAAATCTTATTAATGCTGATGCAAGCAAGAAAGTACGAAGTATCAGTAAATTGGATTTGTCTCAGTTTAATCTGTCTGAAGCCGTTTTGAAGATTAGCTCCGAAAAGGATGCAACATTTCAAAAACTGTTCTTCTTTAGTAAACCAAAAGATCTGAAACTCTCACAACCTGATATTAAAATCAGAAAAATATCACCCACTGAAATTGAAATCTCAACAGATAAGCTGGCTAAGGACATTTATTTAATCGGTGATACTCATTTCAGTGATAATTTCTTTGATCTTTTGCCAGGAACTTCAAAAAGGATTACCCTTTCAAAACCTTTGGAAAAGGTAGAATTAATGAGCCTTTGGGATGTGATGAAGGAGTAATAGTCAATTTTAATTGATAATAAGAAAAAAAACTCTTAAAAAGTCAGTCGTCAACCCTTGTCAAGGTTTTAAGCCTTGACAAGGGTTATAATTTTCCGGCAGGTAGATCTCTAACCCTTATAGGTTTTCAAAATCTATAAGGGTTAATACTGAAAAGTTTCATTAGAAATTCTACCGAAAAAAATATAAATTTTACCCCTCCAACTCAAAAATCAGCCGTAAATTTGCCTCATATTTTATTACAGTTATGGTAAATTTTGTTCTGATTGCAGTGTGTATCATTGCAGGAATGATATTCAAAGCAACAAAATCTATCCACCCCGATGCTCACAAAGGCATCAATACCTGGATTCTTTATCTTGCTCTTCCGGCAGTTTCGTTTAAATATCTGCCCAAAGTAAAATGGACAACAGAAATGCTGTTCCCGATTGCAGCCACATTTTTAATTTCTGTGTTCTGTTTCTTTTTTATGATGTTTTACAGTAAGAGCAGGGGATATTCAAGGCGTTCCAGAAGTACATTAGAATTGGCAAGCGGATATAGTAATACTTCGTTCATCGGATTTCCATTAATCAGTGCTTTTTATGGCGAAGGGCTTTTGAGTATTGCAATCATCTGTGACCAGACGATGTTCTTTGCCCTTTCAACCCTGGGAATTATTGCTGCAGTAAAAGGGGGAAGTAAATCAGGAAAGGTGAGCGCGACATTTATTTTAAAGAGATTAATAACATTTCCACCTTTAATTGGCTGTATTTCTGCTTTGGTATTGTCTCAGTTCATTGACTTTACCGTTGCAGAACCATTTTTTGATAAGCTGGCAGCTACGGTAAGTCCATTAGCTCTGTTTTCAATCGGGTTACAGCTGAAATTCAATGGATGGAAAAAACTGATCCCTCAAATGTCTATGTCGATGCTTTATAAATTGATTCTGGCACCCGCAATTGTTCTGGGAATGGCTTTGTTATTCGGAATAAAAGGAGATGTAGCTAAGATTACAGTATTTGAAGCAGCAATGCCTACACTCGTAACCTCAAGTATCATTGCAGAACAGTTCAGGCTGAACACAAAACTGACGAATCTGATCATCGGAGTCAGTATCATTGTCGGATTTATTACCTCTGCATTTTGGTATGAGATGACAGAACTGCTTTTTTAGTTATTCATGAATCCTTATCTTCGATCCTTTCTGAATTTGTGTTGATCTTTTATCCACACGCTTTATCATTCCGCAGGAATCCAGCCTGTCATATCATTGTTTTTGATCAATGTAATTCTAGACATTAAAAAATATCTGAATGGGTTAGATTCTTACAGAATGGATAAAAATAAGGAGAAAGTAAAGAATAGAATGCAGTTTGAGGTTCTTGGTTAAAGATTATGAAAGAATCCCAACAAAGTTGCAGTTCTCTCAGGAAAAATCTAATTTTACATTTTAAATATTTCCCTTGCAGTACGCTCAAATTGTTTTACCCCTGAATCTAAAAGGATCTTTCACTTATAAAGTTCCTGAAGAAATGATGTCTGAAATCCAGCCCGGAATGCGTGTTCTGGTGCCGTTTGGCGGAAAGAAAATCTATACGGGAATCGTGTTTGAGCTTCATGATAATGCACCGGAAAAATTTGTAGCCAAGGAAGTCATCAGTATGCTGGATGATCAGCCGATTCTTCCTCAGGAGCAGATTGATTTCTGGAACTGGCTTTCAGAGTATTATTTGTGCAGCCTTGGAGAGATTTACCGGTTTTCATTCCCTTCTTCTCTAAAACTGGAAAGTGAAACCTATTTAAAATTAAAACCCGGAGCTGTTATTGATTTTGAAAATCTGGATGTTAACGAAATGTATCTGATTCAGGCTTTGGAAGTGCGGCAGCTGATCAATCTGACGGATATTGAAGCATTTATTCCAAAAAAAGATATCATCAAGACCATCAATTCTCTGATTGATCTTCAGTACATTGAAATTGATGAGAAAATTGCTGAAAAGTATAAAGCCAGGGAAGTTGCTTATGTAAGAATTAATGATGAGGTTCTGGCCAATCAAAATCTTACGGATATTCTTTTAAAACTGAACAGAGCTCAAAAACAGAAAGATCTTTTCCTGCTTATTCTGGAAAAACAAACAGAAAATCCTGACGTTCCTATTAAAAAATCTGAACTGTTCGAGGACGGTTACTTCGGAAGCTCCCACTTCAAACCTTTGGCAGACAAAGGTCTTGTGGAGGAATACTTTATGCAGAAAGACAGGATTGAAAGCTATGAAGGTGAAATTGAAGAGCTTGAAGAACTTTCCGAACAGCAGAAAACAGCAAAAGCTGAAATTGATGAAGCTTTTGAAGAAGGGAAGAATGTCCTGCTTCATGGCGTTACTTCATCAGGGAAAACCCATATCTATTTAGAGAAAATTGATGAATGTATCCGTGACGGAAAGAATGTTTTGTTTTTGCTTCCGGAAATTTCGCTTACCAAACAGATCACCCAGAGATTAGAGAAGAAGTATGGAAGGCAGCTCGGTTTTTATCACCAGAAACTGACTGATTTTGAAAGAGTGGAAGTCTGGAGAAGAATTAAGCAAAACGACATCCGTATTCTGATCGGAACCCGTAATGCTTTGTTTTTACCTTACCGGAATCTTGGGCTTATTGTCGTTGATGAGGAACATGACTCTGCTTACAGGCCAAGGGAAGTATCACCCTATTTTAATGCTAAAGACGCGTCTCTGGTGTTAGGCATGATGTATAAGGCCGGAGTGATTCTGGGATCAGCTACCCCTTCTGTCGAAAGCTACTACAGTGCCCGGAAAGATAAAATGAAATATGTTTTCCTGAACGAAAGATTCGGGAATGTTAATTTGCCGGAATACGAACTGATCAATTTCAAAGAAGCTCAGGAATCTAAAAAGGTTTCCGGAAATTTCTCGCTGAGGCTTATTGAAGAGATAAAGAAAACGGTGGACGAAAAGAATCAGGCGATTGTCCTTCACAACCGCCGTGGTTATTCCAATGTCATAGAGTGTGAAAGCTGTGGCTATGTGAACTACTGTTCCAATTGTGATGTAGTCATGACTTATCACAAAGCTGCAAATGAAATGAAATGCCACTATTGCGGGCAAAGAGCTTCAAAACCGAAGACCTGCCCGAAATGCAATTCTGAAAAACTGAATGAAAGAGGAGTGGGAGTAGAGCAGATTCACGAGGAAGTTTCTAAACTGTTTCCGGAAAATGAGGTGGACAGAATGGATGTAGACTCTATGCGTAAGAAATTTGCCTACGAAAAACTCTATGAAAAGATTGAAGACGGAGAAACAGATATTATTGTAGGAACCCAAATGATTTCCAAAGGGCTGGATTTTGATCATATTGAACTGGTGACGATTCCTAAAGCAGATTCCTTATTATATGTACAGGATTTCAGAGCGGAAGAAAGAGCGTATCAACTGATCACACAGGTTTCGGGAAGGGCCGGAAGGGTTTCAGGAAAAGGAAGGATCCTTATTCAGACTTTTAATCCTGATCATTCTGTATTTCAGCTCATCAAGATGAATAATCCTGCCAAGATCTATAAATATATCCTTACAGAACGTCAGAAGTTCCATTATCCGCCTTTCACCAAGCTGATCATGATTGAATTGAAACACAGGAGAGAGGATAAAGCAGACCGGGCATCCCGGTTTCTGGGTTCAATCCTCAGAAAATACCTTCCTGAAGAATGTGTTTTAGGTCCGGAAAGAGCACAGATTGCAAAACTGAATAACTTCTATCAGTTCCAGATTATGCTGAAGCTTCCCCGTGGGAAAAACTATGAGAAATTCAAAAAAATGGTTTTGATAAGTTTGAAAGAATTTGATGAAATCACTGCATATCAAAGCATTAAAAAAGATGTTTTTGTTGATTTTTAACAATTTTTAACAAACTTTACAGTCTTTTATAACGGGTCGAAGGTCTGTTATATAACAATAATTTCTACTTTTGGACGTTGATTAAGTGTTTGGCTCTTTTACTGAATGATTTAACCTTTCATTTTTTATAGAGTCAAAACTACAGAACAAAAAGAAGATAGATGGTAAATTTCAGAAAATATATTTCAAGTGCGGCGGTGTTGGCTTCTGGTCTTTTCCTGGCTCAATCTACCGTTTCTACCGTTCTTTATTCCCAGAATTATGACAATCAGAAAAGCAGTTTAAACCTGCCTTCACCCGTTAGTACGATGGTGGAGAAAACTGTTTTGTCAGCAAAAGAACTGGTAGACATTAATGTAAACACAATGATTGCGGATCCTGTGCTGAAAAATGCAACCTGGGGATTCGTAGTGTACGACCCGAAAACGAAGAAGGTTATTTCTTCGTACAACGAAAATACTCCTTTAGTACCTGCTTCTACGACCAAATTACTGACAACGGAAACGGCTTTAAATATGCTGGGTGAAAACTACCGTTGGATGACTCAGCTGGAGTACTCAGGAACTATAGATGAAAACGGAGTGTTGAATGGAAATCTTTATGTGATAGGAAGCGGAGACCCTTCTTTGGGAACCAACAAAGCAGGTGCAGCATCTTATCGGGATATTATTTCAGATTTCGTGGGCGGTATTTCAAGAGAGGGAATTAAAAAGGTAAATGGTGATATTATCATTCAGACAGCGCTTTTCAAAGGCAATATTTCAGTGCTTCCGGAAAATGTTGTATGGTTGGAAAACAATAACTATTATTTACCTGCAGGAAGTACCCGCGATATCAACCCGGCTAACGAAAAACTGATCGTTAAAAAAGGTGGTTTCTCTACAGAAAAGAAATTTTTCTACGTTTCTCCCTACAATCATCAGATGGTATATGCTGATAAATACGAAGGAAATGGAGTTTTAACAACCAAACTTCCTGATGCACCGGCTTATCTTGCCAACTCTTTCAGAACAACACTGGTGAAAAGCGGAATTCCTGTTACCGGAAAAGTAACTCCGAAAATGACAGATGCAGCCCCTGAAAACAGAAAAATGCTTTCAGCGTATAAATCACCTACTTTAAGTGATATTATTTATTATACCAACCAGCACAGTGATAACTCACTGGCAGAAGCTTTGCTGAGAACCGTAGGATATCAGAAAATGGGTGATCAGACTTCAGAATCCGGAAGAATCGTGGTGACTAATCACCTGAAAGATGCAGGTTTTGATATGGCCGGACTTAATTACATCGATGGAAGCGGACTTTCAAGAAGTAATAATGTAACCCCGATTTCCCAGGTGAAATTTCTTACTTCTCTGATGGATCAGAAATACTACAGATCTTATCTGACTTCTTTGCCCATCGGAGGACAATCCGGAACATTGAAAAGAATGTTTAATGCAGGAGGGAACGGACAGGTTTTTGCGAAAACAGGAACTTTGAATAAAGTAAAAACATTAGCCGGTTATCTGAAAACCAATTCAGGAAAAACATTGGTTTTTTCTTTAATGGTGAATAATTATTCAGGATCGGTAGATATGGTAAAAAAGAGAATGGAAAAAATTCTTGAACCCGCACTGGATTTGTAAAAATTTTTTATTTTATATATTATAACAGCCTTTTAATCACGGATTAAAAGGTTTTTTTTATATTTGATTAAATTTTTCTAAACATGACAAAATTGTACCTTTTGGTGTTGGGATTGTTATTGTCTCAACAATTTTATGGCCAGAAGCAAAGGCAAAATACGGATATGAAAGGATTAATCGAAAAAGAGAAAAAATCCTTCACCCAAAAGATGAATATCGGGAATATCAATCCCAATACCCTGAATTACGATTTACAGTATCAGAGAATGGACGTCAGCCTTGATCCTGCAGTGTATAATATTTCAGGTTCGGTAACTTCACATTTCAAACCTACACAAAGTATGGGAAGCATTTATTTTGATCTTTCCAATTCATTAACGGTTTCTCAGGTGAAATATCATGGAACTAACATTACAAGCTTTCAGCAGCTTCCATCAAAAGAACTGAAGATTGATTTTCCTGCCTCGATTCCCGCCAATACACTGGATTCTCTTACCATTTATTATGCAGGAGCACCGTCCACAAGTAATGATGCATTTAAAACTGCTCTTCAGAGCGGAACTCCGGTACTTTCTACTTTGAATGAACCTTATGGCGCTCAGGACTGGTTTCCAACAAAGCAAAGTTTAAATGATAAAATTGAAAGATTTGATTTTAAAATTACAACTCCATCAAACTACAGCGTGGCAGCCAATGGAAAACTGATGTCTGAAACTTTTCCTACAGGAAACACCAAACTTACGTTCTGGAGAACAATGTATCCTACACCGGCTTATCTGATTGCGCTGTCTATTACCAATTTTGTTAAGCTTAATGATACCATCGGAAACCCTCCGTTTCCTTTTGTGAACTATATTTATCCGTCCACGAATTCAAATGCCACCAGTATAGCGAATATTAACTGGACAAAACAGGTGATGAATACTTTTGAAACCTATTTTGGCTCTTATCCTTTCCGTAATGAAAAATACGGACACATGGAATTCATGTATGGCGGAGGAATGGAACATCAGACGATGTCTTCCATGGGTGGATGGAGCAAGCAGTTGATTGCCCATGAGCTTACTCACCAGTGGTTTGGAGATAAAGTAACCTGTGGTGCATGGAATGATATCTGGCTGAATGAAGGTTTTGCAACTTTTGGAGAGCATCTTGCCAATGAAAAACTATTGATGACCAATACAGAATTTCTGAATTATTTACAAGGCCAGTCCAGCTACATTACCGCAAGTACAACAGGAAGCGTGTATGTCCCGGATTCCGGACTTTCCAGCATCAACAGAATATTTGACAGCAGATTGTCTTATGCTAAAGGAGGATATGTGCTGAGAATGCTGAAATGGATTTTAGGTGATGCTGCGTTTTATCAGGCAATTAAAGATTATCATGCAAGACCGAACCTGGCATACAGCTATGCTCGTACTGCTGATTTTAACGCTTCTTTGCTTCAGTCTACCGGAACAGATTTTACAGAATTTTTCAATGACTGGGTTTATGGCGAAGGATATCCTACGTATACCATCAAGTGGATGCAGGGCGGAAATCAGGCTCTATTTAAAGTTTCTCAGACACAAAGCAGTTCTACGGTAAGCTTTTTCGAAATGCCTCTGCCAATTAAAGTGACGGGAACTTCAGGGCAGACTGCTTACTTTGTTCTTAATAATACATCCAATAACCAAAGCTTTTTACAGTCGGTAACATTCCCGATTGCAAGTGTTCAGTTTAATTATGAATATCAGATTCTTGAGAAAAACTCTACAGTGGTTCAGGATAATACGTTAAGTGTTTCTTCTGTTGAGAAGGAAGGTTTTGGTTTGTATCCGAACCCTGCCAAAAATGAAATTAATCTTAAAGGAATTGACAGGCCTGCGGATTTTACGATCCATGCCATAGACGGAAAACTGATTGGAAAAGGAACGTATCAGCCGGGTAAAGCGATTGGAATTGCAGAATTGGTTCCGGGAACTTATTTTATTACGATTGATGAAAAGAATATCAAATTTATCAAACATTAAAAATAACAAACGGTGAAGTATGAATGAGTACTTTTACCAATCAATCAAAATATGACAAAAGAAGCTTTCAGATTTGAAAGCTTCTTTGTTTTCTTGCTGCTCTGGCTCCTCTTTTTCTGGCCGTTTTCACTTTGTATTCAAACCATTTTTCTTTGAATATTTTACGCATGAGATTATCAAAATGTCTGGTGATCACAAGATTTTTAAATCCACGCCATTTTTCAAGCGGACTTGAGGGAAGTGCCCTTACTGATATCGAATAACCTTCCGTATCATATTGAATATAATGCCACCAGCCGGAAGGAATATAAAGGGTTTCACCTGGATGAATGATAGCTTCATAGCCATTTAAATAGAGAAGGGCCGGATATTTTCGGTAATCAGGGTTTTTAATCTGAGCCAGACTGTGGAAATTGTAGGGGAGTTTATACATAAAATCAGATTGTTCCCACGGGAAAAGCCAGATCCTCTTGATTCCCTGGAATTGGGTGATAAAAACATGGGACATGTCAATATCAATATGGTTTCTGGTGACAGAACCTTCTCCTCCAAAAAACATAAAGGGCAGCCATTTCAGTATTTTACCATTCGTTACATCATTGTAGATGAGGTCATTCTTCAATTCAGGTTTTATTTTTAATAAATTAAATAAGAAAAGCCTGTGTTCAGTGGGAGCAGATTGGATGAGATCCAGATATTCTGAAAATGTTGTTTGTGCAATAGGATCACTGGCCACTCTGTCCAGGGAATCAAGCTCACTTCCGTAGATGTTAACTTTATGATCTCCTGCAATCTCTTTGAAATACTCATAATTCCACTTTTTAAAAGCTGGACTTTCCGGATGCACAAAGTCTTCCATAATAACCGGAACTCCCGGCTTCATGTGGGTGTTGATAAAGGTTCCTGAACTGATCGTCTTTATTTTTTGTACCGGCTTTAGTCTCATGCATTAAAATTTTAAACAAATATAACTATTATCCTACTAAATTTGTAGACTAATAATGTTAAAAGTGAAAGCCTTTTCAATTTTTTAGAATTAAACTGATAAAAGGTTTTATTTTACTGCCTTTTTAGTAAATTAGCACATCTAAAAAATTACTAAAAATGATCTCTGAAAAATACCTTCAACATTTACAGAACGAACTTCAGAATATTGAGAATGACGGACTTTACAAAAGAGAAAGAATCATCACCTCTCAGCAGAGTGCAGAAATAGAAGCGAACGGAAAAAAGCTTTTGAACTTCTGTGCCAATAATTATCTGGGATTATCCAACCATCCGGAAGTGATGAAAGCTTCGCAGGATATGATCCAATCTCACGGATACGGAATGTCTTCTGTACGTTTTATCTGTGGAACACAGGATATTCACAAAGATTTGGAGAAAAAAATTGCTGATTTCTTAGGTCTTGAAGATACCATCCTTTACGCAGCAGCATTTGATGCCAACGGAGGTGTTTTTGAACCCCTGTTTACAGAAGAAGATGCTATTATTTCAGATGAACTGAACCACGCATCAATCATTGATGGTGTTCGTTTGTGTAAAGCAGCGAGATACAGATATAAAAATAATAATATGGAGGATCTGGAAGCTCAGCTGATTGCAGCTTCTGAAAAGAACCACCGTTTTAAAATCATCGTTACAGACGGAGTATTCTCAATGGACGGTATTGTTGCAGATTTAAAAGGAGTTTGTGATCTTGCCGATAAATATGATGCTTTGGTAATGGTAGATGATTCTCACGCAACAGGTTTCATTGGAAAAACAGGCCGTGGAACTCACGAAGCGAATGAAGTAATGGGTAGAGTAGATATCATTACTTCTACTTTAGGAAAAGCCTTAGGTGGTGCTTTGGGAGGATTTACTTCCGGTAAAAAAGAAATCATTGATATGCTGAGACAGCGTTCAAGACCTTATTTATTCTCCAACTCTCTGGCACCTGGAATCGTAGGGGCTGCATTAAGAGTCTTGGATATGATTTCAGATGATACCTCTCTTCGTGATAAAGTAATGGAAAATGCAGAATATTTCAGAACAGAAATGAAAGCGAAAGGCTTTGATATTCCTGATGGAGATGCTGCTATCGTTCCGGTAATGCTTTACGATGCACCGCTTTCTCAGAAAATGGCAGAAAAGCTTATGGATGAAGGCATCTACGTCATCGGATTCTTCTATCCTGTAGTACCGAAAGGAAAAGCAAGAATCAGAGTACAGTTATCTGCTGCCCACACTAAAGAACATCTGGATAAAGCGATTGCTGCTTTTGAAAAAGTTGGAAAAGAATTAGGAGTGATCTCTTAATTATTAAATGGGGTACAGCAATGAAAATATAATGTTCGGCTCGGGGCAGCTTTGCTGCCCCGAGCCGAACTATTTTTTTATATAAATCTGTTTTTGATTGAGATTTTATAATCAAAATAAATTTATTTTTAACAATTATATAATAAGCTTATCTTTGCGCATAATTTTCAATGAAATGTTTTTTAAATCCAAGTATATAGTTGAATTTTCAAAACCAAAAGAGGAAATTTTAAATGATATAGATAAAAATTTATCTAAAAAGTTCTTTGATTGGAACAAATTTTTCGTAGGAAGGGTATCTGAGAATAGTTTTGATATTAAGTTTAATTATCATAAAATGTCTCCTTATTTTAAGGGAAAGTTTGTTGCAAAAGAAGATAAACCGGAAACTATTGAATTAACCGTATACAATGGCGTTCTTTCCATTTTTGGAAATATTTTAGGAATAATAGTTATGTTGATGTTTGCTATCGTACTTTTTCAGCAGGAAAATTATTTATGGATTGCTTTGATCTTTATTTCTATTTTAATTGTTTTATTTGAACATGTTCAGATTAATAACGCAAAAGATAATTTTTTTGAATATTTGAAAAAACTAGATACTTTTAGTAAGATTGTTCCTGTTAAAAAATAGAATTAAAAATGCTTTACACAATAATCAAAGCGCTGCACATTATTTTTATGGTAAGCTACTTTGCGGGAATCTTCTATCTCGTGAGGATTTTCGTTTACTATAAGGATACCGATGAATTTCCGGAAGAAAAAAAGAAAATTCTGAGAGAGCAGTACACTTTTATGGCCAGAAGGCTGTGGAATATTATTACGGTTCCTGCGGGGGTAATCATGGCCGTTTGCGGATTGGTCATGATCTTTTTAAATACCGGGCTGATGAAAATGCCGTGGTTTCATTTGAAACTGACCTTTCTTATCGGACTTGCCATTTACCATTACTGGTGCTGGAAAAAAGTCCTTCATTTAAAAGAATTACATGGAGATACACTGCCGATTGCCAATATCAAACTGAGACAGGCGAATGAGATTGCAACGTTCATTCTGTTTCTGGTCGTATTTACCGTTATATTAAAATCAATGGTGATTGAATACTGGTGGCAATTAATTGCAGGATTTTTCGTTCTTGTATTTCTGATTATGATGACAGTGAAACTGGTTAATAAAAATAAAAAAAACAAATAATTGTAGAGTAGGGCGCATGTCCGAATATATTCATCCTTTCTACATCTTATAAAAAAACTATGATTGCAATTTTAAAGAAAGAACTTTGGAGTTACTTTGGAAACTGGAGCGCATGGGTGATTATTGCCGCTTTCAGTTTGATAGCGACTCTTTTTCTGTTCTTTTTCGACAACGATTCTAATATTTTTGAGATTGGAATGGCCTCATTGCAGAGCTATTTCGTATTGGTTCCATGGCTGTTGATGTTTATCATCCCGGCACTTTCCATGAAAACTTTTGCGGAAGAACAGCAAACCGGAACATTAAACTGGCTTTTTTCACAGCCGTTAAAAGTTTCAGAACTGGTAACAGGTAAATTCCTTTCCGTATGGATTGTAGGAATTTTATGTCTTATTCCATCATTAATTTATCTGTACACCGTATATGTTCTGGGAGTTCCTGCAGGAAATATTGACCTGGGAATGACTTTCGGAAGTTATATCGGACTGATAATCTTAATTGCAGCATTTTCAGCAGTTGGAATTCTTGCTTCCTCTCTATCTCAGAATCAGATTATGGCTTATCTGCTGGGTGTTTTTATGTGTTTCATCATGTATTTTGGGATCGAACAGCTGGCAAGTTATAAACTATTGGGAGGTGCAGATTTTATCCTTCAGAATATTGGCTTCTATCAGCATTTCTTAGGCTTCACAAGAGGACTTATTGATGCTAAAGATGTGGCGTATTTTGTTCTTGTCATCGGCGCTTCATTAGTATTTGCTAATCATTTTATTAACAAAAAGAAGTAGAAGTATGAAGAAGTTCAATGCCAAATCTCCACTGGGAATTTTCTTAATTGCAATTGTTCCTTTGGTTATTATCCTGACCTATTCGGGAATCAGATTAGACTTAACAAAAGAAAAAAGATATACCCTTTCTGATAACACCATCAAAGTACTGGAGTCTGTTAAAAAGCCTCTGACGGTTGAAGTATATCTGGAAGGCGACTTTCCGGCAAGTTTCAAACAGCTGCAAAGCGAAACGAAATTCATGCTGGAAGAATTCAGAAAAATTAATCCGAAGATTGATTTTAAATTTATCGATCCGATTAAAACAAAAATGTCTCAGGATACTTTGATGGCCATGGGAATGCAGCCGTCTATTCTTCCGGATGTGAAAGACGGGAAAATCTCACAGATTACCCTTTTCCCTTACGCTGTGATTAAATATGGAAATGACGGGGTTTCTATTCCTTTAGTGGTTCAGCAGGCCGGAATTGATGCCGATCAGCAGCTGACAAGATCGATTGAAGGACTGGAGTACAATCTTGTTTCCAACATTAAAAACATTGCAGCCGCAAAGAGAAAGAAGGTCGGAATCCTGGTCAACCATGATGAGCTGAACCCGGATGAATTCCAGGGATTTGTACAGCTGGCCATGGAAAACTATGATGCCGGACCTATCATTCCTAAAAATCAGACTGAACTTTCACTGGAAGATGTTCCTTTATTAAAGCAGATGAGTGCCCTGGTGATTGCGAAACCAAGAAAAGCTTTTACCGATAATGAAAAAGTAATTCTGGACCAATACATCATGAACGGAGGGAAAACCCTTTGGATGATTGATGCAGTAAATGCTGAAATGGATACGTTAACAAGATCCAAAAAAGTAATGCCTTTCCCTGTCGATATCAATATGACAGACTTCTTTTTCAATTACGGGCTGAGAATCAATCCGGCGTTGGTAAAAGACGTTAAAAAGTTTGCCCTGTTAAGGCTGGTTACAGGAGAAGTGAGTGGAAACCCTCAGTACACAAGCTTACCCTGGCCTTATTATCCGCTTGGAATTGCCGAAAATAATAATCCGGTCACCAAGAATATCAACCCTGTAAAATTTGAATTCCCGACTTCTATCGACACATTAGGAGGTAGAAAGAATATCAAAACAAAAGTCCTTTTCGAATCCAGTGAAAGAACATTATTGAAACAGGTTCCGAACTATGTGGATCTGAAAGAAATTGCAAGTGTAGACAGTCTTGGACAAATGGAAAAGCCAAGTACACCGAAGATCTTCGCTGTAGCCTTGGAAGGAAAGTTCAATTCTGCATATGCATCAAGAATTGAGAGAAAATCTTACCCTGGATTCAAAACATCCAGCCCGGAAAACAAAATGATTGTTATTGCAGACGGAGATGTGGGAAGAAACAAAGTGATCAAAGGGAAACCGCTTCCTTTAGGGGTAGATCTGCTGACGAACGAACAGTTTGGAAACGAACAGTTCCTGAGAAATGCATTGGATTATCTGCTGGATGACAGCAACCTGATGGAACTGAGAAACAGAAACATTGAAGAAAGACTTCTCGACAGACAAAGAATTACGGAAGAGAAATCGACCTGGCAATGGATCAATTTACTGCTTCCATTGGCCATTATCGGCCTTATCGGAGGACTGTTCTTCTGGTTAAGGAAAAAGAAATTTGGATAAAATATAAAAAATTCCGGAAGATGTTCTTCCGGAATTTTTATTTTGGCAACTTTATTATTGAGTTGTAACCATTTTAATTAATAATTTATCCTTCCAATACAGGAATAAGATGTTCCCATTTCAGTTGTTTTGCATAATCTAATGCTGTCTTCCCTTTTTTAGACCGGATATTTTTATCTGCTCCAGCTTCCAGAGCAACCTGTACTGTGGTTAAATTCCCTGCAATGGTTTCTTTGTGAAGAAGTGTCAGCCCGTCTTCATCGGTTTGGGTAAGTTCATCCGGATATTGTTGTAAAAACTTTACAAATTCCTCCTTCATATTTTTACTCATCGGATGTTCAATAAGATTTTCCGGATTTTCTTTCTGGTTATTGACCACTAGGATATCATTAAAGTCTCCGAAATCCAGCTGCCATGCATTATCGTGTTCCCTTCTTTCTGCATCAGACATGTCAGCACGCATTTTCTGGATGGTAAACCCTCCGTAAGCTTTCGGAAGTGGAGAAGATGAGGATGAAAATAGCTTGGAAAGTCCCTTTGGTTTCTGTACAGTCGGAGTGATGGCAAAAAGCCAGTCACTGATATTTTGTAAAGGGATTTCCACATAATCACCCACCTGCACGTTTTTAAGGCTGTTGGGTTCATTAATCAAATATCCTCTCACGTGATCTCCGTCAAAGAATATTTCATTAATCCACATATGTTCTACCAGGCTTTCTCCGGTTTCTTTATCCTGTTCTTCAAAAGCCGTTTTAACGCATGATACATTAAGTCCGGGAATGATTCTTCTGTATTCCCAGGACTGTTCGCGCCAGAAATACTTAAAGGTTTCCTGAGCTTTTCTGTAAGCTTCAATCATTTGCGGGTCATTTCCGTCTGCAAAAAAAATTGGGTTCTCTTCCATTTAATAATTGGGGATGTGGTGTGTTAAAGAATATAAGATTATTGCTGATAGGCTTGTTTGGGAAGTAAGGCTGCTGTTTTGTAATAGCTGATGTCAGTAGGGATTTGTGCCTGAAGATCTTCGAAAGTATCATAATCATAATGGATCCAGTTTTCTTCATTGTCCGGGTCGGGTGTTTTATCTACAGCCAGTTCCAGTTTTCCGTCTTCCTGATAGCTGCATTCTATGGCAGCATATTTTTCACCGTTTTCGTCATTCGTATACCAGCATTTTATGGTTCTTTCAAGGTGTGGTTGATGGGTTTCGTTATCGATGACCTGTGAGCAGATAAAGTTTTCAGGATCGTCCGTTTTGAAAACAGTTTTGGAAATAAGGGGCAGATCATCTACGGATAAAGAATATAATGTATTGGTAGAAATAATATAGCCGTCGGCAGTTTCTTTTCTTTCGATATCAAAAAAGTCAGATTTCTCTTTAAGATAATCCACTACCTTCGCCTCGTCTTCCTCGTCACTTAGAAAATAATTGATGTTGTAAACACTGTCTTCATTGATGAATTCAATTTCTTTCAGGAAATCAGAGCCTTCTTCATAATAATACAGATGATATTCGCTTAGCTTCACAGCTTTACTTTTAGAGATGATTTCTCCAAAAATGTTTTTGTACACTTTTCTCATTTTTAATCATGTTAGTTTGTTTCATCTATTAGTTTAAGTGGTAGTGCAAAGATAAGTTTTCTTTTTTTATCTCAACCTGAAGTATAAAGTGGTATTTATTTCGTAAGTATTCTATATATCCTTTATAAAATCCTCATATTCGTAGTAAAACCTTTCGAAACCGTCCATTTTTTCCACAAAAAATTCAAAAATTTCTTGCCAGGTATTTTTATTAAAAACAGAAACATTATGTTTTTCAACCCATATCCTGCTGATGATCTTACCATTTTCAAGAGTGAAATATTCTTCCTTCTGAAAATCTCCGATGAAATCTTTTAATATATCCTCCAAAGACCAGATCTTCTCATAGTAGGCATTCCGGAAAATTTCATCTTTCATTTCGATATCCAGAGAAACTTCTGCTTTTTTATTGTCGGCAGAAAACTTAAATGCCATGTCCTTGATTTTGGTATCATAAAGAATCCATTTTCTGGGAAATGATCTTCCGAAAGCTGTCCAAAATTCTTTTTTTAATTGCTGTGCTTCTTGTTTACTGAACATATGGCAAACATAATGATTTAATAGGAGAAAGGCAAAAGTGTGGTACCTAAAACCGTAAAATTACGGATAGATACACCGGCATTTTTTTCGTTTGTTATTCCTGCTTTTCAGGTCTTTTTCAAATATTAAACAATTTTCGTATTTTTGCTTTAATGCTTTCAAAAAAATCTCAATATGCTTTTAAGGCGCTGTCATATCTTGTAGAAAAAAGAAATGACGGCCCGATTCTTATTTCTGAAATTGCGGAACATAAAAAAATTCCTTTAAAGTTTTTGGAAAATATCCTTCTTGAACTGAAAAAAGCGGAAATCCTCGACAGTAAAAAAGGAAAGGGTGGAGGATACTTTTTCAAAGAAAATCCGGAAAATGTGAAACTGGCAAAGATCATTCGTCTTGTAAACGGTCCTATTGCGATGCTTCCCTGCGTAAGTCTCAATTTTTATGAAAAATGTGATGACTGCAATGAAGATCACTGCGGGCTTCATGATGTCCTGATAGAAGTTCGCGATGCTTCTCTGAATATTCTGGAAAGTAAAACTTTAATGGATCTGGTAGATTAACCCGGTCCTTTTTTTTGAATTAATAGTCTACTTTTTTTGTAGGATAAATATTTTATCAGATATTTGCACTACTTCAAATGAATAAACTATGATTTCAAAAGAAGAATCAAACCAATTACAAAAGCTTACCCGCTCTATTACTGCAGTGCATTCTGATGCTGCATATAGTATACCTGAAAATATTTCCTTGTACAGAAGTGCAGAAAATATACGATCGTTAAATATCCTTATTTTCAATGTGACGGATAATCAGGAAATACAGACCAAAACGATTTTTTAATATGGTGATTTCAAGAAAAATTCAGGTAAGGTTGAATGTCCTTTTGGTAACAGCTGCTATTATATCCATTGCTGTTTTTTCCATGTACGAACTGGGATATCTGGAAGAACTGCAGACCATTCTGGCCAAAGACAATTACATTTTTTACTGGATGCTTCTGGTAGGTGTTTTTGCAGAAATTGTGGCAGGTTCCATGGGAATGGGATATGGAGTTATTTGTACCACAACACTGATGCTCCTCAATATTCCGCCGCATATTGTAAGTGCGAGTATTCATTCTGCAGAAAGTTTTACTACTGCTGCGGGAAGTCTCAGCCACATTAAACTGAAAAATGTAAGCAAAAGTCTGGTGAAAAAGCTCGCCATTCCGGCTGTGATAGGAGCAATTATCGGAGCTGTCAGTCTTACTTATCTTGGAGAATATTATGCGAAAATCACCAAAACACTCATTGCTTTTTATACTTTATACCTTGGATTCCAGATTCTTTCGAATGCTTTTAAAGAAAAACAAAGCAAAGCATTGAAAAGAAAAACCAATCTAACCAGACTTGGCGTGATAGGAGGCTTTATAGATTCCTTTGCCGGAGGAGGCTGGGGGCCTTTGGTTACCGGAACACTCATTAAAAATGCATTCACCCCAAGATTTGCTGTAGGAAGTTCTACAGTGGCCAAATTTATTCTTACCATAACGGCTGCCGTTACCTTTTTCTTTACCCTGGGAATCCAGCACTGGAATATTATTTTAGGGCTTTTAATCGGTGGAATTATTACCGCTCCTTTTTCAGCCATGCTTACTGCCAGGCTTCCTGTGAAGAAAATGTTTGTGATTATCGGAACCCTGGTGATTGTGATGAGTTCTATAACTATTTATAAATCAGTTTTTAATTAAAAATTATGTTGGATGTGGAAAAATAAAAGGGTTAAAAAGGTTTTCGGTTTTGAAAATATTTTACTTTTACATCACTAAATATTAGAACATGAATTTACATATCATTGCACTTTTTAAGTTTAATGAAAATTATCTGATGGACGCTGTAGAGCTGTTTCAGAACCTTGTGAAAGAAACAAGAAAAGAAGAAGGCTGTCTGCAGTACGATCTTATTGAGGATAAAGATAATAAAGGAACTTTCTTCCTGATCGAGCTTTGGGAAAGTGTAGAACATCATAACAGGCATAACGGTCAGGATCACCTTTTGGATTTCCGTAAGGATGCTTCCAAAATTATGGAAAGTTCTGTAGAGGTTTATAAAGGGTTTAAAATATATTAATGGTATTGAAGGATTTAAAGATTTAAAAATTTAATGATTTAAAGAAGAATCTTATATCAATAGAAAATAAAAGGCGGTTTCAACAATCTGAAACCGCCTTTTTATTAGAAAAAATAGAAAGTATTAAAATAGAAAGTTTATTTTACGATAAGCTTTTTCGTCTCCGAATGGCCACCGTAAGTAATTTTTACAAGGTAATTTCCTGAAGTAAGGGTAGAAAGATTCAAATCCTGCTTATAAAAACCAGCCTGGTTCGTAAGTTCAGCTGAATAGACCTTTTTCCCGGTCTGGTCATAGACCTCTACATTTCCCTTATTACCTGTTTTTTCTTTAACATCAAAAAGAACCGTTACTTTTTTATCCGCCGTAGTTGGATTAGGATAAATACCGAATGATGCTTTTTTTCCAACTTCAGTTATCCCTAACGTTTCCGTGATCTTTTTGTATTTGAAATACATATTTCCTGTACTGGCACCACCATTGGTTGTGAAGTACATTCTGTAGTAATCATTTCCTTTTTTGACGTAGTAGACCACATCATTTTTCACCGTCCCGATCCCTTTCCAAGAGTGTCCTACCGTAGTGATAGCAGATGAGAAACTTGCATTGGCAGGAATAGCATATGCTGCGGTTTGCTGCGTTTCAGGCTGAACCATTGCCACTTTTACGTTCGGACTTTGAATGGCTCCGGAAAGCGGGTACATCTGCACACCCATATAGAACGTGTAATATTTGGTGAATACGAAATCCCATGCCGTTCTGGAAGGCTCAAGATTGGGAACTTTTTCTCCGGTATCAAATGAGAAATAGTTGAAATATGAATCATCCGTCCCGTTGGCGATCGTTCTTGTTTCCGTAGCTCCCCATGAAGT
Source organism: Chryseobacterium sp. CP-77 (assembly GCF_036362765.1). Classification (NCBI taxonomy): domain Bacteria; kingdom Pseudomonadati; phylum Bacteroidota; class Flavobacteriia; order Flavobacteriales; family Weeksellaceae; genus Chryseobacterium; species Chryseobacterium sp. CP-77. The sequence goes on from NZ_CP143637.1 coordinate 5,044,023, forward strand.
CCCGTTCCATTTTGAATACTTGAAGGTATATCCTGCAAAAGCATCTTCAATGGCAAACTTGATATAAGTTCCTGAAGCATATTTTAAAACAAAAATAGCTTTCCCCTGAATGTGGTGGTTCACCGGGTTATAAACGCCCCATCCGGTTGAAGGAATATTGGGGTTTGGAGAGGTTACTGGTCCCTGTTCAAAAGCTCCCTGGCTCCAGTCAGTGGTCTGGTCCGGATTGTAAAGAGGATCTCCCCATGAAGCTTCATTGCTGATGCTGATGTTATCCCAGTCTGCTAAGTTGGTTGATGCAGTGAATACTTCAATATCTTTAGCATCATTGACTCTGGATCCGAATGCATAGTTTGAGTTCCTATAAAAAGCAATATCCCACGTATTGGCTGGCTGAGAAACCATATTACCATCTGCAAGGTTTACAAACACGCGGTTTTGGTATCCGCTTCCCATGGTCATATTTACCTGTGAATATCCCAACGCGTCAGTCTGCGCCAAAACAGTCTGCTGAACAGACAATGCCAGTACCGATGCCAATAATAGTTTTGTTTTCATAATTTATTTTTTAAATCCTTATTTAGAATGATTCCACAAAAGTATATAATTATTTTTAATAAGTCTAAATAAAAACATGATTTTTATCGTGTTTTTATTTTAATCCTTATGATAAACAGAGAAAATCGGACATAGAAAAGCCGGCAGGATCACTCCTGTCGGCTTTAAAAAAGGCAAATAATAGTCTAATAAACCTTATTTTTTAATGAATTTTGATTGGATCAATCTGCCTTCTGCAGTCTCAATATTCATATAATATACTCCTGTCTGAAGCGTGCTGATATCAAATCTTTGTCCGTTCAGTTTCCCTTCCGCTGCTTTTTGTCCTGCTGCAGAATAGATCTGAATGTTTTTAGGATCTTTTTTGACAATGAATTCTATTGCAGACTGATCAGAATTTAAGGCAAATCTGAAATTTTCTGTCGATTTATGGTTGTCTGATACGCCTAAAGAAGCGGTCGTGTTATACACTACATTATCCACCTGGATTGCTACGTGAGTAGCAGTAGGCGTGAACTTAAATACAATGTATGAGCCTGTGGATGCCGGAATATTAACACTGATATTCTGCACGGTTCCGATAGTGGCTACATTAATAGGGCTTCCTACAGGAACGAATGTTGACATATCTGCAGGGTTGGATGCTACTCCTATCTGAATGCTTCCCGGACCTGGAGATGGAGATACCAGGGTAGTATCAAAGGTCAAAGTTTTATTTCCTGTTGGAGTTTCAATCTGTGGCGTAATCAGATAAGAAGAACCTGTTGCATTGTTTCCTGCATACGACTGAACGAATCTGTTGGAATCTCCTGCTACAATCATTCTTGGAGGTACAGGAGGAAACTCACCGGTTATTGGTGCAACGATGGCGGACCATCCAAACTGAGGGAAAGTTGTGTTCCCAGCGGTAAAATTGTTGAAATTTTCATTGATGTTAGACACCTGAGCATTCGCCGTTAAGGCTGTAAACATCAGAGCTCCTAAAAGTAATTGTAATTTCATGAGATTATTTTTATTTAGAATTATTCCACAAAAATATATAATTATTTTTAATGAGTCTAAATAAAGTTTTATATTTGCTGAAAATTTGTACCCTTATGAAGAAGAAAGTGCTTTCCGTTCTATCATTATCCTTGGCCTTATGGGTAAATGCACAAGAAAAGGATTCTCTTAATCAAAAGAAAATTGAAGAAGTTGTTATTACAGGACAGTACATGCAGCAGTCCATTAACAAATCGATATATAAGGTTGATGTTATTGATGCAGAACAGATCAAAAATATGGCAGCAACGAATGTTGCCGAGGTTTTGAATCAAAGTCTTAACATACAGATCACTCCGGATACCCGTTCAGGAAATTCCACCGCCAATATCATGGGGCTTAATGGTGATTATGTAAAGATCCTTATAGACAATATTCCGGTAGTAGGGGATACAGGGCTGGGAAGTAATATTGACCTTACCAAAATTACCTTAAGTAATATCGAAAGAATAGAAATTGTAAAAGGAAGTATGGGAGTTGAATATGGAAATGGAGCTGTTGCCGGGGTCATCAACATTATTACAAAGAAAACCAGTACAAAAAAGATCAGTGTTAGAGGTTCGATACAGGAAGAAACAGTAAGGGACAACTATGATCTTAAAAAAAGAGGAAACGGAAGGCATATTCAGAACCTTAATGTAGATTATAATATCAGCAATGAATGGTTTGCCAGCATCAATTTCAACCATAACCAGTTTATGGGATATGAAGGGGAAAGCAAAGGCTACAAATATTTCGGACAGGATAACCAGAGAGGGTATGAATGGAACCCGAAAGATCAGTATGATGCTTCTGCTCTATTAAGATATACCAAAAATAAAACGACATTCTTTTACAAGTTGTCTTATCTTGACGAAAAATTCAATTTCTATAATCCGGAAGTAAACAGAAATCCTCTTAATGATGGATTGGGCGGTGTTTCGTATGAAAGCAGAGACAGAAGATATAACACCGACCGATGGATTCACCAGTTCAATATTCAGACTAATCTGGGACATATCCGATACATGGGAGACTTCTCGTATCAGAACCAGGATAGGAAATACTACGACTATAATTACGATATCCCGAACAGACAAATCAAAAGCCGTCAAGAAGAAAAATCTTATTATAAGACCGATGTCATCTACTCCAGAGGAATGTTCAGCAACTTCCTCGACAGCAAGGTTTTTGATTTCCAGTTAGGGTATGAATTAGACTATACCAATGGCTATGCCGCTTTGATTGCCGGAGATTTCTTTGGTGAAGCGGTAAAAAGAAAGATCTTCACCTATTCCAATTTCCTTTCTGCAGAATGGAATGTGTCAGACAAATTCTCTTTAAGACCGGGAGTAAGACTTTCTCTTAGCGAAAACTTTAATAATCAGTACAACTATTCTTTATCAGCAAGATATAAAACCTCTGAGAATTCAAACCTTAGAGCAGTTGTGGGATCGGCTAACCGCTTCCCAAAATATGACGAGTTGTACACCTATTTTGTGAATCTTAATCATGATGTACAGGGAAATCCGGACTTAAATCCTGAAAAAGGATTCTCTGCTGGACTTTTCTGGAATCAGAACTTTTCAGCAGATAATGGCTGGAAGATCGCTTATGGAGTAGACGCATTATACCTTGATGTACGTGACAGAATTGAAATGGTGATGATTAAAGAGCCGTCCACCTACAAATATATGAACCTTAATACCTATAAAAATCTACTATTCTCCGCTAATGTAGATTTCAGAAAAGATCAGTTTGCCCTGTCTTTAAGAGGATCAGTAAACGGAACTTCCGTATCGATGATTGATTTGAAATCTTCTTCCCCAACAGACTTTCAGTATCTGGTACAGGCAGGCGCTTCAGCAACTTACAAACTGAAAAGTACCGACACCAATTTTGCCCTTTACTACAAATTCACAGGTCCGGACAGAATTTATGTATCCGATGGAGCTAATGACTTCCGTCTTGGAAAAATAGATAGTTTCCATATGATGGATTTTATTGTGAGCCAGCCTTTCTGGAAGAAACATTTTGAAATTTCTGCAGGAGTGAAAAATATATTTGATGTCACAAGATTAAACTCTACGGCAGTGGCCGGTTCAGCCCATACCGCTGCGAACGGGTTTGTTAATTTATATTATGGCAGAAGCTATTTTGCCCGATTAATGTTTCAATTTTAAATAATACGTTACGATTATGAAGTATTTAAAAATAGTATCTCTTCTTTCCATCATGGCAGCCACACAGTCTTGTCTTTCTGCAGACGAAGATCCGGTTCCGGTTCCGCCTATGACGGGATCTGAAGTAAGTGTGCCAATTGGCGGTCCTACAGAACCTAATCAGGTTTGGATCGATTTAAGTGACTATACCAATCCTGCGGTCAACAGCAGAACAGACTGGGATCTTGGTTTTTACAGCGGCGATGCCTACAGAGTGATCATGAACGGATCTCTTGCCATGACGGTGATCAAAATACCCAACGCATCAGACATCAGTAAAGTAAAGGAAGCTGATATTTCAAGTTTAAAAGATATTGCCCAGGTAGGAACATTTGATGCTGCCAACATGAAGTATGTTGACAATCCTAATGGTGACTTCTTAAATCAGACTTCAGGAATTGATGCCATCAAAGAAAATGATGCGGATAACCCAGTGTATCTGATCAATCTTGGGAGAGAGATACCTTCTGCTGCCAATATCGGGGCAGGTTCAGTTTCATTGTCCGGTGATCCGAGAGGATGGAAAAAAATTCAGATCCTGAGAGCTCAGAATGGGTACAAAATCCGTTATGCTGACGTGAACGCAGCAGAAGCAGACATCAAAGAATATATCATTACAAAAGATACAGAATATAGCTTCTCATTCTTCAATCTGAAAACAGGAACCCCGGTAAAGATTCAGCCAAAGAAAAAGAAATGGGATCTGGCATTCACAACATTTACCAATGAAGTGTTTATGGGACCTACAACCAGTGCAGGAAGCTATTTTTATGCAGATTTTGTAACAACCAATACTTTGAATGGAGTAGGTGCTTACCAGGTAACAGTTACGGGAAGTCTTGATGCTGCTTACAGTGCATTTAAACTGAAAGATGTAGAGCCTTCAAAATTTGTTTTCAATGACCAGAGGGCTATTGGGGATAAATGGAGAACCACTACCGGTACGGCATCCAATCCTGTTCCTTTTGTATATGCAGACCGTTTCTTTGTATTGAAAGATGCTGAAGGTTTTTATTTCAAGCTGAGATTCAATACCATGAAAAATACAAAAGGAGAAAGAGGGTACACCAATTTTGAATTCGAACCTTTATAAATAATCAAATAATAGTAGATCATGAAAAAATTCATCCTTGCAGCTTCTGTTCTTGTAGCAGTATATTCTTGCAAAAAAGCAGAGACAGGAGCAAAAGAAAATACAACAGAAGCCAGTTCAGAAGCACCCAAAACCAACAATAAAATAGTAACATTAAATGGAGGAATTACTGAAATCGTAGCTGCTTTAGGCCACGAAAAAGAAATCGTGGGAACTGATGTTACCAGCACCTATCCTGCCTCATTAAAAGCTACAGCGAAAGATTTAGGCCACATGAGATCAATGACAATTGAACCGATCATGGCTGTAAACCCTACTTTGATTCTGGCTTCTGATAAAGATATCAATCCGGAACTAATGGGGAAAATTAAATCTTCAGGGATTCAAACCGAAGTTTTTAAACAGGAATATACGGTTGAAGGAACTAAAAAACTGATCGAGCAGGTAGCAAAAGCGATCGGAAATACAGATTATCAGAAATTAAATGATAAAATTGATGCTGACTTAAAGCAAGTACAGCCTATTGCTAAAAAGCCCAAGGTATTGTTCATCTACGCAAGAGGAAATATGCTGATGGTGAGTGGTAAAAATACCCCAATGGCGTCATTGATCAATCTTGCAGGAGGAGAAAATGCAGTAACTGATTTTGAAGATTTCAAACCATTGACTCCGGAAGCCGTTGTAAAAGCTAATCCTGATGTACTATTTTTCTTCGAAACCGGTTTACAGGGAGCAGGAGGAAACGAAGGCGCGTTAAAAATGCCGGGAGTATCTCAGACCAATGCAGGTAAAAACAAGAAAATCATTGCAATGGACGGAGGTTTGGTATCAGGTTTTGGACCAAGAGTAGGAGAAGCAGCAGTAGGATTAAACAAACTTTTAATTGAAAGCACCAAGTAAATTATACTTTTATCTAATGATAAGTGCGGTACTGCTTGCCATTATAGCAGTACTGTCACTTAATACAGGAGTTTATGATTTCGGAGAAAATTCTCCGTTCAGGGCTCTGTGGCAATTGATAAAAGGAGATTCCGGTTTGTCACTCAGTGATAAATATGTGATCTGGGACGTAAGGGCAGCCAGGATTATCATGGCCATTTTAGTAGGAAGTATGTTGTCGGTTTCCGGGACGAGCCTTCAGGGACTTTTCAAGAATCCTCTGGCAACCGGAGATTTAATAGGACTTACATCAGGAGCAACATTGCTGGCAGCCATTGCGATTGTTTTAGGAGGACATTTCAAAGAATATCTTCCTGAAGCTGTACAATTTTCACTGGTAGGAATCGCCGCTTTTATCGGTTCTTTTTTATCCATGATGCTGGTCTACAGAATTTCAACAAGCGGAGGGAAAACCAATGTAGTCATGATGCTGCTTACCGGAGTTGCGATAACGGCTATCGGGTTTTCGATAACCGGATTTTTGATCTATATCTCAAAAGATGAACAGCTCAGAGATCTTACTTTCTGGAACCTGGGAAGCCTGGCCGCAGCCACATGGACGAAAAATATCATTCTCGCCATTGTGATCACCATCGCCTACATCATTTTATTACCCAAAGGAAAAGCATTGAATGCAATGATGCTGGGAGAAAAAGATGCACAGCATCTGGGAATCAATGTGGAAAGACTGAAAAAACAGATCATCATCACCGTGGCATTAATGGTGGGAACGTGTGTGGCATTTTCAGGAACCATTGGCTTTGTAGGGCTTATTGTACCTTATATTCTAAGGCTTTTATTTAAATCCAATTATGTTTTTATTTTGCCATTATCGGCAATGTGCGGAAGCATTTTGTTATTAACGGCAGATACCTTCAGCAGAAGTATTGTGGCACCGTCAGAACTGCCGATAGGAATTTTAACAGCCTTAATGGGAGGACCTATTTTTATCGCTATTTTGGTTAAATTTAAAAAATCACTGTAATGATCAAGGCACACCAGATAAATTATAAACATAAAGAATTCAGGATTCTGGATGGGGTAGATGTCTCTCTGGAATATGGCGAATTTCTGGCCATTGTGGGACCGAATGGAGCAGGGAAGTCAAGCCTGCTGAGCGTGTTGGCAGATGAAGTGAAATCCGGACATAACAAAGTTTTGTTTAAAGATAAACCTATTAAAGAATGGAATATCAAAGAACTTTCAAAACATAAAGCCAAGTTCTCGCAGCATAACAGCAATGATATTCCGCTTGAAGTGAAGGATGTGATCATGATGGGGAGGTATCCGTATTTTGATGCCCAGCCCGGAAAAGAAGATCTTGAGGCGATGAATAATATGATGTACGAAACCGATATTTTTCATCTCAAAGAAAGAGAATACAACACCCTTTCAGGAGGAGAAAAGCAGCGTGTACATCTATCAAGAGTAATGGCTCAGCTTGAAAATGAAATTGCCCATAAACTGGTTTTTCTGGACGAACCGTTGAATAATTTAGATATAAAACATCAGTACAAAGCATTGGAAATTATCAAAAATTTCACCAAAAAAGCCAACAGTGCTATTGTTGTTTTGCATGATCTGAACCTTGCTGCACAGTTTGCAGATAAGATTTTATTAATGAAATCAGGACAAGTCTCTGCCTTTGGAACCCCACAGGAAGTTTTTACTGAAGAAAATATCAGCAATGCCTATAATTTTCCCTGTACCATCTGCGGGCACCCTATTACCAATAACCCAATGATCATTTTTGGATAACCATGGAAAAAGAAGAACTCAAAATCCTCGCACAGAATCTTGCCAACCCTCAGGGTGAAAAAGGCATTGAGATTGGTGAAATGATGAATGCCACTAACATCAGCATGACGTTAGAAAGTATCAAAACACTTGTGATTGATGACGGCCAGCAAATCCTTGAAATAGGACATGGGAATGCCGCACACCTGAAAAGTATCATGAACCTTGCCAAAAGCCTGAAATACACAGGGATTGACATTTCCGAAACCATGCACAATGAAGCCAAAAGGCTCAATAAAGAATTTGAAAGCCAGACGGAATTTGTTTTATACGAAGGGAAGAAACTTCCTTTCAAAGATGAAACTTTTGATAAAATATTTACAGTCAATACCGTGTACTTCTGGGAAAATCCCGTGGAATTCTTAAACGAAATCTACAGGGTTTTAAAAGATGACGGAACATTTGTTCTTACGTTCGGACAAAGAGAATTCATGGAAAAACTGCCGTTCACGGAATATGATTTCACTTTGTACAGCAACAGTGAAATGGAAGAGCTGGTCTCCAAAAGCCAATTTAAAAGAATGAAAACTTCTGAAAGAGAAGAAGAAATAAAAAGTAAAACAGGAAACGAAACCATACGAAGAATTTATACAATTTTAACCATAAAAAAGTAAAGTAATGAGCACATTAGTTAATGATTTAAAGGAAAAATGGGAAGCTCTGAAAGCAGAAAATCCACATATCAGAATAAGAAACGCTGCAGCACAGCTGGAAGTAAGTGAGGCAGAATTATTGGCAACAAGCATTGGAGAAGGCGTTACGGTCCTGAACCCGGATTTCCAGGGAATCCTTACAGAAGCTGGGCAATTAGGAAAAGTAATGGCTCTTACCCGTAATGATGAATGTGTTCATGAAAGAAAAGGAACTTACCTGAACGGTGATTTCAGCAGTCCTCATGCACAGCTTTTTGTGGGTGAAGATATTGATCTCAGAATTTTCCTTAACCACTGGAAATTTGCTTTTGCAGTACTGGAAGGAGAGAAGAAAAGCCTTCAGTTTTTCGGGAAAGACGGTTTGGCACTTCACAAGATTTATCTGACGAAGGACAGTAATGAAGCTGCTTTCGATGCGATCGTAGAAAAATTCAGAGCAGAAGATCAGAATCAGGCATTGGCTTTTGAAGCAATCGCTCCAAAACAGGCTGAAAAAGCAGATTCAGACATTGATGTAGAAGGCTTTAAAAAAGCATGGACAGAATTGAAAGACACCCATGATTTCTTCATGATGACCAGAAAATATGGTGTAAGCAGAACGCAGGCATTAAGATTGGCTCCGGAAGGATTTGCTAAGAAAATTGATAATGCGAAAGTGGTGAATATCCTTGAAGATGCTTCTGAAAAGAACGTTCCGATCATGGTTTTCGTTGGAAACAGAGGCATTATCCAGATCCACACAGGAAATGTAAAGAAAACACTTTGGCACCAGCAGTGGTTCAACGTGATGGATCCTGATTTCAACTTACATCTTGACGTAACGAAAATTGCTGAAGCATGGATCGTGAAAAAACCAACTGAAGACGGAGAAGTAACCGCTATCGAAGTATTCAACAAAGAAGGAGACTTTATCGTTCAGTTCTTTGGAAAAAGAAAACCTGGAATTCCTGAACTTCAGGAGTGGAAGGACCTTGTAGCAGCTTTAGAGAAATAATAATTAGATGATTTGAATGAGACCGTTTTGTTTGTAAAATTCAAAGCGGTCTTTTTTATTGCATGCGATCTGCGGGTGATGAAATATTTGTGTAATTTGTGATTAAATATAAAATAAAATGAAACATATTTTCATAGCGATATTGCTGGCCGGTTTTTGTGCATTGAAAGCACAGGATTTAAAAGCGTATCAGTTTTATGATAAAAAAGGAAAAGAAGTAAAGACAGACAAGCTGGTCAAAGAACTGGCAGATTATGATGTGGTCTTTTTTGGTGAAAATCATAACAGTTCTATCAACCACTGGCTTCAGCTTAAAATTACAGAAGCGCTGTTTGCCAAAAAGAACGGACAGCTGATCTTAGGAGCAGAAATGTTTGAAAGAGACAATCAGACACAGCTGGATCAATATTTAAACGGAAAGTTTGCTGCTAAGACTTTGAAGGATTCTGCCCGTTTGTGGAACAATTATGCAACCGATTACAAGCCTTTGGTAGATTTTGCTAAGGATAAGAAGCTACATTTTGTTGCTACCAATATCCCAAGAAGATATGCCTCTCAAACCGCCAAAGAAGGTCTTGAATCCTTGAATAAATTAAGCGAAAAAGAGAAAGCCTACATTGCCCAGCTGCCGATTAAAGTAACGTTAGACACTCCAGGATATCCAGAAATGAAAAAGATGATGGGAGATCATGCAGAAGGAACCAAAGTGATGAATTTCATTTCAGCTCAGGCTGTAAAAGACGCTACGATGGCTGAATCTATCCTGAAAAGTTATCAGGCCGGAAAGACCTTTATCCACTACAACGGTAACTATCACAGCAAAGAATTCGGAGGAATCTACTGGTATATCAAACAGAAGAATCCAAACCTGAAAATGGCAGTTATCTCCGTTTTTGAATCAGACGATCCTGAATTGAAAGTACCCGCCAAAGATTATATCCCGACGGATTTCAATCTGATTATTCCGGGGGATATGACGAAGACTTTTTAATAAGAAGATGATGCGGATTGAGCAGATCTTACTATGAATTAAATAATTTAAATTGCATTCATTCAATAGGAACGGGCTTTAGCCCGTTCATTTTTTTATATCAAAATTCCATTGGCTTTAGCCAAAACTTAAAATTCATTGCTAAATAAATTATTTTTACACCACAATATTTACCTTTGTATCAGATTCAAAAACATATGAAAAAAATCCCCATCCTGCTGATCTTTTTTACCGGATTTTTTAATGCTCAGAAACTCACACGCAGTGAAGTTTCAATCATCAATCAGGGAGATGTAAACACGGCGTTACCCATCTATCAGACGACAGATAATAATCAGCACCAAACCCTGCTGAACATTTCTTCAGAAGCAGATCCTCTTGATCCCAATACAGCTGTTCTGGTAAAAAGGATGAAAGAATCTCTTCTTTCAACAGATGGCGGAGTAGGTATTGCAGCTCCACAAGTGGGAATCAACAGGAAGATTATCTGGGTGCAGCGTTTTGATAAAGAAGGAGCCCCTTTGGAATATTTTATTAACCCGGTCATTGTTTGGCGATCTGATCTTCAGAATCTCGGTCCTGAAGGTGATTTATCTATTCCTGATTTCAGAGATCAGTTCTACAGAAGCAAAGTTATCCAACTGGAATATGTGGATTTGAAAGGACAGAAATATTCAGAAATCGTAGAAGGTTTTACTGCGGTGATTTTCCAGCATGAAATCGACCACCTTTTCGGAATCCTGATTTCCGATAAAAAGGAAAAAGAAAAAAACGATTCTTATAAAAAGGTAGATGCCTATCAGAAAAGTGACGTAAATAAAGACAGGAGGTAATTATAAATGATGTTTGATGAATGATGAATGAAATTCTTAAGCATTATATACAAAAAAATATTCTCAATCATCTGTGCCCATCTGCGAAATCCGTGGGAAAATAAAAAAAAGGAGCTGTTTCCATGGAAACAGCTCCTTTCGTTATAACTATGCTTAAAAAAATTGGATTAATCTTTGTTGGTGACTGAAAGTTTCACCTCCATATTATTTCTGGTCGCATTAGAATAAGGACAGATCTGGTGTGCTTTTTCTGTCAAGGCCTGTGCCTCTTCAAGAGAAACTCCGGGAATGTTGACATCCAGTTCTGCTGCCAATCCAAAGCCGCCATTTTCAAGCTGACCTATGCTCACCTGAGCAGTCACTGTTGTTTCACCTGTTTTTACTTTAGAAAGACTGATCACTCTGTTCAGAGCACTGTCGAAACATGCAGAATATCCCGCTGCAAAAAGCATTTCCGGGTTGACAAAATCATCATTGGCTCCTCCTAAAGCTTTTGGCATTCTTACATCAAGATCCAGCACTCCGTTTTCACTTTTCACATGTCCGTTTCTTCCTCCTTTTGCAGTGACCTGAGTGGTATATAATGTTTTCATTTATTTTCTATTTTGTTTAATATTTTTAAGACTGTGTCTTTAAGGTGCAGCAGCTCTTCCGGTTGTATTCCCAGTTTTTCCTGAATTTTCCCCGGAATTTCACAAGCCTTTTGCTGAAGCTGTTTTCCTGCTTCGTCTAAAAATACTTCAACCACTCTTTCGTCCTCTTTTTTTCTTTTTCGGATGATAAATCCTTTAGACTCCAGCCTTTTAAGAAGAGGGGTCAAAGTACCACTGTCCAGAAACAGTTTTTCTCCGATATGCGTTACGGTAAGTCCGTCACCGTCCCATAATATCATCATCACAAGATATTGTGGATAGGTAATGCCCAGCTCATCAAGAAAAGGACGGTAAAGCCCTGTAATTTCTTTGGCAATGACATACAATGGGAAACAAATCTGGTTTTCCAGTTTAGGTGTTTTAGGATTTTCCATAATTTTGGGGTACGAAAGATTCGATGAAGGTATTACTTTTTTATGATAAATTCATCCATTGGAATTCTGACTTTTTTCATAGTAGAAAGCCAGTCATTAGCTTCATCACGGTATCCAAGATATAAAAGGCTTACACTTTTTAATCCCAGTTCTCTTAGTCCCAGTACTTCATCTACCACCTCATTGCTGAATCCTTCCGCCGGAGTACTGTCGATTTTAAGCTCTGCAGCCTGGGCAAGCGCAATTCCTAAGGCAATATAAGTCTGGCGGGCAGTGTGGGCAAAATGCTCTTCAGGAGTCTGTGCACCATATATTTCTTTAATTTTATCGGTATAGCTTCCGAAGCGGCCTCTTGGAAGATCTCTTACATCTGTATGATAATCGTAAACTTTGTCAATTTTTTCATTAGAATAACTGTCCCATGCTGCAAAGACCAAAACGTGAGAAGAATCTCTCATTACTTCAGGGTTTAAAGCACCCGCCACCATTTTTTCTTTCAGTTCCTGATTTTCCACTACAATAATTCTGAACGGCTGTAAGCCCGATGAAGTAGGAGCCAGTCTTGCTGATTCTAAAATCGTATTAAGGTCTTCCTGTGATACTTTTTTGGTCGGATCATAAGCTTTTACAGCATGTCTCCAGTTTAGATTTTCTATTAATGACATTTTTCTTTTGTTTTTAAATTAAACTACTTTGTGTTTTATCACTTCTGTTTTTATGTTGAAGTAAATGAACAGTACAAATGTACACTCAATTTAATTGTGTGCAATTTAATTTTGAAAGATTTTATTGATAGCAATTATTGATGAAATTTAAAAAGGTAAATAAATGAAGATGACCAATGAGAAATTTTTAGTTTCAGTTTTAATCATTTCAGCATGATTCGGATTTTTTCAAAGCCTTTGAATTCCAATCTTTGCCGTAGAATTTTAAACTTAAAACAATGCAGAGATTTAAAAACAAAACCGCTTTAATTACCGGAGGAACCAATGGGATGGGTTTGGCAACCGCTCAGAAATTCATTGAAGAAGGAGGGTCTGTGATCATTACCGGAAGAAGCGAAGAAACGGTGAATAGTGCTTTAGAGAAACTTGGAGAAAAGGCTTTTGGAATTGTTTCCAATGCCGGAAATATGAAAGACCTTATGATGCTGCAGCATGAAATCAGAAAATATACAGAACATATCGATCTGGTCTTTGCCAATGCGGGATACGGGAGATTTTCTCCTGTGGAATATGTGGATGAAAATCAGTTTGACGAATTATTTAATATGCTGGTGAAAGGTCCGTTTTTTACGGTACAGCAGGTGTTGCCATTAATGAAAAGCGGAAGCTCTGTTATTTTCAATACTTCCGTAGCAACAGAGATTGCGATGCCTAATTTTTCGGTGTATTCTGCAGCAAAATCTGCAGTGCAGTCAATGATCAAAACTTTTGCTGTAGAACTTACAGAACGTGGAATCCGTGTGAATGGAGTAAGTCCCGGACATATCAAAACCAATATTTTTAATAATACAGGTTTAACCGGAGAGCAGATAGAAAGCGCTATTGATGATATCATTCCGACAATTCCTTTTAAAAGACAGGGAGAGCCTTCAGAAATAGCCAGTGTAGTTCTGTTTCTGGCTTCAGAAGAAGCGTCCTATATTCATGGGGCAGAAGTGAAAGTGGATGCCGGAATTTCTGTGATCAGATAATCCGGATTATTTGACCTCTTTAATTTCTTTAATGATATTGGTTTTATTTTCAATACCAATATTATAGGGCTTACCTTTTTTAAAGCTTTGGGTTGCTTTTTCCATCAGGCTTTTATATTCCGGTGATTTTTTAGAGAGATAAAAAACCTGTGCACTGATTCCAATAGCGACCCGTACCACTTCATCCGGTTTATCGGGATCTTCCATGATGTTGGAAATCGTGGCATTATTGTACCATGTCAAATTCTGTGAACTGGAGTTACCGGAACAGGATGTAATCATAATAAAAAGTAATAGTAAATAGGACCAGGCTTTCATAATAAAAAAAGATTAAGTAAAAAGCTCCTGCAATATATCAAAATATCGGCAGGAGCTCTATATAAATTAGTTAGAATCCACAGCTCGCTACGCTAGGTGCAGGGGAAGGAGAACATCCGGAAAGGGATGAGAATATGTTTAATACACAGTTGGTATTTACATAATTGTTATCATATAATAAAGATCCTGATGGACTTCTGTAGTACACGTTTCCTGCAGTATTGGCATAAGAAGATACTGAAGCAGATCCACAGCTTGTATTGGTGCAAGCAGCTCTCCATGCAGAATCGGTTACCGGTCCGCTGGAGAATAATGACGGATCAATGATTCTTTTCTCAACAATTCCTGAAGCATTTTTGAAGCTTACCAAAATCGCTACGTGATATACCCATGAAACACAGCATGTTCCTGTAGACGCTCTCAGATTACCGTAAACGAACTGTTTTTCGCAGTCATAACCTGCGTTCAAAAGGATCTGTCTCATTTTGTGCGCTCTTGCATAGCATCCATCCACAGGATATCTGAATGTGATACATGGTGAAGATGCCGTAGAAGTTCCACAAGCCTGGTTTTTGATCTGGGTAAAAAGACTGTTTAACGTAGCAAGATTGGGAATAACACTTACTGCCTTGTTACTTTCTCCTCTTTCTTCTTTGTTGAATACCGATTTGAAATAACGGATGTCATCAGCAGTTGCTTTTTCTACTTTCGCAATTTTATTGGTATTGGCTTTAAGGAAAACATGAACAGGAGTTTCGTTTTCAACAGCCTGTCTGATCATGGAAATATAACCTGCATTCTCTTTACTGTCCGCAATTTCGTACGGTTGTGCAGTAACCATAAATGAGATTTTAAATTTTCCATCTTCTTTTTCAATCCCTACCGGAACAGTTTTGCCGAAATCTTTCATTGCAATTTCATTAGACTCCTTGGCTACAAGATTAGGATCCTGGTTGGCAGCTGAATCTGAGCAGGAATTCACTGACAGTACCGTCACGAATACCATCATGGATAACAGAAATTTTTTCATAGTTTTTATATTTTGTGGTTAGTTTTAAGTGAACATTTTAATTATGATAGTTCACTTATTTGTGACATTAAAAGTAATAAAAATTAAAATATATGCAAGATTTTTTTTGAAAAAAATACATTATTCTGTTGTTTTATTGATTTTATAATATTGAAAACAACTAAAAAACCTTAGGTTTTTAATAGTAGAATTTTGAAACATAGAAAATTTTAAAATAGAATTTCGAGATCTGGATTCCTACGGAATGGACAAGGTGGATGGATAGTTTATTCCTGTCATACAAATGTTCTTCAATAAGATAAGTCTATTTATACTTTGTCCATTCCGTAGGAATCTAAACTATGTAATACGGATTAAATCTAAAAAAAGTCTCAATAATAGTAGAATTCTGAAAAGCAAGAAGAATTTTAAAATAGATTTTGAGGTATGGATTCCTGTGGAATAACAAACGTTGCGGATAGTCTAAGCGAATAAAAATAACATTATCATAAAAATAAAAACCCGGTTTCAACGATTGAAAACGGGTTTATTTTATTGTAAGTAAACTTGACTATTTATAAATCAATTCTGCCTGAAAAACATCCGCGAAATGCTTCCTGATTTTTGCTTTCAGTTCTTCCATTTCTTCAGGTGTCAGTTCTCTTTCAAGCTCTCTTTTTAATGAAGTAACCTGCTTATCTTTGATCCCACATGGAATGATATATTCAAAATAACGCATATCAGTATTCACATTCAGTGCAAAGCCGTGAAGAGTTACCCAACGGGAAGCTTTCACTCCCATGGCACACATTTTTCTGGCGTAAGGTTTTCCCACATCCAGCCATACTCCGGTCTCACCCGGAGAGCGTTCTCCTTTGATACCGTATTCTGCAATGGTTCTGATGATCACTTCTTCCAGATTTCTCATATATAAATGAATATCCGTGAAAAAGTTTTCAAGATCCAGAATAGGATAACCTACAACTTGTCCATAACCATGATAGGTAATATCACCGCCGCGGTTTACTTTCACGAAGGTAGCCTCAATTTCTTTCAGCTTATCAATACCGGCAAGCATATTTTCTTCATGTCCGCTTTTTCCTAACGTGTACACGTGAGGATGCTCTACGAAAAGAAGGTGGTTGGGAGTAATACTATGCTGTTCTGCAGGAAGATCTCTGTTTTTTATTTTGGTATCAATGATGTTTTTCATCAGTTGCTCCTGATAATCCCAGGCTGGCTGATATTCTTTGATTCCTAAATCTTCAAATTCTACTGCTTTATTTTGATTTGTATTCATTTCAATTTTTGATATACAAATTTAGTGAATTTTACCCTTTTATGGAATGGATAAAATCTATGGCATTCTTCTTCCAGTCTCTATCCTGAAGTAAAATATTCACGAAAGCAGTTCCGATGATACCGCCATCCGCTTTTTCCGTTACATTTTCGAAGTCATCTTTCGATTTAATTCCAAACCCAATCATCACCGGATTTTTAAGTGGAAGAGCAGCGAGCCTGGAAAGATAGTCCTCATTCTTTAAAACCGCATTTTCATTTCCGGTAGTGGAAGAAGAACTTACGGCATACAGAAATCCTGAACTTAATGAATCCAGATAGATCATTCTTTCATCGGAAGTTTCCGGTGTTACAAGGAAAGTGAAATTAAGATGATATTGTTTTAAAATCTGCTGATAATTTTTCTCAAACTCAATAGGAGGAAGATCGGGTAGGATCAATCCTGAAACACCGCTTTCCGCACAAGCCGCACAGAATTTCTCAAATCCGAAACTCAATACCGGATTGATATATCCCATCAGGACAATTGGAATGTTGATTTTGTCTTTGATGGCTTTTAGCTGAGATAACAGTTTTTCGATCGTCATTCCGTTTTGTAAAGCCAGTTCGTGAGCTTTCTGAATGACAGGTCCGTCTGCCACAGGATCAGAATAAGGCATTCCGATTTCGATCATATCAGCCCCGGAATCCTGAATCAGTTGTATAATATCAGCGGTATCTTCCAGTTGTGGAATTCCTGCTGTGAAGTATATATTTAGTTTTTTCATTTTTTTATTATCGAGGTTAGAAATTAGAGGGTAGAAGTTAGATGGTGAATACTTGTTATTAGGTAATACTTACTGATTTCCAGTATCTAACTTCTAATTTCTTTAAGATATGTTTCCATATCCTTATCTCCACGACCGCTCAGGCAAATGACCACAACATCATCTTCATTAAATTTCTTCTTATCCAGAACAGCCAGCGCATGAGAACTTTCCAGTGCAGGAATAATTCCTTCCAGTCTGGTCAGCTCAAAAGCACATTTCAAAGCTTCATCATCATTAATGCTAAAGAATTCAGCTCTTTTTTCTTTAAATAAATGAGCATGAAAAGGTCCGATTCCCGGATAATCCAGTCCGGCAGAAATAGAGTGGGGCTCAATAACCTGGCCGTCTGCTGTCTGCATCACAAGACTTTTGCTTCCGTGAAGGACACCAAGCGTTCCCAGGAAAGTAGTAGCAGCAGATTTTCCGGAATCCACTCCCAATCCTCCGGCTTCAGCAGCAATGATTTTTACCTCTTTTTCCTCTACAAAATGGTAGAAAGTTCCGGCAGCATTACTTCCTCCACCTACACAGGCAATCACATAATCCGGATTTTCCCTTCCGATTTTCTCTTTAAGCTGTTCTTTGATTTCCTTTGAAATAATACTCTGGAATCGTGCTACAAGATCCGGAAAAGGATGAGGTCCCACTACACTTCCAATCACATAATGAGTCGTCACAGGATTGTTGATCCAGTCTCTTAATGCTTCATTTACTGCATCTTTCAGGGTTTTTGAACCTGAAGTGGCAGCCACTACTTCTGCTCCCAGCATTTTCATTCTCGCTACGTTTGGGGCCTGTCTCTGGATATCAATTTCTCCCATATAGACGATGCATTCTAGACCAAGCAAAGCACATGCTGTAGCGGTAGCAACGCCATGCTGTCCGGCTCCGGTTTCCGCAATAATCCTGGTTTTTCCAAGACGTTCCGCTAATAAAACCTGGCCAAGGGCATTATTGATTTTATGAGCTCCGGTATGGTTGAGATCTTCTCTTTTCAAATAGATCTGAGTCTTGTATTTCTGACTTAAATTTTTAGCAAAATAGAGTGGAGTGGCCCGCCCAACATAGTTTTTCAGCAAATCCTGATACTCGGCCTGAAAATCTTCAGACTCTATGATTTCGAGATAGTTTTTTTGCAGTTCTTCTACATTAGGATAGAGCATTTCGGGGATAAAGGCTCCTCCAAACTCGCCGTAATATCCGTTTTCATCGGGGTTTTTATAATTCATTTTTTTATTCTTTAGTTATTAAATAAGCATTGTTTTGTGAACTCAGCCGGTTGAGCAGCTCTTTTCTTTCCTGCGAGGTATGGAAAAGCAAAATATCATCATCTTCAGAATTCACCCAATCCGGGCCGACACTTTCTTTGATCATTCTGGCTTTATCATGAAGAATTTCGATGTCACACTTTTCATAAAAAGGACGCAGATCCGAATGGCAGAAACCAATGGTTTCCAGGTTTCTCTGAGTAACATTTTCTTTGAAATGTTTCACCAAAGCGGTTCCATACCCTTTCTTTTTATGAGCAGAAACAAGTCCTACGGCTTCTGCAAAGGAATAACCGGTGTCTGCTATTTGTAAGGTGAAATCAAAATTAACTCTCATAACGGCCAATATGCTTTCATCCGTATCCATCAGAAAATGAAATTCCGAGTCTTTAAAAAAAGAGCGGAAGTAGGATGATTTCATGGTGTTCCATGCGGAAATATCCCAAAGTTCCAGGATGTGTTTTATTTCGGCTTCTGTTAAATCTTTCGTTTCTTTTACGTGATATTTCATGGGTTCAAACTATTAATAAATGTGAGATGGTAATCGTACTGCTGTTTGGTAATCAGCTTTTTATAATATAATAATTCTATTTTATGCATTAAGTCAATTAAGGTTGCTTTATCTATTTTCGACTGATACATGGTAATGGCAATTTCAAGGTTGTCAATCAGAAAATAAGGATCGGAATCCTCGTAAAGCAGAAAAATTTTAGAATAAATCAATCCCAGGTCATACTTTACACTGGATTTTACATGGTTTTCCAAAAATTTATCTGAAATAATAACCAGATAATAACTGTTCCATAAACTGATTCTTTCAAAAAAATACTGGATATCACTTTCTGCAAAATCTTTAATAATACAAATGAAATCAGACAATAATCCACCTGCTTCCCAATGTTCTGTATTGCTGTCGTTTTGTGCAACAAAATGGTACAGATTCTGGATTTTTTCATTCCCGAATTTAGGCGGAAATAATGTTTTATAAAATGTCTTCTTTAGCAAATGTATATTCATCCTTGTGTTTTTTATGTGTTATTTATTTTGTTGAAATTGGGTTTTAAATTTTTTTATCCTGTCAATATTTTTACTGCCGGGCTCTGTTTCAAACTTTGAATTGATATCCAAAGCGAAAGGCTGTTGCTTCAATGTTTTTACATCACAGATATTATCTTCAGAAATTCCGCCGCTTAGAAAGTAGGGCAGTGAAATCTCAAATTCATTCAGAATATTCCACTCGAATTGTTGCCCTGTTCCGCCAAATGCTTTACTGTCTGTATCAAATAGGTAGTAGGTGACAGGTTGCGGGTTAGAGGAAAGAGTTTGTGCTATTTTATCTTTGTTATCAGCATCAATATTTCCTATTCTGATTACTTTAATGATTCCAACCTTAGGATTCAGTTTTTGTCTTAGTTCAGCAATAAAATCATTGCTTTCATCACCGTGAAGCTGTACAAAATTCAAATCTGCATGCTGAACAATCTTTACAATGATATCTGCTTCTTCATTGACAAAAACGCCCACTTTTCCCCGGTGATCAATGGTTGAGAGCTCTTCCAGACTCAGATGATTCAAAACATATCTCGGCGATTTTTCGTAGAAGATAAAACCGAGAAAATCTGTTTTCATAGCAATCAGTTCCTGAATCTGGTCCGGTTTTGTAAGACCGCAGACTTTGAGTTGAGGTGGCAGGTTTGAGGTTGTAGGTGGCAGGTTCATTGTTATTGAGTTTAAATTTGAGAAGCAAATTCTTCAAAAGCTTTGGCCGGATCTGTATTTTTCATGAAATATTCGCCCATCAGGAAACCGTCAAATCCTTTTTCTTTTAAAAACTGAAAATCTTTAAGATTGTAAATACCGCTTTCTGCAACAGACAAAACGCCTTTTGGAAGCTGGTTTTTCAGCTGAACGGAATGCTGAAGATCAACTTTAAAATCTTTAAGGTTTCTGTTATTAATTCCTGCCAAATCAATTTCTGAATTGAAATGCTTCAGTTCATCTTCTGTATGAATTTCCAGTAAAACCTCCATTTTCAGTTGGTGAGCTAATTCTGTGAATTCCTGTACCTGATCCGGTGAAAGACATGAAGCGATCAGCAGGACAACATCAGCACCGATGCTTTTAGCTTCATAAAACTGGTATTCATCAATCATAAAATCTTTTCGCAGAATCGGAATATTGATGTCATTTCTTACAGTGAGAATATCATTTAAATCTCCTCCGAAAAAATCATGATCAGTCAGGATAGAAACTCCGCTGGCTCCAGAATTTTCGTAAGCAGAAACTACTTCCAAAGGCTGTACATTATTATTGATGATCCCTTTTGAAGGTGATTGTCTTTTAAACTCAGCGATAATTCCGCTTTTATTTTTGATAGATTCTTTTAATGAATAGGTTGGCCTTCCAAAGAAAGAGGTGTCTTTTAACCTGTCAAGGGAAATGCGCAATTTTGCGGCAGCAATTTCCTCTTTTTTTCGTTCAATAATTTTATCAAGTATAGTCATTTTTTTGTGTCTGTAATATAGTCAATAGTGAATTTTGCTTTGCAAGTGAATGGTGAATCTTATTGGACCAAAAGATTAAAACTATTCAATGCTTTTCCGCTTTGCAGACTTTCATCAGCCATGAGAAGACAGTTATCGTAGGTCCCGAATTTATGGGTGTTGTAAAGTGCGGCTGAAGCGTTGGCAAGAATTACTGAGTTCTGCTGTTCTGTACCTTTTCCTTCCAGAATATTCATAAATATTTTTGCCGTTTCCCGAATGGAGTTTCCTGCTTTAATATCTTCCAGCGTTACCGGATTGAAACCTAAATCTTCTGCAGAATAAATTTCTTCTCCGTTTTTGGTGATGATTTTGCTGTCGCCGGTAAGACTTATTTCATCATATCCGTCAAGACCATGCACCAGAATAAATTCACGTTCTTCCTTTTGAAGAAGATACTGATAAATTCTTGCAATTTCCAGATTATAAACTCCAATCATTGAATATCGGGGCTTTGCCGGATTGACCAAAGGACCCAAAAGGTTAAAGAAAGTTCTTAATCCCAGCGATTTTCTTAATAATCCGACAGATTGCAGCGCAGGATGAAAATAAGGAGCGTGCAAAAAGCAGATGTTAGCTCTTTCAAGATCTTCATTCAATTGTTCTGAGTTGTTTTTAAACTGGTATCCCAGTTCTTCCAGTACATTGGAAGAGCCTGTAGTGGTAGAAGCACCGTAATTTCCATGTTTTATTACCTTCTGTCCGGCTCCGGCTACTACAAAACTGGCCAGAGTGGATATATTGATGGTATCTTTTCCGTCTCCTCCGGTTCCTACAATATCAATCGCATCACTGGCATCGATGTTTACAGGAACAGCCATCTGTAATAATGCTTCTCTAAAACCTTCCAGCTCTTTCAATGTGATATTCCGCATCAGAAAAACACTGATAAAAGCAGTCACTTCCGCAGCGTTGAATTTATTCTGTGCAATCTCAATCATGGTAGCCTTCGCTTCTGATTTTGAAAGCGTATTATGGTTGAACAGGTATTGAAGTATTTCTTTCATTTGTGGTAATTTTATGGTTGTTGAAGGACTTTCTAAGGTTTTCATGACAACAGAAAGTTTTTAATGATTACTTCTCCTTCCGGCGTTAAAATGCTTTCAGGGTGAAACTGTACTCCGTGTACATCATAGGTTCTGTGCTGCAAAGCCATGATCATTCCGTCTTTATCTACAGCCGTAATTTCCAGTTCTTCCGGAAAATCTTCAGTATTGACTACCCAGCTGTGGTATCTTCCTACTTCCAATCCTGAATGTAAATCCTGAAATAATTTGGTGTCTTCTTTCACCAGATCGGTAGTGGTAGCCACTCCGTGAAAGATTTCGGACAAATTGATCAGACTCCCTCCGAAAGCTTCAGCAATGGCCTGCTGTCCGAGACATACTCCAAGGATGCTTTTTGAAGGAGCATATTCTTTAATAAGGTCTAATAGAATACCTGCTTCTTCAGGAATTCCGGGACCGGGAGAAAGGATGATTTTGTCGTATTTTCCAATTTCTTCAAGGGTAATTTCATCGTTTCTTACCACATCTACTCTTTGGTTCAGAATTCTTTCGATAATCTGAACAAGGTTATAGGTAAAGCTGTCGTAATTGTCGAAAACGAGAACTTTAAGTGGCGTCTGCTGAGTGTTTATATTGCTGTTCATTGCTTTTTTTGTTAGATAGTTGCTGGTTGTTTTTTGTTGCTAGCTGGTGGGTTTATTTTTCAACTATTTTTTCTGCTTTTTCTACTGCTTTTTTCAGTGCATTCAGTTTGTTGTTGACTTCCTGTAATTCACTTTCAGGGACAGATTTTGCTACAAGACCGGCACCAGCCTGATAAAATAAGGTATTGTTTTTACTTAAGAAAGTTCTGATCATAATGGCCTGGTTGCAGGTTCCGTTCAGTCCGATGATTCCGATACAGCCTCCATAATAGCCGCGGGAATCTTTTTCATATTGATTGATCAGCTGAAGCGCTTTATGCTTGGGTGCACCGCTCAGTGTTCCCTGGGGGAAAGTAGCGGAAACCATTTCCAAAGGATTGATGTCATCAGCAACATCTGCAGTCACCTCACTTACCATATGAATAACATGAGAGAACAGCTGGATTTCTTTAAGCTTGGTAACCGTTACATTTTTTCCGAGTTTTCCAAGATCATTTCTTGCCAGATCCACCAGCATAGTATGTTCTGCATTTTCTTTAGGATCGGCTTTCAGAACTTCAATTGCTTCAAGGTCAGCTTCAAAATTTCCCGTTCTTTTGGATGTTCCTG
This sequence comes from Chryseobacterium sp. CP-77, assembly GCF_036362765.1. NCBI lineage: Bacteria > Pseudomonadati > Bacteroidota > Flavobacteriia > Flavobacteriales > Weeksellaceae > Chryseobacterium > Chryseobacterium sp. CP-77. The sequence continues at coordinate 5,067,352 of NZ_CP143637.1, forward strand.
CAATCGGGTGAATAATGGCTTTATTGTTTTTGATGATTAACTGGCTTTCAGGACTCGATCCGAATAATTTGTAATTTCCGTAATCAAAATAGAACAGGTAAGGGGAAGGGTTGATATTTCTCAAAGCACGGTACACGTTGAACTCATCACCTTTGAATTTCTGCTCGAATCTTCTGCTGAGAACCAGCTGGAAGACATCTCCGCGCATACAGTGTTTCTGAGCTGTTTTTACCAGTTCAATATATTCTTCATCTGTAATATTAGATGTTTCTTCGCTTATTTTCTCGAATGGGTAAACCGGAGTATTCTGATTTTTAATGAGATTTTCCAACAGATGGAATTCAGATTTTACGCCATCGATACAGTTTTCAATAATATACATTTCATCATTAAAATGATTGATAGCAATCACATATTGGTACAATCTATACCTTAAAACAGGAATCTCTACTTCCTTGCTTTGTGCTTTAAGACTGATGTTTTCAAAAAACTGTACCGCTTCAAAACTTGTGTAGCCAAAAAGGCTCTGAGCCGTCTGCTCAATAGGATCACTGGTTTCTTCACATTTAAAAATCTGACGAAACTCTTCAAATACATCTGTAATATTCCGCTCCATAATAAATTGCTTTACGGGAGCAGAAGAAGGAAGTTTGATTTCATATTCGTTAAGATTTTTCACCTCAATTCCGGCGATGGCATTCACCGCAATGAAGGAAAAATTATTATCAATACTTTTTGAATCTGAACTTTCCAGAAGAATCGTATCACGGAATTTATCCCTGATCTTAAGGTAAATATTCATGGGAGTATGAAGGTCTCCCAGTGTTTTTTTCGAAACGGTTTTTATCGTAATTGTTTTGGTCAACATTTTATTGTTTTTTGTGAGATTAAGGAATAAAAAAAGGCTTTAACGGTATCCGTCAAAGCCTATATATTGTTTTTTGATTATTTCTGCTGTAATTAACAACATGACAATACCTCCAGACCCGACGAAGAGTTTGAAAGCCACCACCAAATATTGTTGTTCATTTTAAACATAGGACAAATGTAGAAATTTTTTTTATACAAAGACGAAAAAATTTCTGAAAATAAAAAAACTTAACATTGAAACCTCTTATTTAAGCTGTTTGAGTTCTTGTTTCAATACTTTGATTTTTTCTCTGTAAGTTTCATCATCATAGTCTTTTACATAATCTTCCAATGCAGCAATATATTCTTCAATGAATTGTTTATTTGTTCTGTCTGCTTCATATTTGATTCTTGCAGAATTCACAGGAGCCATTTTTTCATTTTGTAATACAATTTTTCCTTCCCTGGATTGATCATAAAGGATGACCATGTTTTTTTCATATCCTGGAATGTATTTTACAGGAATATCCTTATCACCCGGAATTCTGATTGAATTTCTGATAGGATAAATGGCTGCAGTAGTAGTGGAGAAAAAGGTAGTGGTATATTTTCCGTCCTGTTTCTTTACAATAGCTTCATAATCGTGGATGTACATGTCATTCAGAGTAGAATTGGTTTCTACATCAGAGGTGATAATAGCTGTGCTTTCTACTCCGTATTTGTTTAAAAACCATGCATTTAGAAACTGCCCTCCAAAACCATTCAATATAGCAAGTGGAATGATCGGAATCAAAAACCATGCTTTTTTGGTCAGATAGGAGAGCAATCCAAAGAATGCAAACAACAGAACCACAGTATAAAAACCATGATGGCTGGTGAAAAACAGAATTTTTGAAATTAAAACCATGGATTAAATATAATTATAATAATCTTTTATTTAAACGCTGAGATCGCAAAGATGTTATTAAATGATTATTAAAATGATCGCAAGGGCGTTTCACTTAGCAAAAGACGCTGTCATTAGCTGAATGAAGATCTTTGCAGACAAAAAAATAAAGTTTTATCATCATTACCTTGCGAACCCAGCATTTGAACTATTTATTGTACTGGCTCAGATAAAGGAATGTCCGGAGTCCCGCTGTAGAAAACAATCAGCGTTGCTCCGAGGTCTCCGGTTTTACCTCTGTGGCCGGTATTAACCATTTCAGGAAGCACCTGACCTTTTTTTATCCATTGCGTTTTTCCATCCTCTTTTCTTTCAATCTGAATTTCACCTTTTTCTACATACGCCGCATTGATGACGGGATGTTTATGCCAGCTCAGTGCCGAATTGGGAGGTACAGCAATTTTAAGAACCGAAATTTCCGGCTGAGTTGAGGGGTAAGCAGGATACGTAGTTCCGTCCCAGGATTTTGTGGTTTTTAAAAGCGTCACCGATTCAATTTTATCAGAATATTCTGATTGTGGTTCATTAGATGAATTATCACATGAAAAAAGGAGAGAAGAGAGTATAGCAAAGCAAGCAGTACCCAATACATGTTTTCTGGTCATACATTTTTAAATTAATACGTTGATTTTTGGCTCGGATCATCCGATATACAAAAATACTAACCCAATTTAAAATTCTCCCATGTTTGAATTATTTTTTTACCAGTTGTACAGATCCTGGTCTCAAAAATATTTCCTAAAGAAAACATTTGTCATAAGTTTAAAAGTTTATTTTTTATATTTTTGCTTCCAAATTAGAAAAAAATGAAAAAAGTATTAGCAATCGCATTTATCGGAGGTTTATTATTGGCAAGCTGCAAAAAGAAGCCAGATCACTCTTTACAGGATAGCAACACAATGCTTGAGGAACCGGAAGCAACTACAGTGGTAGATTCTACTGCTAAAACTGCTGCTCCAGCTGCTGCAACTCCGGCTACCCCTGAAGCTGCTAAAACAGATTCTACAGCGAAGAAATAATGAAAAAAATACTTTTGGCAGGAACACTGGGTCTTATGATCATTTCCTGTTCTAAAAAAGAAAATACAGCAGAAGTGGCATCTTCTTCTGAAACTACAGCTGTTTCAGAATCTGCTCAGTCTCATCTTTCCGGTGATCAGATCATGGAAACATTGGACTGCTCAGGCTGCCACTCTGTGAATGAGAGAATGATAGGACCTTCTTATCAGGAAATTGCAGGAAAGTACTCTGAAAAGGATACTGAACTGCTGGCTTCCAAAATTATAGAAGGCGGAAGTGGAGTATGGGGAAGTGTGCCTATGGCCGCCCATCCACAGGTATCTAAAGAAGATGCCAAAAAAATGGTGGAATATATTTTAAGTCAGAAGAAATAAAATATGTCTGCTGAAAAATCCAGTCTGCACACAAGAAATCTGCATCGTGATCCCTACGATTTTGATCAGCTTATTTCTTGTGTGCCGGAACTGAAACACTATGTTTTTACGAATGCCTATCAGACGGCAACCATTAATTTCAGCATTCCACAGGCTGTAAAACTGCTCAACAAAGCCTTACTCTTACATTTCTACAACATTAAAGGCTGGGACATTCCTGACACCAATCTTTGTCCACCGATCCCGGGAAGGGCAGACTATGTACATTATATTGCCGATCTATTAGGTGAACCACTTAACAAAATTCCCACAGGAAATTCTGTAAAAGGATTAGACATAGGAACAGGCGCGAATCTCGTGTATCCTTTAATCAGCTGCAAATCTTATGGCTGGACCATGCTGGGAACGGATATCAATCAGGATTCTTTAAAAAATACTCAGCATATTCTGGATCACAATGAAGATCTTTCCTCTGTTATTCAGCTAAAAAGTCAGCCTGAGGCTGATCATATCTTTACCAATATCATCGGTGCGGAAGAAAGGTTTACTTTCACCATGTGCAATCCTCCTTTTCATGATTCCGAAGAATCTGCAATGAAGGGAAATATCAGGAAAACAAAAAATCTCCATCAATCAAAGAGAACAAGACCTCTTCTTAACTTCAGCGGCCAGCAGTCTGAACTTTGGTGTGAAGGTGGTGAACTTGCTTTTATTACAAAAATGATCAATGAAAGTACATTGTTTTCATCACAGGTTCTTTGGTTCACGTGTCTGGTTTCCAAAAAAGACAATCTCAATAAACTCAACAATCTTTTAAGGAAAGTAAATGCTGTAGAGGTGAAAACCATCGATATGGCTCAGGGACAAAAAGTAAGCAGAATGCTGGCGTGGACGTTTATTCCTCGAAAAGACAGGAAGACCTGGTTCATTTAAGGTTCAAGGTTTAAAGTTTATAGCACGATAGTGCACATCTCGAATCTCATTACCCCGTATCCTGAACCCCAATACCCCGCATCTTTACCACTTTTTAAAATTTCTTAAAAAAGCCATTGACGGTCATGTCAAAAATGCCTAAATTTGTACGCTTTTAGAAAAATAAGAAATGCAATTATCAGAACAAGAAATCATTAGAAGAGAAAAGCTGAATAAGCTTACTGAAATGGGGATTAATGCGTTCCCTGCGGATGAGTATATAATTACAGATACTACAGAATCTATAAAACAGGATTTTTCTGAAAGTAAACAGGTGAAGATCGCTGGTAGATTGATGTCCCGCAGAATTCAAGGAAAGGCTTCTTTTGCAGAATTGCAGGATTCTAAAGGAAAAATCCAGGTTTATTTTAACAGAGACGAGATCTGTCCGGGTGAAGATAAAGAACTCTATAATGAAGTTTACAAGCACCTTCTGGATATTGGAGATATTATCGGTATTGAGGGAGAATTGTTTACCACTCAGGTAGGAGAGAAGACGGTTTTAGTGAAAAACTTTACGCTTCTTACAAAGGCTTTACGCCCGCTGCCTCAGGCTAAAACTGATGAAAACGGAGTAGTACACGATGGTTTTACAGATCCTGAATTAAGATACAGACAGCGTTATGTAGATTTAACGGTAAACCCACAGATAAAAGAAATTTTCGTGAAAAGAACAAAATTGTTCAATGCCATGAGAACATTCTTTAATGATGCAGGATATTTTGAAGTGGAAACACCAATCCTACAGTCAATTCCTGGTGGAGCTGCAGCAAAACCGTTTATCACGCACCACAATGCATTAGATATTCCATTATATTTAAGAATTGCCAACGAATTATATCTGAAAAGACTGATCGTAGGTGGTTTTGACGGAGTATACGAGTTCTCTAAAAACTTCAGAAATGAAGGAATGGACAGAACGCACAATCCTGAGTTTACTGCTATGGAAATCTATGTAGCGTACAAAGATTACAACTGGATGATGGATTTCACTGAGAAATTACTGGAATTCTGTGCTATCCAGGTAAACGGAACTACAAAAGCTACATTCGGGGAACATGAAGTAGATTTCAAAGCTCCTTATCCAAGAGTTTCCATGACAGAAGCGATCCTGAAATTTACAGGTTTCGATATCACCGGAAAAACTGAGAAGGAATTATATGATTTCGCAAAATCTATCGGTATCGAAGTAAATGAGACGATGGGTAAAGGAAAATTAATCGATGAAATCTTCGGTGAGAAATGTGAAGGAAACTTCATTCAGCCGACTTTCATTACGGATTATCCGATCGAAATGTCTCCACTGACAAAGAAACACAGAAGCAAAGAAGGCTTAACAGAGCGTTTTGAATTAATGGTATGCGGTAAAGAAATCGCTAATGCATATTCAGAGCTTAATGATCCTATCGATCAGAGAGAACGTTTTGAAGCACAAATGGCGTTATCTGAAAGAGGAGATGATGAAGCTATGTTCATCGATCAGGACTTCTTAAGAGCATTGGAATACGGTATGCCGCCAACTTCAGGATTAGGTATCGGTATGGACAGATTAATCATGTTCTTAACGAATAATGCCTCAATCCAGGAAGTATTATTCTTCCCTCAGATGAGACCTGAAAAAGCAGTTCCACAAATTGAATTAGGAGAGGATGAAAAAGTAATCCTTGAAATCCTTAATTCCCAGGAAGAGCCGATGGCTTTGGCAGAAGTAAAAGAAAGAAGCCAGTTATCCGGTAAAAAATGGGATAAAGCTTCCAAGACTTTGACAAAAAATAATATTGTGAAAGTAGAGAAAATTGACGAAAATCTTTTGATGAAACTGGCTTAAGATTTTTCAGAAGATCTAAATATAATATAAAAGGTACAGAACTATGCTGTACCTTTTTCTTTTTTCCATTTCCGGAGCTGTGCCCTGAAGTTTTTAAAGGGAGCTACGGTATTGATATGAATCCATTTCCAAACCGGCCACTGGGCGGGAGTCGTTGCCCATTTTCTCCGTCCGGGAGTGAATAGTGTGTCATCACTAAGGTTTTCTATCCAGTTGATAATTTCATCCACGTGATTTCGAAGCAGTTCTCTTTGTTCTTGTAAAGTATGAGAACCATATTCATTATAAAAAGACTGGTACAATCCTCCCAGGTTATTCCATTTGTATTCAGGAGTGGGCGTTTTTACTTCAATTCCTTTGCTTTCATCAGATTCCCATTGTAAAAGGAGGTGAGTCCAACCCAATTGATAGGAAATATTTTGTGATGGAGTTTTATCAACTCCCGGCTGCAAAAGATCTTTGTCCTCTTCTTTGATATCATTAAATTCCTGATCATAGAGAAGATATCTTTTCTTTAGCTCTTCAATGAGTTCTGTTTTGTCTTTATAAGTCTGCATATATTTATTTTCTTAACTTACTGAAAGAAGCCATCAGATAAAATAAGAAAGGAAGAATAAATAGTGATCCCAGCATCAATGCCCATCCCAATGCAGCGATAGTTTTTTCAGGAGCCATATGTTCCAGTAATGAAAGATGCTGTCCGTTTCCTAATAAAATAATATCCGGATTATGCTGATACGTTGCCGCTACTAAAATCATCACCATCTGGAATCCTGCCAAAGCACGTACGGGAAGTAGTTTTTGACGGTTCATCGCTCTTAAAATAAGCAATAAAGCTATCGTAGCAAAAGCAATCGCCATAATACCCAAAGGTTTAGAAAATACCCACATCAAAAGGGGAATGTCTGAAATATAAGCGGTCACAAATACCAAAATACCTGTAATTACCACGAAGATCATTGTCTGCTTGGATTTTCTGATCATTAATAAAAGATCTGCCTTATCACGCGTTTCTCTTAATGAAAAAATAGATGCCAGGTAAGCACAAAGCGCTACCGTAAATAAACCTACGGAAACCCCAAACCAGTTCAGCCAGCTGAATACATACAAATCCAGAAAACCTACAGCATCAGGATTGATAGAATGTGAAACCGTAGCAGCAGCTATTAATCCCAAAAAGAAAGGTGTTAAAAGGCTTGCGTAGTAGAAAATATGAGTGTATAAAACCTGCCAATTGTCTTTCACAGCATCATAATGCCTGAACGTAAAAGCTGTTCCTCTTGCAATAATTCCTAAAAGCATCAGTACTAAAGGAATATGAAGGTAGGTTGACATGGTGGTATAAATCTCAGGAAAACCAACGAAGAGAATTACAATCGCAATGATAAGCCACATGTGATTGGCTTCCCAAACAGGAGCAATAGATTCATACATAATCTCATGGGTTTTATGGCGGACTTTTTTATTGGTGAACATTTCTACAATACCTGCTCCAAAGTCAGCTCCTCCCAGAATAATATAAAGACAGATGGATAGCCAGAGAAAACCTATTACAATGTAAATCATGATTTTTTGTTTTTATCGTTAAACTGAGCATCGGTAGGATCGTAAAGCTTCGGTACCATTTGAATCTGTCTCTTTAAAAGGAAAACAAGGATCAATGATAATGATACGAAAATAGCCGTGAAGAAATAGAATGAATACTGTATTCCCGGCATAGGAGTTACCGCATCTGCTGTCCTCATAATTCCATAAATAATCCAGGGCTGTCTTCCGACTTCTGTTACCGTCCATCCCGCTTCCAGAGCAATATATCCAAAAGGTGTTGCGATTAAAAAGGTTTTTAATAACCAGTTTTTATTCAGCCATTCTTTTTTGAAGAAGAAGGCATATAAATAGACAGCTCCGATAACAATCATCACCACACCGAAGAAAATCATAATCTGAAAAGCATAATGAACCACAGCAATCGGAGGCCATTCATCTCTAGGGAAATCCTTAAGACCTTTTACTTCAGAATTAAAATCATTACTCACCAGAAAACTCAAAACTTTTGGAATTTTCACTGCATATTTCACTTCTTCTTTTTCTTCATCAGGAATTCCTCCAATCACAAATGAAGCCCCTTTTTCAGTTTCAAAATGAGCTTCCATAGCTGCCAGTTTGATAGGTTGTCTTTCTGCCACCGATTTTGCAGCAACATCTCCACTTAAAGGTGCTCCGAATGCTCCGATCAAGGCAAAACCTACGGCAATTCTAAAAGCTTTGGTATGGAATTCAATATTTCTTTTTCGCATAATCATAAAAGCGTGTACTCCTGCTACAGCAAATCCTGTTGCACAAAACGCAGCAACGGTCATATGAAGAGCCTGCGGAAACCATGCATCATTAAACATCGCTTTGATAGGATCTATATTAAGATACTGTCCATTGATATAATCGAAACCGGTAGGAGAGTTCATCCAGGAATTGGCCGCTACTACAAGAATCCCGGAAGCCAGCCCGCTTACTCCTACAAGAAATCCGCAGAACCAGTGAAACCATTTATTGAATCTTTCCCATCCATATAAAAAGAAGCCAATGGCAATCGCTTCGATGAAAAAGGCCGTTCCTTCCAGAGAAAAAGGCATCCCGAAAATCGGACCTGCATGTTTCATAAACCCTGGCCATAGAAGCCCAAGTTCAAAAGAAAGCATCGTTCCTGAAACGGCTCCCGTTGCAAAAAGGATAGCCACGCCTTTGCTCCATGCTTTTGTCAGTCCTTTGTATACTTCATTATTGGTCTTTAGGTATTTCCAATGGGCAAAAGCCATCAGAAAAGGCATCACCATACCCACACAGGAGAATATGATATGAAAGCCCAGGGAAAGTGCCATCTGAGCGCGTGCTGCGATAAAATCATCCATAAGTTCAACTTTTCAGTTAATAAATTTAAGCATAAATTATTGATGTTGAATATGATTTACAACAGTTGCTATCTCATCAATACATTTTAATTTTGTTTCTTTTACCGGCTTACCAATCCTTATGCTTTTCTAAAGAAAACTCCACATTTTTTTGACACTTTTTAACTTTCATACCTCGAAAAAAATCACGATATTTGTGAGTCTTTGCATATAGCAGGATTTTTAATTTTTAATATGAGTCAAAAACAATATACAGCTAGTAGTATTCAGGCATTGGAAGGAATGGAACACGTTCGTATGCGTCCTTCAATGTACATTGGTGATGTAGGAGTCAGAGGACTTCACCACTTGGTTTATGAAGTAGTAGATAACTCTATTGACGAGGCATTGGCAGGGTACTGCGACACGATCTTCGTTAGCATCAAGGAAGGAAACGGAATTGAGGTAAGTGATAACGGTAGAGGTATCCCGGTTGATTTCCACGAAAAAGAGCAGAAATCTGCCCTTGAAGTGGTAATGACAAAAATTGGAGCCGGAGGTAAGTTTGACAAAGACTCTTATAAGGTTTCAGGAGGTCTTCACGGAGTTGGGGTTTCGTGTGTGAATGCTCTTTCCAATGAGATGATCACTACGGTTTACAGAGACGGAAACGTTTACCAGCAGATTTATTCAAGAGGAAAAGCCCAGACAGGTGTTGAGGAGATTGGTCACAGCGAAAAAAGAGGTACCAAGCAGTTTTTCCAGCCGGATGATACCATCTTTACAGAACTAATTTATAATTACGATACATTAGCAAGCCGTTTAAGAGAGCTTTCTTATCTTAATAAAGGAATTACCATTACTTTAACGGATGAAAGAGAAAAACTGGAAGACGGATCTTTCCGTTCAGAAGTTTTTCATTCTGAAGGCGGATTAAAAGAATTCGTTGCTTATATTGATGGCAACCGTGAATCTATCATGGAACACGTAATTTTCATGGAAGGAGAAAGAGACGATATTCCTGTAGAAGTGGCAATGCGTTACAACACTTCTTTCAACGAAAATCTTCACTCTTACGTCAACAACATCAACACTCATGAAGGAGGAACTCACCTTGCAGGTTTCAGACGTGCTTTGACGAGAACCCTTAAAAAATATGCTGATGATTTAGGAATTCCACAGAAAGAGAAAGTAGAAGTTACAGGAGATGATTTCCGTGAAGGATTAACAGCTGTAGTTTCTGTAAAAGTAATGGAACCTCAGTTTGAAGGACAGACTAAAACAAAATTAGGAAACTCTGAAGTTTCCGGGGCTGTAGATAAAATTGTAGGGGAAATGCTTACCAATTTCCTTGAAGAGAACCCAAATGAAGCGAAACAGATCGTTCAGAAGGTGGTTTTGGCTGCAAAAGCAAGACAGGCTGCAAAAAAAGCCCGTGAAATGGTTCAGAGAAAATCTCCGATGGGAGGTTCCGGTCTTCCAGGGAAATTATCAGACTGTTCATCAAAAGATCCGGCAGAATCTGAAATCTTCCTTGTAGAGGGAGATTCCGCAGGGGGTACGGCTAAGCAGGGAAGAGACAGACATTTCCAGGCTATCCTTCCGTTAAGAGGTAAAATTCTGAACGTAGAGAAATCTATGCTTCACAAAGTATATGATAATGAAGAGATCAGAAATATCTATACTGCTCTTGGGGTTTCTGTGGGAACTGAGGAAGACAGCAAAGCATTGAACCTGGCAAAATTAAGATACCACAAGATCGTAATTATGACCGATGCCGATATTGACGGATCTCACATTTCAACACTGATTCTTACTTTCTTCTTCAGATATATGAAGGAACTTATTGAGAATGGTTATATCTATATCGCTCAACCACCTTTATATCTTTTAAAGAAAGGAAACAAAAAAGTATATGCTTATAACGAAAAAGAGCGTGAGGAATTTACTTTAGAAATGTCTCCGGACGGAAAAGGAGTAGAGGTACAACGTTACAAAGGTCTTGGAGAGATGAACCCTGAACAGCTGTGGGAAACTACATTGAATCCTGAACACAGAATTCTGAAGCAGGTAACCATTGATAATGCAGTGGAAGCAGACAGTATTTTCTCAATGCTGATGGGAGATGAAGTTCCGCCAAGAAGAGAATTTATCGAGAAAAATGCGAAATATGCAAAAATTGATGCATAAACCTTTTTAAAAATATAATAAAAAAGCTTCTGATTATTTAGAAGCTTTTTTTATATTTGGATAAACCAAAAAAACAATAATATGTTAACTCTTTTACAAACAGACCCTTACAACGGAGCAGATGCGGCTTCTGGTGCAGTTGCTGCAGGATTAGGGATCGGAACAATGTTCTTCGGACTGATTTGCTATATATTCTATGGATATTGCATGTACAAAATTTTCCAGAAAGCAGGAAGACAAGATGCGTGGGCTGCCTTTATTCCTATTTACAACACTATTGTATTACTGGAAATTGTGAAAAAACCGATTTGGTGGATCATTCTTTTCTTTATTCCACTGGTAAACATTTATGCATGCTGGGTGGTATATGACAGACTTGCCAAAGGCTTTGCAAAAGATACACCTCTGTACACCATTCTCATTCTCCTTTTCGGGTTTATTTTTATTCCTGTATTGGGATTGGGAAGTGACCGTTTTGACAGTAAGCTGGTCCCGAATGATTAATAAATAGAAAGAAAAAAATTAAAAGACTTCAGCAATGAAGTCTTTTTTTATTGATCATCTATAAAGTTGTAGAATTAATTGTACTTCCCTTTATTATTAATTCTACAGTATTTGAATCATATGGATTGTAAATTATTATAAATTTGAGTGCAGACAATATGAAGTTTATCCCTTCATGTTACAGAATATATATTCTTATTTCAATATAGAATGAATATAAATATTCTGTTATAACTTTTCAGAAATAAGCAATGAAAAGTTGATAATGTGTTCATTACCTTATAGGTACATTAAAAACTGTACTTTTTAAGTATTAGGTTGAAGGCTTCACATGTTGAAGCCTTTTATATTTTTTTTAACAGTTATTAAGATTTTATTATTTTTGTATAATATTAATAACGATGATGAAAATATTAGTACTGGGGGCTTTATCTACCGCCTCATTATATTTCGCACAGAGCTATCCTGCCTCTGCCATTCCTGAGAATTTTGAAAAATATGATATTGATGAAAATTAATACTAAACTTACTGTAGCAGGGAGCTGTTTTATGTTTAATATATTTTTTGCACAGCATAAATTCCTCTCTCCACCTGTTTTTGACGAAGCTGATCTGAAGAAATCTTATTCATTGATAGAAAATGACACTCCCGCTGAGATTCTCGACAATAGTACTCGATATCACATTACGAATGATAATTCTTTGGGAAAAGAATGCTATTCAAAAATTAAAATCTATGACAAAAAACGTTCAGAAGATATTATCCTTTTTTTAAACAAATTTGGAAAGCTATCTCTGAAAAAGAAATCAGGTAATTAGCTTGATAAAAAATAAACAAAATTTTAAAAATTTATTTACAATTAGCAGTAATGATGAAAATTTTAATTTTAGGGGCCTTATCTACTGCCTCATTCTATTTAGCACAGAGTTATCCAGCTTCTGCAATTCCTGAGAATTTAAAGAAAAACGCTAATCTGGTAGTCCGAAAAGATCTTACTACTGTGAATATTAATAAGATTGATGAAATAAAATATCAGATTAATACAGTAAAGACTGTTTTGAATAAAGATGGTGATGATAAAGCAGTTGCTTATATCCCTTATGATAAAGGAAACAGTATTTCTGATGTAAAAGTTACAATCTATAATGAATCAGGAAAGAAAGTAAAAAGTTATTCGAAATCAGATTTTGGTGATTTTGCCAATAACCGTCATGGAATTTTTTATTCTGATAGCAGAATTATGGTTTTTAATTATACGCCAACTGAATATCCCTATACGATAGATTTCTCTTATGAGATATCAGATAAAAATACCGTTTTTATTCCTGACTTTGTACCTTTCTATTCTACCAATACATCTTTGGAAGAAGCAGAGTTTAAAATTATCAATACATCCGGGATAGAACTTAGAACGAAAACTTATCCATCAAAGTTTAACTATGCATCAGTTACAGAAAGCAGCAGTATCAATGAAAAGATATATACATATAAGAACGTTCCTGCTATTGATGATATTGCTTTACTCCCGCAACCTGTCAAAATTTTGCCGAAAGTAAGCTTCTCTCTGGCGAAATTTAATCTGGCAGGAAAACAGGGTACTTTGACAAACTGGACAGATTTTGGTACATGGTATTATAATAACCTTGTAGAACCTGTAGCCGTTTCTACTCCGGTCATCAAAGCTGAAATTGCAGCTTTAAACTTACAAGGATCTGTGGAGGATAAAATAAAGACGATTTATCAATATATGCAGAATAAGACCAGATATATCTATGTGGGGCTGGGAATAGGTGGGTGGCTTCCAATGCTTCCAGAGGAAGTTGACAAAAAAGGATACGGAGACTGTAAAGGTCTTACCAATTATATGAAAACGCTTCTTGATGAAGCAGGAGTACCTTCTTATTATTGTGTGATTAATTCCGGAGCTTCTCAGATATCTTTTGATCCGGACTTTCCTAGAATGGGAGGAAATCATGCTATTTTAATGGTACCCACAGAAAAAGGTAATATCTGGCTTGAGAATACATCCCAGCAAATTGCATTCAACCATCTGGGTTTTAACACAACAGACCGAAATGTGCTTTCAGTTAAAAAAAATGGAATAGAACTGATCAATACTCCTGTATATTCTGCCGAGCAGAATAAAGAAAAGCAAATCCTGAAAATCAAGGTAGGAGAGGATAACAGTATTCAAGGTGAAGGAAACTTTCATTACACAGGATATCAATATGATTATAATTTAGTATTTACCGGTTTTAGCCCTAAAGAAAGAAATGATGCTGTGAAAAGATCTTTGGATATTTTAAACTTTGAAAAAGTAGAGATGAAAAACTTTGTCAATAATAGAGACAAAGCTTTTATAACCTATGACATTGATTTTAAAGCAATTCATTATGCGAAGAAAGTTGGGAACAGCTTAATATTCAGAGCGGTTCCTATATATAATGAGGCAATCCATAAAACGGATGAAAGCCGAGAGCTTCCTTTTGAAATCGGGCAGTCTTATGAAGACGAATATGAAATCAGTTTCAGCCTTCCCAATGGATATAAAATAGAAGAGACTCCCGAAAATATTAACCTCAAATCTGAATATGGGTTCTATACTTTAAATTTTGTAAAGAATGGAGAAGAAATTATTGTGAAAAGAAAAATACAAATAAATAAAGGAGCCTATCCAAAAGAAAAATATAATGAATATGTAAACTTTATCAAGAAAACAATAAACATGGACAATTCAAAAATTTTAATTACAAAAGCATAATGATGAAAAAAATAGTATTATTACTGGTTTGCTCTGCAAACCTCGTAGTTATTAAAGCTCAAAAACATGAGTTTCTAGATGCTCCAAAATTTTCAGAAGCAGATTTATCCAAAGCTAAGTCTTTATTGGATGAAAATGCGCCAGCTGAAATTTTGTACAGATCCATACATTTCAGAGTAGACGCGACTACAGGTGATCTGCACAGAGAGTATATTTACAGAATAAAAATATACAAAAAAGATAATGCAGAAGACTTATTAAATGTAGAAGTTCCACTTTATACAGGAGTCAATGAACATGAGTCATTAAACAAATTCAAGGCCTATACTTATAATCTGGAAGGGGGAAAGGTGATGCCGGTAAAGGTTGAAAAAAGTTCCAAATATAAAAGTAAGGAAAATAAAAATACAACGGTTACCAAATTTGCTTTTCCCAATGTTAAAGACGGATCGGTATTGGAATACCAGTATGAAGTGATCACACCATTTGCGTTCCTTTATACAATTCCTGAAATAGTTATTGAGATGGATACTCCATCACTTTACACAGAATATGTTATGGATACTCCAGTGAGCATTTCCTATAATATTAATTATACAGGTGGCCTTACTCCTAAATATAACGAGGTCTCAGACAGGACATTGTATGGTGCCCAATATAGAACATACAGGTTCGGCTTTGAAAATGTGAAAGGTTTTAAAACAGAGAAGTTCGTAAGAAATAGCAGAAACTTCCGTACAAAAATCAGTGCTGAACTTCATTCCACCAATTTTGGAGAACTTAAACTGTATTCATCTTCCTGGGAACAGATCAGGAAAAGACTTTATGATAATAATGATTTTGGAGGTGAGCTTAAAAAAACAAAACTGGCTAAAGAAAATATGCCGGCGGGAATAGCTGATATGAAAACAGACCTTGAAAAAGCAAATGCCATATTCAGATATGTTCAGAAAACATTTACTTGGAATAAAGATAAAGGAATCTATACAGAAGAGGGAATCAAAAAAATGATTGAAACCAAAACTGGGAATGCAGCAGAAATGAATCTTTTCTTAGTAATGCTTCTTCGTGAAGTAAACATTAAAGCAGACCCATTAATTATTTCGACTGTAGAGAATGGCCTTATTAATATTGTATCTCCCAACGTCAGTAACACAAATTTTGTACTGGCAGCTGTAGAAACAGCAGGCGCTATTCAAACTTTTGATGCTACTTCAAAACAGTCTTCCATGAACGAACTTCCTTTAAGAGACTGGAATCAATTTGGTATTTTGCTTGGTAAGGATAAAGCAGTTCAACTTCAGATGGAAAATACTAAGCCGGGAAATACCTTCCTTACCGTAAATGCGAAAATTAATGAAGATGGCAGCGTTTTCGGTGCTTATTCTGACAGAGATACCGGTGTATTTGCAATGTATGTTAAGGATGATTATGATGAAAACCCTGAAAAATATAAAAAGCAGTATAAAGAAAATTTTTCAATGGATTTTATTGATATTGATTCTAAAGTATTGGAAAATGGTGAGTTTGAAAGTACTATGAAGTTTTCTTCAACGGACCTTATTGATAAAATAGGAAAAAAAATGATTCTTAATCCAATGTTGTTTTTAAGTAAAAGTTCCAATGAATTTGATCAGACTGAAGTCAGAAAATACCCCATCGATTTTGGATCACCTTCTACCAAAATAAAAAAAGTAACTCTTGAAATTCCGGAAGGATATGTGATTGAGGAAATGCCTAAAGAAAAAAAGATTGTTACAGAAGATAAAGAAATAGAATACACCTATTCTATCGTACAAAAAGGAAATAAGCTGGAGGTAACGACCACCACAAAAGTTAACAGTTCAGATTATCCGAAAGAGTATTATCCTGCATTTAAACAAATCTGGGGCGTCGCTTCAAAATTTGAAAACCAGGTAATCAGTCTTGTTAAAAAGTAATGGCTGACGTAATCTGAGTAAAAAAATATATTTTTTTCCAAAACCATTCATCTTTTGAATGGTTTTTGTATATATACTCAAAAAATAAATTATGAAAAATACGATTGCTGTTATAGCATTATCTTCTTTCCTGGCAGTTACGGCCTGTAAAAAAAATGAAAAGGCAGGGCAAGCAGAAAAAACAGAAAATAAAGCAACTGAAGAATTTGTAGTGGACTCTGTGAAAGTCAATGATTCTACAAAAATTACAGACTCCTTAAAAGTGAGCTACACTTCAAAACTGTTGGTTTTCCCTTCTTTAAAAGATAAAAAACTACTGGACAGCATCTATTTCCAGAATGAAAAAATTAAAGACTTTTCCAAAGCCGGTCTTCAGGCTTATCTGGATAATGAAAAAAATAGTTATTTCAATTCTGTAAAAAATGATAATAAAGACTGGGCATCAGATGTTACGTATGCTCAAAACTGGTATTCAAGCTCACATATGAATCTTATTTCCAACACCAACGGTTATATGCATATCCAATATGTGGGAAGCGGATATGAAGGTGGAGCACATGATAATTACGGATTTTCCGAAAGGGTTTTTGATCTGAAAAACAGCAAAAAATTAGAATTAAAAGACATTACTTCAATGCCTAAAAATAAAATTGAAGCCATTCTGATGAAGAATATCGATAAAATGAATAGTGGTACGATGGATGGTGACGGAGAAGTGAAAAACTCAGAAATGCTTTTAGTGGATAAAATTCCGGCATCTGATAACTTTTATTTTGATGATAAAAACCTGTATTTTCACTACAGTCCTTATGAAATTGCTGCATTCGCTGCCGGAGATATTACCATTCCGGTTTCATGGGAAGACCTGAAAGGCACATTAAATGCAGAATTTAAAGAAAGAATGAAAATTAAGTAAATTAATGCTTCCAGTTCAGGAAGCATTTTTTAATTTTGCGGTAATGGACAAAGTAGCTTTTATTATCAATCCTTTTTCGGCCAAAAAAAACTATCAGCCGTTTTTGAACGAACTTAAAGCAAAGGTTAACAATCCTCTGTATTATGTGTCAGAATCTATTCCCGGGACAGATGAATTTATCCAGTCTCACTTCGGAAAGGTAGATATTTTTGTGGCAATAGGAGGGGATGGTACCATTTCTACAGTAGCCAGGAACCTTATTAATACAGAGAAAATTCTCGCCATTTTCCCGGCAGGTTCAGGAAACGGTTTTTCCAATGAAACACAATTCAGTAAAAATCTGGATGAACTTTTAGAAAAAATAAAAGCAAAAAATTCCAGGAAGATCGATACATTTACCGTGAACGACAGGCTTTCCATCAATGTTTCGGGAACAGGTTTTGACGGTAAAGTAGTTAAAGAGTTTGAAAAAACAAGCCGTGGATTCAAAAACTATATCAAAGTTTCTCTGAAAACCTTCTTCAATTACAAGCCGATCAAAGTAAAGTTTTTTGATGAGGAATATCAGCAGTATAACGGAAGATATCTGATGATGAACATTGCCAATACCCGGCAGTTTGGTAACAACGCCTATATTGCACCAAAAGCCAGTAAAAGTGACGGGCTGGTTGACATGGTTTTGGTGAAAAAGTTTCCTTTAACGTATTCTGCGCTCTTTGCTTTCAGGATGTTTACCAAAAGACTGAAAGATGATGAATATGTAACCTATCTTCCGGTTTCTGAAATATCATTTAAAGTCAATACCAAAAACTGGCATCTTGACGGTGAATTCAATAAGATAAAATCACCGATTCATGTTAAAGTACAGCCTTCAAGTTTGAACATTTTGATTTAAAGCCGGTTACTGGTGCGGGTTAATCTGTTTCAGGTTTACCAGTTGCTGGTTGTTTGGCTGCGAGTTCGGTTTATTTCGAGTTATGTTTTACAAACAACTTTGAACCTTGAATTCTATCCCTATTCCCAGCAGCCTAAAACATGCCATCTGCCACCTATCTACACTTCCAGTTTCTTTTCCACTTCAGACGGATGTTCCAGACAGTATTGAAGTTGCTTTTTATCAAGTTGTTTTTCCCAGTTGGCCACTACAACTGTAGCTACAGAATTTCCAATGACATTCGTTAATGCACGGCATTCACTCATGAACTTATCAATTCCAAGAATTAAAGTCATTCCTGCAATCGGAATTTCAGGAACTACGGCCAGCGTTGCTGCAAGCGTAACAAACCCGGCCCCTGTAACACCAGCTGCGCCTTTTGAACTTAACATGGCTACCAAAAGAAGCATCAGTTGCTTTTCGAGAGGAAGATGAATATTTAATGCCTGTGCAATAAAGAGAGAGGCCAGTGTCATATAAATATTTGTTCCGTCAAGATTGAAAGAATATCCGGTAGGAACTACAAGGCCTACAATAGCCCGTGAGCAGCCGGCTTTTTCAAGTTTTTCCATAATTCCAGGAAGGGCAGACTCTGAAGAGCTTGTGCCCAGAACGAGAAGAAGCTCTTCCTTAAGATAAAAAAGAAGTTTGAAAATATTAAATCCGTTATACCATGCCACCGCTCCCAGTACCAGGACCACAAAAAGGATAGACGTGATATAAAAGGTCCCTACCAGGAATATAAGATTCAGTACAGAGTGAAGTCCATATTTTCCGATGGTAAAGGCCATAGCACCGAAAGCTCCTATCGGGGCAAGCTTCATGAGCATATGGACGATTTTAAATACCGGAGTCGACAGATCCTGTAGAAAATCAGTTACTTTCTGGCTCTTTTCTTTTGTTAAAACCAAAGCAACTCCCATTAAAATAGCCACCAGAAGAACCTGTAGGATATTATCACCCACCAGAGGGCTGAACAAGGTCTCCGGAATAATATTCATAATAAAACCCGTAAGAGTAGATTCATGAGCTTTTGCCTGGTATTGTGAAACATCACCCGAAAGGGTAGCAGGATCAATGTTCAAACCATGTCCCGGCTGCAGAATATTTCCTACCACTAATCCGATGATAAGAGCAAGGGTTGAAAAGGTAAAAAAATAGATCATTGCTTTGATTGCAATTCTGCCTACTTTTTTCAAATCGGTCATGTGGGCAATTCCTAAAGTAAGCGTAATAAAAATTACCGGAGCGATAATCATTTTTACCAATTTGATGAATCCATCCCCCAATGGTTTCATCTTTTCTCCCAATTCAGGGTAAAATTTCCCAAGAAGAATACCCGCAATGATGGCGATAATCACCTGGAAATAAAGCTGATTGTGTATTTTTTTTGCTTTCAAAGAACAGTCGTTTTGTTTTTTTAAGGGCGAAAATTAAGAAAATTTATCTGAAAACATGACAAAAGTCATTCAAAAGAATCTGTTGAGCTTATTTGATAGATTGATTAAAAAGTCAGGGCTTCATTCGAAGAATGAAGCCCTGACTCTATTTCTGTATATTAATATATAGTTTATTCCACTGCTACAGAATCATCTCCACGGCCGTCTGCCACAGCATGGATATTTCCGTTTTCATCAAGAACAATCATTTCTGTTTTTCCGATGTATTTCGTTTTTTCAATGACGTAATTCTTACTTTTCAGTTCAGAAATAGTACTTTCCGGAAAATTATTTTCAACCGTTATGGTTTCAGGAAGCCACTGGTGGTGGAATTTTGGTGCATTGACCGACATATTTGCATTGAGTTTAAAATCAACCACATTCACAATGGATTGGTATACTGAAGTCGGTATTGTAGTGCCTCCGGGAGTTCCCACAACCATAAAAGGTTTTCCATTCTTAAGAATAATCGTTGGCGTCATTGAAGAAAGCATTCTCTTGTTGGGCTGTATTGAATTGGCCTCTCCACCCACAGCTCCGAACATATTCGGGACTCCGGGTTTGATTGAAAAGTCATCCATCTCATTATTTAAAAAGAATCCTGCTCCCGTAACTAAAACTTTACTTCCGTAATATCCGTTAAGAGTCGTGGTTACAGAAGCTGCATTTCCATCCTTATCCAATACGGAAATATGCGTGGTCTGCATCGATTCTTTCGGTTGTGCTATGATTTTACCGACTTCTGCACTTGGTGTCGCTTTGTCAAAACTAAAGCTTTTCCATCTTCCTTTCAGATAATCATCAGAGATCAGGTAAGAGGTCTTGTCCTGAATAAAATCCGGGTCACCCATATATTCAGCCCTGTCTGCGAACGCTCTTCTTTCTGCTTCAGCCATAATCTGAACTGCTTTTGTTGAGTTCTGCTGATATTTTTCAAGGTTTTCAAAACTGGCCATTCTGAGCATCTGGGCAAGTAGTACTCCGCCGCTTGATGGTAAAGGCATGGTGACAACATCATTTCCTTTGTAATCAAATTCCAATGCTTTTCTCTCAGCAACTTTATAGTTTTTAAGATCTTCCAATGTGATAATTCCGTTCCCTCTTTTCATTTCAGCAACTAAAAGTTCAGCTGTTTTTCCTTCATAAAAACCTTTAGCTCCCTGTTTCTGGATCAGTTTCAAAGTTTCAGCTAAATCTTTTTGAACCAATAGATCTCCGGCTTTCCATGGGGTATCCTTCACGAAAATGATGGAAGATTTATTATGTTTCTGGAATTTTTCCCTTTGGTTATTCAGCATTTCTGCCTCTTTATCTGTGATGGCAAATCCTTTTTCAGCAAGATCAATGGCGGGCTGAATAATCTTTTCCATAGGAAGTTTACAGTATTTCAACGTAGCAAAAAAACCTGCTACGCTTCCCGGGATGCCTACTGCAAGTCTGCCGTTCTGGGATAAATCTGTATCTGCCTTTCCTTTTTTATCAATATACATGTCACGGGAAGCCTTTTTCGGAGCTGTTTCCCTGTAATCCAGTGTGAATTTTTCACCATTATTTTTTACACCTACCAGAAATCCTCCGCCACCGATGTTTCCGGCCTGCGGATACACAACAGCAAGGGCATATTGTGTTGCGGTAACAGCATCGTAGGCATTTCCGCCCATCTTTAAGATTTTGGCTCCTGCTTCACTGGCTAACGGATGTGCAGAGACTACAACACCTTTCTTTTTTACCTGTACTTCTTTGATAATATTGATGTCAGTAAATTGTGCCCAGCTGATCTGTGCAGCCAAAAGCATCGAAGCAATTAAAATCTTCTTCATATGATTGTTTTTTCTTACAACAAAATTATTGATTTTTTTGCGTAAATGGTTGTTTTTATTATGAATATGAAAATTATACTTTACTTTTTGTATTTGTTAATATTTTTTAAATTTTATTCTGTTTATGTGTTTATTTATTTAATTTCATTGTATAATATTTAATTAATTTGGATTTTTTATGATATTATTTTCATTTTTTAAAATTTGAATCATTACATTTGAAAAAAAAATACATGAAAAAAAATTACCAGAAAATTATCTTTTTGGGAACCTTGGTCTTTGTGTCAGCCAGCCTAAATGCACAAACGAAAGATTCTATAAAAGTAAAGGCAGTAGATGAAGTTAAAATTACTGTAGGATCCAGAAATAAAAGCCGAGTTGCAACCGATACACCCGTTCCTGTGGATGTTATCAATATTGGATCACAATCTGTACTAAGTCCGCAAACCGATCTTAATCAGATCTTAAACTATGCTGCGCCTTCTTTTACTTCCAATTCAACAACTGTAGCAGATGGTACAGATCATGTTGATCCAGCTCAATTGAGAGGGCTCGGGCCGGATCAGGTACTTGTTTTACTTAATGGAAAAAGAAGGCATACTTCATCACTGGTTAATATCAACGGTTCTCCGGGTAGAGGGTCTGTAGGGACCGATCTGAATGCTATTCCTGCTTTTGCTATTGAAAGGCTGGAAGTATTGAGGGACGGGGCTTCAGCACAATATGGCTCTGATGCAATTGCCGGAGTTATTAATGTGATCATGAAGAAGAATACCAATGCATTTAGCGCAGCAATTATGGGAGGTGGATTTAATTCGAAAGGAGCTAATGATCATACCGGAGGATGGGATGGAGAGAAATATCAGCTTGATCTTAATTACGGAACTAAAATTGGTAATAATGGGTTCGTCAATTTTACGGCAAGCTTTCTGAACAGAAATGATACCAGAAGAGCCAAGTCGGCGACAGGTGATATTTTTAATGCATATAATGCTATTGAGCAAAGGGCATTAGAAAATGGAGTGAATATTTCTGCTCTTTTCGGGAATATCAATAACACTCCCAATACGCAGCAAATCATAGATTATATACATCAGTATGCCCCAAATGTAAACTATTTTACTGCTGCACAGCAGGCTGATATTCAGTCGGCAAATACAATTACAGCCCTGCAGAATCTACTGAAGGGTGATGTAACTGAAAATGAACTTGCCTACAGAGGGTTAACAAGAGACGACTTTAATATGAGGGTGGGGCAGTCCAGGTTAGGATCCGGTCAGTTTTTTATGAACTCCGAATTTGATCTGTCCTCAACAGTCCGCGGATATGCTTTTGGAGGAATCTCCTACAGAGCAGGCAATGCGGCAGGGTTTTACAGAAGACCTAATCAAAACAGAACTTCAACGTCAATATATCCTAATGGTTTTTTACCGGAAATTGCTTCTGACGTTATAGATCTCTCTTTTGCAGCAGGATTTAAAGGAAAATTAGGAAATATTAATTATGATATCAGTAACACTTACGGAAGCAATACTTTTGACTATACAATAAAAAATACGGCCAATGCATCCATGCTGTATCCTGGTAAAAGAGAGTTTAATGCAGGAGGTTTGGGATTCTCTCAAAATACCATCAATGCAGATTTCGATACAAAGTTAGACTGGTTAAAAGGATTTAATATTGCCTTTGGAGGAGAAATGAGGTTTGAAAAATACAAAATAGAAAATGGTGAAGAAGCTTCATGGGCTCTTTATGATATTAACGGAAATATACAGACTCCAGGAATAGACCCTCGCTTGAAACCTACAGATTTTTTTGGAGTTTATACTCCCCCAAATCCTAATCTTCCAATTGGTCCAAATAATCCAGGGTCGATTACTAGTGTCAGGCCCGGAGGAGCTCAGGTATTCCCTGGTTTTCGTCCTGAAAATGCTTTAAATAAAGGAAGACATTCCGTAGCTGCTTATGTGGATACGGAGCTGGATGTTACCGATAAATGGTTGGTGAGTGCTGCTTTGAGGTATGAAAACTATTCAGACTTTGGTTCTACATTCAACTATAAGCTGGCAACAAGATATAAGCTGACGGATCATATCAATCTGCGGGCGGCACATTCCACAGGATTCAGAGCTCCTTCCTTACAGCAGATTTATTTTAATGCTACAGCGACACAGTTTGTGGGCGGAACAGCATATGAAGTAGGTACGTTTTCTAATGATTCTGATGTAGCACGTATTCTTGGAATTCCACAATTGAAACAGGAAGAGTCGGTGAGTTATTCTGCCGGTTTTACGGCTAAAATTCCACAGGCGAATCTTACATTCACAGTAGACGGTTATTACATTAAGATTAAAAACAGGGTGGTCTTAACAGATCAGTTTTCAAGACCGTCAGGAACCTATCCGGCGGGAAGTGATCTTGCTAAATTACAGACTGCCTTTGATAAAGCCAATGCAAATGCTGCCACTTTCTTCGCGAATGCGATTGACACTCAGACTAAGGGTATTGAAGGGGTGATTTCACACAAAGCAAGGTTTTCTCAGTCGGTAGCTTTGAATTCTGATTTTGCAGTTACGGTGTCAAAGACGAACAAGATAGGCGATATACATGGTTCTGATATTTTAATCAATGCCGGGCAGATCAACAGGTATTATTCGGAATCCAGCCGTGTTTACCTTGAAGAAGCTATCCCGAGGTTCAAAGCTTCCCTGAATAATGCCCTTGAAATTAATAAATTCAGTGTGCTGCTAAGAAATGTTTATTTCGGAAAAGTTACCGACCCTAATACGATGGATGCTAACGGAGATGGAATTGTAAGCGGAGAAATCATTAACGGCCAGGCTGTCGCTACTGAACATCCGGTTTGGGGAGGAAAAATAATTACCGACCTGTCTTTCGGATATAATTTTAATAAAAACTTTAAACTGACAATCGGGGCGAATAATTTGTTTGACATTTATCCTGATAAAAACTACGGCCCGGCAACGGTAAAAACTCCTTCTCTGGATGCTTCCGGTAACCTTGTGTATGTCAATACATCTACTATCGATCTTTCTAATCAGAATCAGTTTGTATACTCGAGAAATGTTTCTCAGTTCGGAATGAACGGAAGATTTCTTTTTGCCAGAGTAAATCTTACTTTTTAATTACAAGCTTAGGGAATATAAAAAGGTGTACGAAAGTATACCTTTTTTATTATGGTTGACATGTTTTTTTTACTTTTGTACAATTCTAAAAAAAATCTGAAAAATGGAATCCTATACGGAAAGAATACTGATTACAGGTGCCTTGGGACAAATTGGTACCGAATTAACGAACAGACTTGTTGAAATCCACGGAGCGGAAAACGTAGTTGCCTCAGGATTGGACAGATGGCAGGAGGGAATTACCTCTGCCGGACACTATGAAAGAATGGATGTTACCAATACCCAATTGGTAAGACAGGTGATCAAAGATTACGATATTACGACAGTGTACCACCTTGCTTCGCTTTTATCCGGGACTTCGGAAAAGCAGCCAATTTTTGCGTGGAAGTTGAATCTTGAACCGCTGCTTCATTTTTGTGAAATGGCAAAAGAAGGACTTCTTAAAAAGATCTTCTGGCCAAGTTCAATCGCTGTATTTGGGAAAGGAATTCCAAAGCATGACGTAGGACAGGATGTAGTGCTGAACCCAACAACCGTTTACGGAATCTCCAAAATGGCAGGGGAGAAGTGGTGTGAGTACTATTTCGATAAATATGGTGTGGATGTAAGAAGTATCAGATATCCTGGATTGATTTCATGGAAGACTCCTGCGGGAGGTGGAACAACCGACTATGCTGTTGAGATTTTCTACAAAGCAATTGAAGACGGAAAGTATACAAGTTTCATTTCGGAGAATACAGGAATGCCGATGTTGTATATGGATGATGCTATCAATGCAACCTTGAAATTGATGGAAGCTCCTAAAGAAAGTTTAACGGTTCGTTCTTCTTATAATTTGGGCGGAATGTCATTTACTCCAAAAGAACTGGCGGAAGAAATCACAAAAGAAATTCCGGATTTTACAATCGATTATAACCCGGATTTCAGACAGGCAATTGCTGATTCATGGCCGGCATCCATTGACGATTCCGTAGCTAAAAAAGACTGGGGTCTGACGTATGATTTCGGAATTTCTGAAATGACAAAAGATATGATTAAGAATCTGAAGGTAAAATTAGCAAAGGATTAATAATATAAAGTAATACTTTAATTAAAAATATCTTTAACGTCTGATTTTTAATATTTTATAGAATTTATATAAATTTTAATTTAAATGGTATTATTGACTTTTAACATCACTTGTATTGAAGCCGGAGTAAAAAACGGCTCTCAAATTTCTGATGAAGAGCGATTAAAAATCACTGAAGATAATACCAGAGCGATTCTGAGAATTTTAGATATTCATGATGTCAAATCAAGTTTTTTTGTAGAGGTTTCTCTTACTGAAAAACTTCATCATTTAATAAAAGCAATTTCATCCAAAGGGCATGAAATTGCTTTTTATAACAAAGGTTCAAATCCTGAAGAAATTGAAAATGCCAAGAAGAATATTCAGGATCTTCTGGAAAAACAAATCAGAGGAATCCGTCAGAAAGATGTAAAAGTTTCCCAGGAAATTTTGAAGATGATGGAATTCAATTATGTCTCCAATATTGATAATGCCAATATTCTTTTTCCTTTCAAAAGACTTAGAAGAGATACTGTAATTACAGAGGAAGACGGACTGAGCATTGTCCCGGAAAGTATCTCTCCGTACAGTCAGCTTCCCTATAATGATTTTGTATTTCAGATTCTGCCGATGAAGTACTATCAGAATATGGTGCTGGAAACTTTGCAGAATGAAGAATTTGTGCTGATCTACCTGAATACATGGCAGTTTACGGATTTCAAGAAATACCGTTTTGATATTCCTTTTTACCGAAGCTTATTTTCGGGCAAAAAAATGGAGGACAAATTAGATGCCCTCCTTACTTTTCTTAACGACAGGGAAATGGCCACTTCCCGTATGAAAGATTATATTTTTTAGGTTGCAGGTGATAGGTTGCAGGGAGTAGGGAAAGAATTCAAGGTTTAATGTTTTGTGTAGCATGTAACGAAATAAACGAACTCACAACCAAACAATTCGCTACTAATAACCCGCACTCCGAATCTCGCATCCCGAAGCCCGGACCTCTAGCTCAACTCAAAAAGCGTAATCTCCGGCAGTACACCTACTCTTCCCGGATATCCCAATACTCCGAATCCTCTGTTGACATACAGTAGTTTTCCTTCACTTTCGTATAGATCAGCCCATTTTGGGTATTTATATTGTACGGGTGACCATTTGACATTCTTAAGATCCAGCCCAAACTGCATCCCGTGCGTGTGTCCCGAAAGCGTCAGATGGATATTTGCAGGGTGTTTTTTTACCACATAATCAAAGTGGGTAGGATCGTGGCTCATTAAAATCTTAGTGGCAGATTCCGGTACGCCTTGTAAAGCATCTTCAATCTTTCCGAATTGTGGGAACGGCTTCAATCCCCAGTTATCAACCCCAAGAATATAGAGTTTTTCTCCGTTTTTTTCAATGACTCTGTGTTCATTTCTCAGCATGTCAAATCCGGCTTGCTTTTCATAACCAATCAATGTGTCAAGGTTTTCTTGTTTAGCTGCAGGCGATTCCCATGTTACATAATCTCCGTAGTCATGGTTGCCTAGGACGGCAAATTTACCGTCTTTAGCCTGGATTTTTGAAAATAAGGGAATAAAAGGTTTGAATTCATCAGCAACGTTATTCACCATATCTCCGGTAAATAATACCAGATCCGGCTTCTGCTCATTAATCAGCTCAATGGCATGCTCTAATTTGCCGGGGTCAGAGAAACTTCCGCTGTGAACATCTGAAATCTGGATGATTTTATAGCCTTTAAAGCTTTTCGGAAGGTTGGCGAAATTCACTCTTACCCTTCTTACCTTATGTCTGTATTTTCCAAATGTAATCCCGTCTATGAAAAGAGCGGAAAGAACGCCGCTCATTCCCAATCCAACCAGGCTCAGGAACTTTCTTCTTTCCGGGAAGAAATTTTCCGATGGCTTGGCGAAACCAATCAGGTAACCGCCCGTTCGGACAATATCATCAATCAATAAAAATAAAACGATAAAGATCTTTGGAAGGATGAAGATTAAAAATAACGAAATCATGATCTGAGCTCTTACCATACTTCTGTCTGATCTTTGGTAGTGGGTAACTTCATACGCGAAAATTCCATACACAACTAAAGATATGACCCAGTATCCGATTCTGATCCAGAAATTATCGGTAAGTGTTTTGACGGCCTGATAAATGTACACTTCCAGAAAAAGGAAGATTGCAGCAATGATTAAAAAATTCTTTTGCATGTTCTGATCAAAAAAAAGCACAAAGAATAAACTTCCCTGTGCTTTTATATTTTTAATGGTTTAAATATTACTTTTTGGGAAATCTATAAACGATAGCATTGATGTTCATTCCGGCACCTACCGAAGTCATCACAATGTTACCATTATCTTTAAACGATTGACCCTCCATTTTTCCTTTAATTATTAAATCATACATAGTAGGAATTGTTGCCACGGAAGTGTTTCCGAAATCCTGAATAGTCATAGGAGAGATGGCATGATCATATTCTTTCACATCATAAAGCTTATGAAGTCTTTCAATCATTGCATAATCCATTTTAGCATTGGCCTGGTGAATTAAGATTTTGTCTATATCTTCAATAGAAAGACCGGCATCAGTAATGGTATCCTTGATGGCAACCGGTACATTTTTTAGAGCGTATTCGTAGATTTTTCTTCCTAACATTCTTACATACAGACGCCTCTGATCTACTTCTTTATTGATGGAAGGAGCGTTTTCAAGATAGTTTAATTCCGGTCCGTTATCACAAATTGTGTTGTGGGCAATAATTCCAACATTCTCTTCATCCGTAGCTTTTACCACTACAGCTCCTGCACCGTCTGCAAAGATCATTCTGTTTCTGTCATGCGGATCTGTTACTCTGCTTAAAGTTTCTCCTCCGATAACAAGAATGGTTTTGGCTACTTTAGCTTTAATAAGGTTATCCGCCAAAATCATTGCTTCTACCCATCCCGGGCATCCGAAAAGCATATCGTAGGTTACGCATTTTCTGTTTTTGATTCCCAGTTTGTTCTTCACTCTCGCTGCCATTGTAGGCATAAAATCAGCATATCCGTGTTCAGTAACTTCCCCGAAATTGCTTGCATAAATAATATAATCCAGGTCTTCGCCGTCTACTTTTGCGTCCTCAAGGGCAATTTTTGCAGCTTCATAACCGATTTGTGAGTTGGAAAGATCATCCTCAATGAATCTCCTGTTTTCGATTTCTGTAATCTCTACAAATTTCGCAATGGTCTCTTCCACAGGCTTTTCAATCTTTACCCCGTCTTCAGTGTAAAACTCGGAATTCATGAAGTAATCTCTACCAATAACTCTGTTCGGAATATAACATCCAGAGCCAATAATGATCGTATTCGGCATTCGTTTATATGATTTTTTTAAAGATGCAAAGTTAATAATTAATATTAATAACGGAGAATTAAAAATATTA
The DNA here is from genome assembly GCF_036362765.1 of Chryseobacterium sp. CP-77. NCBI lineage: Bacteria > Pseudomonadati > Bacteroidota > Flavobacteriia > Flavobacteriales > Weeksellaceae > Chryseobacterium > Chryseobacterium sp. CP-77. Next base: position 5,096,345 of record NZ_CP143637.1, read on the forward strand.
TTAAATTTGCAAAAATTGTACTTTACAATCTATGAAAAACAACTCGTCCTTAAAAGGCTTACTTATTGCAGCTGTGGCGTTTATCGTTGCCTTTGGGATCTACTTCCTTTTTTTAGCCAAGAAGAATTATTATGTTGTAGATAATCCTACCCCGAATACGTATTATTTTAAGATCAATAACGGATCTGAAGGAATTATTTCTGCGGGGCAGTATGTGCATGTGGATTTGAATAAAGGGAAAAACTCTATTCAGGTTTTTGATCAGAACAAGAAAATGCTTTACGATTCAGCATTTGAAGTGAATAAACTTCGCGGTCTGATTAATATTACCCATCAGGATTATTACGTAAATGATCAGTATTACGGATATAATCTTAAAAAGGATTCGTTGCTGGCTAACCTTGATAAAACTGTTATTGACGGAAAGGATTATTACGGAGGAGCAAGACGCTTCAATAAGCTTTACACAGAAGATTTTTATTACAATGTAGATGAAGACTATGACAAAGTGATCAAAAACATCCAGAAAGTGGAATCACGATCCAAAATCTTCAGAAAGCAGGATTACCTAAATTATTACAAAGAATATTACAAGTTTTAAGTTTTGACAAAAGATATCACCAAAGTTACTCCCTACAATTCAGAGGCTACCAAAAAAAGCCAGGTAGAGGATATGTTCGACAACATTGCACCGAAGTATGACCTTCTGAACCATGTTTTATCCATGAAAATTGACGTTTTATGGAGAAATAAACTGGTAAAATGGATGAAAAATGATAATCCGCAGGAAGTGCTGGATGTGGCTACAGGAACAGGAGATCTGGCAATTACTATTGAAAAAGGAACCGGTTCTAAAGTAGTTGGATTAGATTTATCACAACAAATGCTGAATGTTGGCGTTATTAAAATAAAAAAACTTAAATTAGACGGCAAAATTTCCATGCAAAAAGGAGATGCAGAAAATTTACCCTTCGAGGACAATAGATTTGATGCTGTTTCCGTTGCATTTGGAGTAAGGAATTTTGAAAACCTTACCAAAGGTTTGGCAGAGTTAAGAAGAGTAGTTAAAGATAACAAAAGTGTTTATATACTGGAGTTTTCAAAGGTTGAGGGTTTCATGGGACCATTTTATATGTTTTATTTCAAAAATATATTGCCTGCCATCGGCAGATTGGTTTCTAAGGATAATAGGGCGTACACATACCTTCCGGATTCTGTAAATGCTTTTCCTTTCGGGGAGAAGATGAAGCAAATTCTTTTAGATACGGGATTTAAGAAAGTTGAATATAAAAAATTAAGTTTAGGTATAGCCACAATTTATAAAGCAACAAAGTAACCTATGAATAAATTTCTATTAAAAGCACTGGTTTTAACCTCAGTAAATGTTGCCGTTTTTGCAAACGCGCAATTCAGAACCCGAAACAGAATGGACAAGTTGGAAGATTTCGACGAACAGAAATTCAGTTGGGGGTTTTATTTGAACGGGAACAGACTGGATTACCGCATTGTTTTACATCCGAAATACGGGATGAATGATAATGAAAACCTTGTTACCTCTAAGGAAAGCTATAGTTTCGGTGCCGGGCTTATTGCAAAATGGAGACTGAATGACTATCTTGACGTGAGAATAGAACCAGGTTTACAGTTTGCACAAAGACAGTTGACTTTTAATACTCAATCCAATGACATATATGCAGGAGGATCTTTAACGAATGATCCTTTTATGCCATTCCCTTTACAGGAAAAGGATAAAGTAAGAGAAATTAAATCTACGTTGATCGATATTCCGGTACTTTTGGAGCTTCACGGCCAGAGATGGTACAATTCAAGACCTTATGTTGCAGCAGGGGTGAATTACGTTGTAAACCTTCAGTCTAACGCTACTTCTACAGACGACAACATGCAGGGAATCTACAGATCTACTACGCACAACTTTGCATGGTCTGCAGAAATGGGAATCCAGTTTTATTTCAACAAATTTAAACTGACTCCTGCCGTAAGAGGAACATTCTTCATGAACAATGAAAAAGTGGCGGATAACGCTACTACACCTCCTTACTGGTCATCTGCAATCTCTACATTGCAGACAAGAGCAGTAATGTTCGTTCTGAAATTTGAATAAAAAATATTTCAATGAAAAATACACAGGAGGTGCGCTGGCACCTCCTTTTTTATTGTTATATCAAAATATAGAGTGTTTTATTTTTGTTAGTGTTATTATTTTTTTATTTTTGCTTTTAGTTAGAATATACAAACCTGAAATGCTTCAAGATTTAGAAAACAATTTTTCAGAATTAGAGAGAAAGATTTCGACTCTGCAAAAGAACTATAAAAATCTTACGGAAAATTTAAAAGAATTAAGTATTGAGCATGAAGAGTTGAAGAAGAAATATGATGAGGAAAGAAGAAAGAATCAGGTATTAGCAGAAGAACAAAAAAATATAAAACTTTATTCAGCAATATCAGGAAATCCTGAACACAATAGGTTAATGAAAAACCATATCAACAGATTGGTAAAAGAAATTGATTTCTGTATTGCTCAGCTTCAAAACAGTGGATTATAATGGAGATAAGGAGAATAACCGTCAACATTGCAGGAAGAGTGTATCCGCTGAACGTACCGGCAGCAGAGGAAGAAACTTTGCGTAAAGTAGGGAAGCAGATCGAGAATATGATTAAAGATTTTGAACAAAACTTCGATGTAAGAGATAAACAGGATGCTTTGGCAATGTGTGCCCTTAAACTGGGAACCAATGCGGAAGTAGTATCTCTGAACTACGAAAAAAATATTAATTCTACCAACGAAAGGTTAAAGCAGATTAATCAGTCGTTGAATGAAATCGGGAAATAGATTTTTTTTCCTGAAAATTACTGCCTACAATAATTCTAACACATTAAAGGTAAACTCAACGCTAAACAATTACCGAACAAATGTCCATTGAATGGCGTGCCGGACTTCCGGATTACAGACAGTGGAAATCAGTTCAAATCGTGTTGATTAGGAGTTTACTCTCAATCTCTGGATTATTGTGGGCTTTTTTTATTGAACAAGGATATGAATACAATTAAAACTCAATATAAATTATGATAGAAGTTATAGTCGGTGTTGTTTGTTTGGTAATCGGAGCTGTCGTGGGAATGTTTTTTTCCAGAAGTTCTCTGAATACTAAAGCAAAATTCATCATAGATGATGCCAAGAAAAATGCCGAAAACCTTATAGAAAAAGCTAATGTACAGGCTGAATCCATAAAGAAAGAAAAGAATCTTCAGGCTAAAGAAAAATTCCTGGAACTGAAATCACAGCATGACGCTGATATTCAGTCCCGCGAAAAGAAAATGCAGGAAGTTGAGAAAAGAATCAAAGACAAGGAACACAAGCTGAATGACGAGCTTAGCAAGACTGGGAAGCTTGAAAAAGATCTAGACAGACAGATTGCAGATTATGCCAAGAAGAACGAGATTCTGGATAGAAAACAGCAGGAATTAGATACGGCTACTGCCAAAAAAGTAGAAATACTTGAAAAAATCTCTAATTACACCGCTGAGGAAGCTAAAGCAGAATTGGTAGAAACCATGAGAGCAGAGGCCAAAACAAGAGCACAGGCACATGTTCAGAGCATCATGGAAGAGGCTCAGATGAATGCTAAAAACGAAGCGAGAAAGATCGTTATCCAGACAATCCAGAGAATCGGAACGGAGCAGGCAATCGAAAATTCAGTATCCGTTTTCAACATCGAATCTGATGAAGTAAAAGGTAGAATTATCGGTAGGGAAGGTAGAAATATCCGTGCTTTGGAAGCTGTAACCGGAGTAGAAATTATCGTTGATGATACTCCTGAAGCTATTCTTCTTTCATGCTTTGATCCGGTAAGAAGAGAAATTGCAAGACTATCCCTTCATAGATTGGTAACCGATGGTAGAATTCACCCGGCAAGAATTGAAGAAGTGGTAGAAAAAACAAGAAAACAGATTGAGGAGGAAATCATTGAAGTAGGGAAGAGAACCATCATTGATTTAGGAATCCACGGATTACACCCTGAACTGATCAAAATCGTAGGTAGAATGAAATACCGTTCTTCTTACGGACAAAACTTACTACAGCACTCGAGAGAAGTAGCCAACATTGCTGCAACGATGGCTGCTGAATTAGGATTAAACGTAAAATTAGCAAAAAGAGCAGGTCTTTTACACGATATCGGTAAAGTTCCTGAGCAGGAATCAGAATTACCACACGCCCTTTTAGGTATGCAGTGGGCTGAGAAATACGGTGAAAACCCTGAAGTAGTAAATGCTATCGGAGCTCACCACGACGAAATTGAAATGAAATCGTTATTATCTCCGATCATTCAGGTTGCCGATGCGATCTCAGGAGCAAGACCGGGAGCAAGAAGACAGGTATTGGAGTCTTACATCCAGAGATTAAAAGATCTTGAATCTGCAGCATTAAGCTTCGATGGAGTATCCAGTGCTTATGCTATCCAGGCGGGTAGAGAACTGAGAGTAATGGTAGAGAGCGGAAAAGTAAATGACGAAGTAGCGTCTCAGCTTTCTTACGATATCTCTGAGAAAATCCAGAATGAACTGACTTATCCTGGGCAGGTAAAAGTAACAGTAATCAGAGAAACGAGAGCTGTCAATATTGCCAGATAATAATCAGAAAAAGATATTTGATAAAAACCTTTCAAGAAATTGAAAGGTTTTTTATTTTTATCAAAACTTAAAAATGCAAGAACTGTCCCTGTCTTCAAAACTGAAGTACATTTTCTCTATTCCCGTTATTATTTCTGCCCTTGGCTATTTTGTAGATATCTATGACCTCCTTTTGTTTGGTATCGTTAGAATACCCAGTTTAAAAGCTTTAGGGCTTAATCCGGATGCGGACGGAACTTTTATTCTGAACTGTCAGATGGTAGGCCTTCTTATCGGAGGGGTGTTCTGGGGAATTTTTGGAGATAAGAAAGGAAGGCTTTCCGTACTTTTTGGATCCATATTAGTGTATTCTTTAGCCAATATTGCCTGTGGTTTTCTGCCTTATTTTCCAAAAGAGCATTTGGTATACCAATATGCTGGCTTAAGGTTTATTGCAGGTATCGGACTTGCCGGAGAGCTTGGAGCCGGAATTACACTGGTTTCTGAAAGTCTGCCGAAGAGTTTAAGAGCCATCGGGACCTCGGTTGTTGCCGGTTTTGGATTAATGGGTGCCGTTGTAGCTCAGCTGACTGTAGAGCTAGCCGGAGGATGGAATATTTCTTACATTATCGGTGGGATAATGGGAATTATGTTATTGATACTGAGAATAAGCGTATCGGAATCCGGAATTTATAAGAATCTTGAGCATAAAAACATCTCAAAAGGAAACTTTCTCTCCTTTTTTACCAATAAAGACAGACTGATAAGATATTTAAAATGCATTGCAGTGGGACTACCTACCTGGTATTGTATAGGGATTCTGGCTGTTTTAGCCAATCAGTTTGCCCCTGAATTGGGCATAAAGGATATCAACCCCGGAAAAGCCATCATGTGGGCTTATGTAGGTATTTCTGTCGGTGACCTGTTGAGTGGTTTTATTTCCCATGCTTTAAAATCACGTAAAATGGCCATCTTTTATATGCTGATCTTTACGCTGATCGGGGTGGCAATTATGTTATTCGGGAATACCAACACGGAAACCAGATATTACCTGTTTTGTGTATGGCTGGGATTTGGAACAGGATATTGGGCTATGTTTGTAACGTTGGCAGCAGAACAGTTCGGAACGAATATCAGAAATACGGCAACAACTACCGTTCCTAACATGGTAAGAGGTCTGGTACCGGTAATGATATTTGCTTTTGATGCTCTTAAAGGACATTTCCCGGTTGTGGAAAGTGCTGCCATAGTAGGAGTGGTGGTATTCGGGCTGGCATTTTATTCTTCACTTACCATTTCAGAAACCCATGACAGAGATCTTGAATTTACGGAATAATTTAACTTGTTTAATAAATAACATAGTGCTATTCCTTATTTTGAACATAATAATAGGGTTATTATCAATAAATTATTCAATTTTACATTAATTTTTGTTGCGAGTATTTAATATTTGTTTAACTTTGAAAGGTAACTAAAACTATATTTTTAATCAAACTAAATCTCATGAACATTATGAAAAACGCTAAAAAATTAAGAAAACAGGATCTGAAAAACATTACCGGAGGAATAAGCGGAAACCCTGATTTATCACTTTGCGGATGCAGCTGCTCAGGAGCAGTAACCGGACCTTGGTATTGTGTACAATATATTGGCTGTCCACAGGTTTATACTTGCGGAGAGATCTAAGAAATTATTTCAATTAGAAATAAACATTTCCACATTTAATATGCAGAACCCTTTTGATTTCAAAAGGGTTCTGCTCTTTTTAATGGATAATGTAAAGAAGGCTGCCGATGCTTATCGTTACCCATAGGATAATTGCCATTACCAAAGGTTTTAATCCGATTGATTTTAGTGTTTGAACAGAAAGGGTAGAACCAATCAAAAATAAAGTCAGATTCAGACCGGATTTTGCCAGAACGGTAATTGAAGTACTGAAACGGTCAAGAAAGGGAAAATAAGTATTCAAAAGGATTGCTACAATGAAATATCCAATAAACCAGGGAATCTTTATTTTGGAATCTTTACTTTTAAAAATAAACATGGTAATCAGTGAAACAGGAATAATCCATAAAGCACGAGCCAGTTTTACTGTGGTGGCTATTTTCAAAGCTTCATCTCCATATTTACTGGCAGCACCCACTACAGAACTCGTATCGTGAATTCCCACTGCACACCAAAGCCCAAACTGCTCCTGTGAAAGATTCAGCAGGTGTCCTATTGCAGGGTATACAAACAAGGCAGCCGAATTTAATGTAAAAACAATAGCCAGTGCAAGAGAAATTTGTTTTGTATTAGGTTTAATGATGGGAGAAACAGCAGCAATAGCACTCCCGCCACAAATAGCAGTTCCTGCGGAGAGAAGATAAGATAAAGGTCTTTCCAGTTTAAATAATTTTCCCAGAAAATATCCTAAAACCATAACGGTGACAATACTTACAACAGTCAGCATCAAGCCTGTTTTTCCGGCATGAAGCGCTTCATCAAGCTTCAGCCCGAATCCAAGACCTACAATTGAAATCTGCAGCAGTAAATGAATATATTGATGAAGGTGTTTTTCAAAAGGATTTCCGATAAAGACAACCAGGAAAAAACCCAGCGCCAGGGCGATTGGAGAAGATATAAAGGGGGTAAGGCATAATACAGCCAAAACAATAAAAAATACTTTCCTTGTTATTTCATTTTGAATGAAATCTTTCATAATGCGAACTTTTAAAATGAGTATCAAAAGTCCGGAAAATAGTATTACAAAGTAAATCGTATTTTGTTATATCCGATAACTAAAAGTTATACCTTTGCTTATTGCTTATTGCTTATTGCTTATTGCTTATTGCTTATTGCTTATTGCTTATCGCTTATTCTGCAAACCTCAAAAAAAGTTTGATCAGTTCAGATTGTTCTCCTTTGGGAAGGATAAAATGAAAATCTCTTTCGATACTGAAATTTTTAATATCAATCACTGTAAGGATGTTGTTTTTTAGCTCGTTAAGGATAGTGCTGATAGAAAGAAACGCCATACATTCCGAGTGTAGAAGGTAATTTTTAATACTTTCACTGCTTCCCAGCTGTATGACAGTATTCAATTCATGGATATTAATTTCCTTTTCTTTAAGCCTGTTTTGGATAAATTCCAGCGTCCCGGAACCCTGTTCCCTGAAGATAAAATCCAGCTGATAAAGATCTTTTAAGCTTAATGTTTTATGGGCAAGAGGATGATCTGACTTTGCGGCCAGTACAATCTCATCGGGCTTAAACGTTTTATATTCAAAATAAGAAGACTGTGATTCTCCTTCAATAATGCCCAGATCAATTTTCTCCTCTTTTAAAAGGGTTGAGATGGTTTCTGTATTTCCTGTCAGCAATTCAATCTTAATATCTTTATAATACGAATTGAATTTGGCTAAAATCTCCGGTAAAATATACTGTGCAACGGTTGTACTCGCCCCGATAATCAATTTTCCCTTATGCTGCTGACTGATCTGGCTGATCTCAAATTCCATGTCACGGTAGATGTTTCTGATCTTTTCGGCATGTTCAAACAAAATTTTTCCGCTTTGAGTCAGTTGGATAGAAGTTCCTTTACGGTCAAATAGCTTAGCACCTATCTGAGTTTCAATCTCTTTAATATGCTTGGTAACAGCGGGTTGGGAAATGTGAAGCTCCTCTGAAGCCTTCGTGAAACTTAATCGGGTAGCCACCGTATGGAAAACTTTTAATCTGTAATCGAACATGGGGGTAAAATTACGAATTATAGTTGGAAATGGTGAAGAGAGTTTGAGAGTTTGAGAGTGGAGGGTAATGAGATGCGAGTTGCGAGTTTCAGGGTTTCGGGTTTCGGGATTTTGGGTTCAAGATGTTATAAGTGAAGAAGAACAAAGAACCATTAAAAACCAGCATCCAGCAACAAAATAAACAAATAACTGTGACCTCGCACCTCGCACCTCGCATCCCGTAACTCATAATCCGCACCCCGAATCTCGAAACCCCTTATAAAAAATCCGAAACAGACTTGTCCTGCTGACTTTCAAATCTTCTGTTTTTTGCCTCTCCAATCTTTTGTTTTGTATAAATACTGTTATGACCGGAAAGAAGATAAGAAACGACACACGCAATAGCTACATAAACACCGCATTCTGCCCCGAATAATTCAATTCCCATCAGCATACAGGCTAGAGGAGTGTTGGTAGCTCCTGCAAATACGGCTACAAACCCCATTCCTGCTAATAATCCGAAGGGTAAAGGAATGAATAGTGACAGAGCACTGCCTAAGGTAGCACCAATGAAGAACAAAGGTGTCACTTCTCCACCTTTGAATCCGGCCGAAAGCGTAACAATGGTAAAAATCATTTTTAAAGCAAAATCATACAGTGGAAGCTGCTTTTCGAAAGATTCCACAATTACAGGAACGCCCAGTCCGATATAACGGGTTGTTCCCATCGCAAAAACGGCAAGTGCTATAATAATTCCTCCTACCACAGGACGAAGCGGAGGGTATTTGATATTTGATTTAAAGACAGAGCCCATCCAGTGGATGATTTTACTGAATGCAGCAGCGCAGATTCCAAAAGCTATTCCCGCCAGAATGCTATATAGAATTGGTAAGAACTCAAGTTTAGGAATAAAATCAATATGGTAATGGGTATGTTTTACATTCCAGAGATTGGTAGCCCAGTCCGCCAGAATGGCAGAAGCAAATGCCGGAAAGATCGCATTGTAACGAATCCTTCCGATCAGAAAAACTTCAAGACCAAAAACGGCTCCTGCCAGCGGCGTTCCGAAAACAGAGCCAAATCCGGCTGCAATAGCAGCAATAATTAATATTTTTCTTTCATTTCGGTCAAGTTTAAAAGGTTTGGTGAGCTGATCTGCGATAGCACCTGCCATCTGAAGAGCTGTTCCTTCACGGCCGGCAGAACCTCCGAAGAAATGCGTTGCAATGGTTCCCAGATACACAAAAGGAGCCATTTTAAAAGGAATAATTCCCTTGGGTTCATGGATGGTATCAATCAACAGATTATTTCCAGCCTCAACATCTTTTCCGAAATAATAATAAAGAAGTCCTATCAGAAATCCTGCAGCAGGAAGTAAAGCAATCAGCCAGAGATGATTTTCTCTGAAGTTTGTTGCCCATTCTAAAGACTGAAGAAATCCTGCAGAAGCGGTTCCTACCAATACACCAATAATGATACTGATACACAGCCATTTTAAAATATAAGGAATTGCCGGAAATTTTCTGAAGAAAAAACGAGTATGAAAAACTGCTTTTTTACCTGGTGTTCTTTGACTTTTTGACATAATAATCCTGATTAGTTATTTGTTAATAATCTTTTAATCAGGCGTCATCAGCTTTTGTAAAGCGGTTGGGTAAGGAAGAACACCATTTCCTTTTGAGAGTACAAATATATGAATTATGATAAAAAGATAAAAGATAAAAGATAAAAGATAAAAGATAAAAGATAAAAGATAAAAGATAAAAGATAAAAGATAAAAGATAAAAGATCTTATGTTAAAATTCAATAGGGGTGGGCTTTAGCCCAGCCAAATAAATTTTAAATCCCATTGGCTTTAGCCCAAACTTAAAAATAACCATAGCTTTAATATACCGGATAATGCATCGCCTTATTGATTTCAATCGGGTTATTATATTTTCTGATGACCTCCTGCATGCTTTTGGTCTGGGTATTCAGTTCATCCACATTATGAATTTCCTTTCCATTGATATTAATTCTAAGGTCATTATTGGATTTGCTGATATTATTTCTTTCAAAAGCAAAAGGATCATTATAAAACTCCATAAGCAGCTTATATTTTTGCTTTTCGTTAATAGGGATTGCCTTATTGCCAAAGCTGGATTCCAGGAAATCTGAAGTAGAGGGGACTTCCGGAAGTTCTCTGCTTTTAACGAGAGTATATAGGAAATTTTTCTTAGCATCTGATAGCTCAAAGATTAAACCAGGTAATCCACGCAGTTTGAATGGCCCTTCATTAAATGGAATGTCTTTACAGAACCAGGCCGTCCAGCTTCTCCCTCCAAATTTTGCAGTTGCTTTTTGTAAAGTATAGTTTTCTACCTTTTTAATCTCATCAGCAATGGTCCAATTGATCTTATCCGTTGTTTTAAATGTGTAATATCCATTTTTAATGTTGATGAAATTTTCATTATCAAAAGAATTGATCTTTCTCTTAACCACCTGTCCGGTCATATCCGTATAGCTGAAGTTCGTTCCGAATTTTTTATTCAGTGAGTCTCTGATGGCGAGATCTTTTCCATAGAATTTTACTTCCTTCGGGGTGATATCCAGGATCATATTCACTTTTTCATATCCAGCCTCGGTAGAATCCATTTTATACTGAAGCTCATAAATAAACCGGTGTGTCTGAGACTGCACCAAAGCTATTACAAGCAATGCTGTTAAAGTAAAAAAACTTTTCATATCATGTGATTGGTCGTTTTTTGTTACTGGTTTCCCAAAACCTTAAACCTTGAACTTTAAATATTGCAATCTCGCATCCCGAAACCCGCTCTTACAAAAAAGGTTTCATTTCATCTTCAATCTGCGTTCTCAGCTCCATCAGGCGTTTGGCATACATTTCAAGCTGTTTTTCTTCCTCTGTTTCCGGTGTCCATTTTGGTACAGGGAGTTTCTTCCCATTTTCATCCACGGCTACAAATACGATAATACAATGTGTTTTCTTCTCAAAGTTGGGCTGTTTTAAATTTCTTGAAAAAACATTGATAGCGATATGCATGCTTGAAGTTCCGGTATAGATCACCTGGGCATCTACTTTTACTACTTCCCCTATTTTTATGGGATCATAAAAACGGATTCCACCCACATAGACGGTAACAGAATAATTACCACTCCAGGTTGTTGCGCATGCATAACCGGCCTGGTCAATCCATTTCATAACACTTCCTCCATGTACATTTCCTCCGTAATTTACATCTGAAGGTTCCGAAATAAACTGAAAAGTAATTGGCTTGTTCTGCATCTTTATAAAATTTGAATAAAGTTATTTAATAATTTCCAAAGTTTTAGATTAAATCCTACTTTTGAAAGACGAAACTTTCAATGAAAGAGAATTTTAACCTATAACAGATTTAGAACCCGTAATGAAGAAAGTATTTTATCTCAATACATGCGATACATGCAGAAAAATTTTAGCCCAATTTGACCTTACAGACTGGGAACTTCGTGAAATCAAAAAAGAACCAGTTACAAAAGAGGAATTGGCGGAAATGTATAAAAAAACAAAGTCATACGAAGCATTATTCAGTAGAAAATCCACTCAGATCAAATTGAGAGGTCTGGATGTAAAATCTCTAACAGAAAAAGATTTTAAAGAATTGCTGCTGGACCATTATACTTTCCTGAAAAGACCTGTATTTATTACCGATAAAGAGATTTTCGTGGGTAATGACAAAAAAAATGTTGAAGAACTGCAGAAGTTCTTTGGCGTAAGCGAATAAAACAATTGTAAATAATTGATCTGTCCGGCTCTATAATGAATTCATCATGGAGCCGGACGTTTTTTTATTTTGTGGCTGTAAGTGTTTGATTTGTAGCTGTTTTATAGCTTTTAATGTTTATATTTATCTTCACAAAAATTTATAATATGAAAACACACTTTTCAAAAACAAAGAATCTGAACAGATCAGCCTTAAAGGAAATTAATGGTGGAGAGAAAACCCTTCCGGTTAACTGTAATACATTATGTTTTCCCGCAGGCGGAGTGCTTTCCAATACTCCCGGCGTAGGGGATGCCTGTTCTCCCGACAGGAAAATCTGCTGCATCTGTTATTAAGCAAAAAAAGAGGCTGTCTCAAAAGTGAGACAGTCTTTTTTTTGAGCATAAAAAAAGGAAAGCTTTTGCTTTCCTAATAGTTGCAAATTGATTAATTTGCTGTGTGTTAAGTAAATCAAAGGTAGTCTTTAAAGATTATAATCCCAAGCAAAATTTTCTTTTTCCTCCTGATTTGTCGGAGCTGATAGAAAATAATCATCCTGTACGAACTGTTTCAGCTGTTATAGATGGTCTGGACATCACTAATTTACTCCGTAATTATAAACCCGGCGGCACATCGGCGTATCATCCCAAAATGCTTTTGAAAGTATTGGTTTATGGCTATTTGTGTAATATTTATTCGAGTAGAAAGCTGGAGCAGGCACTCAAAGAGAATGTTCATTTTATGTGGCTAAGCGCCATGAACCGTCCCGATCATAATACTTTGAACCGTTTCAGAAGTGAGAGGTTAAAAGGAGAACTCAAAGAGATCTTCGCACAAATTGTATTATATCTGGAGAAAGAAGGTCTGGTAAGCCTGCAAACCATCTTTACAGATGGGACTAAAATAGAAGCCAATGCCAATCGTTACACATTTGTATGGGGAAAGGCTATCAAAAAGAATAAAGAACGTATAGAGTCCCAACTTGAGGATTTGTGGAACTACACTCAGGAAATAGCCAGGGAAGAAATGAAAGATACTTCGGAGGTAACCTTTAAGTCTATGGACAAAGAAAAAATAAAATCTGTTATAGAAACGATAGATTCTACTTTAAAAAAGAAGAAAATTTGCTCTAAAGTTCGTCAGAAGATTAATTACGCAAAAAAGAACTGGCCTGAAAATCTTGAAAAATATGAGAACCAAGAGGCTATTCTTGGGAATAGGAACAGCTATTCAAAAACAGACCCTGATGCTACTTTTATGCGCATGAAAGAGGATCATATGCGTAATGGGCAGCTCAAAGCGGCTTACAATCTTCAGTTGAGTACCGAGAATCAGTTTATCATTAATTATACTCTGCATCCTAATCCTGGTGACACTAAAACCCTTCTTGCTCATATTAAGAATTTTGAACACCTTTATCATAAACCTCCCAACGAAATAGTGGCTGATGCAGGATATGGCTCAGAAGAGAACTATATTTTTCTCCAAAAGAGAAAAGTCAAAGCCTATATCAAGTATAATTATTTTGATAAAGATCAGAAAACCAAAATTATAACATCTTCGCCCTCTAACCCAAAACTTTCAAAGCTCCGGCATAAGGTTCATAAGCTTCTCAATACAAAACGGGGCATAATGCTTAGAAAACAAAGGTGTCACGATGTAGAACCTGTGTTTGCTCAAATCAAACATAACAAAGGATTTAAAAGATTTTTTCTCAGAGGACAAAATAAAGTCGAAATAGAAACCGGCTTGATTGCTATTGCGCATAATCTTAGAAAATTGGCTCTGGCAGGGTAAAAAAACCTTCCTTTGTTTTATTCTACCATAATAACTCAAAAATATGATCTAAAAAAAATAAATTCATTGAAAAATATAAGTTACAAAAAAATACGACCATAAAAAAGGCTGTCCTTTTGAGACAGCCTCTTCTCTTTTTGTTATTTTTTTTCAATTATACAAAAGGAGCTTTCACCACTTTTGCAGGAATGTTCTTGTTTCTCACCTGAATAAAGATTTCAGATCCTAATTTGAAATGAGGTTTGTCTACGTAAGCAAGACCTAATCCTACTTTTTTCATTGGAGACTGTGTTCCTGAAGTTACTTTTCCAATCACGTTTCCTTCAGCATCCACCACAGGATAGTCATGTCTTGGAACTCCTTTATCTGTCAGTTCGAAACCAACTAATTTTCTTGTAACTCCTTCTTCTTTCTGTTTTGCGAAAACATCTTTGGAAACAAAGTCTTTATCAAACTTAGTAATCCACCCTAAACCGGCTTCAATCGGAGACGTTGTATCATCGATATCATTTCCATACAGGCAGAATCCTTTTTCTAATCTTAAAGTATCTCTGGCAGCCAGTCCGCAAGGAATAATTCCTTCTTCTTTACCAGCTTCCATTACGGCATCCCAAAGTTTTTCAGCACTTCCGTTATTGAAATAAATCTCAAAACCACCGCTTCCTGTGTATCCTGTGTTTGAAATAATCACATCGTTTTCGCCCGCAACAGTTCCTACAGTAAAATGATAGTAAGGAATTTCTGAAAGATTTACGTCCGTAAGCTTTTGAAGAATTTCAGTAGCTTTAGGCCCCTGAACTGCCAATAATGACATCTCATCAGAAGCATTGGTCATTTTAGCCCCGAAAGTATTGTATTTTGAAATATGATTCCAGTCTTTGTCGATGTTGGATGCGTTGACTACTACAAAATATTTGTCATCTTCCATTTTGTAAACGATAAGGTCATCTACAATTCCGCCGTTTTCATTCGGAAGGCAAGAATATTGAGCTTTTCCGTTTTCAAGTGCATCTACATTATTGGTAGTTACATACTGCAAAAGGTCTTTTGAACCCGGCCCTTCGATGAAAAACTGTCCCATGTGGGAAACATCAAATAATCCCGCTTTTTCTCTTACTGCAAAATGCTCCTCTGTAACCCCTGAATATTGAACAGGCATTTCAAAACCTGCGAAAGGTACGATCTTAGCTCCCAAAGAAACATGTTTGTCGTACAAGGCTGTTTTCTTCATATTTAATTTTTATTTCTTTATTTTAAAACTGTTAAAAGTCTCATTGAATAGGGTCATATAGTTTCCGTTCCAGAATTTCTGGCCACAGTTGATGGAAACCAAATATAAGTTTTTATCTTTTTGAAAAGCTCTGGTTACCCAGAACAGCTTCTCTTTTTCATCAAAGTGCTCATAGAAATATTCTGTATATCCTTTCTGGCTCTTTTTTTCTTTTACTTTATCCTCCGGGTCTTGTGATTGATAAAGCGCCAGCATAAATTTTTTTACCTCCTCTTTGGGAAGGGGAAGATCATGATATTCCGAAATGGTAATTGCGCCTATCTGACTGGTAGGGAAAATATTAACAATTTCACTGTCGTTGGTAGATTTCCAGCCTTCAGGAACAGTAATAGAATAATTGGAATTTTCATAGATCTTTGCTTTTTGGGCAAAAAACAGACTTCCTGTAAAAAGTGCAGAAAAAAGCAATATTTTTTTCATCGTTAAAAATGGTGTTTATATTCTTCGAGGATGATTTTAAACCATTCCGTAAAGTTTTCAGGATGTTCGGAAATTTCTTTATCCAGATTTTCCATGGAAATGAATCTTACTTCTTCCACTTCTTCTTTATTCAAATTGAAAGCAGCTTCATGATTTCCCACAAACACATGATCCAGCTCGTGCTCCCAAAGGCCACCGCCTACATCTGCTTTGTAAATAAAATGGAATTTTTCTGAAAGTTCTGCTTCAATTCCCAGTTCTTCCTTTAGTCTGCGTACCGCTCCTTGCTGATAAGTTTCCCCGTCACGCGGGTGCGAGCATACCGCATTGGTCCATTGGTTAGGAGAATGGTATTTTCCTGAAGCCCTTTTCTGAAGAAGCATTTCTCCTTTACTGTTGAAAAGAAATACAGAAAAAGCACGGTGTAACAGGCCATTGATGTGAGCCTGCTGCTTTTCCATCAGCCCTAAAACCTCATCTTCAGGATTTACTAAAACAACAAATTCTTCCATTCCTACAAATGTAAGAGTAATAAATGTATTTTGGAAATTTTTAGATAAACATCATGCGTTTTGTAATCATGTTAGTGGATGCAGTAACGAAAGCTTATAGCAAATTTGTAAAATCAATTAAAACTTTATCTACACTCTGATTTTCCTCTAGAGAGAAAAAGTGAAAAATTTTAACTATTTGCAATAAAATGGCTGGTAATTTATTAAAATTATTCTTTAAATAATTTTTTTGCAGCATAATTTTAATATAATTAAAATTGATAATGTCTCGTAATTGTAAAAACGCTAACTTTGTTTTTTAATATTTAGTAATGGAATTAGAATACATTGAACACATTAGTCCTATTCTAAAGGATGGAATAAAAAATTACTTAATAGATATCGACGGAACCATTACCGATGACGTTCCCAATGAAGAGCCGGAAAGAATGGTTACCTGCGAACCCTATCCTGATGCTCTGGAAACGATCAACAGATGGTATGACGAAGGACATCAGATCTGCTTTTTTACTTCAAGAACCGAAAATCTGAAACAAATTACGATCGACTGGCTGGATAAGCATGGCTTCAAATACCACAGCGTGCTTTGCGGAAAACCAAGAGGAGGAAATTATCACTGGATAGACAACCATCTGGTAAGAGCTACAAGATACAAAGGAAGATTTACGGATTTGGTAGAAAAACAAGTGACCATTGAGGTATTCAAAGAAGACGGCGAATAAAAATATAATTCAAAGATTTAAAGATTAAATGTGAACCACTACCTTTAATTTTTAAATCTTTCATTTTTTAATATACTTGATATTTTATGAAAGTTTTAGCAAACGACGGCCTGGATCAATCTGGAATAGATGCATTGACAGAAAAAGGCTTTGAGGTAATCACTACAAAAGTTCCCCAGGAATTTTTAGTAGATTATATTAATGAGCACAAAATCCGCACATTATTGGTGAGAAGTGCCACACAGGTAAGAAAAGATATTATTGATGGCTGTCCGTCCATCGATATTATTGGAAGAGGAGGTGTTGGTATGGATAATATTGACGTAGATTATGCAAGGGAAAAAGGGATTCATGTGATCAACACTCCTTCAGCATCATCGGAATCTGTGGCTGAGCTTGTTTTCGCCCATTTGTTTTCCGGGGCGAGATTTCTTCAGGATTCTAACAGAAAAATGCCTGTTGTAGGAGATACTGAATTTGCAGGTCTTAAAAAAGCATATGCTGCAGGTATCGAACTGAGAGGAAAAACCATCGGTATTGTGGGAATGGGAAGAATCGGCCAGGAAGTGGCAAGAATTGCTTTAGGACTTGGGATGAGAGTGATTGCTGCTGATAATAACGTCGGAAGAGCAAGTATCAAAGTGAAATTTTACAACAACCAGTTCATCAATGTTGATATCGAAACAGAGCCGTTACAGGATGTTTTAAAACATTCGGACTTCATTACTTTACACGTTCCTGCACAGAAGGACGGTTATATGATCGGAAAGGATGAGTTTGAAATAATGAAAGACGGAGTGGCTGTGGTAAACTGTTCAAGAGGTGGAGTTATTGATGAAGCAGCTTTAATTCAGGCTTTGGATTCAGGTAAAGTAAGATTTGCCGGTTTGGATGTTTTCATTAATGAGCCAACACCATCCAAAGAGATCCTTACTCATTCTAAAATTTCTCTTACCCCTCACACGGGAGCTTCTACTCTTGAAGCGCAGGATAGAATAGGGCTTTCCCTGGCAGAGCAGATTTCAAGTATCTTACAGATTCAATAATTTGAAAAAGATCATAAATAAAGCACTCCAGCCTTAGACCGGAGTGCTTTTTTATTTTTAAAACTGTTGTTTAAAAGATTAGATATTTTTGCTTTTCAGCAAATCTCTGATCTCCATCAGTAATTTTTGATCTTCTGTAGGTCCGGCAGGAGCAGGAGCCTCTTTCTTGTTCACTTTGTTAGCCAGTTTGATGATCCAGAAAAGAACCATTGCAATACAAAGGAAACTGATTACTGCTGAAAGGAAGTTTCCATAGGCAACACCATTCCATGTAAGTTTTGCAATGTTTTCTGCGCCGGCGGCTTTCAATGCCGGGTTGAGTATAAGAGGAGTGATTACATCTTCCACTAATGAGGAAACAATTTTACCAAATGCTGCCCCAATGATCACACCGACAGCAAGATCGAGAACATTGCCCTTAAAGGCAAACTCTTTAAATTCTTTTACAAATCCCATAATTTATATTTTTTTAATTAGTATATACACAAAAATATAATTAAAAAATGTAAAAAACACTACGTTTAATCGTTTTTTATTCCCAAAATATTGAAATTTAAGCTCATTTCCTGCTAACAGTTTTAATGAATATTTCAGCATTGTAACAATACATTATTTCATTAATGATGACTTTTTATTTTTATTAATGAGGTGATATCATAATGAAAAATCTTTTGTAATTTGCTTAAAAGTTTGTTTCATCTATGAAAATTTTCACCGCAGAACAGATACGCAGCTGGGATCAGTTTACGATTTCCCATGAGCCGGTTTCTTCTATTCAATTAATGGAAAGAGCTTCAATGGCTGCTGCTCATTGGATTTCGGAACACTGTAAAAACCATAAAAAACTGGCTGTATTTTGTGGTAACGGAAATAACGGAGGTGACGGCCTGGCTGTCGCAAGGCTACTTTATCTGAAAGGTTTTGATGTAGATGTATTTGTAAGCGATTCCAAAAGGAAATTTTCAGAAGATGCTTCTGTTAACCTGAAAAGACTCCGCGATTTGTCGGGAATTTCAGTCAGAAAATTTGATCCCGAAGAACACTATAATTTTGATGAGAAAACCATTATTGTAGATGCTCTTTTCGGAACAGGATTATCCAGACCGTTGGAAGGTGATTATAAAAGGCTTGTTGAACAATTAAACAGCAAAAAAAATAGTAAAATATCCATCGATATTCCTTCCGGATTGTCTGCAGATGAAATGGTTGATAATAATCCGGTTATTCTGAAAGCTGATTATACACTGACCTTTCAATGTTGGAAAAGAACCTTCCTTCATCCTGAAACAGGGAAATATACCGGAAAAGTAGTACAGCTGGATATTGATTTAAGCAAAATATACGCAGATACAACTGATTCTGATTACTCTGTAATTGATGATCAGCTGGTGGGATCGATATTTATTCCAAGACAGGAGTTTTCTCATAAAGGCAGTTATGGTAAGGCAGCCATCATAGGAGGAAGCTATGGAAAAATAGGAGCCGCAGTGCTGGCAACACGATCAGTTCTCAAAACCGGAGCAGGGCTGACCTTTACACTCGCTCCGGAATGCGGATACAATATTTTGCAGACTTCATGCCCTGAAGCTATGTTTATAAAAGGAGGGGAGCAGTTTATCACAAATTTTGAAATGGACAAAGATGTTACCTGTGGTGCAGGTCCTGGTTTGGGAACGCATTCCGGTACAGAGAAAGGCTTTTTGAGTTTTCTTAAAAACTATTCTCAGCCACTGGTTCTTGATGCAGATGCATTGAATATTATTTCAAATGATCCAAAAAATTTGAAACTCATTCCCAAAAAATCAATCATAACTCCTCATCCGAAAGAGTTTGAAAGACTTTTCGGAAGTACAGATAATTCTTTTGAAAGACTTGAACTGGCAAGGAAAAAGGCAAAGGAACTTGATCTTTATATTGTCCTTAAAGACCACCATACCCAGGTTGTTACTCCGGAGGGAAAAGTATTCTATAATATAACCGGAAATGCAGGTCTTGCGAAAGGAGGAAGCGGAGATATTCTTACCGGAATTCTCACTTCGCTTCTGGCTCAGAAATATTCTGAAGAGGAAACCTGTATTCTGGGGGTATGGCTGCATGGCAGCGCTGCCGATATTGCTTCAGAAAAACATTCAAAAGAATCGATGCTGCCTACTGATGTCATTGATGCCTTTGGGTCTGTTTTTGAAGAACTGAACAGGAAAGCGGGGAGAAATCTGTAAGTAAACAGCTAATAAAAAAGGCAAATCTGTATTTCTACAAATTTGCCTTTTTATTTTTCAGCTTAAATGGCTTATTCCGGCTTCTCGTTTTCTGCCTCAGTGATCTTGAATTTCCTGGAAACGATCATGATGACAACACCTGCAATCATAAAAGGAATCGAAAGAACCTGACCTGTATTCAGACCGCCAATCTGGATGAATTCATCTCCCTGTGGCTCTTTAAGGAACTCAACAAAGAACCTGATCGCCCAAAGAATGATGAAAAACAGACCGAATAACCATCCCTGCTGGTATTTTTTATTTGTTTTTCTGTACAGTATCCATAGTAAAATGAAAAGAAGAACATATCCTACCGCTTCAAATAACTGGCTTGGGTAACGGGGTACAGTAAGACCATACTCACTGCTTTGTTGTGGGAAAAGCAAAGCAAACGGAGAATTCGGGTCCGCTGGTTTACCAACGATTTCAGAATTGAAAAAATTCCCCATTCTTACAAACGCACCTCCTAAAGCTACGACAATACCTAGTCTGTCATATACCCAAAAAGGGTTTTTCTTAATGATTTTAAATGAATAATAAAGCGTGGTGAAAATCAGGGCAATTGTAGCACCATGGCTCGCCAGTCCTGAAAAACCTGTGAATTTTAAACCGTTTTTTGTACTTATCGGTAAAAATACACTCCAGAAATCCTCTTTAAATAGTTCCGGCTGATAAAAGATAACATGTCCTAATCTTGCTCCCAGAATAGTCCCGATCAATGTCCATGTGAACAGAGGTTCAAGGTATTTCTGGTTCACATTATCAATCTTAAAAATTCTCGTCATCAAAACATATCCGAATCCAAAGGCAAAAACAAACATCAAACTATAAAAGTGAAGCGTAAATGATCCGATGTGAATACCTTTTGAAGGATCCCAGATTTTAAATGAAGTCTTAAGTTCTACTTTATCAGAATCAGTGATAGGTTTTACAGTCTTTACTGCATATTTAAAAGTGGTGATATTTTCTTTGGTAACACCTGTATCAATCAACTTAAAGTTTTTATCAAAAAACTGATATCTGGAATCCTTGTACTTTGCTAAAGTGGAAGCCCCAAAATTATAATAAGCAGGTTCAAAATTGGATTCATTAAGAATCACAACGAAAGACTGGTTCTTGTCTGATTCTCTGTCCGGGAAAGCTGTAAGGTCTCCCATTTCTGTGGTAGAATAGATTTTTACAGGAACATTACTTCCATTGATATCTAAAGTTCCGTCAGATAAACCTCCAGGGTATTCCTGTGCAAAAAGAAGCTGCGTGATGAACGCAAACAGCACAAGATAAATTCTGAAAAAGAGTGTATTCATTTTTCTATTGATTTAATAGTTTGATTATTGACATTTATGTTTGGGTGGAACAGGATCATAACCGCTTCCTCCCCAGGGATGACATCTTAAAATTCTTTTAAATCCCAGCCAGAAACCTTTAAAAACACCATGTACCTGAAGCGACTCAATCATATAGTGGGAACAGGTAGGTTCGTAACGGCAGTTTTTGGGAAGTAAGGGCGAGATGAACCATTGGTAAAATTTGATCAAAATTACCAGCGGAAATGTAATGATTTTATTGAATGTAAGTTTCAAAACAATGCAAAAATAGGGTAAAAAAATGAAAATTAGTTTAATTTTGTTATAAGTTTCGGAGATCAGAAATCCGGGACATTGATCTTAAAAAATAGAATTACTTTGAATCAAAATATCCCATTAGCTGAAAAATTAAGACCCAAAACCCTGAACGATGTTCTTGGGCAGGAGCATCTTACCGGCGACAAAGGAACAATCAGAAAGATGATTGAAAACAATACCCTGAATTCGCTGATATTCTGGGGACCTCCGGGAACGGGGAAAACAACACTTGCTGAAATTATTTCTGAGCAGTCGGGGAGAAAGTTTTATAAGCTTTCCGCAGTTTCTTCCGGCGTGAAAGATGTGCGTGATGTGATTGAAGATGCCAAGAAGCAGAATTTATTTTCCGGAAAATCACCGATCTTGTTTATTGACGAGATCCACAGGTTTAATAAGTCACAGCAGGATTCATTATTGCATGCGGTAGAAAAAGGCTGGATTGTTTTAATTGGAGCAACTACTGAGAATCCAAGCTTTGAGGTGGTTTCAGCACTGCTTTCAAGAAGCCAGGTCTATGTTTTAAAAGCTTTAAGCTATGAAAAACTGGAAGAACTGATTGATATCGCATCAGAAAGATACAATAAAGATGAAGGAACAGATTTTAAAATCCTTGAGAAAGAAGCTTTCATTCAGTATTCCGGTGGTGATGCCAGAAAACTGATCAATTCCGTAGAACTGGTTTTGAACCAGTATAAAAATTCGGGTACAACGGAAATCCTGAATTCTGATGTTCTTGAAGTTCTTCAGGAAACGATGGCTTTGTATGATAAAAACGGAGAGCAGCATTATGATATCATCTCAGCCTTCATCAAATCTATGCGTGGAGGTGATCCGAACGGAGCGGTATATTGGCTGGCAAGAATGATTGCCGGCGGAGAAGATATTAAGTTTATTGCAAGGAGAATGCTGATTCTGGCTGCGGAGGACGTAGGTCTTGCTAACCCCAATGCTTTGGTGGTTGCCAACAACTGTTTTCAGGCGATCAATGTGATCGGGAATCCTGAAGCGAGGATTATATTAAGTGAAACAGCCGTATATCTTGCGGTTTCCCCTAAAAGTAATTCTGCGTATATGGCGATTAATGAAGCGTTGGCTCTGGTAAAGCAGACCGGAAATCTGCCTGTACCTCTTCATTTGAGAAATGCACCTACAAAATTGATGAAAGACCTTGATTACGGAAAAGAATACAAATATGCCCATTCTTACGAAGGAAACTTTGTAGAACAGGATTTTCTTCCGGAAGAAATTCGAAATGTGAAACTATATGAGCCAGGAAATAATTCTACAGAAAAGAAGATTTACGAGGAGCTCAAGAAAAAGTGGAACAATAAATACTAAAATAAAAAAGGATGCTGAAAAAACGGCATCCTTTTTATATTAAATCGGTTTTTTTAACCTATACCATTTCAGCTATTATAAAGTGAAAATGGTGGTAAATATTTTTAAACCATTAAGGAGACTGAAGAATTAAAGTATAGTTAAGATAAATCATGCTGATTTTAAGGTAAAGCGAAGCTTATCTTAATAATCTTAACAGCTTAATATGATCTTAATGTTTCAAAAAAATCAAATTATTCGGTAGTGTAAATAAACAATGTTTTCTTACCGTTGTAATCTTTTGTTTCTGTTCTTTTCTTGATTTCAGGATAAATCCAAGTGTTGGTGTCCGTAAATTCATATCCTTCAATAAATACAGGATTGTCTGCCGGAATATTGTATTGTGCATTCATATTGGATAACGTCACTCTGTCAAGTACATTTTCTCCGTTCTTGAACTTATATTCGGTCACTCCTTTCGTAAAAACAGAACTGTATTTTTTTAAGCTTTGGGGAAGACTGGCTGGAGTATTGTATACTTTAGAAACCTGTAATACGTTCTTTTTTGTATTGAACAATTCTACTGTCCCAATGGCGTTATCAGCTACTGCGAACTTTACGGAAGGATTTTTTTGCTGGGCCAATAAAGTAGCAGAGGACAGTATTAAAAAAGAATAGAGTAGTTTTTTCATAATTGGAATGTGTAACTGTTAAAAACGTGATAAATATAGTTATTTTTTATAAAATCTGAATAAAATCTTGAATTGTTTTACATTCTATTTAGAAATGAAAACTTTTTTCTGATTATCAGTTTGTACTTTCATTTTTTTTCTCCTTTTTATCTACCATATTTCTGATCATATTTTTCAGTCGCTGGAAAGTGAAAGAGCTTAATAATAAAATAACTCCGAGAGCAATAAAGGCACTGATTCTTGAGATATTATCCATTTGCCATACATCATAACCATAAAGTTTCAATACCATCAGGCCAACCAATGCAAAGCCGATCTTGTTATATTCCTGAATATTCTTTTTCAAACCTGTATAAATAAAAATACTGGCAAGAATTGTCCAGATAACAGGCAGATAAAGAATATTGAAATGTTCACTTGCTTTATAAGAATGTGGAAGATCATTGGAAACCATTAAAATATATGAGTGATGCAGCTCGCAGCTTACAGAAATGATTAGTGCCAGAGCCTGTATCCAGTAAGAAATCTTTTGCTTATGAAACGCTGAAGTAGGAATAATTCTGTATCCTATATATATAAAAGGAATCCATTGCAGTAGATGAAGGAAATAAAAGCTTAAATGGAGCTTTTTTGTTAAGACAGCGGTCACAACCGGAAGAGTCGAAACCGATGTATTTATTACGATCAGGAAGAAAAACAGATAAATCAGTAGGTTTTGAACATCATTTCTGATGCTCAGCAGTTTCCTGAAAAGCAATAAAATAAAAATATAATAAATGCTGAATAAAAGTCCTGTGCTGGTAATGGCTGACCATGGCATTTCCGAAATGTGATAAGTGATTTCAAGAAGAAAAGTAATATAGATAACCCCATAACTGATCACAGTAATAAGATCTTCAAAAAAGTTATTGCTCTTTTCCTGTGTCTCTTTCACGGTGTTCCTTAGCAAATACAGATTAATCATAATAGAAACAATAGTAAAGGAACTGGTGATGAATGGAGGATTGAATATGATATTGAAATCTTTTGTTCCAAAATATTCAGTCCAGGTTACAAGCTGGGCGATCATTACCAATGGAAACAGAATATAAAAGAAGGTTTTGAAAATCTTATGACCTGTTTTTTTCCAGATAAAAAGAAGGAGGGTAGTTTCTATGGCCCAGATACTGGTGATGAGATGCGTTTTAAACTGAATAGCAACCGCAATGGTTATAAGGCTGGTAACAAGCCCTGCCAATACAGAATAAGCTACTCCAAAGCTTTTGCGGGTATATTCTCTGAAAAGTAAAATAGCATTTACAGCAGCAAAAATAAGCGGGAAAACAATCGGGGGTTCATATTTTAATGTATCAAAAATGTAAAGAAGCCCCAGAATACTTGAAAAATTAGCGAGAGCAAGTATTAAAATATCAGAGGTTGAGAGGATATTTCTTCTGAAGTAATCATACAGGGCAAAAATGTAGAAAATCGCATAACTGATCAGATAAAAAGTAATGCTTAAAAGCTCCGGGCTTTCATGGGTCCAGAATAAAAGGTAGCCTGTTGTAAAAATATAAGCTGTCCATCCCACACTTTTCCAGTGCTGCAGAAAAGAGGCTGCCAGCATTCCCGTATTTAAAAGAGTAATATAAATAAAAAGGAAAAGATAATTACTTTGTCCTGTACTGATCATGAAAGGAGCTGCAAAACCTCCTATCAGTGAAAAGATAATCAATACTTCACTTTTATAGTAATAGGACAGGATGATAGAGGCTGCGGTAATCAGTGCCGTTATAATAAAAGCAGTATTTTGGGTAAACAGATGATATTCACGAAAGGCAATGGTTGCTGTGAAATACAGAACAGCAACACCGCCTCCTGTAATGATGGAAGAAAAAGCCTGATAATTTTTTCTGAGAAAATGCCCGGTGATGATGATTCCTGCTCCGGTACAAAAACCGATTCCCGCTCTTGCTGCTTCGCCGATCCAGTTTTTATCAATGGCATATTTTACAAAATAACCAATTCCGAGAACAAGGGTAAAAATTCCGATAATGGTAAGTGCATTTTGTTTTAAAAAATCAGAAACAGGAGCAAGCCAGTCTTTTTGAACTGGTGTTGAGGTTTCTTCACTTTTTTCACGGTATGGTATATCTTCCTGCTGAACCTGTTGAGGTACCTCTTGCTGCGGAATCAAACTGTTTTCTGTTGAGGTTGTCTTATGAATTACTTCTGTCTGAGCCTGAGTAGTCTTGTTGATCTTATTATGAAGATCTGAAATCTCCTTTTCCAATTTTCTGATTTTGCTGTTCAGATTATTGAAAATGACGAAGATAATGATAAAGATGATAACTGCAACAAACTCATTCATTTCATTAGTTTTTATCAAATATAAAGAAATGTATCAAATGTTATTTAAAAATTAACCCATCGCGGTATAAGCGATGGGTTAAATGGTATAGATAACTAACAATATGTTTTACTAGTTTGATACTTTGTAAATGTAGAATGACGCAATACTGGATCCTAATAATCCTGCCGTGATAACACCGGAATCTACAAGTCCGAAAGAAACTTTGTCACCCGCCTGGAATGAATACAAAGAATTGATGCTGGAATCGGAAAGTGTTAAGTTAACTGCTAATGCAAGATTAACTCCACTGAATGGACGAGTGTCTATCAAAGTGGTTACTGCAGATCTCGTTCTTGCGATAGCAATACCAGGTGCTCCAGACAATAAGGAAGCCTGTAAACCTGTACCATATCTGAATGCAAATCCAACCGCATATACTCCGGTAGAAGGAATATTATAAGAACCATCAGCATTGGTAAATAACGCAGCGGTTCCTATAGTTCTGTCGGCTTGTACAAAGCTGACAGGCTGGTAATCAGAAGGCAAAACACCTAAGTTCAAAAGGGTTATACCAGTTGTTTTTTTCGCAGAATATACGGAAGTGTTGGTTCCGGCAGCTGCAGTTATTAATGACGGGTCAACTGAGAATACCTGGGTGGTTCCCTGATTAATTCCTAAAATCTGATATCCGGGTAGGGATGTAGCTGCAGGGGTATCACGAACTTTCAAGGTTCCATTAACATCTAGGGTTGCAGATGGGTTGGCTGTATTGATACCAACCTGTGAGAATAATGGTAACGCTGCACATGCTAACATTAAGCTGTAAAGTTTAGTTTTCATGATCAAGATTTTTAAATTAGTTGCTAAGCAAATATACAACAAAAATTATACCCGACATTGTGAAATCTTTAAAATTAACATTATTATGATGTAATATATTTAAACATATGTTTATATTTTAGTTAATATTTGGACATAATTTGGTTACGACTTATTATATTTATTTTTAATTTAATGTATTGTTTATCAGTGTTTTGTTAAAATATAATTCTCCCTGTTGTGTGGGTTATTTATTGGTTTAAACAGAAGGTGTTATCCATAGATAATTTATCATAAAAGTTTTTTTGAATTTGATATTTCTTAATTGAATAAAAAAAAACACTGCCGTAACGACAGTGTTTTTGAACAGATTTATTTGTTTTCTTAGCTTTCCAACAGGAATTCTTTATAATTCCCAAGAAAATCTACATTAGCGTTGATTGATTCGAGCTCTTTGAGTGCGTTTTCATGCAATACTTCATTCCATGGTCCTTCAACATTGATAAAAAAGAAATAATTTCCCAAACCTGTTTTTAAGGTTCTGGATTCTATTTTGCTAAGGTTCATTTTTCTCCATGCAAAAACCGATAGAACCTGATGTAAACCTCCGGGATGATCTTCCGGAAGCGTGATGAGCATTCCTGATTTCTCACCCAGTATTTCCAGTTGATCATTTTGATATTTGTT
Organism: Chryseobacterium sp. CP-77; assembly: GCF_036362765.1. Taxonomy (NCBI): domain Bacteria; kingdom Pseudomonadati; phylum Bacteroidota; class Flavobacteriia; order Flavobacteriales; family Weeksellaceae; genus Chryseobacterium; species Chryseobacterium sp. CP-77. The sequence continues at coordinate 5,123,942 of NZ_CP143637.1, forward strand.
CTGTTCTTTGGAAATAATGATAAACCGGGTATGGTTTTGTTCAAAATCCTGAATATTACGGTTCACAATTTTTAAGCCATATAAATTGGCAGCAAACTGATTGGCTACGGCGGCAATAGGAGTCTCCGGATTCTCGGAAACAAATTTTGCGGCCGCTGCAGTGGAAGAAAAATCCTGTTTCGGAATCTCTTTGTAATGAGTGTCCAGAAAATGGAAGCTCTGTGCGAGAGCCTGTGGGTGAGAATATATTCTTTCAATAGTCTCAACAGAATTTTCCGGATGAATCATCAGATGATGCGCAATAGGCATTACTGCTTCTGCTTCTATCTTAATAGACGGAGTCTTATATAAATAATCCAGCGTCATCGATACGGTTCCTTCGATTGAGTTTTCCAAAGGTACTACTGCTTTTACTACCTCTCCGTTTTCGACGGCATTAAAACAATCCAGAATGCTGGCTTGCGGTACTATTTCGTCATCAGGGAAAAGCTGTGCTGTAGCAAGCTGGGTAAAACTGGCATGAGGTCCCAAAAATGCAATCTTCATAGTGTAATATATAAGGGATGATTAAAATAATGGTACAAAGGTGCGAATTAATTCATAAACAGAGAGGGTGTAGAGTTTAAAGTGTAATGTTTTTAGTTGCGAGTTGCGAGTTGCGAGTTACGGGTTGCGAGTTGCGGGTTTATTTTGTGACCGGATAATTTGACATAGATATTTTAACTCTATTGAAAATTCACCAGTCACCTTTATAAAACCTCTACCCAATATTTCGTCGGGTATCTCCCTAATTCCTGCAACCTACTACCTGCAACCTATACCTTCCAGTTTTTCTCAATCAGTTCCATCAGAAAATCCGGACACCTGATCACTTTATTGGTTTTTGCATCCAGAAAGAATAGAGTAGTGGAAGCTTCTGTTATTTTAATATGCTCTTCATTGTAAATTTCATATTCAAATTCGATCCTTACCCCCGGAATTTTTTTAACATAAGTATGGATTTCTAATTTTTGATCATACAAAGCAGGGCGGATATATTTAATTTTGTAGTCCGAAACGGGAAGCCAAATTCCTTGGTTTTCAATTTCATCGTATGAAATTCCTATGCTTCTGAAGAGTTCAACTCTCGCTACTTCGAAGTACGTTGCATAGTTTCCGTAGTATACGTATTTCATTGGATCTGTTTCTGCGTAACGTACTCGTATTGAGTGTGTTGTGTGTATCATTTTAGGCGTTAAATTATACATACAAATATATTTTTAAATAATCAATACCTGCAATATTTTTTTTTGAAAAGAAAAAATTGGACCTTTGTCTTCCTTCTAAACACAGTACAAACAAAGAATAATCGGGGCTTAAAAA